>NZ_LT576451.1:2629000-3286250 GCF_900086645.1 Curtobacterium sp. 9128
GACCTCGATCGGCTGCAGCGGCGTCCCGGCGGCGTACGGGGAATTGCCCGCGAGCAGGTGGATCGCGAACACGACGACCGTCAGCAGCGCACCGCCGGCGAACGACCACATGATCGCGCGCCGGTACTTCCGGATGAAGCCGAGGAACCCGTCCGCGTGGTCGGCAGCGATGGCCCCGGAGATGATGAAGAACACGTACGAGAAGAAGAACTGCTTCTGGTACCCGTGCATCCACGCGTCCGTCGACGGGAAGTACTTGTAGCAGGCGAAGATGCCGAGCTGCACGACGAACGCGACGACGAGCAGTGTCACGTGGTGCCGCCGGGTCCTGCGGACGACCCACATGATCGCGGGCAGCAGGAGGTACACCTGCATCGTGACGAGGAGGAAGTACAGGTGGTACTTCGCGGTGCCGGTGACGATCCCCTCGGCGTACGTCGTGACGAGCGCGGGGACGTCGCCGCGTTGCCCGGAGTCGAGCAGCCAGGCCGACGCCACGTAGACGAACGACCACGCCAGGTAGGGCACGCCGACGAGCAGGAAGCGCTTCGGCCAGAACACCGACATGGGCTTCGGGCGGATCGTGTAGCTGTACACGAGCACGAACGCCGTCAGGGTGAAGAAGACCAGGCGCGTGAAGTGCAGCAGCGACAGCAGCCCGGCGAGGCCGATGTCGTCCGACGCCATCGTGTGGCTCGTGGTGTGCACGCCGAGCACGCACGCGAACGTCAGGATGCGGAGGACGTCGATCTCGTACAGGTGCCGCGGCCGCCCCGCCGCGGTCCTGGTCGGGGTCTGCACGCCGGTCGGGGCGACGCGCGGCGCGGCGTCCGCCGTTCCCGTGCCGGTACCCGTCGCGGTCACGAGTGCTCCGCCATGCTCCGCACCCGGGCGCGCTGGATCTTGCCGGTGGGTGCCCGCGGCAGGTCGGGCACCACGACGATCTCGACCGGCCGCCGGAAGCGGGTGAGCTCGGCGATGGTCCGCTCGGTCAGGTCGGCCACGAGGGCGTCGGCGTCGACGGGCTCGTCCGGCTGCGGGATCACGTAGGCGATCGGCACGCTCCCGAGTACGTCGTGCGGACGTCCGACCACGACGGCCTCGAGCACGCGGGCGTCGCCGAGCAGGACGTCCTCGACCTCGGAGGGGTAGACCTTCTCGCCGCCGCGGTTGATCACGTCGTCCGACCGTCCGGCCAGCGACACCCAGCCGTCCTCCGACACCGATCCGACGTCGCCCGTGGAGAGCCAGCCGTCGGCGTCGAAGCGTTCCGCCGCGCGGCCGAACAGGTACGAGTGCACGATGCCGGGTCCGCGGACCCAGAGCGCGCCGACCTCGCCGGCGGGCAGCGGGGCGCCGTCCTCGCCGCGGACCTGCACCTCGGAGCCGACGGGCACGCCGACCGTGCCGAGTCGCGCCGGAGCGTCGAGCGGCGTCGCGGTGATCTGGCTCGCGCCCTCGGTCATCCCCCAGCTCACGACGAGCGGGGTGTCGCCGAGCGCCGTGCGGACCGGGTCGGGCAGTGGCGCCGACGCGCTGCGGACGAAGCGCAGGCTGGGCGGGAAGTCGAGGGGGCCGGTCTTCGCGAGCACCGCGAGGATCGCCGGGACCGCGTTCAGCCAGGTGATGCGCCGTTCGGCGAGCAACTCCCAGAACCCGGTGCGACGGAAGCGCCGGTCGAGCACGAGCGTCGCGCCCGCCACCAGCGTCGCGAGCAGCCCGACGACCTCGGCGTTGACGTGGAAGAGCGGCAGGGAGTTGAACCCGCGGTCGTCCGAGTCGAGCTGGTTGTGCTGCGCGACCGCCCGGGCGACGAAGAGCAGCTGCGACTCCGGGAGTTCGACGCCCTTCGGCATGCCCGTCGAGCCCGAGGTGAACAGGACCACGGAGCCCTCGCCGGGAGCGTCCGGGGCATCGCCCGGCAGGTCGCCGTCACGGACGTCCGCCGGGAGGCCCGTGGCCGGGTCGACGCGCGCGGCGGGCGTCCCGGGGATGGTCGAGTCCACCTCGCGATCGGACACCACGATGGAGGCTCCACCGAGCAGGTCGGCGAGCCGGGCCGGCTCGGTGACCGGCTGTCCGGTGTCGACCGGGACCGCTCGACGACCGGTGGCGATCGCAGCGAGGTGCACCACCGCGAACGCGAGCGGGTCGCCGACGTCGACGAGGACCGCGCCGGACGAAGGGATGCCGATCACGTCGAACGTCGACGCCCAGGCGCCCACCGCGGCATCGAGGGCGCCGTAGCGCAGGACCCGGTCGGACCGGGCGTCCTCGAGGAAGACGCGATCCGTGTCCGCGGAGGCGCGCTCCCGGATCAACGAGCGGAGATCGGCGGGTGCGGGTTCGGGTGATCGACCATCGTGCTGCACCACCCAATGGTAGTTCTCGTTCCTATGACGTCCCGGAGGACGTCGTCGGGGCCGCCTGTGGGACGTCGGTGGCACCGGCATCCGGTCCGGGCTCGATGGGGAGCGGGAACCGCCGGAGCAGCCACTGCCACAGCCCGAGCATCCGCGGCTGTCCGTCGTCCGCGAGCGGTGTGGTGTCCTTGATGATGCGCGAGTGCGACTCGTCCGGCGTCCCCACCTCGATGTCGGTGAGGATGGCGTGCGGGTCCCAGCCGTCCGGCGGCGCTGCGGTGTCCGTGCGCCACGGGCCGTCCGGTCCACCCGACGTCGCGGGTGCGTCGAGTCCGAGGACCCGCCACGAACCACGGATGCGCGGACCGAAGACGTCACGGACGTCGTCGATCGCGTACATCTTCGACGCAGGGGTCCGACCGGGACGGTCCATCCACGCCGCGTGTGCCGGCCCGAGTGACTCCACCGGCGACGAGAACATCAGCGCGCCGAGGACCGGACGGATGTGCGCGATGTAGGCGGCCTCTCCCCCGCCCTGCGAGTGCCCGGCGACGACGATGTCCTGCCAGGCGATGTCCTCGTTCGAGGCGACGAAGCGGCCCCAGCCGCCCTTCGGGTCGACGTCGTCGAGGTGCGCGATGGCGTCGCGGAACCGGGAGACGATCGATCCGGCCGGAGACACCTTGCTGAACTCGGACTGCCTCGTGCCGTCGAACCGGTTCCGCTGCACCTGTCCGTAGCACTGCGGATCGGCCTCGCACGTGCCGGACAGGGTCTTGCCGAGGTTCCAGTAGTCGAGCCCGAGCACGTGGTAGCCGTCACCGAGCGCCGTGGTGAGGAAGCGCTGGTACTGGGCGGGCTTCGCCCTGGTGGCGGGGAGGAACAGGAGCAGCGGGCCGTCCGACGCCGTCCTGGCCGCGAAGTCGTCACGGTTCGGCTCCAGCCGCTCGCCGTCGATCGCGCCGAGCCGGAAGCGGTGGAACTCGTCCTGCGGACCGTGTGTGTTGCGTGGCTGGGCGTTCGCGGGCTGCCGTCCGTGGTCCTCGACGCGCTGCTCGCCCATCACGTTCGCCGCGACGAGTGCCGCGGCGCCGATCGCCACCAGGACGACCAGCGCGATGACGATCAGCAGACGGTGCCTCATCGTCCGACCCGGGACCACACCTCGTCCGCGGACCGGATGGTGTCGGCCACGGAGCCCGTGGCGTCGACGACGTGGTCCGCGAGCGCGAGGCGCTCCGCGTCGGAGGCCTGTGCACCGACGCGCCGTTCGGCCTCGGCACGGGACATCCCACGGTGTGCCACGAGTCGTTCGATGCGGTCGGCCGCCGGGGCGTCGACGACCACGACGGCGTCGAACTGCAGCGGGCGGTCCGCCTTCGCCTCGGCGAGGAGCGGCACGTCGTACACCACGACCGCGTCGGGGTCCGCTGCGGCGGCGGCGTCGAACGCGAGCTGGGCGAGGCGCCACACCTCCGGGTGGGTGATCGCCTCGAGGTCCTTCCGTGCCGCTGGATCAGCGAACACGACCGTGCCGAGCGCAGGGCGGTCGAGCGAGCCGTCGGCAGCGATCACATCGGGACCGAACCGCTCCGCGACACGTGCAAGCCCCCGGCTGCCGGGAGCGACGGCGTCCCGTGCCAGCCGGTCCGCATCGACGATGACCGCGCCGTGCTCGGCCCACCGACGCGACACGGTCGACTTCCCCGCGGCGATGCCGCCCGTCAGTCCGATGATGCGCACGGCAACAGCGTACGGGTCGGACGCTCCCGAAACGCCGGAAGCCCGGCACCCTCTCGGGGTGCCGGGCTTCCGGCGCACTCGGTGCTACGCAAGGCAGCACCGGCTCGATCAGTTGGTCGAGCTGAGCTTCTCGCGGAGCGCCGCGAGCGATGCGTCGTCGGCCAGGGTGCCCTGACCGGCCTGCTCGCTCGTGAACGACGAGGAAGCGCTGGCCGGGAGGTCGAAGCCACCCTGCGCCTCTTCGGTCAGCGACTTGGCGACCTGCGCCTTGTGCGCCTCCCAGCGACCCTGAGCGGCGGCGTACTGACGCTCCCACTCTTCGCGCTGAGTGTCGTAGCCCTCGAGCCACTCGTTGGTGTCCGGGTCGAAGCCGTCCGGGTACTTGTAGTCACCCTTGTCGTCGTACTCCGTCGGCATGCCGTAGAGCGCCGGGTCGAACTCGCTGCCCTCGGGGTCGACGCCCTCGTTCGCCTGCTTGAGGCTGAGCGAGATGCGGCGACGGTCGAGGTCGATGTCGATGATCTTCACGAAGACCTCGTCGCCGACCGAGACGACCTGCTCGGCGAGCTCGACGTGCTTGTTCGAGAGCTCCGAGATGTGGACGAGGCCCTCGATGCCGTCCGCGACGCGGACGAAGGCACCGAACGGCACGAGCTTCGTGACCTTGCCCGGTGCGATCTGACCGATCGCGTGGGTGCGGGCGAAGACCTGCCACGGGTCTTCCTGGGTGGCCTTGAGCGAGAGCGACACGCGCTCGCGGTCCAGGTCCACCTCGAGGATCTCGACGGTGACTTCCTGACCGACCTCGACGACCTCGCTGGCGTGCTCGATGTGCTTCCAGCTGAGCTCCGAGACGTGGACGAGACCGTCGACGCCGCCGAGGTCGACGAACGCACCGAAGTTGACGATCGACGAGACGACGCCCTTGCGGACCTGGCCCTTGTGGAGGTTGTTGAGGAACGTGGTGCGCGACTCGGACTGCGTCTGCTCGAGCAGGGCGCGGCGCGAGAGGACCACGTTGTTGCGGTTCTTGTCGAGCTCGAGGATCTTCGCCTCGATCTCCTGGCCGAGGTACGGCGTCAGGTCGCGGACGCGACGCAGCTCGATGAGCGAAGCCGGGAGGAAGCCACGGAGACCGATGTCCACGATGAGGCCACCCTTGACGACCTCGATGACGGTGCCGGTGACGACCCCGTCGGACTCCTTGATCTTCTCGACGTCGCCCCACGCACGCTCGTACTGCGCACGCTTCTTCGACAGGATGAGGCGGCCTTCCTTGTCCTCCTTCTGGAGAACCAGGGCCTCGACCTCGTCACCGACGTTGACGACCTCGTTGGGGTCGACGTCGTGCTTGATCGAGAGCTCGCGCGAGGGGATGACGCCCTCGGTCTTGTAACCGACGTCGAGGAGGACCTCGTCGCGGTCGATCTTCACGACGGTGCCGGAGATGAGATCGCCGTCGTTGAAGAACTTCAGGGTCTTCTCGACCTCGGCCAGGAAGTCATCAGCCGAACCGATGTCGTTGATGGCGACCTGCTTAGGAGCCTTGGTCGTAGTGGTTGTCATGTAGAGATTGCTCCGAACGGACATGAGTCGGGCCAGGGCGACACGGGAGAATGACTCCCACATGGCATCGCGGTGGCGGTTGATTGTGGTGACGCGGATTGCGCCGCACAAGTCTAACCGGTGCGCGCGACCCCCCACAAGCGGGTGTGTCACCCGTGTCGCGGGGCGTCACACGAACCGGTGCGGTCAGTCGAGCAGCGCCGACCGGAGCGTGTCGAGGCCGATGCTCCCGAGCGCCAGCGCGCGGTGGTGGAAGGACTTCAGGTCGAACGCGGCACCCTCGCGCGCCGCGACCTCGTCACGGATCGACTCCCAGACGCGCTGTCCGACCTTGTAGGACGGCGCCTGTCCCGGCCACCCGAAGTAGCGGGCGACCTCGAACCGGATGAACGCGTCGTCCATGTTGACGTTCTCGCGCATGAAGTCGAGCGCGTACTCCCACGTCCAGCCGCCGCCGTCCGGGTTGGTCTTCTGCAGGTGGACGCCGATGTCGAGGACGACGCGGGCCGCCCGCATGCGCTGCCCGTCGAGCATCCCGAGCCGGTCGCCCTCGTCGTCGAGGAACCCGAGCTGCTCCATCAGCCGCTCCGCGTAGAGCGCCCAGCCCTCGACGTGGCCGGACGACCCGGAGAGCTGCCGGCGCCAGGTGTTCAGCTCGCCGCGGTTGTAGACGCCCTGGCTGATCTGCAGGTGGTGTCCGGGGACGCCCTCGTGGTAGACGGTCGTCTTCTCGCGCCAGGTCTGGAACTCGGTCACCCGCTGCGGCACGGACCACCACATCCGGCCGGGCCGCGAGAAGTCGTCCGACGGACCGGAGTAGTAGATCCCGCCCTCCTGCGTCGGGGCGATGCGGCACTCGAGGCGCTTGATCGGGTCGGCGATGTCGAAGTACACGCCGTCCATCGCTCGGATCGAGGCGTCGCTCGTCTCCTGCATCCACCGCTGCAGGGCGTCGGTGCCGTGCAGCATCCTGGCCGGGTCCGCGTCGAGCACCTCGACCGCGCGGGCGACCGACGCGCCGGGTTCGATGCGGTCCGCGATGCGCTCCTGCTCCGACCGCATGCGTGCGAGCTCCTCGAGCCCCCACTCGTACGTCTCGTCGAGGTCGACGACGGCACCGAGGAAGTGCCGGGAGTGCAGTTCGTAGGCATCACGGCCGACGGCGTCCACCGGGGTCGCCAGTGGCATCAGCTCGTGCTCGAGGAAGCGCCCGAACGACCGGAAGGACGCGGCGGCGACCTCGCCACGACGGGCGAGCTCCGCCCGCACGGCGTCCGGGACGGGCGACCCGTCGTCGAGTGCCGCACTCTCGGCGAGCTGTCGGAAGAAGCCGTCCTCGGCTCCGCTCCGAGCCGCCTGCTCGGCGACGAGCTCGACCTGGCGCCTGGCCGGGGTGACGTCCTCGCGCGTGCCCTCGAGCAGGGTCTCGCGGAACCCCTCCAGCGCGTCCGGCAACGCGCCGACGCGGTTGGCGATGTCGTCCCAGTCCGATGCCGTGGCGGTCGGCATCAGGTCGATGATCTCGCGGAGCGACTGCGCGGGGCTGGCGATGACGTTGAGGTCACGCAGGTGGAGCTTCCGGTCGTACGACTCGACGACGAGGGCGAGCTCGGCGCCGAGGTCCGTCTTCGTCACGCGGTCGACGGCGTCCACCGGCTCCGCAGCGGCCAGGGAACGAGCGGCCGCCTTCGCCGCGTCCGCCATCGCGGCTGCCCCGGCCGGCGAGGTGTCGCCGTACTCCCCCGTGCGCCCGGGGACGCCGATGTAGGTGGCGACCGTCGGGTCGAGGTCGACGAGGGTGGTCACCCACTCCTCGGCCACACGGTCGACGGCGGAGGGCTGGCGGGCGGGACGGTCTTCGGTCATGCCTCGACCCTACCGACGCGCGCCGGCCTCGTGCTCGCGCCCGCCACCCGCCTGCGCGACTGGTCACAACACCCCGCGCGCACATTCCCGACCGGTCAGAGAACGTCGCGCAGAGGTTACCCAAACGACCCTTCGCGACCACCCGGCGGACCTGAGCGGGGTGTTGTGACCAGTCGCGGGGAAGGCGACGGCGGCGTCGGCGCGCAGCGCAGGCGCGCGAGGCAGGCGCGCAAGGTACAGGCGTGCGGGTGCGTCGCGGGATGGGAGAAGTGGCACCAGGCGACCGGTCACAACACCCCGCGCGCACGCCCTCGGCCGGTCAAAGAACGTTGGTCAGAGAGCGCCCAGACGACGGTCTGCGTCCACCCGGCGAACCTGAGCGGGATGTTGTGACCAGTCGCGGGCGGGGCGAAGGCGGGCGGGGTGCAGGCGTGTGTCCGTGCGGGGTGGAGGCGGCGGGGTGCAGGCGTGTGTCCGGGCGGGGTGCGGGCGTGCGGGTGCGGGCGTGCGGGTGCGGGCGTGCGGGTGCGGGTGCGGCCCGGGATGGGGGACGTGGCACCCGGCGACCGGTCACAACACCCCGCGCGCGCACCCCCAACCGGTCGAAGAACGTGGCTCCGACGCCGCCGAACCGACGGGCAGCGACCACCCGGCGAACCCGAGCGTGGTGTCGTGACCAGTCGCGGGTCAGTGCGCGGCGGCCTCCCAGTTGGGGCCGGAGCCGACGGACACGTCGAGCGGGACGGTGAGGTCGGCCGCGCCGCCCATCCGGGTCCGCAGGATCTCCTCCACGCGGTCCTGCTCCCCCGGGGCGACCTCGAGGATGAGTTCGTCGTGCACCTGGAGCAGCAGCCGCGTGCCCATCTCGCCGTCGCGCAGGTCGGCCGCGACGCCGAGCATCGCGATCTTCATGATGTCGGCGGCCGAGCCCTGGATCGGGGCGTTCAGCGCAGCACGCTCGGCGTTCTCGCGGAGGACGCGGTTCGGGCTCTTGAGGTCGGGGAACGGACGACGACGGCCGAAGATCGTCTCGGTGTAGCCGTCCTCACGGGCCTGCTCGACCACGTTGCGGAGGTAGTCCCGCACCGCGCCGAATCGGGCGAAGTACTCGGTCATCAGGGTGCGGGCTTCGCTCTGCTCGATGCGGAGCTGCTTGGACAGGCCGAACGCGCTGAGTCCGTACGCGAGGCCGTACGACATCGCCTTGACCTTCGTGCGCATCTCCGGCGAGACGTCCGCCGGCTCGACACCGAACACCCGGGCGCCGACGAAGCGGTGCAGGTCCTCGCCCTCGTTGAAGGCCTGGATCAGCCCGGGGTCGCCGGAGAGGTGCGCCATGATCCGCATCTCGATCTGCGAGTAGTCCGCGGTGAGGAGCGTCGTGTACGGCTCGGCGACGGCGAACGCGGAACGGACCCGACGACCTACGGCGGTCTTGACCGGGATGTTCTGCAGGTTCGGGTCGGTCGAGGAGATGCGGCCGGTGCTGCTGCCGGTCTGCTCGTACCGGGTGTGGATGCGGCCGTCGACGACCGCGGCGTCGAGCGTGTCCACGATCTGCCGGAGCTTCGTGGCGTCACGGTGCTGGAGCAGGAGCCCCAGGAACGGGTGCGGGTGCTGCTCCTGCAGGTCGGCCAGGCTCGCGGCGTCGGTCGAGAAGCCCGTCTTGGTCTTGCGGGTCTTCGGCATCGCGAGCTCGGTGAAGAGCACTTCCTGCAGCTGCTTCGGCGAACCGAGGTTGACCTCGTGCCCGATCTCGGCGAACGCCTGCTGCGCGAGGTCGGCCGCGCGTTCCCCGAGCTCCTTCGAGAGGTTCGTGAGCACCGGGCGGTCGATGCCGACGCCGGTGGTCTCCATGTCGGCGAGGACCGACACGAGCGGGAGCTCGATGTCGTCGAGGACCCCAAGCGACCCGGCGTCGATGCGAGCCCGGAGCGCCGTCGTCACGCGGAGGACGTACCAGGCGTGCACGCCGACGTTCACGGGGTCGGTCTCCGGGACGAGCTGGTTCGGGTCCGCCGTCGGGAGCTCTTCACCGAGCTCCTGGTAGACGAGGTCGGTGAGCGGTTGGCCCTGCTTGCCCGGGTTCGCCAGCCAGCCCATGATGCGGGCGTCACCGGCGATGCCGTTCACCGCGATGCCGGCGGTGCCGAGCGCCTTCACCGCGGCCTTGGCGTCGTGGAAGTGTTTCGGGGCGTCGGACGCGAACCACGCGGTCAGCTGCTCGTAGTCCTTCGCACCGCTGCCGCCCGGGACCAGGACGGCGTCGTCGTGGGTGGCGATCCCGATGGCGCTGAGGCGGCCGTCGATGACCTCCACCGCGACGCCGTACCCGTTCTCGGCTGCTGCGGCGTTCTTCCGCTCGAGCCAGTAGCCGAGCTCTTCGTCGATCAGGGTCTTCACCGTCGGCGAGGCTGGTCCACCGTCGTCGACACCGCCCTCGACCGCGGGGGCCTCACCGGTCTCGCCGTTCCCGGCGACCTTGAACACGCGGTCGAGCAGCGTGCGGAACTGCAGCTTGGCGAACAGCTCGCGGACAGCGGCTTCGTCGAGGGGGCGGAGCGCGACGTCCCCCGGACCGACCGGCAGCTCGACGTCGGTGACGAGGCGGTTCAGCCTGCGGTTCCGGATCGCCCGGTCCTTCTGCTCGCGCAGGTTGTTGCCCACGACGCCCTTGATCTCGTCCGCGTGCTCGAGCACGCCGTCGAGCGAGCCGTACTGGGTGATCCACTTGACGGCGGTCTTCTCGCCGACCTTGTCGATACCGATCAGGTTGTCGCTGGTCTCGCCCACGAGTGCGGCGATGTCGGGGTACTGGTGCGGCTCGATGCCGTAGCGCTCGTAGACCTTGTCGCGGTCGTACCGCGTCAGTTCGGAGACGCCGCGGACGGACGGGTACAGCAGCGTGACGTCGTCGTTCACGAGCTGGATGGAGTCGCGGTCGCCGGACACCACGTAGACCTGGTAGCCCTGCGCTGCACCCTGCGAGGAGAGGGTCGCGAGGATGTCGTCCGCCTCGTAGTCCTCCTTCGTGACGGTGGTGATGCCCATCGCCTCGAGCGCCTGCTGCAGGAGCGGGATCTGGCCCTTGAACTCCGCAGGAGTCTCGGAACGGGTGCCCTTGTAGTCCTCGTACTCACGGGTGCGGAACGAGAACCGCGAGATGTCGAACGCGACCGCCAGGTGGGTCGGCTTCTCGCGCTGGAGGAGCATGAGCAGCATCGAGATGAAGCCGTGGATGGCGTTCGTGTGCTGCCCGTCG
Source organism: Curtobacterium sp. 9128 (assembly GCF_900086645.1). Taxonomy (NCBI): domain Bacteria; kingdom Bacillati; phylum Actinomycetota; class Actinomycetes; order Micrococcales; family Microbacteriaceae; genus Curtobacterium; species Curtobacterium sp. 9128. The sequence continues at coordinate 2,639,801 of NZ_LT576451.1, forward strand.
CGGTTCACGAAGCTGTCCACCGGGAGCGCGTAGAAGGCCCGGAAGGCGAGCGAGTGGCCGTCGATGACCATGAGGGTAGGCTTTGCGGAGTCCGACACCCGGACAGCCTACCGACGCCATCCGACACGGGAGTCCCAGCGCGTGACCGACGAAGCGACCACCACCGGCCCCGTCGACGAACGCCTCGCGGACCGCGGGATGGGCGAGCTCGCCGACAAGATGGGCATGGTCATCTCGGAGCTCTCCGCGGAGCGCGCCGTCGGCACCATCCCGGTCGAGGGCAACCGGCAGCCGGTCGGGCTCCTGCACGGCGGGGCGTACGTCGTCCTGGCGGAGAGCCTCGGCTCGATGGCCGCGAACGTGCACGCCGGACCCGGTCGGTACGCGGTCGGCATCGAGCTGAACGCCTCGCACTCGCGGAGTGCCACCAGCGGCATCGTCACCGGCACGTGCACCGCGATCCACCTCGGCAACACGCTGACGACCCACGAGATCGTCCTCACCGACGAGCAGGGGCGACGCTGCTCCACCGTGCGCATCACGAACATGATCCGCGAGCGGCGCTGACCGACCGCTCCGACGCAGGGAGTCCGGCATGGACTGGAAGATCGAACTCATCATGGTCCCCGTCAGCGACGTCGACCGTTCCCGAGAGTTCTACGAACGCATCGGCTTCACCATCGACCACGACCAGCGTGTCTCGGACGACGTCCGGTTCGTGCAGGCAACCCCTCCCGGGTCCGCCTGCTCGATCGCGTTCGGCCAGGGCATCATGTCGCCCGACGTGCTGCCAGGGTCGCTGAAGTCCATCCAGGTCGTCGTCCCGGATGCCGACGAGGCCCTCGCACACCTGCAGGGCCTCGGGGTGGACGCCGTCGGCGTTGACGAGATGGCCTGGGGGCGGTTCGTGTTCTTCACCGACCCGGACGAGAACGCCTGGACGCTGCAGCAGCTCCCCGCACGCGGCTGAACGACGGCGGCCGCGGTCAGTCCTCCGGAGGCCGCTGCAGCAGCAGCCGGGCGTCGCCGAAGCCGAGCCGCCGGTAGAGCCGTTCGCCGTCCACGCTCGAGTGGACCGACGTGCGCTCGGATCCGAGCTCGTCGGCGATCTCGAGCAGCCGGGCGACGAGTCGACCCGCGACCCCGCGCCCACGCAGGTCCGGGTGCACGTACACGGTCTGCACGTCGGCCGTGATGCGGCCACCCGGGCGGTCCGGTGCCGGCGGCCGGGCGACGAGCGCCAACCACGCCATCCCGAGCACGACGCCGTCGCGCTCGGCGACGACGCACCGGTGCGACTCCGGGTGGGCGACGGCGAAGTCCGTCATGGCGTCGCGGTACGACTCGGGCGTCTGCGCGGCCTGTCGGCCGTCCTCCTCGATGCTCCACCGCCACCGCAGGTCGGCAACCGCCGGCATGTCGGACGGACGGGAGGCACGGATCACGACGTCGTTCACGGCTCCACCTTCGCAGATGGACACCACCGGAGACACGGAACGCCGCCGGAACCGCGAAACGCCGCCGAGAACGGCGGCGTTTCGGGAAGGAGCGGGTGTGAGCGACTACTTCTTCGCGCTGAGCTGCTCGATGATCGCCTTGGCGACGTCGTGCATGGTCAGGCGGCGGTCCATCGAGGCCTTCTGGATCCACCGGAACGCCTCGGGCTCGGTGAGGCCCATCTTCTCGTTGAGCAGGCCCTTGGCGCGGTCGACGAGCTTGCGGGTCTCGAAGCGTTCGACCAGGTCGGCGACCTCGGCTTCGAGGGTGATGATCTGCTGGTGCCGCGAGAGGGCGATCTCGATCGCGGGGAGCAGGTCGTTCGGCGTGAAGGGCTTCACGACGTACGCGAGCGCTCCGGCCTCGGTCGCACGCTCGACGAGCTCCTTCTGGCTGAACGCCGTGAGGAGGACGACCGGGGCGATGTGGTTCTTCGAGAGCTTCTCGGCCGCGGAGATGCCGTCGAGCTGGGGCATCTTGACGTCCATGATGACGAGGTCCGGGCGGAGGTCGGTCGCGAGCTGCACGGCGGTCTCGCCGTCACCCGCTTCGCCGACGACGTCGAACCCGTTGTCGCGGAGGATCTCGACGATGTCGAGACGGATGAGCGACTCGTCCTCGGCGACGACGACACGGCGGGGTGCTGTTGCAGTTGCTTCTGAGTCACTCACGTCCGAAAGCCTACTAGACGTCGGGAGCGCTGCTTGCAGTACGAGTGGCGGGACTTGAACCCGCACGCCGTGAGGCAGAGCATTTTGAGTGCCCCGTGTCTGCCGATTCCACCACACTCGCGAGGTGACTCACGATACCAGCCCGACCCGTGCCTCCAGGCCGGTGCGTCCGGTCACGGACCTTCGAGCGCTTCCACCGCGGCCACCAGCCCGGCACGGCGGGGCGACCGCGGCGGCAGCGTCGCGAGCAGCGCTCGCAGCACGCGCACATCCGAGGAACCATCGGGGGTACGGGACCAGGCGAGCAACGCGTCGGATGACCCGTCGGACACGACCGCCTCGCGGAACCGACCGCGCACCAGGTCGCGGAGCGCGTCCACGCCGGGCGCGGCGGAGCCGGGCAGGACGGGTCCCGGGTACCGGCTGACGGCCTGGAGGCGCGCCCCGCGGTCGAGCGCGGACAGCACGCCGTCGACGTCGGTCCGGACACCGCCGACCCGGTACGGGCGGGAGGCGAGCGTCACCGACGGTGCGGCCGACGACAGCACGCGGCGGAGCCGCACCACCTCGGCGCGGAGCGTGACCACCGCACCGGGGTCGCCGTAGACGGCGTCGGCGAGGTCAGCAGCGGCCATCCCCGCCGGGGCGGTCGCGAGCACCGCGAGGATCTCCGAGTGCCTGGCCGACAGCGCCACCGCTCGGCCGTCGACGTGCAGCGTCGCGGTGTCGGAGCCGAGCAGGGCGAGTTCGGCCTCGGCGGGCACGACCACCGAGGGAGTCGGGGTCCGGAGTGTGGCGAGGGCGAGTTCCGCTTCGACCGCCGCGACCGTCGCACGCACGAGCGGCAGCGTGTGCCGTTCGACCGCACGGTCGTCGCCGGTGATGTCGAGCACACCGACCGCGCGTCCGGACGGGTCGTGCACCGGGACCGCCGTGCAGGACCAGGGCTTCACCGCGGTCGCGTAGTGCTCGTCGCTGCGGATCTGCACGGCACGGTCGATGCGGAGTGCGGTACCTGGTGCGCTCGTACCGACGTGTTCCTCTGCCCAGTCGGCGCCGGGGACGAACCCCATGTCCTCTGCTGCCCGTCGAGCGGTCCGGGCGCCGTCCACCCAGACGAGCCGGCCGGACGCGTCACCGACGGCCACGACGCAGCCGGCCGACCGCGTGTCGTCGACGAGCAGCCGGCGGACGATCGGCAGCAGCGTGGCGAGCGGCCCGTCGCGCCGGGCGGCGTCGAGTTCGTCGGCTCCGAGGGCGACCCGTGGGACACCATCGGGGTCGACGCCCGCGGAGCGGCGCCAGGAGTCGGCGACGAGGGGACGAACGGATCTCGGTCGGGGTGCGCGCATGCGTCCTCCGTCCTCGGGTCCGCCGTCGCGCCGTCGCGCCGGGGTACGGCCAGCCTACGTCCGGTGGGTGGCCGGGACCAGGCCGAGATCCTCCAGTTCTGGGTCGGTGAACATCCGGGACCTGGTGAGGAACCGCTTGCCCTCGGGTACCTCGAGCGAGAAGCCGCCGCCGCGCCCGTCGACGACGTCGATCGTGAGGTGGGTGTACTTCCAGTACTCGAACTGGGCCCTCGACATGAAGACCTCGACGGGGTCGATGCCGTCGACCTCGAGCGCCCCGAGCAGCACGTCGCCCGGCCCGGTCATGAACATGCCGACGGGGTAGCACATCGGGCTCGAGCCGTCGCAGCAGCCGCCGGACTGGTGGAACATGAGCGGGCCGTGCCGGGCGGCGAGGGACCTGAGCAGGTCGCTCGCCGCCGGCGTGACCGCGACGCGGTCGGTGCTCATCAGAAGAACCCCATCGGCCCTTCTGCGTAGGAGACCAGCAGGTTCTTCGTCTGCTGGTAGTGGTCGAGCATCATCTTGTGGTTCTCGCGCCCGACCCCGGACTGCTTGTAGCCGCCGAAGGCCGCACCGGCCGGGTACTGGTGGTAGGTGTTCTCCCACACGCGTCCGGCCTGGATGTCACGACCTGCCCGGTAGAGGGTGGTGGCCTCACGGCTCCACACACCGGCGCCCAGACCGTACAGGGTGTCGTTGGCGATGGAGATGGCGTCGTCGTAGCCGCTGAAGGACGTGAGCGCCAGGACCGGCCCGAAGATCTCCTCCTGGAAGATGCGCATCGCGTTGTCGCCCTCGAAGACGGTCGGGGTGACGTAGTACCCGCCGGACAGCTCGCCGCCGAGGTCGGCTCGCTCGCCACCGGTCAGGAGCTTCGCCCCCTCCTGCTTGCCGATGTCGATGTAGCTCAGGATCTTCTCGAGCTGGTCGTTCGACGCCTGGGCGCCGATCATGGTCGACATGTCGAGCGGGTGCCCCTGCTGCACCGCACGCACGCGGTCGAGGCCGTCGGCGACGAACCCGTCGTAGATCTCCTTCGCGACGAGCGCGCGGGACGGGCAGGTACACACCTCGCCCTGGTTGAGGTTGAAGAACGCGAACCCCTCGAGTGCCTTGTCGTAGAACGCGTCGTGCTCCTGGGCGACGTCGGCGAAGAACACGTTCGGGCTCTTGCCGCCGAGCTCGAGCGTCACGGGGATGAGGTTCTGCGACGCGTACTGCATGATGAGCCGGCCGGTGGTCGTCTCCCCCGTGAACGCCACCTTCCGGACGTCCGGGTGCTGCGCGAGCGGGGCACCGACCTCGAACCCGAAGCCGTTCACGACGTTGAGCACGCCGGCGGGGATGAGGTCTTGGATCAGCTCGACGAGCACGTGGATCGACGCCGGCGTCTGCTCTGCGGGCTTCAGGACGACGCAGTTGCCGGCGGCGAGGGCCGGCGCGAGCTTCCACACCGCCATCAGGATCGGGAAGTTCCACGGGATGATCTGGGCGACGACGCCGAGCGGCTCGTGGAAGTGGTACGCCACGGTGTCGTGGTCGATCTCCCCCGTTGAACCCTCCTGCGCGCGGATGGCCCCCGCGAAGTAGCGGAAGTGGTCGATCGCGAGCGGGATGTCCGCACCGAGGGTCTCGCGGATCGGTTTGCCGTTCTCCCACGTCTCCGCGACCGCCAGGAGCTCGAGGTTCTGCTCCATCCGGTCGGCGATCCTGTTGAGGATGTTCGCCCGCTCGGTGACGCTGGTCTTCCCCCACGCGGGGAACGCCTTCCACGCGGCCTGCACGGCGCGGTCCACGTCGGTGGAGTCGCCGCGGGCGACCTCGGTGAAGACCCGCCCGGTGACCGGTGTCGGGTTCTCGAAGTACTGGCCGCCGGTCGGGGCGACGTACTCGCCCCCGATGAAGTGGTCGTACCTCGGTCGGAACGAGACGAGTGATCCTGCCTCGCCGGGTGCGGCGTAGGTGGTGGGCGATGCTGCGATGGTCATGGTGGTGCCCTTTCGACGACGCTGTCGGGGCGCACGATCCGCGCGCCTGTCCGCGACGCTACGTGGACAGGGGTTGCATCCGGTTGCACGGGCGGGCGGGCCGGTCGTGCTCCGGGTACTGTCCAGGTCGTCCAGCTCCGATCAGGGAGGAGTGCTCGTGGATTCCCGTGCAGTCCGGACGTTCCGGGTGTTCGTCATCGTGACGTCCGTCGTCGCCATCGCGCTCGGCATCGTCGCGATCGTCTGGCCCCGGCCGTCCCTCGTCGTCGTCGCACTGCTCTTCGGCGTCTACCTCGTCGTCGCCGGCGTGATGCGTGTGTTCGCAGCGGTCCGCGGCCACGGGACGCCGCCCGTGTGGCGGTGGACCTCCGGCGTGGTCGGGGTGCTCGTCGCGGTCGCCGGCCTGGTCACGCTCCTCGACCCTGCCGTCCCGCTCGTGGTCTACGCCGTGCTCGCGGGGATCGGGTTCGTCATCGAGGGCATCGCGTCGCTCGTCGGCGGGTTCGCCGGACACCCCGGTTCCTCCCGCATCCCGACGGTCGTCAGCGGGGTGCTGTCGATCCTCGGCGGCATCGCGGTGCTGTTCGCGCCGGGCCTCGCCCTGACCGTGTTCATGGTCTTCGCCGGGATCGCGCTGATCGTGGTCGGGGCGGCGGCGTTGCTGCTCCTGCCCCCGCGAGCCGCCGTCCGCCGGTAGCCGGCGGTCGCTACGCCGATCCGGTCCCGAAGAGCAGCCCGAGCAGGTACGTGACCACCGCGGCGCCGAAACCGATCGCGAGCTGCCGCAGTGCCCGACGGAGCGGCGAGGCACCGCTGAGCACGCCCACGACGGCGCCGGTGCCGAGCAGGGCGATCCCGACCAGGAACCCGGCCACGGCGACCGCGGTCCAGCCGTCGAGCCCGAACAGGTAGGGCAGCACCGGGATGATCGCACCAGACGCGAAGAACAGGAAGCTCGAGATCGCCGCGCTCATGCCGTTGCCGACTGCCTCGTGGTCGTCGACCGCCCGGGTGGACCTGGTGTCCGGCCCGGTTCCGAGCCCGGCGAGCACGTCGGTCGCGTGGGCCTCGGCCTCGTGCTCGGGCATACCCCGCGCCCGGTAGACCAGGGCGAGCTCGTTCGCGTCGACGTCGAGGTCCGCGACGGCCCGGTTCGCGTCCGGATGCGGTGACGACGCCTCGAGCAGCTCGCGCTGGGACCGAACCGACACGTACTCCCCCGCGCCCATCGACAGGGCACCCGCGAGCAGCCCCGCGATCCCGCTCAGGAGCACGAAGTGCCGATCCGCTCCCGAGGCGCTGATGCCGATGATGAGTGCGAGGTTCGAGACCAGCCCGTCGTTCGCGCCGAAGACCGCCGCCCGGAACGTGCCGGACAGCCGCATCCGGCCGCGGTTCGCCAGCCCGCGGACCACCTCGCCGTGGATCCGTTCGTCTGCTGCCATGCTCGCGGTCGCGTCCGCGTCGTCGGCGTACGGCGAGCGGTCCTCGGCGCGTTGCATGAGCGCGAGCACGAACACCGACCCGAACCGCTTCGCCAGTCCGGCGAGGACCCGCGTCCGCAGGCTGCCGCGCAACGGTCGGCCGATGTCGTTGCCGAGCAGCTCGATCCAGTGCTGCTCGTGCCGGCCCTCGGCCTCCGCGAGGGCGCTCAGGATCTCCCGCTCCTCACCCTCGCGACGGGCGGCGAGATTGCGGTAGACGGCGCCTTCCGCGCGTTCGTCGGCCAGGTACCGTCGCCATCGGCGGACGTCCGTGGGCCGTCGGCCCACCGTCTCGGACCGGAGGCTCCGCTCACTCATCGCGATCGTCTCCTGTCGACGGGATGGGGCTCTGGACGCGAGCGGGCGCGGACCGGAGGTGGTGCAGTGAGCTGCACCGCGCCTCCCGTCCGCGCCCTCGCGCGATCCGCGGGACTAGTCCCGAACGTACGCCGGTGCGGCCTCGGCGTGCGCGTCGCCCACGCGGTGCACGCGGAGGTCGTTCGTCGAGCCCTCGAGTCCGGGAGGCGAGCCGGCCGTCACGATGACGCGGTCACCGGGTGCGGCGAGGCCGTTGTGGATCAGGACGTCGTCGACCTGACCGAACAGCTCGTCGGTGTGCTTCATGCGCGGCACCAGGAACGAGCGGACGCCCCAGGTGAGCGCCATGCGGCGACGCGTGGCCTCGTTCGGCGTGAACGCGATGATCGGCAGCCCGTGGCGGAGACGCGACATGCGGCGGGCCGAGTCACCGGACTCGGTGAAGACGCAGAGGTACGACGCCTCGGTGAACTCGGCGATCTCGACCGCGGCGAGCGTGATCGCACCACCGAGGGTGCGCGGCTTGGTGCCGAGCGGCGCGATGCGCTCGAGGCCGTGGTCCTCGGTCGACTCGACGATGCGTGCCATGGTGCGGACGGTCTGCACGGGGTACTCGCCCACGCTGGTCTCGCCGGAGAGCATCACGGCGTCGGCACCGTCGAGCACCGCGTTCGCGACGTCGGACGTCTCGGCGCGGGTCGGGATCGGCGACGAGATCATCGACTCGAGCATCTGCGTCGCGACGATCACCGGCTTCGCCATGCGGCGGGAGAGCTCGACGGCGCGCTTCTGCACGATCGGGACGGCCTCGAGCGGGAGCTCGACGCCGAGGTCACCGCGGGCGACCATGATCGAGTCGAAGGCGTCGATGATCTCCTCGAGCGCGTCGACGGCCTGCGGCTTCTCGATCTTCGCGATGACGGGGAGGCGCTTGCCCTCTTCGTCCATGATCTCGTGGGCGCGGTCGACGTCGGCGGCGTTGCGCACGAACGACAGCGCGATGAGGTCGGCACCCTGCCGGATCCCCCAGCGGAGGTCCGCTTCGTCCTTCTCGCTCAGCGCGGGGACGTTCACGGCGACGCCGGGGAGGTTGATGCCCTTGTTGTTCGACACGGTGCCGCCGACGACGACCTCGGTGCGGACGCGCACCCCGTCGGTGTCGAGCACGCGGAGGCGCACGCGACCGTCGTCGATGAGGAGCGGGTCGCCGGGCTTCACGTCGTCGGGGAGGCCCTTGAACGTGGTGCCGCAGATCTCCTTCGAGCCGGGCACGTCCTCGGTCGTGATCGTGAAGACGTCGCCGACGGCGAGTTCGTGCGGGCCGTCGGCGAACTTCGCGAGACGGATCTTCGGACCCTGCAGGTCGACGAGGATCGCGACCGGCTTGCCGAGCTCCTCGGCGGCGCGACGGACGTTCTCGTAGTTGGCCTCGTGGACGCTGTAGTCACCGTGGCTGAGGTTGAGTCGGGCGACGTCCACGCCTGCCTCGATGATCTCCTTGACGGTCTCGTAGTCCGACGTGGCCGGGCCGAGGGTCGAAACGATCTTTGCGCGTCTCAATGGATTCCTTCGTGTGGTGTCTTGTGGGGCTTGCGGCTGCTGCTTGCTTGCTGGCGTGGGGCTTCGCAGTACGAAGAAGAGGCCACCAGCACCCTATCGAGTGCTGGTGGCCTCCCGCTCACCGAGTGGTGGCCATCAGATGGAGATCGCCCGGTCGGTCGCCTTCACCGGCGCCGGCAGCATCGTGGTGCCCTCGAGGTACTCGTCGACCTTCGCGGCGGCCGCACGGCCCTCCGCGATGGCCCAGACGATCAGGGACTGCCCGCGGCCGGCGTCACCGGCGACGAACACGCCGGCCTCGTTCGTGGTGTAGTCGGCCTGCCGCGCGACCGCGCCGGACACCGTCACCGGGAGCCCGAGCTGCGGCTCGAGCGTGTCGGTCTCGGGACCGGTGAAGCCCATCGCGATGAGGACCAGGTCGGCGGGGATCTCCCGCTCGGTGCCGGCCTTGGGGACCCGGCGGCCGTCGAGGTACTCGGTCTCGGCGACACGGAGCGCCCGGACCTCGCCAGCGTCGTTCGAGAGGAACTCGACCGTCGAGGCCAGGAAGGTGCGCTCCCCGCCCTCTTCGTGGGCGCTGGTGACCTCGAACACGGTCGGGAACATCGGCCACGGCTGGTTGTCCGGGCGCTCCAGCGGCGGTTGCTTGCCGATCGCCAGGTTCGTCACGCTCAGCGCGCCCTGACGGTGGGCGGTCCCGATGCAGTCCGCACCGGTGTCACCGCCGCCGATCACGACGACGTGCTTGCCCTCTGCTGTGATCTGGTTGTCGACGACGGTGCCGGCACCCGCGCGGTTCTGCTGCACGAGGTACTCCATCGCGAAGTGCACACCGGCGAGGTCGCGACCGGGGATGGGCAGGTCGCGCGGGACCGTGGCACCCGTGGCGACCACGACCGCGTCGTAGCGCGACTTCAGGTCGTCCCAGGTGATGTCCCGGCCGATCTCGACACCGGCGCGGAAGCGCGTGCCCTCCGCCTGCATCTGGGCGAGTCGCGCGTCGATCTGGCGCTTCTCCATCTTGAAGTCCGGGATGCCGTACCGGAGCAGACCACCGATGCGATCGTCACGCTCGTAGACGGCGACGGTGTGGCCGGCGCGGGTCAGCTGCTGCGCGGCCGCGAGCCCGGCGGGGCCGGAGCCGACGACGGCGACGGTCTTGCCGGTCAGGCGCTCCGGCGGGTGCGGGGTGACCCACCCGTTCTGGAACGCCTCGTCGATGATCGAGACCTCGACCTGCTTGATGGTCACGGGCGGCTGGTTGATGCCGAGCACGCACGACGACTCGCACGGAGCCGGGCAGAGCCGACCCGTGAACTCCGGGAAGTTGTTCGTCGCGTGGAGCCGCTCGATCGCCTGCCGGCCCTCGCCGCGCCACGTGAGGTCGTTCCACTCCGGGATGAGGTTGCCGAGTGGGCAGCCCTGGTGACAGAACGGCACACCGCAGTCCATGCAGCGGCCGGCCTGGCGCTTCAGCTGGCCGGACTCCTGCTGCTCGTAGACCTCTTTCCAGTCCATGAGCCGGACGGGGACGGGCCGACGCTCGGGCAGTTCGCGTTCCTGGACCTTCAGGAATCCCTTGGGGTCAGCCACCTGTTACCTCCATCGGGGTCGTGTGCTCAGTCTGTTCCGGACGCGCCGTGATCTCAGCCACCGGTCACCTCCATGATCCTGTTCCAAACGACGTCGCCGTCGGGGTCGAGGCCCTCGTCGACGGCCTGCTTGCGGGTCTCAAGCACTGCGGCGTAGTCGCGCGGCAGCACCTTGACGAACTCGGACAGGTCACCCGACGCCAGCAGGTCTGCGGCGACCGTCGAGCCCGTCTCGGCAGCGTGCCGCTCGAGCAGGTCGGTGACGATCTCCACGTCGGCGCTGTCGAGTTCCTCGAGCCGGAGCTCGCCGCTGCCCAGGGAGTCCTGGTTGACGTGCTCCGTCCGCAGGCCCCTGACGTACGCGGTGCCACCGGACATGCCGGCGCCGAGGTTCCGACCGGTCTCGCCGAGGATGAGCGCGAGGCCACCCGTCATGTACTCCAGCGCGTGGTCGCCGACGCCCTCGACGACCGCGGTCGCGCCGGAGTTCCTGACCAGGAAGCGCTCCCCCACGATGCCGCGGATGAACATGCTGCCCTGGGTGGCGCCGTAGCCGATGACGTTGCCGGCGATGACGTTCTCCGACGGCTCGAAGCCGCTCGACTCGGCCGGGCGCACGACGATGTCGCCACCGGAGAGTCCCTTGCCGACGTAGTCGTTGCTGTCGCCGATGAGCCGCAGGGTGATGCCGGACGGCATGAACGCGCCGAGCGACTGTCCGGCGGACCCGCGCAGCGTGACGTCGATCGACCCGGCCGGCAGCCCGTTCTCGCCGTGGCGCAGCGTGACCTCGTGGCCGAGCATGGTGCCGACGGCGCGCTCGGTGTTGCGGATCGGGAGGTCGAGCGTGACGGACCCACCGTGCTCGAGCACGTCAGACGCCTTCTGGATGAGCTGCACGTCGAAGTGCTGCTCGAGCTCGTGGTCCTGCTCGCGGTGGTGCCGACGGGGTTCCTCCGCCTGGAACTCCGGCCCCTTGAGGACGGGTTCGAGGTCGAGGCCGGACGCCTTCCAGTGCTCGACGGCGCGGTCGACGTCGAGGACGTCGGTGTGCCCGATCGCCTCGTCGAGGCTGCGGAAGCCGAGTTCGGCGAGGAGCTCGCGGACTTCCTGCGCGATGAACTCGAAGAAGTTCACCACGAACTCTGGCTTGCCCGAGAACCGCTTGCGGAGCTCCGGGTTCTGCGTCGCGACGCCGACCGGGCACGTGTCGAGGTGGCAGACGCGCATCAGGATGCATCCCTCGACGACGAGCGGCGCGGTGGCGAAGCCGTACTCCTCTGCGCCGAGCAGCGCTGCGACGACGACGTCACGGCCGGTCTTCATCTGGCCGTCGACCTGCACCACCACGCGGTCGCGCATGCCGTTGAGCATGAGCGTCTGCTGCGTCTCGGCGAGACCGATCTCCCACGGGGTGCCTGCGTGCTTCAACGAGTTCAGCGGCGACGCACCGGTGCCACCGTCGTGGCCGGAGACGAGCACGACGTCGGCGAGGGCCTTCGTCACGCCGGCGGCCACCGCACCGATGCCGGACTGGCTCACGAGCTTGACGTGCACGCGTGCCGAGGGGTTGGCGCGCTTGACGTCGAAGATCAGCTGCTTGAGGTCCTCGATGGAGTAGATGTCGTGGTGCGGCGGGGGCGAGATGAGGCCGACACCGGCGGTGGCGTGCCGGGTGCGCGCCACCCACGGGTAGACCTTCTGCGGCGGCAGCTGGCCGCCCTCGCCGGGCTTCGCACCCTGGGCCATCTTCAGCTGGATGTCCGTGGCGTGCGTCAGGTACATGCTCGTGACGCCGAAGCGACCGGAGGCGACCTGCTTGATCGCGCTGCGGCGCTCGGGGTCGAGGAGTCGGTCGACGTCCTCGCCGCCCTCGCCCGTGTTGGACCGCCCGCCGAGACGGTTCATCGCGATCGCGAGGGTCTCGTGGGCTTCCTTCGAGATGGAGCCGTAGGACATCGCGCCGGTGTTGAACCGCTTGACGATGGACTCGATCGACTCGACTTCTTCCAGCGAGACGGGCTTCCGCTCGCCGTGCTTGAAGCGGAACAGACCGCGGAGCGTCATGAGCTCCTCGGACTGGTCGTCGACCGTGCTCGAGTACTCCTTGAAGATGTCGTACCGACGGGCACGGGTGGCGTGCTGCAGGCGGAACACCGTGTCCGGGTTGAACAGGTGCGGCGGCCCTTCGCGGCGCCACTGGTACTCGCCACCGGTCTGCAGGCGCTCGTGTGCGAGCACCGCGCCGTCCTGCGGGTACGCCTGACCGTGCCGCTCGGCGTTCTCCTTCGCGATCACGTCGATGTCGACGCCGCCGAGGATCGACGAGGTGCCGGTGAAGTACTTGTCGACGAACTCCTGCGACAGCCCGACCGCCTCGAACGCCTGGGCGCCCGCGTAGCTCGACACCGTCGAGATGCCCATCTTCGACATGATCTTCAGGACGCCCTTGCCGAGCGCCTTGATCACGTTCTTGACGGCCTGCTCGGGGGTGATCCCGCTGATCATGCCCTGGCGCACCAGGTTCTCGCAGGTCTCCATCGCGAGGTACGGGTTGATCGCCGAGGCGCCGTAGCCGATCAGGGTCGCGACGTGGTGGACCTCACGCACGTCCCCCGCCTCGACGATCAGGCCGACCTTCATGCGCTGCTCGGTGCGGATCAGGTGGTGGTGCACGGCCGCGAGCAGCAGCAGGCTCGGGATCGGCGCGCTCTCGGCGTTGCCGTCACGGTCGGACAGCACGATGAACTGCTTGCCGGACTCGATCGCCTCGTCCACCTCGTCGCAGACGGCCTGGATGCGCTGCTCCATGGCCTGTTCACCAGCGTCGACGCGGTAGAGGCCCCTGATCGTCACGGTGAGGTGCCGACCGGACGCCGTCTCGAAGTGCTGGACCTTCGCGAGCTGGTCGTTGTCGATCACCGGGAAGTCGAGGACGATCTGCTTCGCGTGCTCCGGGCCGGCGTCGAGCAGGTTGCGCTCCGGGCCGAGGCCCATGCCCATCGAGGTGATGACCTGCTCGCGGATGGAGTCGAGCGGCGGGTTCGTCACCTGGGCGAACTGCTGGGTGAAGTAGTCGAAGAGGAGCCGCGGGCGCTGGGACAGCACGGCGATCGGCGTGTCGGAGCCCATCGCGCCGAGCGGTTCCGCTCCCGCCTGCGCCATCGGACGCAGCAGGATCCGGACCTCTTCCTCGGTGTACCCGAAGGCGCGCTGTCGACGCGTGACGGAGGCAGGGGTGTGCACGATGTGCTCCCGCTCGGGCAGGTCGCGGAGGTTGATCCGGCCGGCCTCCAGCCACTCGCCCCACGGCCCGGAGGACGCCAGGCCCTGCTTGACCTCATCGTCCTCGATGATCCGACCGGCCTCGGTGTCGACGAGGAACATCCGGCCCGGGCGCAGACGGCCCTTGCGGACGACCTTCGACGCGGGGACGTCGATCACGCCGGTCTCCGACCCCATCACGATGAGGCCGTCGTCGGTGACCAGGAACCGGCCGGGACGCAGGCCGTTGCGGTCGAGCGTGGCGCCGACGAGCGAGCCGTCGGTGAACGTGATCGCGGCGGGGCCGTCCCACGGCTCCATGAGCATCGAGTGGTACTCGTAGAACGCCCGGAGCTCCGGGTCCATGTCGGCCTGGTTCTCCCACGCTTCGGGGACCATCATCGACACCGCGTGCGGGAGCGTCCGCCCGGTCAGGGTGAGCAGCTCGAGGGTCTCGTCGAAGGACGCGGAGTCGCTCGCGCCGGGGCTGACGATCGGCAGCAGCGGCGCCATGTCGCCGAGCAGCTCGCTCTCGAGCTGCGACTGGCGGGCGCGCATCCAGTTGCGGTTGCCGCGGACGGTGTTGATCTCACCGTTGTGCGCCAGCGTGCGGAACGGTTGGGCGAGCGGCCACGACGGGAACGTGTTCGTGGAGTACCGGGAGTGCACGATCGCGAGCTTCGACGCAAAGCGCTCGTCACTGAGGTCCGGGTAGAACGGCTCGAGCTGGAGCGTCGTGACCATGCCCTTGTAGACCATGGTCCGGCTCGACAGGGACATGAAGTAGACCTCCTGCTCGCGCTCGACGCGCTTGCGGAGACGGAAGGTCTGGCGGTCGAGGGCGATGCCGCTCCAGGCGGCGCCCTGCTCGTCGTGCCGCTCGGACGCCACGAACAGCTGCTCGAATGCCGGCATCGCGGCACGTGCGAGCGTCCCGAGGACGTCCGGACGCACCGGGACCACACGCCAGCCGAGGACCCGGAGGCCCTCCTCGGCAGCGTACGACTCGACGGCGGCCTTCACCGCGGCACGGTCGGCGTCGTCCACGGGCAGGTAGGCGGTGCCGACCGCGTACTCGCCCGCGGCGGGCAGCTCGAACGGCGCCTCGTCGCGGAAGAACGCGTCGGGCACCTGGCAGAGGATGCCGGCGCCGTCACCGGTGCCGGCGTCCGAACCGACGGCACCGCGGTGCTCGAGGTTGCGGAGCGCACCGAGCGCGGCGTCCACGATGTCGTGTCCCGGCGTCCCGCGGAGCGTCGCGACCATCGCCAGGCCGCACGCGTCCTTCTCGTTGGCGGGGTCGTACATCCCCGTCGCGTCCGGGATCGCGGAGAACCGCCGGTGCGCAGGCAGGAGCGCCGTGGCCCGGCCCGTTGCGGCCGGACGAGACGTGGACTGTGGTGGCAGGAGCGCCATGGGGAACCGTCCTCACGAGGAAGTGGAACAGGGACAGCGGTGGCCCGGCGGTGCGTGCCGCCCGTTTGGGCGGGACTGGTGCCCGTGCACGACGTCAGCGAGTTGCCCTGCGGCGTGCGGAGGTGTTCTGGCCCGCTTGTGGTGGACCTGTTGCTGTGGTGGTGCGCGGGTTGTGTGGTGCGCGGTTTGTGTGTCGCACTGAGCGGGTCGCTGCAGCGGACCCCTCAGGAACGGTCGGCTGCTGTGGCGACCGGTTCGGAGTCGGCGGCGAGGGGTGCGTCGTCCCCGTGCTCCGAGTAGGTGTCGTCCGAGTCTACATCCGAGTTCGCACGGGGCCCGCGACCGGGCATGTAGGGGCTCGGCTCCTTGCCGGTGTGCCGCTTCGACTGGATCCAGAAGATGATGAGGCCCAGCAGGATCGCCGCGAACGAGGCCCACACGTTCGTCCGGATGCCGAAGAAGGTCTCGGAGGTGTCGACGCGGATCGACTCGAGGAACGACCGGCCGAGGCCGTACCAGATCAGGTACAGGGCGAGCACGCGGCCCCACTGGAGGCTGAACTTGCGGTCGATCAGGATGATCACGACGAAGCCCAGGACGTTCCAGATGATCTCGTAGAGGAAGGTCGGGTGGAACAGCGTGCCCTCCGGCAGCCCCGTCGGGTAGGCCGCGTTGGACGACTCGATCTGCAGACCCCACGGCAGGCTGGTCGGCATGCCGAACAGCTCGTGGTTGAAGTAGTTGCCGAGCCGGCCGAACGCCTGTGCGAGCAGCATCGCGGGCGCGACGGCGTCGAGGAAGGCCGTGAACCGGAGCCCCACCTGGCGGCATCCGATGTAGGCACCGACCGACCCGAGGATGAGCGCCCCGAAGATCGCGAGGCCGCCTTCCCAGATGTAGAGGAAGGACAGCGGGTCGCGCCCGGGACCGAAGTAGTCGCTGACGTGGGTGAACACGTGGAACAGGCGCCCGCCGATGATGCCGGCCGGCACCGCCCAGATCGCGATGTCGATGATGATCCAGCGCTCCACGCCGCGGGCGTTGAGCCGTCGGTTCGTGACGACGACGGCGGCGACGATGCCGAGCAGGATGCAGATCGCGTACGCGTGGATCCGGAAGTCGAGGGGCAGCGACCACCCGAACGCGTCGCGCAGCCAAGCGGTCAGATCGAAGTACTGCCAGGCGGTGCTGGGGCTCGGGATGCTCAGGAGGGGCATGGAGGTGCTGTCGCCTTTCGGTGTGCGCCGCGGGCGTCGCAGTCGCGACGATCCCGGATCACTGTAGCGCGGGTGGCACGGTGGTCAGGACCCGGCGGCGGCTGTCTGTGGAAACCGTGATGCGGGTGGACGGGAGGCCCGGCGGACGTGAGCCGATCGGCTGACGTCCGCCGGGCCTCCCGTCCCGGTTCTCAGCGGCGCTGCGCGCCCGCTGTCAGCTCCGCAGCGCGCTGGCCGGCACCGGTGACACCGAGGTCGGCGAGGGCACGGACGAAGGCCGAGCCGACGATCGCACCGTCGGCGTAGTCGAGGACCTCGGCGACCTGGTCGGCCGTCGAGATGCCGAGCCCGACACACGTCCGGTCGACGCCGGCGTCGCGGAGCCGGGACACGACGGTGCGTGCCGCGGCGTCGACGCCGACGCGCGCGCCGGTGACCCCCATGGTCGAGACGGCGTAGACGAACCCGCGGCTCGACTCGACAGCCTGGCGCATGCGCGCATCGGTCGACGACGGTGCGGCGAGGAACACCCGGTCGAGTCCGGTCCGCTCGGACGCGGTGAGCCACTCGGTGGCCTCGTCCGGGATGAGGTCAGGGGTGATGAGCCCAGCGGCGCCGGCGGCCACGAGGTCGTCCGCGAACCGGTCCACGCCGTAGCGGAGCACCGGGTTCCAGTACGTCATGACGAGCACCGGGATGCCGGCGCGCTCGGTGATCTCGTGCACGGCGTCGAAGACCTGCGCCACGCGGAACCCGTTCGCGAGCGACTCCTCGGCCGCGCGCTGGATGACCGGGCCGTCCATCACCGGGTCCGAGTACGGCAGGCCGAGCTCGATGACGTCCACGCCGTTCTCGGCGAGGGCGACGGCGGCGTCGATGCTCGTCTTCACGTCCGGGAACCCGGCGGGCAGGTACCCGACCACGGCTCCGGCGCGGTCCGCGTTCGCCTGGTCGATCGTCGTCGCGACCGTGTTCGTGTTCGTCGTGCTCACAGCTGCACCGCGTTCTCGTCGAGGATGCCGAAGTACCGGCTGGCCGATGCGACGTCCTTGTCGCCGCGGCCGGACAGGTTCACCAGGACGACACCCTCCGGGCCGAGCTCCTTGCCGAGCTTGATCGCCCCCGCGAGCGCGTGCGACGACTCGATCGCCGGGATGATGCCCTCGGTGCGGCTGAGCAGCCGGAAGGCCTCCATCGCCTCGTCGTCCGTGATCGGCTCGTACCGCGCACGGCCGATCGACGCCAAGTACGCGTGCTCCGGGCCGACGCTCGGGTAGTCGAGGCCGGCGGAGATGCTGTGGCTCTCGATGGTCTGGCCGTCCTCGTCCTGCATGAGGTACGACTTCGTCCCCTGCAGCACGCCCTCGCGGCCCAGGGTGATGCTGGCAGCGTGCCGACCGGTCTCGACGCCGTCGCCACCGGCCTCGAAGCCGTGCAGGCGGACCGACTCGTCGTCGAGGAACGCCTCGAAGATCCCCATCGCGTTCGATCCGCCACCGACGCACGCGGCGACGGCGTCGGGCAGGCGGCCGACCAGGTCGAGCACCTGCTGGCGTGCCTCGACACCGATCACCTTGTGGAACTCGCGCACCATCTCGGGGAACGGGTGCGGACCCGCGACCGTGCCGAGCAGGTAGTGCGTCGAGTCGACGTTCGCCACCCAGTCGCGGAGCGCGTCGTTGATCGCGTCCTTCAGCGTCTTCGATCCGGTCTCGACCGGGATGACCTCGGCGCCGAGGAGTCGCATGCGGGCGACGTTGAGCGCCTGCCGGTCGGTGTCGACCGCGCCCATGTACACGACGCAGTCCATGCCGAAGAGCGCGGCAGCCGTCGCCGTGGCGACACCGTGCTGACCAGCGCCGGTCTCGGCGATCAGGCGCGTCTTGCCGAGCCGCTTCGCGACGAGGGCCTGGCCGAGGACGTTGTTGATCTTGTGCGAACCGGTGTGGTTGAGGTCCTCGCGCTTGAGGATCACCCGGGCGCCGCCTGCGTGCTTCGCGAACCGCGGCACCTCGGTGATGATCGACGGGCGTCCGGTGTAGTCGCGCTGCAGGGCGTCGAGCTCCTCGTGGAAGGCCGGGTCCGCCCAGGCCTCGCGGAAGGCGGCTTCGAGTTCGTCGAGGGCCAGCACGAGGGATTCGGGGACGAAGCGTCCGCCGAAGTCGCCGAAGTACGGGCCGTGGAGGTCACGGAGTGAGGTCACGATGGTGCTCCCGGAACGTGTCCGGCACCTGGCCGGACGAAGGGTCAGGCGTCGATGAACGACGCGAGTGCAGCAGCGGGGTCGGCGCCCGTCACGAGCGCCTCCCCCACCAGGACGACGTCGGCACCCGCAGCGCGGTAGTGGGCGACGTCGGCGGGACCGGCGACGGCGGACTCGGCGACACGGACGACCCCGTCCGGGATCGCGCCGGCGAGGGAGCCGAACAGGTCACGGTCCAGCGAGAAGTCCGTCAGGTCGCGGGCGTTCACCCCGAGGATGCGCGCACCGGCGTCGAGACCGCGCGCGACCTCGTCGGCGGAGTGGGCCTCCACCAGGACACGCATGCCGAGCTGCTCCGCGAGGTCGTGGAGCTCGACCAGCTGCTGCTGCTCGAGGGCCGCGACGATGAGCAGCACGATGTCCGCTCCGGAGGCACGGGCCTCGATCACCTGGTACGGATCGGCGATGAAGTCCTTGCGCAGGACCGGCACCGAGACGCGTGCCTTGACGGCTTCGAGGTCGGCCAGGCTGCCGAGGAACTTCCGCCCCTCGGTCAGGACGCTGATCGCCGAGGCACCGCCACGCTCGTACTCGGCGGCGAGGGCAGCCGGGTCGGCGATGGGCGCCATCGAACCGCGCGACGGGCTCGCGCGCTTGACCTCGGCGAGGACCTTCACGCGGTCGCCCGGTGCGAGGAAGTCGAGCGCGTCGAGCGGCGACGCGACCCGGTCGAGGTCGCGTTCGACGTCCGAGTACGGACGGTCGGCGCGACGGGCCGCGGCGTCCTCGAGCGCGCCCGCGACGAGGGTCTCGAGCACGTTCGGCATCGTGGACCTACTCGTTGTGGTGCTTGGAGACGTACTTCGGACCGTTGACGCCGTAGCCGGCCTTGCCCATCGCCCATCCGACGATGATGCCGACGACGAGCAGTCCCGCGGAGGCCCAGACCCCCCACACGATGCTGAACCAGAAGCAGATCGTGCCGATCGCGAACGCCACCAGCATGATGATGACGGACGTCCAGGCTGCCGGCGAGTGGCCTTCGCCGAGTTCTGCGGGCTCAGTGGTGCTCACGGTGCTCCTCGTGGTCGGTGGCGCCGTCGGTCGAGCGGCGCGGTTCCCAGCCTACCGTGTCGGCGGCGTCCGTCCCGTCGCTCGGCGCAGTGCCGGACGTCGCGTCGACGGAGGTCGGGTCGACGCCTGCGCTCAGGTCGTCCCAGTCGACGACCGCGTCCCGTTCCACGGGCGCGGCCTTCGGCGTCGCGGTCGGCGTCGCGGCGTACTTCCGGCTCGGCCCCGGCCACGACCGCTGCACGACCAGGACCACCACGCCGAGCAAGACCGCGAGGACTCCCCCGACGATGCCGACGACGGGCCACGCGGAGACGTCGACGCTCGTGACGACCCGGCGGACCGCTGACAGGTCGCTCACGCCGGCGACCTCACCGATGGCCCCCCTCGCGGCGGCGACCGGATCGGCCAGCGCGTTGATGCCGGCGACGACGATCGCGACGCCGAGCAGGACCTCGATCACCGCGAGGACGACCCGGACGACGCGTCCGGCGATCGTCATGGCCAGGAACAGTGCGAGCGACGCGATCGCGAGCGCGGTGTACTGCGGCACCGCCTTCGAGCCGTCGGCGTCCACGGTGGTGGTCACGGCCGAGGCGGCGTCGAGGTGCACCGTGAACCAGGTCTGGGTCCACGAGAGCATCACGATGCCGGCGACGGCCAACCCGATGACGACGACGAGCGGACGGGAGCGCTTCACGAGCGGACCTCCCGCATCTTGTTGGCGGTCGCGACGGCTCGGAGCGGGGCCGCTGCCTTGTTGACGGCCTCGGTGTGCTCGGTCTCGGGGTCGGAGTCGGCGACGAGCCCCGCTCCCGCCTGCACCCGCGCGACGCCGTCCTGGATCAGCGCGGTGCGGATCGCGATGGCCAGGTCCGCGTCACCGGCGAAGTCGAAGTACCCGACGACCCCCGCGTACGCACCGCGCTTGGCCGGTTCGAGCTCGTCGATGATCTCGAGCGCGCGCGGCTTCGGCGCACCGGACAGCGTGCCGGCCGGGAACGTCGCACGGAACACGTCGATCGCCGACGCCTCCGGACGGACGGAGCCCTCCACGCTCGACACCAGGTGCATGATGTGGCTGAAGCGCTCCACGGTCATGAACTCGGTGACGGCGACGGTGCCCGGTTCGCAGACCTTCTGCAGGTCGTTGCGGGAGAGGTCGACGAGCATCAGGTGCTCCGCGCGCTCCTTCGGGTCCTCGAGCAGGTCCTCGCCGAAGCGCACGTCCTCTTCCGGGGTGGCGCCCCTCGGACGGGACCCGGCGATCGGGTGCGTGATGGCCCGGCCGCCCTGTACCTTCACCAGCGCTTCCGGCGAGGCGCCGACGATCCAGAACGGCTTGCCCACGGTGTCCTCCATCGACAGGAAGTACATGTACGGGCTGGGGTTCAGCGTCCGGAGCACCCGGTAGACGTCGAGCGGCTCTGCCGTGACGTCGTGGTCGAACCGCTGCGAGATGACGACCTGGAACACGTCGCCGTCACGGATGAAGTCCTTCGACCGGGTCACCGCTGCCATGTACTCGTCCGGCGTCGACCGGTGCCTGGGCGTCGGCTCGGCGATGTCGAACGCCTCGGCCACGGTCGCCGCCGTCGGCTGGACCAGGTCGGCCTGCATCCGGTCGAGGCGCTCCTGCGCCGCGGCCCAGAGCACGTCGGCGTCGTCGGTGCCGTCGTTGAGCGCGCTCGCGACCAGCAGGACGAGTCCGGTGCGGTGGTCGAGCGCCGCGAGCTCGGAGACGAAGGCGAGCGACTGGCCCGGGACGTCGAAGTCGGCCTGCGGGACGTTCGGCAGGTGCTCGAGCTGCCGGACGGCCTCCCAGCCGATGAACCCGACCGTGCCGCCGACGAGCGGCGGCGTGCCGGGGACGCGCGGGGTCGCCCAACGCTCGTGGAGCCGTGCGAGCACGTCGAGCGGCGCACCGTCGAGGGATCCCACGGCGCGTTCGGCGCTCATCCCGGTGTCGATCCACGCCGCACGGTCGCCGTCCTGGGTCAGGACGCCGAAGCTCCGCACGCCGACGAACGACCACCGCGACCACAGGCCGCCCTGGCCGGCCGACTCGAGCAGGAACGACCCGGGACGGCCGTCCGCGAGCTTCCGGTAGACACCGACCGGCGTCTCGCTGTCGCCGTAGAGCGCGCGCACCACGGGGACGACGCGGTGGCCGTCCGCCACCAGGCCGTCGAACTCCGGACGGGAGGTCGTGTGCGGCTGCTCGGCGAGCGTCGCGGTGGTCATCGGGTCTCCTCCACTGCCGTGGTCACCGGAGCGGACGCCGTCACCGGCTCCAGGGGGTCGACGTCGAAGCATCGGTGCGCACCGGTGTGGCATGCGGCACCGACCTGCTGCACCGTGACGAGGAGCGTGTCGGCGTCGCAGTCGAACGCCGCCGCCCGGACGTACTGGGCGTGACCGGAGGTGTCGCCCTTGCGCCAGTACTCCTGCCGCGAGCGGGACCAGAAGGTCACCCGCCCCTCGGTTAGGGTGCGGCGGAGGGCTTCCCGGTCCATGTAGCCGAGCATGAGGACGTCCTTGCTGGATTCCTCTTGCACGACTGCCGGGAGCAGCCCGTCCGCACCGAAGCGTGCGCGGTCGAGGACCGCGTCCGTGCTGGTGCTGGTGCTGTCGGTCATGAGGCTCCTAGCGTACGGCGTGCCCGGTCCCCCGCAGCGCGTCCTTGACGTCCCCGATGGTCATCTCCCCGCGGTGGAACACACTCGCGGCGAGGACCGCGTCCGCGCCGGCGTCGACGGCCGGGGCGAAGTGGTCGAGGCTGCCGGCACCGCCGGAGGCGATCACGGGGACCGACGACACCGCACGGACCGCGGCGGTCAGCTCGAGGTCGAACCCGTTCTTCGTGCCATCGGCGTCGATCGAGTTGACGAGCAGCTCTCCCGCGCCCCGCTCGACGGCTTCCCGCGCCCAGGCGATCGCGTCGAGGTCCGACTCGGTGCGGCCGCCGTGGGTCGTCACGACGAACCCGGAGGGCATCCGGTCCGACCGCTTCACGTCGAGCGACAGGACGACGGCCTGCGCGCCGAACCGGTCCGCGATCTCGCCGACGAGGTCGGGCCGGGCGATCGCGGCGCTGTTCACGCCGATCTTGTCCGCGCCGCACTGCTGGAGTCGTGACACGTCGTCGACGCTCCGGACGCCACCGCCGACCGTGAGCGGGATGAAGACCTGCTCGGCGGTGCGCGTGACGGTCTCGTACATCGTGGACCGGTTCTCGACGGTCGCGCCGACGTCCAGGAACGTCAGCTCGTCCGCACCCTGCTCGTAGTAGCGCGCCGCGAGCTCGACGGGGTCGCCGGCGTCCTGCAGGTCGAGGAAGTTCACGCCCTTCACGACGCGTCCACCGGACACGTCGAGGCAGAGGATCACGCGGACCGCGACCCCGCCGCGAGTGCCGCCCACGGCTCCGGTCGCCGTGGTCACAGTCGTGCCGCGTGGATCGGGCTGACCAGGATGGCGCGGGCGCCGAGGTCGTAGAGGGCGTCCATGATCAGGTTCGCGTCGTCGCGCGGGATCATCACGCGGACGGCAGCCCAGTCGCGTCCGTGCAGCGGCGAGACCGTCGGCGATTCGATGCCGGACGCGATCGCCGTCGCCTGCTCGAGCAGTTCGGTGGGGATGTCGTAGTCGAGCATCACGTAGCCGCGGGCGACGAGGACGCCCTGCAGCCGGCGGCGGAGCACGTCGATGCCCGCGATCGTCTCGTCGGTGGTGATGAGGAGCGCGGTCGACTCGAGGATCACCGGCCCGAAGATCTCGAGCCCGGCCTGCCGGAGGGTGCTGCCCGTCGAGACGACGTCCGCGACGGCGTCGGCCACACCGAGGCGCACGGCGCTCTCCACGGCACCGTCCAGCTTGACGAGCGTCGCGGTGACGCCGTGCTTCGCGAGGAACTCCCCGACGAGTCCCGGGTAGCTGGTGGCGACCCGGACGCCGTCGAGGTCCTGCAGGGCCGTGAACCGACCGGGCGTACCGGCGAAGCGGAACGTGGAGTCGGCGAAGCCGAGCGCATCGACCTCGTGCGCGGTCGACCCGGAGTCGAGGAGCAGGTCGCGGCCGGTGATCCCGACGTCGAGCGCGCCGGACCCGACGTACGTGGCGATGTCCCGCGGGCGCAGGAAGAAGAACTCCACCCCGTTGCGGTCGTCGACGAGGTGGAGCGCCTTCGGGTCACGGCGACCGGCGTACCCGGCCTCCCGCAGCATCTCGGAGGCGGTCTCGGAGAGTGAGCCCTTGTTGGGCACGGCGATGCGGAGCATCAGGGGGTCTGCTTTCTGGTGGAGGTCTGGTGACGATTCTGGAGGCGAGGCCTACAGATGTCGCCAGACGTCCGCCGGGGTGAGGCCCTTCGCGACCATCAGCACCTGCAGGTGGTAGACGAGCTGGGAGATCTCCTCGGCCGTGCGGACGTCGCCTTCGTACTCGGCGGCCATCCAGACCTCTGCGGCCTCTTCCACGATCTTCTTGCCGATCTGGTGCACTCCGGCGTCCAGTTCGGCGACGGTGCCGGAGCCCTCGGGGCGCGTGGCGGCCTTCTCGGTCAGCTCCGCGAACAGGTCGTCGAACGTCTTCACGCTCCCAGGCTACCGTCCTGCGAGCGCACGTTGCGCCGCGTCGCGGAGGTCGGCGATGCGCGATGCGGGCTCGCCGCCGTAGACGGCCGAGCCTGCGACGAGGGTGTCCGCGCCGCTCTGCACCGCCTGGGGCACGGTGTCGACACCGATGCCGCCGTCGACCTCGAGCCAGACGTCGAGCCCGGAGGCGTCGACCGCTGCCCGTGCGTCGGCGAGCTTCGGCATGACATCGGGCATGAACGACTGCCCACCGAAGCCGGGCTCCACCGTCATGAGCAGGATCATGTCGTACGCGTCGAGGTGTTCCAGCACGGGCGCGATCGGGGTCCCTGGCTTCACCGCGATCGCCGCGCGGGCGCCGTTCGACCGGATGGCCGCGGCGGTCGCGACCGGGTCGGTGGCCGCCTCGAAGTGGAACGTGACGCTCGCGGCGCCCGTCTCGGCGTACTGCGGGGCCTGGCTGTCGGCGTCGGTGATCATCAGGTGCACGTCCAGCGGCACCGGCGACACCTGCTGCAGGCGCTGCACGATCGGCAGCCCGAGCGTCAGGTTCGGCACGAAGTGGTTGTCCATCACGTCGACGTGCACCATGTCGGCGGTCGCGATGCGGTGGAGCTCACGCTCGAGGTTCGCGAAGTCGGCGGACAGGATGCTCGGCGAGATACGGATCGTCACCCCACGAGCCTACCGGCGCACGTAGGCTGCAGATCGTGACCGATGATCAGATCCGCACGGATGCGGAGTCGATCCGCGTGCGGATCGAGTTCGGCGAGGACCGTGGTGTGCCGTTGAGCGAGACGATCGCTGCGCTCGAGGACGTGCACGAGGCGGTCGACCTCGCCTTCTTCCTCGCGCACGGCGATGCCCGTCGCTGGGAGCACGGCGGAGGCCGGGGGCAGGTGCGGCTCGACGAGCTGGATCACGGCACGCCGGTCTCGATCGACCTCCGCTTGGTCATGTCCGGCGGCCTCGGGCTGACCCACCCCGAGGTCCTCGAAGGGGTGACCGCCGTCGAGGCGGTGCTGCGCGCGGCATGGTCGAGCGCGGCCGCGACCGGCGCAACGACAGTCGACGACGCCGAGAAGCACGTCCTGGAGGCGATGGAGCGAGTCGCGTACGAGGCTCGTGGAACCGACCTGGCCTGGCGCATCCGCGAGGCCGAGGAGCACCGCGCTCCGACCTCCGACGGCAACCAGGGCAAGGGCGCCCGCTTCGTGCGAGCCGCGGCCCGCCTGGTGACGAAGCCCGCCTTCGTCTTCCGCGTCGACCGCTGACCGCGTCGTCAGGACGCTCGTCGCCAGAGTGGGAGTTCCCGCCAACCGTCGCGCGTCCCGATCACGGCAGGCGGCACGAATCGGACGGCGGGCTGGCTGTCGACGACTCGCGACATGAGACGCGACGGTCCGATGCCCTGCTCGTTCCGGAGGAACTGCACGAGGGTCAGCTGACCGAAGGTCCGGTTCATACTGGCCGCGGCGAAGTCCAGGGAGCGGTCGGATCCGGCCCCAGGCAGCCTCGGTCGCTTCGAGTAGACACGATTGAACAGCCGACCGTGGTGGGCGCATGCGTTCCGCACGGTGTTGAGCGCGCGGAGCCACGAGGTCAGCTGGGGAGCGCGGAGCGAGTACTCAGTGGCGATCGCCTGCTGCACGACCGGCGGAGCGAACTCGAACAACCGCACCAGCCCACCCCAGTCGAGCACCTCGACGGCCGCCCAGACCGGGAGCACGCCGGCGTACTGGTTGCGATGGTGCTCGACGAAGTCCTCACGAGACATGGACACGCTGGTCTCGAACTTCCGACGCCACACCGAGTAGGCATCTCCCCTCCGAGCCAACGGGCCGAGAATCTCGGGCGCGAGGTGAGCGGTTGCGTCGAGACGGCCGAGCGCATGACCCAGGTGGGCACGGACCGAGAGCTCGACGGGCGCGAGCGCTTCGAAGACCGCGGTCCGGAGCCGCTCGTCGAACTCGTACAGAGCGATCACGTCGGCGAAGGACGCTCCTCGGCGGAACCCATCGAGCCGACGTCCGTCCTCGACCCGCCGGAACGGGTACCAGTAGCCACTCAACCGGTAGTAGTTGACCCGAGCGAGCCACGTCAGCGCCTGCTGGGGATCGTCGACGATCAGCCCGCGATCGAGCAACTGCTGGAGCTGCTGTTCGTACGATCTGAACTGCTTCGGCGCCCCCATCCGTCGCCTCCCCGGCCGAAAAAAGGACCGGCCCTGGACCTGCGAGCAGGCGGAACCGGTCTTGTGCAGCCAACATATCACCCGGGCTGCACGGGGTGCAACCCGTCAGGCGACGCGACGGAACAGCGCGATGAACATCGCGTCCGTGCCGATGCGGTGCGGCCAGAGCTGCGCCGTCATGCCGTCGGGGACCTGCGGATCACGCGCGGCCACCGACCGCACGACCGACGCCGTGTCGACCTGCTCGAGCACCCCGCCGTGCCGTGCCATCAGCGCGTCGACCTGCCCGCGTGTCTCTGCCAGGTGCGGCGAGCACGTCACGTACGCCAGGGTCCCGCCGGGTGCCAGCACCCGGACCGCCGCGTCGAGCAGCTCGGCCTGCAGCGCCGCGAGCTCCTGCACGTCCTCCGGTACCTTCCGCCAGCGTGCCTCCGGCCGCCGGCGCAACGCACCGAGTCCGGTGCACGGCGCATCGAGGAGCACGCGGTCGAACGTCACGCCGGAGCCGTCGAGCCCGTACCGCCGGCCGTCTCCCTCGACGACGGTGACCGTGTCGCCGAACCCCGCGAGGGCCTGCTTCACGAGTCCGACACGCGTTGGCACGAGTTCGTTGGCCACGAGCGTCGCGCCGCCCTGCGCAGCCTCGGCGGCGAGCAGCGCGGCCTTGCCGCCTGGTCCGGCGCACAGGTCGAGCCAGCGCTCCCCCGCGCGGACCGCCGACGCCCGGCTCAGTGCCAGCGCGGCGAGCTGCGAGCCCTCGTCCTGCACCCGCAGTCGCCCGGCCGCGACCCCGGGCACGCGGGCGGGATCGCCGGTGACGCCGCGGATCCCGACGGGCGACACCGGCAGGGCGTCGGCGTCCGTCACGACCTGGGACACCGGCACGGGAGGCTCGGCACCGTCCGCGTCGTCGGCCTCCGGTTCGTCCGTGGCCGGTTCCACCGCGGTGGTCGCGGTGGCGAGGTCGTCCTCCGTCGCGAGACCGGGCAGCGCGGCGAGCTGCACACGGGGTGCGACGTCGTCCGCCGCGAGCAACGCCACGAGTTCGTCGCGGGAGCGCTCGGCGGCGAGGGCGTCGCGGAGCGCCGACACGACCCAGGTCGGGTGCGACCACCTGGTCGCGAGGAGGGCGTCCCCGGACAGCCCGCGGGTGATCTCGGCGTCCCACTCGTCCGGCGTCTTCGCGGCGACCTTGCGCAGGACGGCGTTCACGAAGCCCGTGGCACGGCGGGCACCGACCTCGCGGGCGAGCTCGACCGTCGCGGACACCGCGGCGTGCACCGGGGTGCGCATCGCGAGGAGCTGATGGACGCCGAGGCGCATGACGTCGAGCACGTCCGCCTCGATGTTCACGACCCGCCGTCCCGAAGCCGCTTCCACGATGGCGTCGTACCGGCCGATCATCCGGATCGTGCCGTACGTCAGCTCGGTGGCGAACCCGGCGTCGCGAGCGGAGAGCGCGGCTCGGCGGATACGGGTCGGGAGGAGCAGGTTCGCGTAGGCGTCGTCGACCTGCACGGCGCGGATGACGTCGAACGCGACGCGGCGTGCGCTCGGTCCGCGGACGGTGCGCGCCGGTTGCTGGTGCTGCTGGTGGGGGCTCATGCGAGGGTCTTCCCGTCGAGTTCGCCGAGCCCGCGGGCCCAGGCGGCGGCGTCCATCGCCTTCTTGCCCGCCGGCTGGACCTCGGTGAGCACCAGCGGACCGTCACCGGTCCCGACGAACAGCCGACCGCCCTGGACGGCCAGCGCGCCGGGGGCGAGCGACGGGGCGGGGTCTCCCGGGCCTCCCGACCGTGCCACGCGGAGCAGCTTGACGCGCGTCTCCCCCAGGTACGCGAACGCTCCTGGTTCCGGCGTCACGCCGCGGATGCGGGCGTGCACGGCGGAGGCGGGCTCGGCGAAGTCGATCCGGCCGTCCTCGATCGTGGTCTTCGGAGCGACGGTCGGCTCGCCGACCTGCTCGGTGGCGGTGGCGGTCCCGGCGGCGATGCCCTCGACGACGCGGGCGACGACCGCTGCGCCCGTCTCGGCCATCGCGGCGAGGACCTCGCCCGACGTGGCCTCCGGTCCGATGACGAATGGTTCGGCGGCGAAGACCGGCCCGGCGTCGAGCGCCTCGACGAGCTGGAACACGGTCGCGGCGGTCGTCGTGTCCCCCGCCATGACGGCACGCTGCACCGGGGCCGCGCCGCGGTACGCCGGCAGGTCGGAGAAGTGCAGGTTGATCCAGCCGTGCCGCGGCGCGTCGAGCGCCGGACGGCGGAGCAGCGCGCCGTAGGCGACGATGACGCCGAGGTCGACGTCGAGGTCGACGAGCTGCCGGGTGACGTCGTCGTCGACGCGGGACGCCTCGATGACGGGGAGTCCGAGCTCCTCGGCGACCCGCGCCACCGGGGTCGGGGCGAGCACGCGCTTCCGGCCCTGCGGCGTCGGCGGACGCGTCAGCACCGCGGCGATCTCGTGGTCGGAGGCCGCGAGCCGGCGGAGGGTGGGGACGGCCGCAGCGGGGCTGCCGGCGACGACGAGACGCATGGGTTCGATCCTCCCATGCCTCAGGTCGTCGTCGCCGCGTCCCGCGACTCGGTGAACGCCTGCACGCACGCCTCGATCTGCTCCTCGGTGTGCGCGGCGGAGAGCTGCACGCGGATGCGGGCACGCCCCTTCGGCACCACGGGGTAGCTGAACGCGGTGACGTAGACCCCTCTGCTCTGCATCTCGTCGGCGATCCGTGCCGTCAGGGCCGCGTCGTGGAACATGACCGGCACGATCGGGTGCTCACCGGGGAGCAGCTCGAACCCGGCGTCGGTCATCCGCGTCCGGAAGCGCTCGGCGTTCCGCACCAGGCGGGCCCTGGCGTCGTCGGAGCGTTCGATGAGGTCCAGCGCCGCAACCGTCCCCGCTGCGATGACCGGCGCGAGCGAGTTCGAGAAGAGGTACGGGCGCGAGCGCTGCCGGAGCAGGTCGACGATCTCCTTCCGGCTCGACACGTACCCGCCGGACGCGCCGCCGAGTGCCTTGCCGAAGGTGCCGGTGTAGACGTCGACCCGGTCCGCGACCCCGCAGTGCTCCGGCGTTCCGCGACCGTGCTCCCCGATGAAGCCGACGGCGTGCGAGTCGTCCACGATGACCAGGGCGTCGTAGCGGTCCGCGAGGTCGCAGATCTCCGCGAGCGGTGCGATGAAGCCGTCCATCGAGAACACGCCGTCCGTGACGATCGCCCGGAAGCGCGCGTCCCCCGCGGCGACGAGCTGCGCCTCGAGGTCCTGCATGTCGCGGTTCCGGTAGCGGTACCGCTGTGCCTTGCAGAGTCGGACGCCGTCGATGATCGAGGCGTGGTTGAGCTCGTCGGAGATGATCGCGTCCTCGGGGCCGAGCAGCACCTCGAACAGCCCGCCGTTCGCGTCGAAGCACGACGAGTACAGGATCGTCGCCTCGGTGCCGAGGAACGACGACACCCGGCGTTCGAGGTCGAGGTGCAGGTCCTGCGTCCCGCAGATGAACCGGACGCTCGCCATCCCGTAGCCCCAGCGGTCGAGCGCGTCCTTCGCGGCGCCGACCAGGTCCGTCGAATCGGCGAGCCCGAGGTAGTTGTTCGCGCAGAAGTTGAGGAGCTCGCGCCCGTCCGCGTCGATCGCGGCGCGCTGGGGACCAGCGATGCCCCGTTCGTGCTTGGTGAGTCCAGCGTCCTCGATGCCCGCGAGTTCGCTCGCCAGGTGGTCCTTGATCGCGCCGTACATCAGTGCTCCGTCCAGTCGATGACGACCTTGCCGCCGTCTGCGGTCGCTGCCGCGTCGAATGCCTGCTCCCACGCGTCCGCGGGGAACCGTGCCGTCACGAGTGACCCGATGCGGTCACGCAGCGCCGTGCTCGTCTGCAGCATCGAGCTCATGGCCTGCCAGGTCTCGAACATCTCGCGGCCGTAGATGCCCTTCACGGTGAGCATGTGCGTCACGACGAGTCCCCAGTCGACGGCGATCGTGCTCGACGGCAGGCCGAGCATCGCGATCCGACCGCCGTGGTTCATGTTCGCGACCATCGAGGGCAGTGCGTCCGGCGCTCCGGACATCTCGAAGCCGACGTCGAACCCCTCGCGCATGCCGAGGTCGTGCTGCGCCGCTCGGATCGCCTCGGCACCGCCGGCCCGGACGTCGACCGCGGCGTCGGCGCCCATCTCCGTCGCCATCGCCAGGCGGTTCGCGCTGACGTCCGTCCCCACCACGAACCGGGCTCCGGCGTGCCGGGCGACCGCGATCGCCATGAGGCCGATCGGTCCGCACCCCGTCACGAGCACGTCCTCGCCGACGACCGGGAAGGCCAAAGCGGTGTGCACGGCGTTCCCGAGCGGGTCGAACAGCGCGCCGACCTCCGGCTCGATCGTCTCGTGGTGGACCCAGACGTTCGCGCCGGGGAGCGTCAGGTACTCGGCGAAGGCGCCGTCCCGCTGCACGCCGAGACCCTTCGTGCGGATGCACATCTGACGGCGACCGGCGCGGCAGTTCCGGCAGGTGCCGCACACGATGTGCCCCTCTCCGGAGACCTGGTCCCCGACCGAGACGTCCCGGACGGCGGCGCCCACCTCGACGACCTCGCCGAAGAACTCGTGCCCGGGGACCAACGGCGCGGTGACGGCGGAGGCTGCCCAGTCGTCCCATCGTCTGATGTGCAGGTCGGTGCCGCAGATGCCGGTCCGGAGCACCCGGATCAGGACCTCGTCCTCGGTGGGGACCGGCACGGGACGGTCGACCATGACCAGTCCCGGGGCGGCATCGGGCTTGTACAGCGCTCGCATGGCGTTCACCTCGTCGTGAATGTCGTCTGGCGGCGACTCGTGGTCACCGCCCTTCACCCTGGCACAGGTCGCGGCGGGGTTGCGGCGGTCGCGGGGTGTCGACTCGGAACGACACGACCGCTGTCGTACGACAGCGAGGTCGTCGCTTGTTGCACACGCGCACAGTTCTTCCCTGCAAGCAGCGACACGAGCGTTGTCGTACGACAGCGGCGTCGTCGTACGAGGTCGGCGCGAGAAGTTGTCACGCGAGGTCGGCGCGAGACGTCGTGGCGCGCGGGCGCGGGCGCGACCACCCGCCGCGCGTCACACCTCGGAGAAGGGCTCGGCGTCGTCGAGCCGCGCGCGGAGCGCAGGAGCCGCACGCCGCTTCTCGCCGCCAGGGAGCACCCGGCGGGTCGAGGAGCGCCGGATGACCTCGGCCTTGAGCGTCGCCGCGACCTCGGTGCCGTGCGCGTACGGGAAGCGCACGATCGCGCGGACCGTGCCGGGGACCGGGTCGTCGACGGGCACGGGACCGAGCACGGGACCGACCGGGGCGTCGCCGAGCGCCTCGACCGCCGCGGTCACCGCCTGCTCCGTCCCGGTCAGCGTCGCCACCCGGACGGCCGGCGGGAAGAGCAGCTCGCGGCGGTCGACGAGCTCGTCGTGCGCGGGACCGTCGAGCTGCCACAGGGCCATCGCGGTCGCGAGACGGCCACCGATGCCGACCAGGTAGACCTCGGTACCCGGTGCGCCCTTCGCGGCGGCGTTCGTCCAGAAGCGCAGCACTTCCTCCTGCACGCGGAGGCCCTCCCGCGCGAGCATGCGTTCGCCGTCGAGCAGCAGCACGCAGGCGTACCCACCCGGTGTCGACGGTTCCGCTCCCCGCGTCGCGACGACCACCGCGGGTCTCGCGGGGACCTCGTCGATCGGTCGTGACCCGTCCGCGACGATGATCCGGGTGCCGGGGAACGCCCGACCGAGTTCGTCCGCGGTGCGCTGGGCACCCTGACCGACGGGCTTCAACTTGCCCCCACCGCACGTCGGGCAGCGGTACCCGACCGCGAGGGCACCGCAGAAGCGGCACTGCGGGACGGCACCGTGCGTCGGGCTGCCGAGCGGGCCGCCGCACACCCGGCAGTGCGCCCGCTCGCCGCAGTCGGCGCAGACGAGCCCGGTGCCGAAGCCCGGGTTCGCGACCTGCACGAGCACCGGGCCCGTCCGGCTGGCCTCTCGTGCGGCACGCCACGCGCTGCTCGGGATCCGGGCCTGGGCGGCCGGACCGTCGGCGTTCACCTGCTGTGCGGTCGGGATGACGTTCGGCACGGGCTGGCGGTACGGCACGACGTCCTCGAGCCACTGCAGCTCGACGAGCCGCTGGACGTCGGTGCTCCTGGCGTGTGCGGCGAACAGCAGTGCGGCGCCGGACTGCGCCGCCCGGACGAGGGCGACGTCGCGCGTGTGCACGTAGGGCGCTCGCGGCTCGATGAAGGACTGGTCGCCGTCGTCCCACATCGCGATCAGCCCGAGGTCGTCGGCGGGCGCGTACATCGCCGTCCGGTTCCCGATCGCCACCACCGGGTGCGTCCGCGCCTGCAAGAGCGCCTTCGCGCGCTGACCGTTCGTCTGCTTGGCGTCGAACCGGACCACCCGTTCGACGGGGACGAGCGCGTGCAGCGCCCGTTCCAGGTCCATCACGTCGCGGAAGTCCGGGACCGCGATCACGGCCGACCGCTCGGTGGCGAGGGTCCGTGCTGCGGCCTGCGCGAGCGTCGCGGCCCAGCCGGGGACCCACACCGGTTCGTCGGCGGACCCCAGGTCGACGGGGTGTGGCACCGCTGCGACCGCCGCACGGCCGCCCTTCGCCAGGACGCCCTCCAGCACGCCGTCCCCGTAGCCCGTCACGGTCGGGGCGACCACCGTGGGTGGCACCGCGGACGTGTCCCGCGCGAGCCAGGCCTTCTCGGCCCGGACCTGCCGCGTCGGCACGGCCAGGCGCAACACGTCCGATGCCACCCCGGCTGCCCGGTCGGACACCGCGCGCGCGAGCTTCCAGATCTCCGGCGCGAGCACCGGCACCGGGCTGACGAGCGTCTCGATCGCGCTGAGCTCTCCCGGGTAGCCGCCCTCGTGCAGCACCTCGACGACGTACGCGTCGGACATCCGTGCCCCGGTGCGCAGTGGCACCTTCACGCGGACCCCCGGCACGCAGTCGTCCTCGAGCTCAGCCGGCACCCGGTAGTCGAACAGACGGTCGAGCTGCGGGAGCGGCGAGTCGAGGACGACGCGCGCGACGGTGGTCACGCGTGCCTTCAGACGGCGACGGAGACGAGTCCTGCCGCCTGGCGGAGTTCCTCGACGCGGTCGAGCTGCTCCCAGGTGAACCCGGGGAGCTCCCGGCCGAAGTGGCCGTACGTCGCGGTCTGCGCGTAGCGCGGCTTGAGCAGGTCGAGGTCACGGATGATCGCGGCCGGACGGAGGTCGAAGACCTGTCGGATGGCGGCTTCGATCGTGGCGTCGTCGACGTGCCCGGTGCCGAACGTCTCCACGTAGAGCCCGACGGGCTTCGCGCGGCCGATCGCGTAGGCGACCTGGACCTCCAGCCGGTCGGCGAGCCCGGCGGCGACGGCGTTCTTCGCGACCCAGCGCAGGGCGTAGGCAGCGGAGCGGTCGACCTTCGACGGGTCCTTGCCGCTGAACGCGCCACCACCGTGCCGGGAGGCACCGCCGTACGTGTCCACGATCACCTTGCGGCCGGTGAGTCCGGCGTCGCCCTGGGGACCGCCGATCTCGAAGCGACCGGTCGGGTTCACGATGACCTCGACGTCTGACGAGTCGAGTTCCGACAGCGCCAGGACCGGTCGGATGACGTGCTCGGTGATCGCCGCGGTCAGTTCGTCGAGCGTGACGCTCGGCGAGTGCTGCGTCGACACGACGACGGTCTCGACGGTCTTCGGGACGACGCCGTCGTACCCGACGGTGACCTGGGTCTTGCCGTCGGGACGCAGGAACGGCAGTTCACCGGACTTGCGGACGGCGGCCAGGCGCTCGGCCAGCCGGTGTGCGAGCCAGATCGCGACGGGCATGTACTCGGGCGTCTCGTTCGTCGCGAAGCCGAACATGATGCCCTGGTCACCGGCGCCCTGGCGGTCGAGCGCGTCGACGCCGGCACCCGAGCGGGCGTCGAGCGACTCGTCGACGCCCTGCGCGATGTCCGGCGACTGCGCGCCGATGGAGACCTCGACACCACAGGTGTGGCCGTCGAAGCTCACCTCTGACGAGTTGTACCCGATGCCCGTGATGACGTCGCGGACGATCTTCGGGATCTCGACGTAGCCCGACGTCGTGACCTCGCCCGCGACGTGCACGAGCCCGGTCGTCACCATCGTCTCGACGGCGACGCGCGCGTGCGGGTCCACCGCGAGGAGGGCGTCGAGGATGCTGTCCGAGATCTGGTCGCAGATCTTGTCTGGATGCCCCTCGGTGACCGACTCGGACGTGAAGAGGCGCAGGGTGCTGGACGTCACCGGGGTCAGACGGTGGGCTGCGGCTGCTGCTTGGTGGCGGTGAGCTTGTCCTCGTTGATCTCGTGGAGGGCCACCGACAGCGGCTTGTCGTCGATCGTGGAGTCGACGAGCGGACCGACGTTGTCGAAGAGCGAGCCCTCGTGCAGGTCGGCGTAGTAGTCGTTGATCTGGCGCGCGCGCTTCGACGCGAAGATGACGAGCGCGTACTTCGACTCGACCTTGGACAGCAGGTCGTCGATGGGCGGGTCGATGATGCCCTGGGGGTTGGCCATGGTGTCTCCTGTCGACGGAAGTTCGGTCGCACCCGGCGGGGCGCAGTCGCGCCCGAACGGGCGCAGTGGCACCCGGCTAGGGCGCAGTGAACAAGTCTACGACTTCCTGTGCCGCGGTGCTGACATCGGAGTTCACGATGCGCACGTCGAACTCGTCCTGCGCGGCGAGTTCGACCTTCGCGGTCTCGAGCCGACGGGCCTGTTCCTCTGCGGATTCCGTGCCGCGACCGATCAGCCGGCGGACGAGTTCGTCCCACGTCGGCGGCAGCAGGAACACGAGCACCGCCTCGGGCATGGCGTCACGGACCTGCCGAGCGCCCTGCAGGTCGATCTCGAGCATCACCTTGTCGCCGGCGTCGAGCGCGCGGTCGATCGGCGGACGCGGGGTGCCGTATCGGTACGAGTTGTGCACGGTCGCCCACTCGAGGAGCTCGCGGTCCCGGATCATCCGGTCGAACTCGGCGTCGTCGACGAAGTAGTAGTGCACGCCGTCGACCTCGCCGGGACGGGGCTTCCTCGTCGTCGCGGACACGCTGAGGTTCACCTCGGGGTACTGCTCGCGGATGTACGCGCTCACGGTGCCCTTGCCGACGGCGGTCGGACCCGCGAGCACGACGAGCTTCGACACGCCACGCTTGCGGCCACGCGCGACGAGCCAGTCCGACAGCGCGGTCCGCTGCCGGGTCCCGAGCCCGCCGAGGCGCTTCGACGGCGCGATCCGGAGCGTGCCCATGATCCCCTCGGCCCGCGCCGGACCGATCCCGCTCAGGCTGGTGAGGAGGTCACGGACGCGCAGGGACTTCTCGGCCGGTGCGTCCTCGTCGCTCCATGCGGTGCGCGCGACGTCGAGTGCCGACCGCTCCCCCGACGCGACGGCGGCCTTCACGGCGGCCCGGGCGCGACGCGCGGCGACCGCCGCACGTGCGGCCGCGACACGGTCCACCTCCGGTGGATTGCGGTGCGCGGGCAGCTGGCTGCGGTCGTCGGTCATGCCCCTGCCCCAGCCAGCGCCGCCGCGATCCGATCGGCACGGTCGGTGACGAGCGACGCGACGCCGTCCGGCCCGTCGGTGAGCAGCCCGCGGGACTCGCTCACGAGCACCTGCTCGGCACGGGAGCCGTACAGGGACCTGAGGTCCTCGATGCGAGCGCCCTGCGCACCGAACCCCGGAGCCAGGATCGGCGAGGTGCCGATCTCGTCCGCGCCGATGCCGAAGTCCTGCAGGGAGAGGGTCGCGCCGAGCACGAGCCCGACGTCGCCGATGGCCTGGTCGCCCACGGCCGGGTTGTCGTCTGCCACGTCGAGAACGATACCGGCCGCGACGGAGCGCCCCGCACGCGGGCCCTCCGCCAGCACTGCGGTCTGCAGGACGCGGGCCTCGGGGTTGCTCGTCGCCGCGAGCACGAACACGCCGGCGCCGTTCCGTCGCGCGACGTCGACCGTGCCGGCGAGCGAGCCGTAGCCGAGGTACGGCGAGACCGTCATCGCGTCGGCGGCGAACGGCCCGTCGCGGTCCAGCCACGCGAGCGCGTAGTCGTCCCCGGTGGATCCGATGTCGCCGCGCTTCACGTCGGCGACGACCAGGAGGCCCGCATCGCGTGCCCGGCGGATCGTCGCGTCGAGAGCACGGTATCCGTCCACCCCCGCGGCCTCGAAGAAGGCGATCTGCGGCTTCACGACCGCGGCGCGGCCGGCGGCCGCGTCCACCAGGACGCGGCCGAACTCGGTCAGACCCGCTTCGTCACGACCGAGCCCCCACGCCGCCAGGGTGGCGGCATGGGGGTCGATCCCGACGCACAGCGCGGACCGCGACCCGATGGCGGCCGCGAGCCGGACGCCGAACGGCTCCGGGCCTCCCGACCGGTCTGCGGCGTCGAGGCGGTCCGTCACCAGCCCGCCCGCTCGAGCGCGTAGTCCTGCAGGCTGCGGACGCTGTGCTGCGTGCCGATCGTCTCGATCGCCGCGACGGCCGCACCGAGCTGCGCGATCGTGGTGAACAGCGGCTTGTCCGCCGCGACGGTGGCCGCGCGGATCTCGTAGCCGTCCGCACGACCCGACGCGCCCGACGGGGTGTTGATCACGATGTCGACCTCGTCGCGGGCGAGCATCTCCACGACGCTGTCGCCGCCCTGGCTGAACTTGCCGACGACCGACACCTGGATGCCGTTGCGGCGGAGCACCTCGGCGGTGCCCTCGGTCGCGGTGATCGTGAAGCCGAGCTGCTGGAGGCGGTGCACCGGCAGCACGATCGCGCGCTTGTCGGTGTCGGCGACGCTCACGAAGACCGTGCCGGAGGTCGGCAGTCCGCCGTACGCGGCTTCCTGCGACTTGAGGAACGCCCGCGGGAAGTCGCGGTCGATGCCCATGACCTCGCCCGTGGAGCGCATCTCCGGGCTGAGGACCGAGTCGACGACCTGGCCCTCTGCGGTGCGGAACCTGCGGAAGGGCAGCACGGCCTCCTTGACCGCGACCGGCGCCTGTGCGGGGACGAACGCGCCGTCCCGCTCGGGCAGCAGCCCCTCGGCGACGAGCCCGTCGACGGTGGTCCCGGTCATGATGCGGGCAGCGGCCTTGGCCAGCGCGATGCCGAGCGCCTTGGAGACGAACGGGACGGTACGGCTGGCACGAGGGTTCGCCTCGAGCACGTAGAGCACCCCGGCACCGATCGCGAACTGCACGTTGAGCAGCCCTCGGACGCCGATGCCGCGCGCGATCTTCTCGGTCGCGTCGACGACGGCCTGGATCTCGCCGCGGCCGAGCCCGACCGGCGGGAGCGTGCAGGACGAGTCGCCGGAGTGGATCCCGGCTTCCTCGATGTGCTCCATGATGCCGCCGATGTAGAGCCGCTCACCGTCGAAGAGCGCGTCGACGTCGATCTCCAC
Organism: Curtobacterium sp. 9128; assembly: GCF_900086645.1. Lineage (NCBI taxonomy): Bacteria > Bacillati > Actinomycetota > Actinomycetes > Micrococcales > Microbacteriaceae > Curtobacterium > Curtobacterium sp. 9128. Next base: position 2,677,677 of record NZ_LT576451.1, read on the forward strand.
GGCGTCGTCGAGGAACCGGTCCACCAGGAGCGGCAGATCAGGGCCGATGATCGCCTGGTCGGCCATCCGGTCGAAGTAGTCGGCCATCGCGGTGGAGTCGTAGACGATCTCCATGCCGCGGCCACCCAGGACGAACGACGGGCGGACGAGCACCGGGTACCCGATCTCCTCGGCCACCGCGGTCGCGCTGGCGAGGTCGTGCGCGGTTCCGTTGCGCGGGGCGAGCAGCCCGGCCTCGTCGAGGATCGCGGAGAACTGGCCGCGCTCCTCGGCGGAGTCGATCGCCGTCGGGCTGGTGCCGAGGATCGGGATGCCGGCTGCCTCGAGCGGCTTCGCGAGCCCCAGGGCCGTCTGGCCGCCGAGCTGCACGACGACGCCGACCAGCTCGCCGGACGCCGCCTCGGCCTCGATGACCTCGAGGACGTCCTCGGTGGTCAGCGGCTCGAAGTACAGGCGGTCGGAGGTGTCGTAGTCGGTGGAGACCGTCTCCGGGTTGCAGTTGATCATGATCGTCTCGAACCCGGCGTCCGAGAGCGCGAAGGACGCGTGCACGCAGGAGTAGTCGAACTCGACGCCCTGGCCGATGCGGTTCGGGCCGGAGCCGAGGATGACGACCTTCTTGCGGTCGCTGGGTGCGACCTCGGTCTCGGTGTCGTAGGACGAGTAGTGGTACGGCGTGAGTGCCGGGAACTCGCCGGCGCAGGTGTCCACCGTCTTGAACACCGGACGGATGCCCAGCGCGTGACGGCTGTTGCGGACGTCCTGCTCGGTGACGCCGCGCAGCGCCGCGATCTGGATGTCGCTGAAGCCGTGCTCCTTGGCCCACCGGATCGTGTCGGCATCGAGTTCCGCTGCCGCGGCGACCTCGGCGGCGACCTCGTTGATGAGCACGATCTGGTCGATGAACCACGGGTCGATCTTCGTGGCGTCGAAGACCTCTTCTGCGGTGGCGCCGGCGACCAGGGCCTGCTGCACCGTGACGATGCGGCCGTCGGTCGGGATCGCCGACTTCGCCAGCAGTGCGTCCTTGTCGAGCTCGGCGGCCGGGGTGTCCCAGTGGAAGCTCGAGCCGCGCTTCTCCAGCGAGCGGAGCGACTTCTGCAGGGCGGTGGCGTAGTTCCGGCCGATGGCCATCGCCTCGCCGACGCTCTTCATCGTCGTGGTCAGCGTGGCGTCGGCGGCCGGGAACTTCTCGAACGCGAACCGAGGGGTCTTGACCACGACGTAGTCGAGCGTCGGCTCGAAGCTCGCCGGGGTGACCCGCGTGATGTCGTTCTGGATCTCGTCGAGGCGGTACCCGATGGCGAGCTTCGCGGCGATCTTGGCGATCGGGAAGCCCGTCGCCTTCGACGCGAGGGCACTCGAGCGGGACACACGCGGGTTCATCTCGATCACGATGACGCGGCCGTTGGACGGGTCGATCGCGAACTGGATGTTGCAGCCGCCGGTGTCGACGCCGACGCGACGGATGATGTCGATGCCGATGTCGCGGAGGTTCTGGTACTCGCGGTCGGTGAGCGTCAGCGCCGGGGCGACCGTGATCGAGTCGCCGGTGTGCACGCCGACCGGGTCGACGTTCTCGATCGAGCAGACCACGACGGTGTTGTCGTAGTTGTCCCGCATGAGCTCGAGCTCGTACTCCTTCCAGCCGAGGATCGACTCCTCGAGCAGGACCTCGGTCGTCGGGCTGGACTGCAGCCCGTCGCCGACGAAGCGGACGAGCTCGTCCTCGTTGTACGCGAAGCCGGAGCCGAGGCCGCCCATCGTGAAGGACGGACGGACGACGAGCGGGTAGCCGAGGTCGGCCGCGAACGCCTTCGCCTCCTCCAGCGTGTGCGCGATGTGGCTGCGGGCCACGTCGGCGCCGGACTCGAGCACGAGCTCCTTGAAGAGCCACCGGTCCTCGCCACGCTGGATCGCGTCGACCTTGGCGCCGATCAGCTCGACGCCGTGCTTCTCGAGGATCCCGGCCTCGTCGAGCGCGATCGCCGCGTTCAGGGCGGTCTGGCCGCCGAGCGTCGGCAGGACGGCGTCCGGCTGCTCGATGCGGATGATCTCCTCGAGCGAGGCGTTCGTGATCGGCTCGATGTACGTCGCGTCGGCGAAGTCCGGGTCGGTCATGATCGTGGCCGGGTTCGGGTTCACGAGGATGACGCGGATGCCCTCTGCACGGAGGACACGGCAGGCCTGGGTGCCGGAGTAGTCGAACTCGGCGGCCTGGCCGATGACGATCGGACCCGAGCCGATGACGAGGACGGAGTTGATGTCGGAGCGCTTGGGCATCAGTTCGCTTCCTTGGTGGTGTCTGCTGCGGGCGTCGTTGCGTCGGCGGTGGCGGCGTCCAGCGGACGGCCTTCCGCACGCGCCACGACCATGTCCCGGAAGCGGTCGAAGAGGTACATGCTGTCGTGCGGTCCCGCGGCGGCCTCCGGGTGGTACTGCACGCTGAACGCGGGGATGTCGAGCGCGCGGAGGCCCTCGACCACGTTGTCGTTGAGGGAGTAGTGCGAGACCTCGACGCGGCCGAACCCGGCAGGCGACTCGAGGACCTCGCCGACGGGGGCGTCGACCGCGAAGCCGTGGTTCTGGCTCGTGATCTCGACCTTGCCCGTCGTCGTGTCGAGCACCGGCTGGTTGATCCCGCGGTGGCCGAACGGCAGCTTGTACGTGCCGAAGCCGAGCGCGCGGCCGAGGAGCTGGTTGCCGAAGCAGATGCCGAAGAACGGGCGGCCGTCGTGCAGGCTCTCCTGCAGGAGCGTCACCTGGGCGTCGGACGCAGCGGGGTCGCCAGGACCGTTCGAGTAGAACAGGGCGTCGGGGGCGAGCGCTCGGAGCGCCTCGATCGTGACGTCCTGGGGCAGGACGTGCACCTCGAAGCCCCGCTCGGCGAGGTAGCGGGTGGTCGACGCCTTGACGCCGAGGTCGAGCACCGCGAGGGTGCCGATCTGCTCGCCGACGGCGGGCACGACGTAGGTCTCGGGGGTGGACACCGTCGCGGAGAAGCTCGCGCCGGCCATGTCGGCCTGCTCGCGCACCAGGCGCGCCTGCTCCTCGGGCGCCAGCGCGGCGTCCGGGCCGCTGAACACGCCGCCCTTCATCGCGCCGGCGTCCCGGATGCGCCGGGTGAGCGCACGGGTGTCGATGCCGGAGATGCCGACGATGCCGTCACGCTCGAGGTGGTCGTCGAGGGAGGCGTTCGCGCGGTGGTTCGACACGACACGGCTGGGGTCGCGGACGACGTACCCGGCGACCCAGATGCGGCGGGACTCGGGGTCCTCGTCGTTGACCCCGGTGTTGCCGATGTGCGGCGCGGTCTGCACCACGATCTGCCCGGCGTACGAGGGGTCGGTCAGGGTCTCCTGGTAGCCGGTCATCCCGGTCGCGAAGACCACCTCGCCGAGTGTGCGCCCGCGGGCGCCGTAGGCCCATCCGTCGTACCGGGTGCCGTCCTCGAGGACCAGCACGGCCCGTTCGCGTGTCATCAGTTCGTCCCTTCGCCCGCGTGGTGCGGGTGGTTGTGCTTCGTCGCCAGCTCCTGGAGGGCGTGCAGTGCCGCTGCGTCGCCCTCCGGAAACCGGAAGTAGGTGTCGAGGTCCGTCGCACCTGCGGCGCCGGTCGCCGTCCATCGCAGACGGACCAGTCCCCCGGGTTCGACCACGCGGTCGATGGCCCAGGTGGCGCGGTCGGCGCCGCGGACGGCGTCCCGGGCGACCCAGCGGTCGTCGGCTCCGGCGAGGTGCAGGACCACGCCGTCCCGGTGGACGGTCACGCCGCCGCGGCCGCGGAAGCCGAGTCCGCCTGCGGTGATGCGTTCGAGCGGGGTGTCGGCCCGGGTCGTCGCGACGGTGAACCCGTCCCACGACCCGGCTTCCGGCCCGGGTTCGGCCGGCACGCTGACGGGAGGCACGGATTCCGCCTGCTTGCGGGCCCGCGTCCGCCAGGTGCGTGCCATGGCGACGAACAGCGCGGCCACGGCGAGCAGGATCACCCCGCCCAGCAGCCAGCGTGCGGCGTCACCGCTCATGCGGTCGCCGCCGTCCCGGCCGTCGCCGCCGCTGCGGCGGCGACGGTCTCGGCGTCGACCAGGACGCCGTCGAGGAGCGTCGGGTAGCCCTGGTGGAAGGTCGCGACGACCCGACCCGGGAGCCGCATGCCGAGGTACGGCGAGTTCTGCGACTGTCCGGCGAGGTCGGTCACCGCGAACTCGCGGACCGCGCTCGGGTCGTACAGCGTGATCTCCGCGGGGGCACCGGCAGCGATCGCGTGCCCGTGACCGGCGACCTGCCCGATCCGCGCAGGAGCGCTAGAGAGCACGCGCGCGACGTCCGCCCAGTCCAGTCGGCCGTCCTCGACCACCGCGGCGTGCACGACGCTCAGCGCGGACTCGAGGCCGACCATGCCGTTGGCGGCCGCCGGCCACTCGCAGCACTTGGCCTCTGCCGTGTGCGGCGCATGGTCCGTCGCGACGATGTCGATCGTGCCGTCGGCCAGTGCGGCGCGCAGGGCGTCGACGTCCTCGCGGGAGCGGAGCGGGGGGTTCACCTTGTACTTGGCGTCGTACCCCGGTGCACCGTCGACCCCGGCGATGAGGTCCTCGGTGAGCACGAGGTGGTGCGGTGTGACCTCCGCGGTGACGTCGATCCCGCGGGACTTCGCCCAGCGGATGACCTCCACGCTGCCGGCGGTCGAGACGTGGCACACGTGCAGCCGCGCACCGACGTGGTCCGCGAGCAGGACGTCGCGGGCGATGATCGCCTCTTCCGCCACCGACGGCCAGCCGGCGAGCCCGAGCTCCGACGACAGCCGCCCCTCGTTCATCTGCGCGCCGATCGTCAGGCGGGGTTCCTGCGCGTGCTGCGCCAGGACACCGCCGAAGCCCTTGATGTACTCGAGCGCGCGCCGCATCAGCAGCGGGTCGGACACACACGAGCCGTCGTCCGAGAACACCCGGACCTTCGCCCTGGACGTCGCCATCGCGCCGATCTCGGACAGGTGCGTGCCCTGCAACCCCTGCGAGACGGCACCGATCGGACGGACCGTGACGTAGCCGGCGTCGTCGCCGAGGGCCTGGACCTGCTCGACGACCCCGGCGGTGTCGGCCACCGGGCTCGAGTTCGCCATCGCGTTGACGGCGGTGAAGCCGCCGGCGGCCGCGGCACGCGAGCCGGACAGGACCGTCTCGGACTCCTCGAAACCGGGCTCGCGGAGGTGGGTGTGCAGGTCCACGAGACCGGGCATGGCGATCAGGCCGTCCGCGTCCACGGCCGTGGCACCGGCCGCGTCGAGACCGGACCCGACCGCGGTGATGCGCCCGGCCTCCAGTCGGATGTCGGCACGGGTGCCGTCGACCAGCTGCGCGCCGCGGATGAGGTGGGCGGTCATGCGATGGTCTCCTTCGCTTCGTTTCCGGTCAGTGCCAGGTACAGCACCGCCATGCGGACGCTCACGCCGTTGGCGACCTGCTCGACGACGGTCGAGCGGGCGTCGTCCGCGGCGACCCCGGCGATCTCGAGCCCGCGGTTCATCGGGCCGGGGTGCATCACGAGCGTGCGCTCGGACAGCCGCTGGAACCGGGCCGCGGTGAGCCCCCAGTGCCGGGTGTACTCGCGTGGGTTCGGGAAGAACGCGTCGTTCATCCGCTCCTGCTGGATGCGCAGCGTCATCACGACGTCGGGGTCCTCGGCGAGGGCCACGTCGAGGTCGTGGTGCACGGCGGCGCCGAACGGGGTCGTGGTGGCGGGCAGCAGCGTCGGCGGCGCCGCGAACGTGACGCTGGCACCGAGCGTGCGGAGGAGCCACGCGTTGGACCGTGCGACGCGACTGTGCAGCACGTCGCCGACGATCAGCACGCGCACACCGTCGAGGCCCTGGCCGCGAGACGCACCGCCGTGCAGGCGACGGCGCATCGTGAAGGCGTCGAGCAGGGCCTGGGTCGGGTGCTCGTGCGTCCCGTCACCGGCGTTCACCACCGGGACGTCGATCCAGTCCGCGTCGGCGAGCACCCGCGGGGCGCCGGACGCGCCGTGCCGCATGACGATGCCGTCGATGCCCATCGCACCGAGTGTCTGCACGGTGTCCTTGAGCGACTCGCCCTTCGAGACGCTGGAGCCCTTCGCGGCGAAGTTGATGACGTCGGCGGACAGGCGCTTCGCGGCGGCCTCGAACGAGATGCGGGTGCGTGTGGAGTCCTCGAAGAAGAGGTTCACGACGGTCTTACCGCGGAGCGCAGGCAGCCGCTTGACCTCTCGCGTGTTGACCTCGGCCATCTCCTCGGCGACGTCGAGGATGTGGATCGCCTCGGCGCGGGACAGGTCCGCTGTGGAGAGGAGGTGCTTCACGAGGCGGCCCCCGGCGTCTCGCCCTGCTGCTCGCTCTGTTCGATGACGACCTCGTCGGTGCCGTCGGTCTCCGTCAGCCGGAGCGTCACGCGCTCGTCGGACGCCGTCGGCAGGTTCTTGCCGACGTGGTCGGCACGGATCGGGAGTTCGCGGTGCCCCCGGTCCACGAGCACGGCGAGTCGGACGGCGCGCGGCCGGCCGATCCCCTGCAGCGCGTCGAGCGCCGCGCGGACGGTGCGGCCCGAGTAGAGCACGTCATCGACGAGCACGACGACCTTGCCGTCGATGCCGGTCGTCGGGATCGTCGTGCGGTGCGGCGCACGACCGATGCCGTGGCCGAGGTCGTCGCGGTGCATCGTGACGTCGAGCGTGCCGACGCGCTGGTCGCGCTGATCGGCCCAGTCGGGCTCGATGCCGGCCAGGATCGTCGCGAGACGATCGGCGAGCACGGCTCCGCGCGTCGGGATGCCCAGGAGCACGAGATCCGAGCCGCCGTGGTTGGCCTCGAGGATCTCGTGGGCGATGCGTGTCAGAGCACGCGTGATGTCGGGGTGCTGCAGGACCGTTCTGGTACCCACGCCGACCTCCTTCCCCGCCTCTCAGGACGGCATTTAAAGGATGCTGACGTGGTCAACCCTACCGGGACTCCTGGTCCCCTGCGACCGTCCGGCCGGACGGTGCACGGCCCCCGGCGACGGCACCGAGGACGCCGTTGACGAACCCGGCCGACTCCTCGGTCGACAGCGACTGCGCCAGCTCGACCGCCTCGGCGATGGCGACGCCGTCGGGCACGTCGGCGTTGAACCGGATCTCCCAGACGCCCATGCGCAGGATGCAGCGGTCGAGGACCGGCATCCGCGCGATCGACCAGCCCTGGGCGTGGTCGACGATCACGGCGTCGATCTCGGCGCGCGCTTCCTCGACGCCGGTGACGACCTGCCGGGCGTAGTCCCAGCTGGACGCACGCTCGGGCTGGTCGAGGTGCCTGACGGTCTCCGTGGCGAGGACGTCCGCGATCGGGAGATCGCGGACCTCCGCCACGTACAACATGTCGAGGGCGCGCTTGCGGGCCTTGGAACGAGCGCTCATTCGTTGACGCGGCCGAGGTAGTTGCCGTCGCGCGTGTCGATCTTCACCTTGGTGTCGGTCTCCAGGTACAGCGGCACCTGGATCTGGTAACCGGTGGCCTTGATCGTCGCGGGCTTGGTGCCGCCGGACGAGCGGTCGCCCTGCAGGCCGGGCTCGGTCTCGATCTCGGTGACGATCGAGGTCGGGAGCTCGATGTAGAGCGGGTTGCCCTCGTTCATCGCGATGGTGACCATCGCGGACTCGAGCAGGAAGTTCTTCGCGTCGCCGACGACCGTCGCGGGGACCGGGATCTGGTCGTAGGTGTCGGTGTCCATGAACACGTACGAGTCGCCGTCCTCGTAGAGGAACTGGTAGTCGCGACGGTCGACCGTCGCGGTCTCGATCTTCGCGCCCGCGTTGAACGTGCGGTCGACGACCTTGCCGGAGACGACGTTCTTCAGCTTGGTGCGCACGAACGCACCGCCCTTGCCGGGCTTGACGTGCTGGAACTCGACGACCGACCAGAGCTGCCCGTCGATGATGAGAACGGCGCCGTTCTTGATGTCAGTGGTACTGGCCATGAGTCTTCGATGTCCCGTTCGTATTGATGAGTGAAGTGTTCGGGCGTCGCGCGCCCCGGTCGAGTGTAGCCGACGGCGTCACTCCCGCCGTCGTGCCCGCCACGCGTCGATCGCCGCCCAGACCAGTAGCACGACCGCGGCGCCACCGAGCAGACCACCGGCCGCCGCGGTGCTCAACGCCGCCGTCGGTCGCGCGGGCGACGCCAGGTAGACGATGGCGAGCACGCCCGCTCCTGCGCCGAGCAGCACGAGGAGCACCCGGCGGATCAGACCGGACAGCGTCCGACGGTCCCGCTGGTCCGCGAAGAGCCGGATGTTGACGGTCAGCTTCCCGGTCTCGATCGCCTCGCCGATCCGGTCGACGCGGCGCGGCAGGCGTCGGGCGGTCGACACGAGCCCGAAGAGCTCCTTCAGCGCGACGTCCCGCAGCTTGCCGGGGCGCAGCTGGTCGCGGATCTGCTCACGAGCGAGGTTCCGCGATTCCTCGAGCAGGTCGAAGCTCGGCACCAGGGTCCGGAGCGTCCCCTCGAAGATCGCGAGCGCCCTGGCCGCGGCCACGAAGTCCGGCGGGGCCTTCAGCCGGTACTGCCCGAACACCTCGACCGCGTGGTCGACGGTCTCGACGCCGATGCGCGCACCAGGCCCGAGCTCCTCGGCCACGAAGCGGGCGATGTCCCGTCGGAAGTCCGGCTCGTCCTGCGCCCGCCGGACCGGGGCCATCCGCAGCACCGCGTCCGCGATCCGGGAGGTGTCGTCCTGCAGGTAGGACGCGAGCAGCTCCTGCACGATGTCGCGGAGCCCCGGGTCGAGCCGTCCGACCGACCCGAAGTCGATCAGTGCCGGCCGACCGTCGGGGAGCAGGAGCACGTTCCCCGGGTGCATGTCGGCGTGGTAGATGCCGTCGAAGACCACCTGCCGGAGGAACACACGCAGGATCGCCCGCATCGGCTCGTCCAGGTCGCGGTCGGACCTGGTGGCCCGGATCGCGCTGAGGGTGTCGCCCTCGAGGAACTCCATCACGAGCACGCGCCGGCCGGACAGCTCGGGGTACGGGTCCGGGAATCGCACCTCGTCCGGACGGGCGCTCCGTGCCTGCGCCGCGCGGAGTGCCTCGAGGTTGCGGAGCTCCGATGTGAAGTCGACCTGCCTGATGAGGTCGGCCGCGTACTGCGCCGCGACGTCCTGCACGCCGATCTGCCGGGCTTCGGTCGAGGTGCGGGCCATGAACCGGACCACCCGGAGCGCGATGTCGACGTCGCGTCGGACGGCGTCGTCGATACCGGGTCGCTGCACCTTCACGGCGACCGCCGTGCCGTCGTGCAGTCGAGCACGGTGGACCTGCGCGATCGACGCGGCCGCGACGGGTGTCGTGTCGAACGACTGGAAGACCTCGTCGACGGGCGCGTGCAGATCGCTGGCGAGCAGCGCAGCGACGGCAGCGGGGTCCGCCGCCGTCACGTTGCGCTGCAGGTGCGCGAGGCCCTCGGTCCACTCGTCGGGCAACAGGTCGTCCCTGGTCGACAGCAGCTGCCCCATCTTCACGAATCCGCCGCCGGCTTCTTCGAGCGCGCGGCGGAGGTGCTCCGCCTGACTGCGGCGCTTGTCGGACGTCTCCGGGTCGCGTGAGAAGTCGAGCCGTCGGAACGGCACCAGACCGTGTCGACGGGCGATGGACAGGAGCTCGGCGAACCGGCGCGCGCGGGTGCGGAGCGTTCCGGGCTCCGCCGCCGGCCCGGCGCCGAGGTCGCTCAGGCGGGGTGGGTTGGGCACTCGGCCAGCATGCTCCCCCGGGCTGGGCTTCCGCAGACGGCTCCTCCACAGCCGGGAGGCTCGGCGCGCGTCCCACAGATCGGCCTGCCGCCGCCTCGTGGCCCCGTCCGCTGCACCCGTCCAGACCGCGAGCGATACGGAACACGACATTTCGGAAAGTGTGCTCGCGAACGTGCGCGACCTACGGTGGGCTCCCGAGGACGACCGCGAGCTCGCCGCCACGCTGCTGGCACAGATGCGCCGCCGTTCCGAAGGATTGCCGATCGAAGGAGTGCCACCATGCTGAAACGGAAGCCGCTCGACGTCCCGACCGACCCGTTCGAACGGCGGGCATTCGCCAACGGCGCCACGCCCGAGGAATGGGCCGAGTTCCACCGCACCAACATCATCACGGTGTCGATGCGCGTGAAGTGGTGGTTGCGGAGGACGCTCCACGTCCTTCGATGAGCTCGGGCTAGACGCCGACCTCCTGGTAGGCGGTGAAGAGCAGGTGGTCCTCCGGCCCCTCGAGGGTGACGGGCTTGCCGACCCCGTCGAGGATGATGAACCGCAGCATCCCGGCACGCGCCTTCTTGTCGCGGCGCATCGTGGCGAGGAGCCCCTCCCACCGGCCGAGCGGGTACGTGGTGGGCAGCGACAGCGAATCGAGGACGGCACGGTGCCGGTCCACGGTCGCGTCGTCGAGGTGCCCGGTCAACCGGGCGAGTTCCGCGGCGAACACCATGCCGACCGAGACCGCCGCTCCGTGCCGCCACTGGTACCGCTCGGCGTGCTCGATCGCGTGCCCGAGCGTGTGCCCGTAGTTGAGGATCTCGCGGCGGCCCTGCTCGGTGAAGTCGTCCGACACCACCTGTGCCTTCAGCTCGATGGCGAGCTCGACCACTCGGCGGAACTCCGGCGTCGTGGGGTCGGTCGCGCGATCCACGTCGGCTTCGACGATGTCGAGGATCTCCGGCACGGCGATGAACCCGGCCTTCACGATCTCCGCGAACCCGGTGAGCACGTCGTTGCGCGGCAGCGTCAGCACGAGGTCGATGTCCGCGACGACCGCCTTCGGCGGATAGAACGCGCCGACGAGGTTCTTGCCCTCGTTCGTGTTGATGCCGGTCTTGCCGCCGACGCTCGCGTCCACCATGCCGAGCACGCTCGTCGGGATCGCGATGTACGGCACGCCGCGAAGCCACGTCGCGGCGACGAACCCGGCGAGGTCGGTGACGGCTCCCCCACCGAGCCCGATCACGGCGTCGGTCCTGGTGAAGTCCGACTGCCCCATGATCTGCCAGCAGAACGCGGCGACCTCGATGCGCTTGGCGGCCTCGGCGTCCGGGACCTCGGCGATGAGCGCCTCGAGGCCGGCGTCGACCAGTTGCACGCGGAGCTCCTCAGCGCGTGCACCGAGGGTCGGCGCGTGCACGATGAGCACCTTGGCGACCCGCGGTCCGAGGAGCGCCGGCACGGAGCCGAGCAAGCCGTTGCCGACCGCCACGACGTACCCGTCGTCGCCCCCGACGCGGATCTCGGTGGTGCCCTCTGGCAGGATCGACTCGGTCACGGTGTTCCTCCTGTTGTCCCCCGCACCCACGCGACGACGTCGTCGACGACGTGCGACATCGGGCGGCGGGAGGTGTCGACGACGATGTGCGCCAGCTCCGCATAGGTCGCGGCGCGCTCGTCCATGATGGTCTGCCAGGCGTCGATGCCGCCGGAAGCCAGCAACGGCCGGTCCGAGCCGTTGATCCGCTCGGCGACGGCTTCGGGTGAGACGGTGAGCAGGACGACGCGCGCCCCGGCCATCGCGTCACGCGTGGCCGCGTGGGTCACGGCTCCCCCACCCACGGCGACCACGCCACCCGACGCCATCGCCGCGGCCACCGCATCGGCCTCGAGCGCCCGGAACGCCGGTTCGCCGCGGTCCGCGAAGATCCCCGGGATCGGTCCGTGCTCTCGGACGATCACCCGGTCGGTGTCGGTGAACGGCACGCCGAGCTGCTTCGCGACGCGCTTGCCCACGCTCGACTTGCCGGCGCCCATCGGTCCGATGATGACGACGGGAGCCGCGGCGCGCTCGTTGCTCACCAGGTGCTGGAGGGCTCAGCCGGCTCGGTGCGGCGTGAACGCAGGGTCTCCGGGATCGACGCGAGGTACGACTCGAGGTTGCGCTTGGTCTCCACGACGTTGTCGCCACCGAACTTCTCGAGCACGGCGTCGGCGAGCACGAGCGCGACCATGGCCTCGGCGACCACACCGGCGGCCGGGACGGCGCAGACGTCCGAGCGCTGGTGGTGCGCGGAGGCGTCCTCACCCGTGGCGACGTCGATGGTGTGCAGCGCGTGCGGGACCGTGGCGATCGGCTTCATCCCCGCGCGGACGCGCAGCACGGTCCCGGTGGACATGCCGCCCTCGGTCCCACCGGCGCGGTCGCTCGTGCGGATGATCTCGCCGTCCTCGCGGAACAGCTCGTCGTGCGCTTCGGAACCGCGGCGGGCAGCCGTCTGGAATCCGTCGCCGATCTCGACGCCCTTGATCGCCTGGATGCCCATGATCGCCGCGGCGAGACGCGCGTCGAGACGACGGTCCCACTGCACGTGCGAGCCGAGCCCCGGCGGGACGCCGTAGAACAGCACCTCGACGACACCGCCGAGGGTGTCGCCGTCCTTCTTCGCCGCCTCGACCTCGGTGACCATGCGGGCAGAGGTGTCGGCGTCGAAACAGCGCAGCTGGTCCTCGTCGAGCCGGTCGACGTCGTCGGGTTGGGGCAGTGCGGTGCCGTCGGGCACGCGGACGGTCCCGACCTGCAGCGTGTGCGCGACAGACCGGATTCCGAGTTCGGCGAGGAACGACTTCGCGACGGCACCGAGGGCGACGCGCGCCGCGGTCTCGCGAGCCGAAGCACGTTCGAGGATCGGGCGGGACTCGTCGAACCCGTACTTCTGCATGCCGACCAGATCGGCGTGCCCCGGACGCGGGCGGGTCAGCGGGGCGCTGCGACCACGCGAGAGCTCGGTCTGCTCGACCGGCTCCGGGTTCATCACCTCGACCCACTTCGGCCACTCGGTGTTGCCGATGCGGATGGCGATCGGGCTGCCGAGGGAGTACCCGTGCCGGACGCCGCCGGACACGTGCAGCTCGTCCTGTTCGAACTTCATGCGCGAGCCGCGGCCGTAGCCGAGTTTGCGCCGCGCGAGGTCGGTACGGATGGACTCGAACGACACCGGGACGCCGGCGGGCAGGCCCTCGAGCATCGCGATCAGTTCGGGTCCGTGGGACTCACCAGCGGTCAACCAACGAAGCATGGTGTCCATCCTCCCACAGCGCCAGGGCCCGAGTCGTTACTGGTACGAGGGGTTCGCGCGGAGCCACGCCTGGAACTGCTTCACCGCCTGCTGGTGCTCGGCGTAGGTGTCCGAGAAGACCGTCTCGCCCGTCTCGAGGTTCACCGTGACGAAGTACAACCAGTTGCCGGTGGCCTCTTGGGTGACCGCCTTGATGGCGATGTCACCGGGGTTCGAGATCGGCGCGGGCGGCAGACCCTCGTGCTGGTACGTGTTGTACGGGTTCGAGGCGTCGTTCCGCTCGGCGTCGGTGGTGGTCACCCGGTGGGTGTTCCCCGTGCCGTACGCGACGGTCGCGTCCGACTGCAGCTTCATGCCCTGGTCGAGGCGGTTCTGGAACACGCGGGCGACCTTCGGGTAGTCGGCTGCCAGGCCTGCTTCCTTCTGCACGAGCGACGCGAACACGATGACGTGCTCCTGGTCCGCCTCGGCCACGCCGGCGTCCTTCAGGTGCTGCTTCATCGTGTCGACCATGGACTGGAAGTACTGCTTCGCGGTCCAACCCGGGTTGATCGGGTACGTCGCCGGGAAGAGCCAGCCCTCGAGGGTGGTCACGCCGCTCGGTAGCCCGTACGCGGAGACGTCCTTCGCGGCCGACGACACCTCGGCTTCGCTCAGCCCGGCCTTCGAGACCATGCCGGCCTCGATGTCCTTGAGCGCGGTGCCCTCCGGGATCACGATGGACGCGGTGACCTTGTTGTCCTTGTCCTGCAGCGCCGCGAGCGCGGCCTTCGAGCTCATGTGCTTCTTCAGCGCGTAGGAACCCGGCTGGAACTGGACGTCGCCGGATGCCAGCAGGAGCTTGTAGAACGCGGTCGACGTCTTCACGACGCCGCTGCGCTGCAGGGTCTTCGCGACGTCCTCGCCGATGTCGCCCTGCTTGATGGTGATGGTGACCTTCGAGGTCCCGTTCCCGGTGTAGTCATCGGTCTCCTTCGCGCCGGTGAGCGCTCCGATGACCTGCTGCACCTTCGGCGCAGCGAACGTGTACGCGCCGATGCCGGCCGCCAGCACGACGGCGACGATGACGATGCCGGCGATCAGTGCGCCGCGCGACCGACGACGCGGCTCACGGGGCGGCCTGGAGGCTCCCCCGCGTCCGCCTCGGCGCCCACGTCCGCCGCCTCCCGCCGATCCACCACCGGTGCTGCCGCCACCGGTGCTGCCAGCACCGTCGCCGTCGCCTGGTGCAGGCGCTGCCGCCCCCTCGGTGAGCAGGCCGTGCACCTCCGGGTGGAGCTCATCGACGGATCGTGCCACCGGAGCGTCGGCCGGTGAGACCGGCCGCTCCACGTCGTCCCGGGGCGACCCGGCGGCCGCGCGAGCCGACGTCGATTCCCGGGCACGAGCCTCCCGTCGGGACAGCGGGCGCCCTGTGGCACCGTCGGCGGAGCGGACGTCGTCGCGTCCATCGGGTGCACCGTCGGTGGGCTTCGCCCGCCGCTCGGCGTCGTTGCCGGGCGCGATGATCGCGTTCCAGTCCAGGTCGTCTGCCAACGGTCCTCGGTCTCTCGGTCGGGAAGACTCCGCGGGGGCTCCGTCGCTGCGGTGGCGACGGGAGGGCAGCCCTACTCGGGGAGCGTGGCCCCGGGTGGGGCGCCGGACGCGCGCTCGTGGTCGAGCGCATGTTGCAGAATGATAACAGCGGCCGCTTGGTCGATCACGGACCGCGACTTCTTGGCGTTGCGTCCCGCCTGCCGCATCCCCCGCTGGGCGGTCACCGTCGACAGTCGCTCGTCGACCAGACGGACGGGTCGGTGCGCGGCGATCCGGGCCGCGAACTCCCTTGCGTCCGTCGTGGACGGCGTGTCCGCGCCGGACATCGACAGCGGCAGCCCGACGACGATCTCGAGCACGTCGTACTCCTCGGCGATCGTCAGGATCCGCCCCAGGTCAGCGTCGTCGTCGCGCGCGACGGTCTCCACCGGCGTTGCGAGGAGTCCGTCGCGGTCGCAGACGGCGACACCGATCCGGGCGCGTCCGACGTCGACGCCGAGGCGGCGTCCGGATCGGATCGTCATGGTCAGGCCGACAACCGCGCGGTCACCGCACGGAGCGCTTCGGGCAGTGCCGCGGCGTTCGTGCCGCCACCCTGTGCGAGGTCGGGCTTCCCGCCACCACCACCGCCGAGGACACCGGCGGCTTCCTTGGCGAGCGGTCCGGCCTGGATCCCGGCCGCACGGGCGGCGTCGTTCGTCGCGACGATGACGGCCGGCTTGTCGTTGACCACGGCGCCGAGCACGACCACCGCGGCGCCGTCGCCGAGCTGGGCGCGGACACCGGTGGCGAGCGACCGCAGGTCGTCCGCGGATCCGAGGTTCTCGACCGACTCGGCGACCACGGTGGTCCCGCCGATCGTCGTCGCCTGACGGGCGATCGCCGGTACCCGCTGCTGGAGCCCGGCCGACTCGAACTCCGCGATGCGCTTCTGCGCGACACGGAGGTCCTCCATCAGGGACTGGACACGGGTGGGGAGGTCGGCGCGGGGGGCCTTCAGCGCGCTCGAGAGCTGCGACACGATCGTGCGCTCGACCGCGAGGTCACGGAAGCCCTCGAGTCCGACGAGGGCCTCGACACGACGGTTGGTGGAACCGACGCTGGATTCGCCGACCAGGTTCACGAGACCGACCTGGGAGCTGGACGCGACGTGCGTCCCACCGCAGAGCTCACGCGACCACGGGCCACCGATGTCGACCATGCGGACCTCGGCGCCGTACTTCTCGCCGAACAATGCCTGCGCACCGAGTTCCTTCGCCTGGTCGAGCGGCATGATCCTGGTCGAGACCTCGAGGTCGGAGCGGATCGCGGTGTTCACGACCTCTTCGATCTCGGAACGGGTCTCGAGCGAGACGGGCTGGCTCCACGAGAAGTCCAGGCGCATGTAGCCGGACTTGTTGTACGAACCGGCCTGCAGCGCTTCCGGCCCGAGGATGTCGCGGAGCGCCGCGTTCACGAGGTGCGTGGCGGAGTGGGCCTGGGTCGCGCCCCTGCGGTACTCGGCGTCGACCACCGTGGTGGCTGCGTCGCCGACCCCGACCTCACCGGAGCGGACCTGCACCTTGTGGCTCCACAGTCCGGACACCGGTCGCTGCACGTCGAGGACCTCGAGGTCGAAGCCGTTGCCGACGATGGAGCCCTGGTCGGCGTCCTGCCCGCCGGACTCCGCGTACAGCGTGGTCTCGCTGAGGACGACCTCGGCGATGTCGCCGGCGACCGCACGGTCGACGCTCTGGCCGTCGACGATGAGGCCGAGCACGCGGGACTCGGCTTCGAGGGCGTCGTACCCGAGGAAGGTGGTCTCGCCGGAGGCACGGAACGCGCTGTAGACACTGAGGTCGGCCAGCGCGGTCTTCTTGCTCTTGGCGTCCGCCTTGGCCCGCGCACGCTGCTCCGACATCAGGGTGTCGAAGGCGGTGCGGTCGACGTGGACGCCGGCTTCCTCGGCCATCTCCATCGTCAGGTCGATCGGGAAGCCGAACGTGTCGTGCAGCAGGAACGCGGTGTCCCCGCCGATCGACGGCTGGTTGTCCTGCTTCGCGCGGTCCACCGCGACGTCGAGGATCGTCGTCCCCTGTGCCAGGGTGCGCAGGAAGGTCTCTTCCTCCGCGTAGGCGATGCGCGAGATGCGGTCGTAGTCGGACGCGACCTCGGGGTAGGCGTCACGCATGGCGTCACGCGACGCGGGGAACAGCTGGGGGAACGTCGCTCCCTCCACGCCGAGCAGACGCATGGCCCGGACCGTGCGGCGCAGCAGACGGCGGAGGATGTAGCCGCGTCCCTCGTTCGACGGCGTGACCCCGTCCGCGATGAGCATCAGGGAGGACCGCACGTGGTCCGCGATGACGCGCATGCGGACGTCGTCCTCGTGCACCGCACCGTAGCGGCGACCGGAGACCTCCGCCGCCTTGTCGAGGACCGGGCGCACCTGGTCGATCTCGTACATGTTGTCGACGCCCTGCTTGATGAAGGCGACGCGCTCGAGCCCCATGCCGGTGTCGATGTTCTTGTTCGGCAGCTCGCCGGTGATCTCGAAGTCGTACTTCGACCGCACGTCGGCGATCTGGTACTGCATGAACACGAGGTTCCAGATCTCGACGTAGCGGTCGTCATCCGTCGCCGGACCACCGTCGATGCCGTACTCCGGGCCGCGGTCGAAGAAGATCTCCGAGCAGGGGCCGGCGGGACCGGGCTGGCCGGTCGACCAGTAGTTCGTGTCCTTGCCGAGTCGCTGGATGCGCTCGTCGGGCAGGGACGAGTGCTGCTTCCAGAACGCGATCGCCTCGTCGTCGTCCTCGTACACCGTGACCCACAGGTCGTCAGGCGAGAAGCCGAGCCCACCGTCGGGCTCCGGCGAGGTGAGGAACTCCCAGGCGTACTGGATCGCCTGCTCCTTGAAGTAGTCGCCGAAGGAGAAGTTGCCGTTCATCTGGAAGAACGTGCCGTGCCGCGGGGTCTTGCCGACCTCTTCGATGTCGTTGGTGCGGATGCACTTCTGCACGCTCGTCGCGCGGGGGTACGGCGCGGGGATGAGTCCGGTCAGGTACGGGATGAACGGGACCATGCCGGCCACCGTGAACAGCAGCGACGGGTCGTCCGAGACGAGCGAGGCGGACGGTACGACGGTGTGGCCGCGGTCACCGAAGTACTGGAGCCAACGGCGGCGGATCTCTGCGGTCTGCATGGTGCTTCCTGATGACGTGGAACGGGTACGGGCGCTGGGGCTGTGCGGTGCGACGGTGTCGCCGCGTGTCGGTGCGACGGTCAGTCGTCGGTGCGGAGCTCGGCTTCACGGGAGCGGTACCCGTCGGCCACGGCACCGGTGAAGGCCTTCGTGCGGGCATCGACCTCGGCGAAGAACTTCGCACCCGACGAGGTCCTGCTGACCCGGTGGGCGACGAGGAACCCGATGACGACGCCGACGGCGACGGCGAACAGCTGCTTCACGGTGCCTCCCTCTCGCACGCGCCGTGGCGCGCGTCCGACCAGCTTAGTCGTCGCTCCGGGAACGCAGAACGGCGGGCCGCCCGATGTGGACGACCCGCCGTTCAGGCGGTGCAGTGGATCAGCGAGCCGCGTAGTACTCGACGACCAGCTGGACCTCGCAGGTCACGGGGACCTCGGCGCGCTTCGGGCGACGCACGAGGCGGGCCTGGAGCTTGTCGATCTCGACCTCGAGGTAGCCCGGGACCTTCGGGAGGACTTCCTGGTGGCCACCGGCAGCGGCGACCTGGAAGGGCTCGAGCGACTCGGAGCGCTGCTTGACGTGGATCAGCTGACCCTCCTTGACGCGGAAGGAGGGGCGGTCGACGAGCTTGCCGTCGACGAGGATGTGGCGGTGCACGATCAGCTGACGGGCCTGCGCGGTGGTGCGGGCGAAGCCAGCACGCAGCACGAGGGCGTCGAGGCGCTGCTCGAGCAGCTCGACCAGGTTCTCACCGGTCAGGCCGTTGGTCTTGCGGGCCTCTTCGAAGACGATGCGCAGCTGCTTCTCGCGGATGCCGTACTGGGCGCGCAGACGCTGCTTCTCACGGAGGCGGACGGCGTAGTCGCTGTCGGCACGACGACGCGTGCGGCCGTGCTCACCGGGGCCGTAAGGGCGCTTCTCGAGGTACCGGGCCGCCTTCGGCGTCAGCGGGATGCCGAGCGCGCGAGACAGGCGGGTCTTGCTGCGGGTACGTGACTTGGTAGACACAGGGTCCTTTTCTCTGTTGTTGCTGAACTGAACACGGGTCTCGGCACGCGCACGTGCCGACGAACCCCGTGAAGGGATCCAGAGGGATGAGCCTGTGGGATCGGACGGCTACAGTCCGAACCTCTGCCCCCGTGCCGCCACAACGCTCTGCGCTGCGTGGCACTCTGTCCCCGACGCAGCCGCACGCGGGGACCAGGACTTAGGCCCGTCAACGATAGCAGGCTTCAGGCGTCCCCAGAAGTGCCGCGCGTGATCTTCCGGAGCCGGTCGAGCCGCGGCCCGACTTCTCGCTCGTAGCCGTTCGCGGTCGGCGTGTAGTACTCGGTGCCCTCGAGCGCGTCGGGGAGGTACTGCTGCTCCGCCACACCGTGCTCGGCGTCGTGGGAGTAGATGTAGCCCTTGCCGTGCCCGAGCCGCTTCGCACCGGCGTAGTGGGCGTCCCGGAGGTGGTTCGGTACGACGCCCATCCGGCCGGCCTTGACGTCGGCCATCGCCGCGTTGACGCCGTTGTACGCGGCGTTCGACTTCGGCGCCGTCGCCAGGTACACGACCGCTTCTGCCAGGGGGATCCGTCCCTCCGGCATGCCGATCAGCTGCACCGCCTGTGCCGCGGCGACGGCGATCGGGAGCGCCTGGGGGTCTGCCATGCCGATGTCCTCGGACGCGGAGATGATGATGCGCCTGGCGATGAACCGGGAGTCCTCTCCTGCCTCGATCATCCGGGCCAGGTAGTGGAGCGCGGCGTCGACGTCGCTCCCCCGCACCGACTTGATGAACGCGCTGATGACGTCGTAGTGCTCGTCGCCCTGCCGGTCGTAGCGGAGCAGAGCACGGTCGACGGCGGCCGCGACGGTGTCGGCGTCGACCACCGGCACGCTGTCGTCGTCGTCGTCCTGTGCCGCCCCGGCCGAGGCGGCAGCGGCTTCCAGCGCCGTGAGCGCACGACGGGCGTCGCCGGATGCGAGCCGGACGATGGCGGAGCGTGCTTCGTCGCCGAGGACGACGGACCCACCGAGGCCACGGGGGTCCTCCACCGCACGGTCGACGAGCATGCCGAGGTCGGCGTCGGTGAGCGGCTTCAGGGTCAGCAGGAGCGACCGGGACAGCAGCGGCGAGATGACCGAGAACGACGGGTTCTCGGTCGTGGCCGCGATGAGGATCACCCAGCCGTTCTCGACCCCGGGGAGCAGCGCGTCCTGCTGCGCCTTGCTGAAGCGGTGGATCTCGTCGAGGAACAGCACCGTGGTCGAGCCGTAGAGGTCACGGTGCGTGAGGGCCTTCTCCATCACCTCTCGGACGTCCTTGACGCCGGCGGTCACCGCGGAGAGCTCGACGAACTCGCGTCCGGACTGGCGGGCGATCGCCTGCGCCAGAGTGGTCTTGCCGGTGCCAGGGGGTCCCCAGAGGATCACGGAGACACCGCCGGGGTTCTCACGCGTGCCGGTCGCGAGCTGCACGAGCGGCGACCCACGCCCGAGGAGGTGCTGCTGACCGGCGACTTCGTCGAGGCTGGTCGGACGCATCCGGACGGCGAGCGGCACGGAGCCCTGCGCCAGACCGACACGCCCACCGGTCGTGGGCGCGGTCATGCCCGATCGATCCGATGCCATGCCCTCAATCGTAGGTGGAACCACTGACAGCCGACTCATGGGAGCGGGTCCGATACGCTCGCAAGCACACTGCGACGAGAGGGCAGACCAGCACCGTGGCACCGAAGAACCAGGCGCGTGACAACCGTGAGGCGCGCGAGCGGCTCCGTCTCTACGAGGCTCGACAGGGCCTCCACGACCGGCAACGCCGCCGACGTGTGCGGGACAACGTCATCGGGATCAGCGCGCTCGTCGCCGTCGCGGCACTCGCGACCGGGTCCCAGCTCGCCTTCGCCGGCTCGCAGCCCGACGCGAAGCCGAGTGCGAGCGCCAGCGCCACCAGCACGCCGACTCCCTCGGCCAGCGCCACCCCCGCGAACACCGGGGACGTCCCGAGCAAGTCCATCGCGAAGGACTCGACGTGGACGGGCTCGCTCACGCTGAACAAGGACGTGAAGCTCGGGATCGAACTCGACGGGAAGAAGGCGCCGCAGGCCACGAGCGTCGAGATCGACCTGATCCGCAAGCAGTTCTACGAGGGCACGAGCTGCCACCGGCTCGCCGACAGCGACGGGTTCGAGTTCCTGCAGTGCGGTTCGGCGAACGGCGACGGCACGGGCGACGCTGGCTTCCAGTACGGACCGATCGAGAACACGCCGAGCGACGACGTCTACGACAAGGGCACGATCGCGATCGCCCGCAGCTCGTCCACGTACTCCCAGTCGACGCAGTTCTTCATCGTCTACGGCGACACCACGCTCGACGGCTCGACCGGCGGGTACACGGTGGTCGGCAAGGTCACCAGCGGTCTGTCGGACCTGGTGTCGAAGATCACGTCGAAGGGCATCTCGGACGCCGGTTCGGACGGTACCGGGGAACCGAAGGTGAAGACCACGATCACCGGCGCGACGATCAAGCAGGAGCAGTAGTCCACAGACCAGCACACTGGCGGGTCGCGGGGCTCGCCAGTGCAATAGGGTGGCTTCCTGACCGTACCGACGGTGACGTCGGTGATGCACGACCACGATCGAGGCGAGACCTGTGGGATCTGACGAAGCAACGACCTGGGGGCGGGTCGACGATGACGGCACCGTGTACGTCCGGTACCAGGACACCGAACGTGTCGTGGGTGAGTACCCGGACGCCACCCCCGAAGAAGCACTCGCCTACTTCGCGCGCAAGTACGCCGACCTCGAAGGTCAGGTGAAGATCGCGGAGCAGCGCGTGCAGCGCGGCGCGTCCGCGAACGACGTCGCCAGGACGGTCGAGCACCTGACCGCGCTCGTGGGCGAAGCCCGCGTCGTCGGCGACGTCAAGTCGCTCGAAGACCGCGTCGCAGCGCTCTCCGAGCAGCTCGGGTCGCTGACCAAGGAGCAGGCGGAGCAGGCCCAGCAGGCCCTCGCCGAGGCACTCGCGTTCCGCACCGCCCTCGTCGAGGAAGCCGAGGCGCTCGCAGCGGTCGACCCGGCACGTGCGCAGTGGAAGCAGATCACCGCGCAGCTCGACGACGTGTTCGCGCGGTGGCAGCAGCACCAGCACGACGGGCCGCGGATCCCCAAGAACGAAGCGAACGAGCTGTGGAAGCGGTTCCGTGCCGCACGGTCCACGGTGGACCAGCACCGTCGCGCGTTCTACTCCGAACTCGACGCGCAGCACCGGGACGCCCGCACCCGCAAGCAGGAGCTCGTCCAGCAGGCCGAAGCGCTCGCGCCCCGTGGTTCGGATGCCATCCCGACCTACCGCCAGCTCCTCGACGACTGGAAGCGCGCCGGGCGTGCGGGCAAGCGCCACGACGACGCGCTCTGGGCACGGTTCAAGGCCGCAGGTGACGTGCTGTTCGAACAGCGCCACGCCGAGAGCGCCGCGGAGAACGAGGAGTACTCCGCCAACCTCGACGCGAAGCTCGCCGTCCTGACCGAGGCCGAGCCGCTCCTCCAGCAGAACGACCGGGTCGCGGCCCGCAAGGCCCTCACGGACATCCAGCGCCGGTGGGACGAGATCGGCAAGGTCCCCCGCGGGGACGTCCGCCGCATCGAGGACCGCCTCCGCGCGGTGGAGGACCACGTCCGCGGGCTCGAGGACGCGCACTGGCGCGAGTCGAACCCGGAGCGCAAGGCCCGTACGACCGGGCTCGCGAGCCAGCTCGAGGACGCGATCGGCAAGCTCGAATCCGAACTCGAGTCGGCGAAGGCATCCGGGGACGCCCGCAAGATCAAGGACGCCCAGGAAGCCCTCGACGCCCGCAAGATCTGGCTCGACGCGCTCGGCAGCTGACCCAGCGCGACCGCTGACGCTGCACCACCCACGACGAAGGCCCCGGCGGATCCGCCGGGGCCTTCGTCGTCGGGCGAGACCCGGAGGTCAGACGGGTGCCGGGAGCCCGAGCAGGGTCCTGATGTCCCGGTCGTCCTGTCGCATCTGGGCAGCGAGCTCGTCCATCGACGAGAACTTCACCATCCCGCGCACGTAGGAGACGAACAGCACCGAGATGGTCTCCCCGTACAGGTCGATGTCGACGTCCAGCAGATGAGCCTCGATCTGCTTCGCGGGCACCCCCTCGAACGTCGGGTTGTTCCCCACCGACACCGCGGCCGGGTACACCGTGCCGTCGTGCAGCACCCGGGCGGCGTACACACCGTCGGCCGGGACGAACCCCTCGCACGACGGGTCGAGGTTCGCCGTGGGGTACCCCATCGCGCGACCACGCTGGTTGCCGTGCACCACCACGCTGCGGACCGCGTGCTCGCGGCCGAGGAGCCTGGCGGCCTCCGCGACACGACCCTCGCCGAGGAGCTCGCGGATCCACGTCGACGAGACGCGACGTTCCCCGTCGGGGCGGACGTCGT
Source organism: Curtobacterium sp. 9128 (assembly GCF_900086645.1). Lineage (NCBI taxonomy): Bacteria > Bacillati > Actinomycetota > Actinomycetes > Micrococcales > Microbacteriaceae > Curtobacterium > Curtobacterium sp. 9128. The sequence goes on from NZ_LT576451.1 coordinate 2,700,893, forward strand.
CGACCAGGTCCACGTCGTCGATGAGCTCGACGGAGAACCCGTGCTGCGCACCGAGGGTCCGCAGGAGTGCGACGTCGCCTGCCCCCTTCGAACCGAACCGGAAGTCGCTCCCGACGAAGACGAGCTCGGCGTGCAGTGTCTCGACGAGGATCCGGGACACGAAGGTCTCCGGCGTCCACGACTGCAGTTCCGCGTCGAACCGGAGCAGCAGCGTGGCGTCGACCCCGACGTCGTCGAGCAGTTCGCGGCGTTGCGCGATGCTCGTGAGCGCCGGGGGCACCTTGCCGGGGTCGATGATGCTCAGCGGGTGCCGGTCGAACGTCACGACGGTGGACACCAGCCCGTGCTGCCGAGCGGCCCGCTCGAGGTGGGCTATCACGGCACGGTGCCCGACGTGCACGCCGTCGAACTTGCCGATCGTGACGGCACTCGGCCCGAATCCCTCTGCGACGTCGTCGACGTCCTCGTAGTACTGCATGCTGCTCCCCCGCCTACTCGCCGGCCGTCACGACGGACTCGGCAACGGGTCGGCCAGCGGTGCGGTGGTGTTTGCGGAGCCACCACAGACCGGCGATCGGCAGGACGAGCGGCGCGAAGGCGTACCCCAGGCCGTAGTACGACCAGATGGTGTCGTCCGGGAAGAGCTGACGGTCGAACAGTGACAGCGTGCCGATCACCAGGACACCGGTCATCTCGAACACGATGGTGACGCACGCCACCCGGAACCAGAAACGACCGGGGACGATCAGGGCGATCATCGCGACGATGTACACGACCGCGGCGATCGCGCTCAGCGTGTACGCGAACGGGGCGAACGAGAACTTCTCCGCGATCTGGACGACGCTCCGCCCGGTCGCCGCGAGCGCGAGGATGCCGTACACGGCGATGAGGACGCGACCGATGCCGGTCGCGAGTGAGGTCTTGGTCGCCATTGCACCGATTCTACCGACGCCGGGAGACCACCGCGGCACACCTGGTCGCCCGGTGACGCAGAGCGACCTCAGTTCAGCGCGAACCAGATCTGGTACATCCGGTAGAGCATCACCGCGACGGTGAAGGCCCCGGCGCCCAGGACCACGGTGCTCCACCGCGTGCGGTCGACGAGCGCCCACACGATGGTGGCCGGTGGCACGAGCAGGACGGACACCGCGTAGACCCAGAACTCGAGGACGTTGCCCCGCGGTGGGTTGCCCACCGCTGGTGCGACCAGCGAGACGACGAGTTGCGCGATGAGGAGCAGTTCGACGAGGACGAGCGATCCGACGGTGTAGTCGTTCGGCTTCCACCCGATGAACCCGACCACCACGGCGAAGATGCCGATCACGACGGCGAGCACGAACTGCACCCACATGAACCACTCGATCACGCGTTGGCTCCGGTCGTCGTCGGGAAGTTGGTGATGACGCGCAGCAGCCCCCTGCGCACCGACACGAGGCCGATGAGCCGGTCGTCGCGCGCGGTGACGGCGGCAACGGGTCCGTCGGTGTCCGGGTGGTCGGCACCGATCCGCTTGCCGTCCGCGAGGTCCTTCGCGTCGACGGCGTCGAGCGTCACGACCGGGAACAGGGTGCGGGCGATGTCGGCCGGCCGCACGAGTGCCCCGCGGACGTCCACCGAGTCGTCCTCCAGGTCGACCGCGTCGTCGACCGCGAACGGGCCGACCAGGGTGCGACGCAGGGCTGTCAGGTGCGCGCCGGTACCGAGCGCTGCGCCGACGTCACGGGCGAGTGCCCGCACGTACGTGCCCGACGAGCACGAGACCACGACGTCGAGGTCGACGACGGGCACCGACGCGTCGAGCGCGGACACGACACGGTCGTTCCGGCCGGTCACGTCGAAGCGCGAGATCGTCACCGCCCTCGCCTTGAGGGTCACTTCCTCGCCCTTCCTGGCCAGGTCGTACGCGCGCCGACCGTCCACCTTGATAGCGCTGACCGTCGAGGGCACCTGCGAGATCGGGCCGCGCTGCGTGGCGACGGCCGCCTCGATCGCAGCATCGGAGACGTCGGCTGAGCCGACGCCGACCGCTGCGACCGGCGTGCCGTCAGCGTCGTCGGAGTCGGTGGCGACTCCGAGGCGGATCGTCGCGGTGTAGGTCTTGTCGAGCCCGACGAGGTGCGTCAGGAGCCTGGTGGAGGGGCCGGCGCCGAGGAGCAGCAGCCCCGTCGCCATCGGGTCGAGCGTGCCGGCGTGGCCGATCTTCTTCAGGTCGAGCCGTCGACGCGCGATGGACACGGCACGGTGGCTCGAGATCCCCTGCGGTTTGTCGACGAGGAGGATGCCGTCGGGAGCGGTTGCGAGCACCGCAGCAGATTACCAGCGCGGCGGGACGCCAGCGGCGTCAGCAGGCATCGTTCCACTCACGCCGGGGATGCGCCGGATCGGTGACGTCGAGCACCGCGGACGCCGCGATCTTGACGTCGGCGCGGCGCTCGAGTCGGCCGGACTCCTGCTCGACCCACATCGACCACCGCCACAGAGCGCGCGCGCCGGCGCCGAGGACCCCGTGCCCGTGCACCACCAGCACGCCGGGACCTTCGCCCGTGGACCGGAACGGCGCCACCAGGTCGTTCCGCAACGCGTCGGCGTCCGCCGAGCTCGCTGCGGCCGCCATCGCGGAGACTCCCTGCTGCTCGAACCCCGCGACGAGCGCAGCGGCCACCCGCTCGAGGTCGACGCCGTCCTGCCCGTCGATGCCGACGACGGTGCGGTTCGTGCCGACCTGCGCGATCACCTCGTTCGCGATCGCGGCCATCGTGTCGGTCTCTTCTGGTGCCCAGCGTGCCATGCACCCACCGTAGGCTGTCGTGGTGAACGCGAGCAGGGCCTCCCGACGGTCTGTGGACAACCCGTCGGACGGATCCCGTCCCGACATCGCCACCCCGCTGATCGCCTGGTACCGCGCCGAGGCGCGCGACCTGCCGTGGCGACGCCCCGGGTTCCCGGCCTGGGGCACGCTGGTGAGCGAGATCATGCTCCAGCAGACGCAGGTCGCGCGGGTGGTCCCCCGACTGGAGGCATGGCTCACCCGGTGGCCGACGCCTCGCGACCTCGCCGACTCGCCTCCTGGCGACGCGGTGCGGGCCTGGGACCGGCTCGGCTACCCGAGACGCGCGCTCGCGCTGCACGCCGCGGCGACGGCGATCGCCGAGCAGCACGACAACGTGGTGCCCCGCGACGTCGACGCGCTCCTCGCACTCCCGGGGATCGGTGACTACACGGCCAGGGCGGTGGCGGTCTTCGCGTACGGTGACCGGCACCCGGTGGTCGACGTCAACGTGCGCCGGGTTCTCGCCCGAGCGATCCTCGGCGAGGGCGAACCAGGACCGGCGAAGGCCAAGCAGGACCTGCCGCTGATGGAGTCGGTACTGCCGGAGGACCGCGACGACGCGGCGACGACGAACGCCGCCGTGATGGAGCTCGGCGCACTCGTGTGCGTCGCCCGCTCCCCCGCGTGCGACGTGTGCCCCATCGCGGACCGCTGCGCCTGGCGAGCGGCCGGGTACCCGGAACACGACGGACCGCGCGCCCCGAGACAGGCGAAGTTCGCCGGGAGCGACCGACAGGTCCGCGGGCTCGTGATGGCCGAGCTCCGCGCGAGCGACGTGCCGGTCACCCCCGACGAGATCCGGATGGTGTGGCCGGACGACGACCAGCGGGACCGGGCGCTCGCGTCGCTCCTGCGGGACGGACTGGCCGTCGGCGACGACGCGAGCGGCTACCGGTTGCCGGACGGGTCAGACTGAGCGTCGGGACCGACTAGGCGCGTTCCTCGGCATCGTCGTCCTCGTCGTCGTGCTTGTACGGGTCGGCGTCGCCGGCGTACGTCGCGCCGGCCGAGGCGTTCCGGACCGCTTCGTCGCGCAGCTTGGCCTGCACCAGCAGGTCTTCCATGTGCGCCGAGGTGTCCGGCAGGGCGTCGGCGATGAACTCGAGCGACGGCGTCAGCCGAGCGGTGATGTTCTTGCCGACCTCGGTGCGGAGCATGCCGGTCGCGGCCTTGAGCGCCGCGGCGGAGTCGGCACGTTCCTCGTCCGTGCCGTACACGGTGTAGAAGACCGACGCGTGCTGTAGGTCACCGGTGACGCGGACGTCCGTGATGGTCACGAACCCGAGTCGCGGGTCACGCAGGCCCTTGTCGATCCGGCGGGCGACGACTTCCTTGATGCGGTCCGCCATCTTGCGTGCGCGCTGCGGATCAGCCATGGGTGCCTCCTGGGGCGGTGGTGGAACGGGGTCGGGCCCCGGCCCCTCCCGCGAAGGAGAGGCCGGGGCCCATGGTGGTCACACGATCAGTCGCGTGGCTTCTCGACGAGCTCGGTGGTCTCGATCTCGTCACCGATCTGGATGTCGTTGTACTTGCCCAGACCGATACCGGCCTCGAAGTCCGTACGGACCTCGGTGACGTCGTCCTTGAAGCGACGGAGCGACTCGATGGCCAGCCCGTCCGCGAGGACCACGCCGTCACGGATGACGCGCGCCTTGGCGTTGCGCGTGATCGTGCCGGAACGGACGATGACACCGGCGATGTTGCCGAACTTCGAGGACCGGAAGACCTCGCGGATCTCGGCGACACCGGACTGCACCTCTTCGTACTCGGGCTTGAGCATGCCCTTGAGGGACTGCTCGATGTCCTCGAGTGCGTTGTAGATGACCGAGTAGAACCGGACGTCGATGCCTTCACGGGCAGCGCGTTCGCGGGCCTTGACGTCCGGACGGACGTTGAAGCCGACGACGATCGCGTTGTCGATCGTGGCGAGGTCGATGTCCGACTCCGTGATCGCACCCACACCGCGGTGCAGGATGCGCAGCTGGACGCTGTCGTCCACCTCGATGTCGAGGAGCGACTGCTCGAGTGCCTCGACGGCACCGGAGACGTCACCCTTGATGATGAGGTTGAGCGAGTCGACCTTGCCCTCTTCGAGTGCGCGGGTGAAGTCCTCGAGCGAGATGCGCTTGCGGGCCTTGGCCAGCTGGGCGTTGCGCTCGGCGGCTTCACGCTTCTCGGCGATCTGGCGTGCCGTGCGGTCCTCTTCGGTGACGAGGAACGTGTCACCGGCGCGGGGCACCGACGACAGACCCTGCACCTGGACCGGGCGGCTCGGCGTCGCTGCTGCGACCGCGTTGCCGTCCTCGTCGGTCATCGCACGGACGCGGCCGTAGGCCGTGCCCGCCACGATGGCGTCACCGACGTGGAGCGTGCCCGACTGGATGAGCACGGTCGCGACGGCGCCGCGGCCCTTGTCGAGGCGCGCTTCGATCGCGACACCACGGGCGTCCTTGTCGGGGTTCGCACGCAGGTCGAGCCCGGCGTCCGCGGTGAGCAGCACGGCGTCCAGGAGCTCCTGGATGCCGATGTTCTGCCGCGCCGACACGTCGACGAACATGACGTCGCCGCCGTACTCCTCGGCCACCAGGTTGTACTCGGTGAGCTGCTGGCGGACCTTGGCGGGGTTCGCGCCTTCCTTGTCGATCTTGTTCACCGCGACCACGATCGGCACGTTCGCCGACTGCGCGTGGTTCAGCGCCTCGATCGTCTGGGGCATGATGCCGTCGTCCGCCGCGACCACGAGGATCGCGATGTCCGTCACCTGCGCACCACGGGCACGCATGGCGGTGAACGCCTCGTGTCCAGGGGTGTCGATGAAGGTGATCGGGCGCTCGATGCCCTCGTGCTCGGTGGTGATCTGGTACGCACCGATGTGCTGCGTGATGCCGCCGGCTTCGCCCTCGACCACCTTGGAGTTGCGGATGGCGTCGAGCAGTCGGGTCTTACCGTGGTCGACGTGACCCATGACGGTGACGACCGGGGGACGCTGCTGGAGGACGGAGTCGTCTTCCTCTGCGTACTCGGCATCGATGTCGATGTCGAAGCCCTCGAGGAGCTCGCGGTCTTCGTCCTCCGGCGACACGATCTGGATCTTGTAGCCGAGCTCGTCGCCGAGGACCTCGAAGGTCGCCTCGTCGAGGGACTCCGTGGCGGTCGCCATCTCACCGAGGTGGAACAGCACCGTCACGAGGTTGCCGGGGCTGGCGTCGATCTTGTCCGCGAAGTCCGAGATGCTCGCACCACGACGGAGTCGGACGACCGTGTTGCCGTCACCACGAGGGACCTGCACACCGCCGAGCGACGGGGCCTGCCGCATCTCGTACTCGGCGCGCTTCGTCCGCTTCGACTTGCGGGCACGGCTCTTGCCGCCACCACGACCGAACGCACCAGCGGTACCGCCACCGGGGCCACGACCGCGGCCACCGCCACCGGCGGGACGCGGGCCGCTGAACGCCGGACGCGGGAAGCCGCCACCGGCGCCACCACCGGCACCCGGACGACCACCGGGGCCGCCACGACCGCCGCCACCCTGGCCCGGGCGCTGCCCGAAGCCGTTCGGACGGTTGCCCTGACCGGGACCACCCGGACGCGGAGCACCCGGGCGAGGCGCGCCGGGACGCGGGGGCTGCGGACGCGGGATCCCACCGCCACCGGCACCGCCGGCGGGGCGCTGGCCCATGCCCTGGTTCGACGAGTAGGGGTTGTTGCCCGGACGGGGCGGGCGCGAGCCCATGCCCTGGCTGGACGCGTAGGGGTTGTTGCCCGGTCGTGCGCCCGGCTTCGGGCCACCCGGCTTCGGGCCGGCAGCCGCTGCGGGCTTCGGGCCACCCGGCTTCACGGCGTCGGTCTTGGCGGGGCCGTCAGCGGAACCGGAGCTCTTCGACTCGGCTGCCGCCTTCCTGGCTGCTTCTGCCTCGGCCTGTCGCTGTGCGACGGTCTTCGGGGCCGGCGTGACGGGCACGTCGGAATCGTCCGAAGGTGCTGCCGCGGCGGGTGCTGCGGCCTCGGGCTCCGGGGTCGGCGCCGGACGCTTGGGTCCGGGCTTCGGGCCACCGGGCTTGGGCGCTGCGGACTTCGCCGCCGGCGCGGGTGCTGCTGCAGCGGGCTTGGCGGACGCCGAAGCACCTTCTGCCTGCAGGGCGGCACGGAGCTTCCGTGCCACGGGGGGCTCGACACTCGAGCTCGGTCCCTTGACGAACTCGCCCAGCTCCTTGAGCTTCTCGAGTGCGGTCTTGCTGTCGACGCCGAGCTCGCTTGCGATCTCGTGTACGCGTGGTTTCGCCACTGTTCTCCTTCACGGGTCCCACCCCGTCAAGGGGCAGGACTCACTGGATGATGGGTCTCATTTCGAGCCGCTCATCAGTTGTCCATAAGCCGTTCAGCCTGTTCTGTCGTGTCCGGGCGCTCTTCCGCGAGGTCCCTCGGGTGAGGGAGACTCCGCAGGTAGTCGAGCACCGCAGACGTGTCCGGTTCGCGATCCAGCCGCAGCGCCCGGCGGAAAGCCCTGCGCTTGACGGCCAGCTCGTAGGCTTCGACGGTCGGTGTGAGCCACGCTCCCCGGCCCGGCATGACTGCCTTCGGATCCGCCACCACACGTCCGTCGCCCAGGGCGACGACTCGGAGGAGGGAGGATCGGGATGCGCGACGACGACTGCCGATGCACGTTCTGACGGCGACCACTCTACTCCTTGCCTCCGACGACCGCGATCCGGCGCGCCCGGACGGGGCACGCCGAGCGCGAAACGCGCCCGCTACGACTCGTCGTCGTCCAGGATCGAGTCCGGCTGGATGTCGATGCGCGCACCCGTGAGCTTCGCGGCGAGTCGGGCGTTCTGCCCTTCCTTGCCGATCGCGAGCGACAGCTGGTAGTCCGGCACCAGGGCACGGACCGCCTTCGTCGACACGTCGAGCACGAAGGCGCTCGTCACCTTCGCCGGCGACAGCGCACTCGCCACGAAGGTCGCGAGGTCCGGCGACCAGTCCACGATGTCGATCTTCTCGGCACCGAGCTCGGTCGTCACGGCGCGCACGCGGGCACCGAGCTCGCCGATGCACGCGCCCTTCGCGTTGACACCCGGTTCGTTCGCCTTGACCGCGATCTTCGTGCGGTGACCGGCTTCACGAGCGAGCGAGGTGATCTCCACGACACCGGAGGCGATCTCCGGGACCTCGAGCGCGAACAGCTTGCGGACCAGGCCCGGGTGCGTGCGCGACACCGTGATCTGCGGGCCCTTGTTGCCGCGGCCGACGCTCGTCACGTAGACGCGGAGGCGGGAGCCGTGCGTGTACGTCTCCCCCGGGACCTGCTCTTCGGGCGGCAGGATGGCCTCGACGGTGCCGAGGTCGACGTGCACCATCTTCGGGTTCGGGCCCTGCTGGACCACCCCCGCGACGATGTCGCCTTCCTTGCCGCGGAACTCGCCGAGGATCTTGTCGTCGCCGATGTCGCGGAGTCGCTGGTTGATGACCTGCTTCGCCGCGAACGCCGCGATGCGGCCGAAGTCGCTCGGCTGGTCGACGGCCTCGCCGATGACGGTGCCCTCGTCGTCGCGCTCCGGCACGAAGACGCTGACCTCGCCGGTCTTCCGGTCGAGCTCGACGCGGGACTGCGCGTCGGCCGGCTCGCCGTTCTCGTCGGTGTGCTTGTGGTACGCGGTCAGGATGGCCGACTCGATGATCTGGACGAGTTCTTCGAACGGGATCTCCCGTTCACGCTCCATGAGTCGCAGGACTGCGAGATCGATCTTCACCGAGGGCCTCCGTATTCAGCTGAGTCGCTCCTGCGCACTGGAACCGCGCAGAAGTCGGCGTCCAGACTACCGCACTGCCAGTCGCGACCCGGCCGCGCCGTTGCGGACTGGAGGCACGGTGCCAGCCCGCACCGAGCCTCCCGTCCGGTGCGGGCGCACCCAGATCTCCGAAACGGTCCCGGAACGATGAGACGCCGCCGAAATCGGCGGCGTCTCGACGCGGTCGCGGCGTTTCGGCCGCACCGCGGTGTCAGCCCGCTAGATCGCGCGGACCGCCTCGAGCAGGTCGGCGACCGGCACCTCGGTGCGCTCACCGCTCGCACGGTTCCACAGTTCGACGATGCCGTCGGCGGCACCACGACCGGAGACGATCACGATCGGCATGCCCAGCAGCTCGGCGTCGCGGAGCTTGACGCCGGGAGAGACCTTCGGACGGTCGTCGTACAGCACGTCGTACCGGTCGTCCTCGAGCGAGGCGACGATCGACGTGGCAAGGTCGTACGCGGTCTCGTCTCGGCCCGTGGCGACCACGTGCACGTCGAACGGCGCGACGTGCTTCGGCCACGCGAGGCCCTTGTCGTCGTTGTGCGCCTCGGCCAGGATCGCGAGGATGCGGGTGACGCCGATGCCGTACGAGCCCATCGTCACGGTGGCGAGCTTGCCGTTCTCGTCCTGGACCTTGAGCCCGAGGGCCTCTGCGTACTTGCGGCCGAGCTGGAACACGTGACCGATCTCCATGCCGCGGGCGGTCTCGAGCGGGCCGGAGCCGTCGGGTGCGGGGTCGCCGGCACGGACGTCGGAGACCTCGACCACGCCGTCGGCGACGAAGTCACGCCCGGCGACGAGCCCCGAGACGTGGAGGCCGCGCTCGTTCGCGCCGGTCACCCACGCGGTGCCGTCGACGACGCGCGGATCGACGAAGTACCGGATGCCCGTCGCACTGTCCTCGCCGAGGACCTGCGGGCCGATGTAGCCCTTGACCAGGCCCTTGTGCTTCCGGAAGTCGTCGTCACCAGCGGCTTCGACCTCGGCGGGGGCGAACGAGACCTCTGCCCGCTTCATGTCGACGTCGCGGTCCCCGGGGAGCCCGACGACGACGATCTCCCGCGTGCCGTCGAGGTGCGTCAGCGCGAGCACGACGTTCTTGAGCGTGTCGGCGGCCGTCCACGGCGCACCGTCGCGCGGAGCGACCTGGTTGGCGTGCTCGACGAGGGTGTCGATCGTCGGGGTGTCGGACGCCGGCAGCAGCACGGGCTCGGGCTGGCCGTCGATCGGCAGGGCGTCGGGGACCGGGGTGACGTACGCCTCGACGTTGGCCGCGTACCCGCCGGCACTGCGCACGAAGGTGTCCTCGCCGACCGCGATCGGGTGCAGGAACTCTTCCGACTTGGAGCCGCCCATCGCGCCGGCGTCGGCCTTGACGATCACGTACTCGAGGCCCAGGCGGGCGAAGATCTTCTCGTAGGCGTCACGCATCACCTGGTAGCTGCGGTCGAGCCCGGCGTCGTCGAGGTCGAACGAGTACGCGTCCTTCATGGTGAACTCGCGACCGCGCAGGAGCCCGGCACGGGGACGCGCTTCGTCACGGTACTTGTCCTGGATCTGGAAGAGCGTGACCGGCAGGTCCTTGTACGACGAGTACAGGTCCTTCACCAGGAGCGCGAACATCTCCTCGTGCGTGGGGGCGAGCAGGTAGTCGGAACCCTTGCGGTCCTGCAGGCGGAACATGCCGTCGCCGTACTCGGTCCAGCGGTTCGTCGCTTCGTACGGCTCACGCGGCAGGAGCGCCGGGAGCAGGACTTCCTGCGCGCCGGCGGCGACCATCTCCTCGCGGATGATGCCCTCGATCTTGGCGCGCACGCGCAGCCCGAGCGGCAGCCACGCGAAGATCCCCGGGGACTGGCGACGGACGTACCCGGCGCGGACGAGCAGCTTGTGGCTCGTCACCTCGGCGTCGGAGGGGTCGTCGCGGAGCGTGCGGAGGAAGAGATGCGAAAGCCGTGTGACCACGGACGCAAGCCTAGCGGCGGTGGAACCGGTCGTGCGACGGGCCGGGACCGGCGTGGAGAAGCCGCCACGGGCCTCCAGGCCGGGACTACGCGGTGATCACCTCGGGCTTGCCGGTCGCGGCCGCAGGACCCATCTCGTCGGCCAGGCGGCTCGCCTCCGCGATGAGGGTGGCGACGATCTCGGCCTCCGGCACGGTCTTGATGACCTGGCCCTTGACGAAGATCTGGCCCTTGCCGTTGCCGGACGCGACGCCGAGGTCGGCCTCGCGGGCTTCACCAGGGCCGTTCACGACGCAGCCCATCACGGCGACGCGGAGCGGCACGGTCATGCCCTCGAGCCCCGTCGTGACGTCGTTCGCGAGCTGGTAGACGTCCACCTGGGCGCGGCCGCAGCTCGGGCACGAGACGATCTCGAGCTTGCGCTCGCGGAGGTTCAGCGACTGCAGGATCTGCAGGCCGACCTTCACCTCTTGCGCGGGGGGCGCAGACAGGGACACGCGGATGGTGTCGCCGATGCCCTCGCTGAGCAGGATGCCGAACGCGGTGGCGCTCTTGATGGTGCCCTGGAACTCCGGACCGGCCTCGGTCACGCCGAGGTGCAGGGGCCAGTCGCCGCGCTCGGCGAGCTGCCGGTAGGCCTTCACCATCACGATCGGGTCGTTGTGCTTGACCGAGATCTTGAAGTCGTGGAAGTCGTGCTCCTCGAACAGGCTCGCTTCCCAGACGGCCGACTCGACGAGCGCCTCCGGGGTGGCCTTGCCGTACTTCTGGAGCAGGCTCGGCTCGAGCGACCCGGCGTTCACCCCGATGCGGAGGCTGACGTTCGCCGCCTTGGCCGCCGCGGCGATCGCGCCCACCTGGTCATCGAACTTGCGGATGTTGCCCGGGTTCACGCGGACGGCGGCACATCCGGCGTCGATCGCCTGGAAGACGTACTTCGGCTGGAAGTGGATGTCGGCGATCACCGGGATCTGCGACTTCTTCGCGATGATCGGCAGCGCGTCGGCGTCGTCCTGGGTCGGCACCGCCACGCGGACGATGTCACAGCCGGAAGCCGTGAGCTCGGCGATCTGCTGCAGGGTCGCGTTGATGTTCGTGGTCGGCGTCGTGGTCATCGACTGCACGGAGACCGGCGCGTCGCCACCGACCAGCACCTTGCCGACCCGGATCTGCCGGGACTTGCGACGGGGGGCGAGGGTTTCCGGGGCCTTGGGCATACCGAGATTCACTGCGGGCACGCATCGAACTCTACGCGCTCCGGGTGCGCGCGAACCTCAGAGCGTGTCGACGACCGTGATCAGCGGGGCGTACAGGCGCATGGTGTCGAGGGCGCGCTCGTGGTCCGCGTCACTCGCGCCGGCGCAGGCGTCCGCGACGACCGTCACGCGGGCGCCGGCATCCGCCGCCGCGAGCGCGGTCGACAGGACGCAGCAGTCCGTCGACACGCCGGTCAGGACCAGGTGCGGCTGGTCGCCGACGACGGACTGGAGGCTCGTCCCCCACTTGCCGAAGGACGTCTCGGTGACGACGGGGCCGTCCAGGGCCGCGAACGGCTCCGTCAGGTCGTACAGCGGATCGTCGGCGGGGACGAGCGCGAAGGGCCAGTCCCGGTAGTAGTCGACCCATGCACCCTGCGGGTGCTCCGGCGCGACGAAGCGGGTACGAACCGTCCGATCCGTGAACCGTGGGAGCAGGCGCTGGATCCCCGCCGCTGCGTCGTCGTAGCGCGGCGCGGCCCACTGGCTGTCACCGGTGAAGACGCGTTGCATGTCGATCACGACGAGCCACGCGTCGCCGGTGTCCGGTGCAGGAGTCACGGGTGCAGCTCCGTCGCGGGGACGCTGTCGATCGGCTCGGTCACCGGCAGTGCCTCCTGCTCGCGGATCGACCGGCGGGCGAAGAGCAGCGTCCCGAGGAACCCGACGACCAGGGCCACCAGCACACCGAGGTTCGCGTACGCCCACGCACCCGTGCGACCGCCGAGTCCGAACGGCTCCAGCAGGTACCCCTGCCAGTTGAGCCACGACGGGACGCCGTACGTGTTCGTCACCAGTCCCCAACCGAGCGCGGTCCCGAGCACGACGAGCCCGATCGCTCCCCAGCGGACGTCACCGTACCGGCCGGTCGTCGCGTGCAGCTCCCCCTCGGCGTAGGCCTTCCGGCGCAGGACGACGTCGGCCACGAAGACGCCGCACCACGCCGCGATCGGGACGCCGAGCGTCACCAGGAACGCCTGGAACGGCGAGATGAAGTCGGTCGCGAAGAACACCACGTAGATCGCACCGGCGACCATGAAGACGCCGTCCACCCCCGCGGCGACCGGGCGCGGGATGCGGATCCCGGCACTCAGCAGTGCGAGTCCGGAGGAGTAGATGTCGAGGACCGCGCCGCCGACCAGGCCGAGGATGGCGACGATCGCGAACGGCACGAGGAACCAGACCGGCAGCAGCGTGGTGAGCGCGCCGATCGGGTCGGCACTGATGTCGGTGTTCAGCTGCTTCGACGACCCCGCGAGCAGGACCCCGGTGACGACGAGCACCACCGGAGCGAGCGCTCCCCCGAACGTCGTCCACCACACCACCCCGCCCGTCGAGGCCGACCGCGGCAGGTACCTGGAGTAGTCGGCGGCGGCGTTCACCCAGCCGAGGCCGAACCCGGTCATCACGAGGACCAGTGCGCCGACGACGTTCTGCGCGCTCCCGGATGGCAGCGCCGCGAGTGCGCCGAAGTCGATCGACCCGGCGACGAGCACGATGTAGACGACCGTCAACACGGCGGTGATCACGGTGATCCACGCCTGCAGCCGCATGATCACGTCGAACCCGGCGATGCCGGCGCCGATCACCAGCGCGGCAACGACCACGAGCGCGACGAGCTTCGTCACGACGCCGTCGTCCCAGCCGAGCTCCCGGAACACCGTCGACGTCGCGAGCACCGCCAGCGCGGCGAGCGAGGTCTCCCACCCGACGGTGAGGATCCAGCTCAGGAACGACGGCAGTCGGTTGCCCCGCACGCCGAAGGCCGCGCGGCTCAGGACCATCGTCGGCGCAGAACCGCGCTTGCCGGCGATCGCCACGATGCCGCACAGCAGGAACGAGAACACGACCCCGATGACGGACACCACGGTCGCCTGGACCACGGAGATCCCGAAGCCCAGCACGAACGAGCCGTAGCTCAGCCCGAGGACGGAGATGTTGGCGGCGAACCACGGCCAGAACAGCCCGCGGGGGCGCCCCTTCCGCTCGGACTCGGCGATGACGTCGATGCCCTGCCGTTCGACGGCACGGACCTCGGGCGCTGTGCTCATGCGCTGAGCGTAGTGCTGGCGGGGCCTATCCGAACAGGTTCACCGGCCGCACGATGTCGGCGTAGATCAGCAGTGCGCTCATGCCGGCGAGCAACACCACGACGACCATCGTGAGCGGCATGGTCTTCGCGAGGTCGATGGGACCGGGGTCCGCCTTGCCGACGAGCTTGAACGCGCGACGCTTGATCGCCTCCCAGAGGGCGCCGGCGATGTGGCCGCCGTCGAGTGGCAGGAGCGGCACCATGTTCAGCACGAACAGGCCGATGTTGAGCGACGCCAGCAGCCCGAGGATCGTGTAGATCTTGTCGACCACGGGGACACCGCTCATCGACGACACCGTGCCGATCGCCCGACCGACACCGACCACGGACACCGGGCTGTCCGACGAACGCTCCTGGGCGCCGAAGGCCGCGTTCCAGACCGCGACGAGGCGCTGCGGGAGGTCGATGATGAGGTGGGCGGACGCCCCGATCTGCGCCCCGGTGGCCGGGAGCACCGCAGCGGGCGACTGCCGCACGAGCGTCTGGCCGATCGAGACCCCGACCACACCGACCTGCTGGGTCTTCGAGGTGCCGTCGTCGTTCTTCACGACCTTCCCCTGCGCGTCGTAGACGTCGCGGGTGGCCAGCGCCGGCGTGACCTCGAGGGTCTTCCGTGCACCGTCGCGCTCGACGACGACCTCGACCGACTTGCCAGCCGACTCCTGGAACGTGTCGGAGACCTCGGTGATCGTCGGGTTCTCCTTGCCGCCGACGGCGAGGACCACGTCGCCGGAGCGGATCCCCGCTTCCTTCGCCGGGGAGACGGAGTCCCCTGGTGAACACGTGGTCGTCGCGGTCGTCGGGAGCACGCAGTCGACGCTCGACGTGAAGGTCGTGGTCGGCGCGCCGAACCCGACGAGCAGCACACCGAACAGGACGATCCCGATCACCAGGTTCATCGCCGGACCGGCGACCATCACGATGATGCGCTTCCACGGGGTCAACCGGTAGAACGCCCGCGAGTCGTCGCCGCCGGACTCCGCGATCTGCTCGGCGCTGGCCTGCCTGGCGTCCTGCACGAACGCGCTGTACATGCCCGTGTTCGTGATCGCGCGGCCGGAAGCGCGGGGCTTCAGCATGCCGACCATCGAGATGTAGCCGCCGAGCAGGATCGGGCGGATGCCGTACTCGGTCTCGCCCCGACGGAACGACCAGAGCGCCTTGCCGAAGCCGAGCGAGTACTGCGTCACCTTCACGCCGAAGAGCTTCGCGAACGCGAGGTGACCGAGCTCGTGGAGCCCGATCGAGATCAGCAGGCCGACGATGAAGACGACCACGCCGAGGACGAAGAGGAGCACGGTTCCGACGGTCACCGGAGAAGCGTACGGGACGCTGGCAAAGAAGCAGCCGAGCGTGTGCTGGGTGGTGACCCGTGCCCCCCGCCCGTCTCCGCGTCAGCGGGCCAGCGCGCGGTCCGCAGCGGTGCGTGCCCACCGCTCCGACGCGAGGACGCCGTCGAGCGACGGCTCCGTGGGCTCGTGCGACTCCACCACCCGCTCGATCGTCTCCACGATGTCGAGAAAGCCGATCGCGCCGGCGTGGAACGCGGCGACGGCCTGCTCGTTCGCGGCGTTGAACACGGCCGGGTACGTGCCGCCGAGTTCGCCGACCCGCTTCGCCAGTGCCACCGCACCGAACGCCTCGTCGTCGAGCGGCTCGAACGTCCACGTGCTCGCCGACGTCCAGTCGAGCGGGACCCCGACACCGGGGACACGGTGCGGCCACGCGAGCCCGAGCGCGATCGGCAGCCGCATGTCCGGGGGCGATGCCTGCGCGATCGTGGACCCGTCGGTGAACTCCACCATCGAGTGCACGATCGACTGGGCGTGCACCGTGACGTCGATGCGGTCGTACGGCACTCCGAAGAGCAGGTGCGCCTCGATCACCTCGAGGCCCTTGTTCACCAGGGTGGCCGAGTTCGTCGTCACCACGAGGCCCATGTCCCACGTCGGGTGCGCGAGTGCCTGCTGCGGCGTCACGTCGAGGAGGCTCGCACGGGACCTGCCGCGGAACGGGCCGCCGCTGGCCGTCAGGACCAGGCGGCGCACCTCGGCGTCGGTGCCCGAGCGGAGGGCCTGCGCGATCGCGGAGTGCTCGCTGTCGACCGGGACGATCTGGCCGGGCGACGCCGCTGCCTGCACGAGCGGGCCGCCGACGATCAGGCTCTCCTTGTTCGCCAGGGCCAGGGTGGCGTCCGTCTCGAGCGTGGCGAGCGTCGGGCCGAGGCCCACGGAGCCGGTGATGCCGTTGAGCACGACGTCCGCCTCGACGCTGCGGATCAGGCGCTCGGCGTCGGCGGCCCCGAGGGCGGTGTCGCGGACGCCGAACTCGGCAGCCTGCTCGGCCATCGTGGCGGCGTTCGTCCCCGCGGTGAGGCCGACGACCTCGAAGCGGTCGGGGTGGCGGGCGACGACGTCGAGCGCCTGCGTGCCGATCGAGCCGGTGCTGCCGAGGACGATGATGCGGCGGCGTTCGGGGGTGGCGTGCATGATCCCCCAACCTACTCGAACGTGATCGGGAGGTCGGATGTCAATTCACGATATTCATCCGCCAGAGTTTCACCGCTTGCTACATTGCAGGGGACCAGATGGTCACCACGGGATGGAAGACATTGAAGAGCAAACTCATCACGATCGCCGCGACCGCAATCGTGGTCACAGGAGCAGCCGTGACACCGGAAGCAGCGTTCGCGACCACTGGGGCAGAGGGGTATGCCGCGATTGATGCGCGTCTCGCTGCTCTGCAGGAGACCCAGTCCACGGCCGACGCGGAGCGCATTCTCGCGAGCGGGGGCAACGTCCAGGCGCTGGTCGATCCAGACACCGGTGAAGTGCTGGCAGCATTCCGCTCCTCAGCACGAGCACTCACGCCTGTGACTCCTGGCTGCACGACGACCAGTGCGTGTATGACGTCATCCTCGGGAGTTCCGTATGGCTACACCGGCAGCGGAACACGAACTGGCAGCTGGAAGAACATCGTCCGCGTCGGAGCTGGGGATCGCCGCACGAGCTACGCGGCGTCGAACGGAGCCGCGTACAACTACAGCGCTGGTGTGACGATCAGCTGGGCACGGCCGGTCACGGTCGTGAAGATCTCGCGGTGACGAAGGGCTGAAGCACTCGAGAGAACGAACGAGCGGGCGACGGATGGCCGTCGCCCGCTCGTCTGTGTACCGACGGATCAGCCCTTTGCGAGGATGTCGACGACGAAGACGAGCGTCGCGTTCTTCGGGATTCCCGATCCCTCTCGAGGCGTGGCGCCGTAGCCGTCCTCCGGGGTGACGACGATCATGACCTGGGAGCCGACCTTCTGGCCGACCAGTCCGGTCACGAAGCCCTTGATCAGGGAGCCCTCGGCGATGGTGAAGGTCGTCGGCGCGCCCTTCGACCACGAGGAGTCGAACTCCTTGCCGCCGTCGTAGAGGACGCCCTTGTACTGCACCAGCGCAGTGTCCCCCTCCGCGATCTCGTCGCCGTCGCCCTGCTTGATGACCTCGGCGGTCGTCTTGGTCGGAGCGGTGGTGTCCGGGATGGTGATCTCCGGTTCACCGTCGGACTTGTCCTTGACGGTCGGCAGGTCGGGGTTCTGCGTCTGAGCCGCCCCCGTGGACTTCGTCGGCGTCTGCGCGATGACGTCGGCCACGACGACGATGTTGCCGCCGGTGTTGAACCCGAGCGCCGACGAAGCGCCGACGGCAGCGATGCGGTCGCCGACGTGCGAGCACGCGAGGAGCGCACCGAAACCGCTGCCACCGACGGACAGGACCTGGGCGTTGCCCTGGTCGAACCCGACCGTCCCGAGCTTCTTCGCGTCCGACGCCTGGTAGACGCTGTACGCGACCTGCGTGTAGTCGCCGTTCTTCAGCGCCGCGCCGGAGCCCTTGGTGACGGTCGTCGCCTGCGGCGGCGTCGCCTTGATCCCCTTGGAGAACGTCACGGTCGGGGCCGTCTTGCCGCCGAAGTCACCGGAGACGTCGATCGTAGCCGAGGCCTTCCCTGGCTTCGGGCAGCTGGTGATCGCCGACGCGGTCGCGCTGGACGACGCGGACGGCGTCGCCGACGAGTCGGTGGAACCGGAACCGGAGCAGGCGGCCAGTCCGAGGACGACGGCGGGCACCAGGGCGATCGGGAGCAGGCGGAGACGCTTCACGGGCACCTAGTCTGCCTCACTCGTCGATGAGTCGGCTCCGAGTCGGGGTTCGCCTGGTCGACCGGCCGGGTCGGCGACGATGGTCGTGGCGTCGTGGTGCACCGGGAAGGCCACCGACCGGGCGATGAAGCAGAGGGCGTTCGCTGCCGCGTGCGCCGCCTCGGCATCAGCGACGCGGTCGGCTTCGGCGATCGTCACGACCGGGTGGAGCGTCGCGCCGGTCAGTTCGCCGGAGCCGTCGCGGTTCAGGTTCATCGAGGCGGTGGCACGGTCCTCGTACGCCAGGACGGTGAACTCCTGCGTCACCGCGACGTGCAGGTAGCTGAGCATGTGGCACTGGGCGAGCGCCGCCGTCACCATCTCCTCCGGGTTCCAGCGATCGCGGTCGCCACGGAACGTCGGGTCGGCGGACCCGAGGACATCGGGCTTGCCGGTGGCGGAGACCACGTGGTCGCGCCCGTACTCGCGGTACCCGCTGGTGCCGGTCCCACGGTCGCCGGTCCAGCGGACCTCGACCTCGTAGGTGTGGTCGTGCATGCCTGCTCCCCTTCCAGGGCGATCCGGTGCCGTGCGGCTCGGTACGATCTCGGTATGACGGAGAGCTCCGATGTCCGCACCGACCGCCATCCTCTCACCGCCGACGGCTCCGTCGAGCTCGCGGTGCTCGAACGCTCCGGCTTCGACGAGAGCCGGCACATCGGAGCCGGTGTCGTCGTCGACGCCTCGGGCACGGTGATCGACTCCGTCGGGGACATCTCCGCGAGCATCTACCCGCGCTCCACGATGAAGCCGTTCCAGGCGCTCGCCATCCGACGGGCCGGCGCGCGGTTCTCGGACGCGGAACTCGTGATGACGACGGCGAGCCACGCCGGAACGCCGTCGCACCAGGCGCTGGCCGAGCACATGCTGGCCTCCTTCGACCACGTCGAGGCCGACCTCGGGTGCCCGCCGGACATGCCGTACGACCGGGCGACGGCGCGGACCATGACCGAGCCCCGTCGGCTCGCGATGAACTGCTCCGGGAAGCACGCCGGCATGCTCGCCGCCTGCCGGGTGAACGGGTGGGACGCCGCGACCTACCTCGACATCGACCACCCGATGCAGCGCGCCGTCCGGGCCACCGTGGAGGACGCGACCGGGGAGGTCGTCGACGTGGTCGGCGTCGACGGGTGCGGGGCGCCGGTGTTCCCGCTGACGTTCACCGGCATGGCCCGTGGCATCGCGGGGGTGGTGCAGCGCGGCGACGCCGACACGGCTGCCCTCACCGACGCGATCCTCGCGAATCCCTGGGCGATCGACGGGGTCGGGCGAGCGAACACGGTCACGATCGAGCGGCTCGGGCTCGTCGCCAAGCTCGGCGCCGAGGGGGTCATGGTCATGGCTGCGCCCGGCGGTGCCGCGGTCGTCGTCAAGGTCCTCGACGGAGCACTCCGCGCCGGCACGCTGGCAGCGCTCACGCTGCTCGAGCGGAACGGCGTCGTCTCGGCGGACGGTGTCGCCGACGTGCTCGGCACCACCGGCGAGAAGGTCCTGGGCGGCGGCGTCCCGGTCGGGTCGATCCGCCCCGGTGCCGGGCTCCGCTAGACCGCGGGCGGGTCGAGGCCCGGGAGCACCGGGGCCAGTGCCATCCCGACGGGTTCGTCCGGGTCGCTGCGGAGCGTGCAGCCGTACCGGGTGACCTCGATGGTGGGACAGGGACGGCGTGGTCGGGACCGGAGATCGGGAACCAGCACGACGGAGCCGTCCCTGCTGCCGTCGGCGCCGACCAGCACGGCCACCGCGACACCCGACGGCAGCGTCGCGACGGGCGCGCAGGCCAGCTCGGGCAGGACGACGTCGGCGCCGTGGGCGACCCGGAGCTCCTGATCGGCGGTCGCCGTCGCCCCGAGGCCTGCCGTGACCGCCGCGAAGACAGCGGCGGCCAGTGCGCCGCGACCGACGACCAGCACGCCGTCGAGGCGGTCGATCGACACCGGTTCTCCCCCGATCACCCGGCCGACGTGCAGCGCACCGCCGTCGAGCGCACGGCCATCGGGCACCAGGTCGACGACCACCTCGTCCATGGGGAAGCGGACCTCGATCGGCGCGGGGCGCTCCCTGTTCGCCGACCGCGACCGCACGACCGACGCGATCGCACCGAGGATGACGGCCGCTGCGAGCGAAGCGGTTCGCTGTCCTGGTGGCCCCGGGAGCGACGTGGCAGCTCCGGCCACGGCGGCGACGGCCAGCACGGACCATCGAACGGCGGGTGCTCCCATGCCGTCGAGTCCATCGCACCACCACGACGAACGAGAGCGGGCGCCGGAGTCCGTGGAGAACCCCGGCGCCCGCCGTCGTGTGCAGGGACGCGCTACTGCACGAGGAAGAACTGCTCGCCGATGTCCACCCGGGCTCCGCGCTCCACCCGGTACCGACGACCCGGCTCGCATCGGCGGATCGATCCGTCGATGTGCCGGATGACGGACCCGTTGCCGGAGAACCGGTCGGACACCCAGAGGTCGGCGTCATCGCGCCCGAGCTCGAGGTGCGTCTTCGACACGGACTTGCCCGGGTCGTGGATCGTCAGCAGGTCGTCGAACCGTTCGCCGGGCTCGGGGCGGGGCAGACGCCCGAGCAGTCCAGTCCCGTGGACGCCGATGCGCTCACCGGTGCTGAAGTGCAGGACGAAGGGCGCACGCGTCGGGGTCTTCGTGACGATCCGCGTCTCGTCCACGTCCTCGTCGAGCTG
This sequence comes from Curtobacterium sp. 9128, assembly GCF_900086645.1. NCBI lineage: Bacteria > Bacillati > Actinomycetota > Actinomycetes > Micrococcales > Microbacteriaceae > Curtobacterium > Curtobacterium sp. 9128. The sequence continues at coordinate 2,721,707 of NZ_LT576451.1, forward strand.
CGCGGACTCGTCGGCGTCGGTGCTCGAGGGCACCACGTCTGCGTCGGACAACGGTCGAGCAGGCTCCGCACCCGGGACGGGCGGGAGGGGCGCGACGGTCGGGACAGGCGGGAGGGGTGCTGCAGTCGGGACGGATGCGTCCTCGCGCGCGGCCACGTCCTCTCGCGACACCTCGACGTCGTCCGTCGCCTCGACACCGTCCGTCGGCCCGACATCGTCCGTCGGCACGACATCGTCCGTCGGCACGACATCGTCCGTCGGCACGACGTCGTCCGTCGGCGCGCCGGCAGCCGGCACTTCGACGAGCCCAGAGTCGTCCCCCGGCGCGTCGACCGGGATCTCGTCGTCCGGTGCTTCCACCGGCGACCCGTCGTCGTTCGCCGCCCAGTCGGGACGGTCCACCGGCAACGGCATCACGGGACCGGTGAACGCGGCGGTGACCGCGGGACGGACCGCCCCGCACTCGCCGCAGAAGATGTCGTCGGGCTCGAGCCGGTGGCCGCACACGTGGCACGTCGTCGGCTGCAGCCCGGGCTGGACCAATGGTGTGGGACGCATCGACCGGCGGTCGACCAGCGGCTCGACGACCGCGGTGTCGCCCGGCCGCGCACCGGTGTCGCCCTCGGGAAGGACATCGGGCGTGGCCTCGTCCTGAACCTGCGCGGCCGACGCCTCGGCCGGCGAGACTGCGTCGTCGCGATCGGCGGACACCGACTCCGTCACCGGTTCGGCAGCGGCCGACTGCTCGTCGACGGCTCGACCGATCCACCAGGACGGCGCACTCGGAGCGGTCGCGGGTGCAGGCTCCGGCGCCCAGAACGGCGCGGCGGCGGTCTCGGCCACGGGCTGCGACGGCTGGAACGTCGGCGGCACCGGGGTGGTTCCTGCGCCGGAACGAGGTGCCACGCGGGTGACCTCCGGGTCGTCCTCGACGGCAACGGCCTCGGACGGGAACGCGTCCGGGTCGAGCGGCGGCTCCGACGGCGCCTGCGTGCTCGGAGAACCCTCGCCGCCCGTCCACGCACCGAGGCCGCTTCCGGCACCGTGCACGTGGGTCGGCGCGGAGCGGGGCGCGTAGGCGTCCGGCGTCCGGACGGGAACGGGTGCGGTCGGACCGGCCTGCCGGCGATCGGCGCCGGTGAGCCAGGCCCTGGTGGCGGGGTCGAGCGTCGACTCCGGCAGCCACGCCTCTGCGGCGGGGTCCTGGCGACGGCCGTGCTGGTCCGGCTGCTGGAGCGGCGGCGGTGTCGCACGGTCGACGGGCTCGGGCGCGACGGATCGTCGCCCGGGAGCCGCGTTCACCGCTCGACCGCACTCACCGCAGAAGATCGCTCCGTCCGGGAGCACCGATCCGCAGTGTTCGCATCTGATCACAGGTTGCCTCTGTCCTCGTCCGGCCCGCCGTGACGCTCGTCGGGCCTCCGGACATCGTAGTCACCGCCGGCTCCACGCCGTCGCTGGCCGGCACCCACACGCCGTCGGAGTGCGCCGCCGACACGTGCGACAGCCGCCCCCGGTGCGGGGCTGCGCAGCGACCTCGTCGACACGGCGGTGCGGATGCGCTCCCGCCGGGTCCGTCCGTCGCGGAGGTCGCCGATCGCGGTGTCGGTGGCCTCCCACATGCGGTCCGCAGTGCGGTCGTCCGCCTCGCTCGGGCCGAACACCGCTCGGTCCGCCAGCGCGGCGAGTCCGGTTCCGCCGTCCCCCGGGGCGCTCGACGCGACCTCTCGTCGCGTCGACTCCGCACGGACGTCGTGTCCGCGGTCGAGCAACGCATCCCGGTACTCGTCCCACGCGCCGACGATGCGGCCCCTGGCAGTCGCGGCGCGGCGACGGCGACGACGACGGATCCGCTTCAGCAGCACGATCACGCCGAACGGCAGCAACACCAGGGCGATGAACGCGAGGGTCCCGAGCACCCACGGCAGTGCGGCGAGCAGGATCTGCAACCAGAGCGGTGGTTGGTCCGGCGTGTTCCGGTCGCTCTGCGGCGGCGTCTGCTGGTCCTGGTCCTGCTGGTCGACGGGCGGCGGCGGCACCACCGTCTCCGGCCTGGTGACCGGTTGCGGGGTCTGCTCCTGCTCCTTCGGGATCTCCCGGACGGTCGGGTTGGGGTTCAGGGTGACCCATCCCCACTGCGCCGTGTCCACCTCGATGCGGGCCGTCACGTCGGAACCGCGGAAGGTCGTCGTGCCGGCAGCACCAGAGGATGACGGCGTCGATCCGGAGTCACCCCCCGCTGCGAAGCCCAGCACGACCCTGGTGGGGAAACCGATCGACTCGGACATCAGCGCCGCCGCGACGGCGTACTGCTCCTGGTCGCCGAGCATCAGCGGCGACGTGAGGAGTTCCTGGATGCGGTCGGCACCGTGGCCCGAACGGCTGACCCGGTCGTCACCCACACCGTGGCTGACGTACCCGTTCCGCTGCAGCGCCTGCACCACGGCCACGAGCTTCGCCCCGTCGCTCTGGGCATCGGTGGTCGTCGACTCGACGGTGTCGCGCACGGCGTCGGGGACGTTGCGAGCCGCAGGGACCGTTGCGGTTCCCGGACGCGCGGTCGCCAGCTGTTCCTCCGTCGGCTGGTCGGGGACCACCGCGGTGAGGTCGTACCGCGTGCCGTCCTGCACCCCGCCGACGACCGCTCCGGTGCGGGTCGAAGCGTTGTAGAAGAACGCACTGCGCTCCCGCTCCCCCGCAGCGCCCGCGAACTCGACGCGTTCGAGGTCGCCGACGGTCGGGAGCCAGACCCCGGAGTAGCCGTCCACGGTCACCCCGACGTGCACGGTGGTCCCGCTCACGCCGCGGACGTCCACCGACGTCGGGACACGCTCGAACGTGCCCGATGCCGACGCGCCGTCCGTCCCGCCGACGCGGTAGACCACGCCGTCGTACGTGTCCAGCGTGGCGATCCGGACGAACCCGTTCTCCGGCAGGCCGGTGACACGGAGCTGCGTGGTGTCCGCCTCGGTCGATTCCTCGTAGGCCCGGAAGCCGCTGAGCGGGCTGACGTAGTCACGGGGATCGAACGGCTTGACGACGTCCGTCCTCGCGACGGTCCGCGCGGTGGTCGGCGGCGCGACCAGCCCCAGTCCGGTCGCGACGACCGCCGCAGCGACGATCGTCCCCGTCCCGACCAGGGCGGGCCGGACGACGGACCTGGTCACCGTGACGCGGGCGCCGATCGTCTCGGCCACCGCGACCGCGCGGCGCGCGTGGCGCACCGTGAGCGCCCAGACGAGCGCGATGCCGGTGAGCACGACCGCGAGGGCGAGCGACGTGTCGAGACGACTCGGCCCGACGACGACACCGGCGGCGAACAGCACCAGTGCCGGGATGCTCGCCAGTTCCTGCCTGGAGGCACGGGTCGCCACGCTCACGGACGTCACCGTCGCGACGAGGAGCGTCACGAAGAACGGCACCAGGAGGGCTTCGTAGGTCCCGACCGGCAGGCTGATGGTGACGAGCCGCTTCCAGCCGAGCGCGACACCGGAGAAGAGGTCCAGGAAGCCCTGGCCGGTCGGGAGCACCCCGTTCGCCTCCCCCGGCACGGCGGCGGGGACACCGGTCACCGTGAACGCCGCGATCGTCGCGATCGCGACGACCGCGGTCGGCAGACGGAAGACGGCGCCCAGCAGCGCGACGAGCGAACCGACGAGCACCGCGGTGACCGCGGCGACGACCATGCCGTCGTCGCGGTACACCGGCCACCACGCGACGCTCGCGACCGCCAGGAGCAGCCACACGACGAGCGTGCCGCCGACGAGCCGGAACGCCGGCACCCGCCGGGCCCGACGTCGCGTGTCTCGCCGTGCGCGCGACGGCACCACCGCGGGGGCGCTCATGCGGCGGCCGATCGGTGCAGCGCGTGCCGGAGGTCGTCGAGGTAGCCGATCGTCATCACGGTCAGCCCTGGTACTCGCACGAACCGCGGGACGGCCTCGGGCTCGCAGATCACGGCGACGACCTCGACGCCGATCGGGAAGCGGGTGGCAGCGAGGCGGAGCGCGGGGAGTTCGACAGCAGAGCCGACGACGAGGAACGCGACCGAGATCCCGGCGGTGTCGTTGCCCACGATGCGAGCGACCTCGGCGACGGGCAGGCAGGCGTCCGCCAGGCCGACGGTCGCGAAGTCGTCCAGCAGTCGCGTCGGGGTCACGGTCGGCAGGCGGTGCACGGCGTAGACGGCGCGCTTGGCGAACTCCGGGGTGCGTTCGGACACGACGACCGTGACCTCTCGGCCGTCCCGCACCGCACGGCTGCCGAGGGATGCCGCGGCGCTGACCGCGAGCTCGAACTCCTCGTCGTCCACGAACTCGGTCCTGGAGATGCCGAGCGCGATCACCAGGTGCGACCGACGCGTGTCCTCGAACTGGCGCACCATGAGCGCGCCGGTCTTCGCCGTCGACTTCCAGTGGATGTTCCGGGGATCGTCACCCGGCATGTACTCACGGATCGCGTGGAAGGAGATGTCGGCAGGCGAGAGGTCGGTCGTCGCCTGCCCCTCGAGGTCCCGGACCAGACCGGTGCTGGTCGACGGGATCGCGACCGTCCTCGGGTGCACGATGACCTGTTCGCGAGTCGTCCAGACGATCTCCCGGCGCACGAGGCCCACCGGGTCGGCGCGGACGCCCGTCACCGGACCGACGTCGAGGACCCCTCGGCGGACCGTCGGGACGGGCACCTCCCGTTCGAACGTGCCCCGCGGGGCGATGGTCGGGATCGCGACGTCCACGAGTCCGGCGCCGACCGGCACCTCGACCGTGATCGGGACGGACGGCAGACGTGCGGGGTTCTCGGCGGTGACGGTCACGCCCGCCGGGTCACCGACCGCGACGCGGCGGACCGGGAGGCTCATCCGGATGAGCAGCCTCGACCCGCCGATGAGCGCGACGGCCGCGACGACCACGAGCAGGGCACCGGCGAAGCCGACGACGACGACCTCGCGCAGGCCGAAGACGTACCCCGTGACGAACGCGACGAGCGTGAGCGCGGCGACCGTCCAGCCCAGGCCGGTGACCACCGACGAGACCTCGGTCCACCCGCGTGCCACGAGCCTCCAGGCCGTGCGCCACAGACGGACGATCCCGACGACCGCGTCGGCGGCGACGCCGTCGCGGTCGCCGACCAGCCGCGTGCGGACGTTCGTCAGGCCGGCGACCGTCCCCGTGCGCTCGTACGCCGTGCTCGAACGACGCGACCGCGTCGACGAGGGACGGCGCGAGCGCGTGGAGACGGGCCGGCGGTCCGTCACGACGTGACCCGGTCAGCGGGCGGCGGGGTCTCCACCAGGAGCTGGGAGACGACGCTCGAGGCACTGACACCGTCGAACTCCGCCTCGGCGTCGAGCACCAGACGGTGGGCGAGCACGGGCTCCGCGAGTGCCTTGACGTCGTCGGGGGTGACGTAGTGCCGGCCGCTCAGTGCCGCGAACACGCGCGACGCGCGCATGAGCCCCATTGCACCACGGACACTGACGCCGAGGCGGACCTCGCTCGCCGAACGCGTGGCGTCCACGAGGCGGGCGACGTAGTCGGCGATCGTCGCGTCGACGTGCACCGTGCGGGCCAGCGCCGCCATCTCCGTGATCGTCGCAGCGGGCACCACGCTCGCGAGCGGCACCGACGACGCCGGCGCCGAGGAGGTCTCGAGGATCTTCACCGTCGCCGCGTGGTCGGGGTAGCCGATCGACGTCTTCATCAGGAAGCGGTCGAGCTGCGCCTCGGGGAGCCGGTACGTGCCCGCCTGCTCGATGGGGTTCTGCGTCGCGATGACCATGAACGGCGCTGCGAGCCGGTGGTTCACACCGTCCACCGTGATCGCGGATTCCTCCATCGCCTCCAGCAGCGCAGACTGCGTCTTCGGGCTCGCGCGGTTGATCTCGTCGGCGAGCACGATGTTCGCGAAGACCGGGCCGCGGTGGAACTCGAACTCCTGCGCGCGCTGGTCGTAGACGCTGATGCCGGTGATGTCACCAGGCAGCAGGTCCGGGGTGAACTGGATCCGGTTCGTCGAGCCCTGCACGCTCTGCGCCAGCGCCCGCGCCATGCTCGTCTTCCCGGTGCCGGGGACGTCCTCCAGCAGCAGGTGGCCCTCGCTGAGCATCGCCGTGACCGCGAGACGGATCACGAACGTCTTCCCCAGGAGCACCTGCTCGACGTTGGTCACGATGCGGCCGGAGACGTCGGCGAACCAGGTGGCCTGCTCGGGGGTCATGCTCATGTGAAGGGGTTCCTCGGTGGGTGTCGTGGGTCAGGGGGTCGGTTGTTCGTTCGCCGGAGGCGCAGTGACCGCAACCGGGTCGGACTTGGCGCCTTCCTCGGAGATGGCGGTTCCACTCCAGGAGACCTTCGCTGAGACGCGGACGAACTGGGCGAGTGCAGGAGGACTGGGCGCCGTCTGATCGCCGTTCCAGCTCTGCTCGATGCCGTCTCCGGAAGTGTCATCGGTGAGGTACCAGTGCGCCACGTACTTCACCGTCATGCCGGTGCCGAGGGCAGGTCCACTGACCACGATCGGACTCCCCGACACTGCGCTCGAGACGGACACCGCGGTGTTCAGCGCGACCGCTGTGCCGTCGAACCGATTCTGCTCGGCTGCACAGAACGTGTCGCCCGGACCACCGCACGCATAGAGCGCGAACGAGGTCGGGACGTTGTAGCTGCCTCCTGGCACGTAGGAGTAGGACTGCCCGGGTGCCAGGTCGACTGTGCTGCCGTTCCCGGTGTCGAGCTTGTAGTGATGTGCGCTCGTCGACGGCGCGGTCACGACGGCGTTCCACGAGTTCGCGCCGGACTGCGAGACGTCCACGGTCGCCGGGTCCGTGCGGGTGGAACGGTCGAACGTCGTGGCCGTGACGTAGGCAGCGTTGCAGAACAAGCCGTTGTTGGACACGACCGCATACCGCTGGGCGCCGTTGCTCGGCTGATCGTCGACCACCGGACTCGTCGAACCCAGCGACGACCCGTTCAGGGACGTGCAGGGCGGGTTGCCGGAGTCGATGCGGTAGACGGAGTAGCTCACCGAGCTCCCGCCTGCGGGATCGGCCGACGACCAGGTGATCGTGACCGGTGACTTTCCGTACTGGTTGGCGTTCGCCTTCGCGGTTGCGCTGACGGGGCCAGGAGCTCCGGGCTGGCCGACGGCGACGCCTGAGGTGCTCGCGCTGTTCCACTGCACGGGGCTGCCGTCCCGGCCGGCGTTGTTGCGCGCAGAGACGGTGAACGTGTACTTGCCACCGCTCGTCAGCCCGTCGAACGACGTCGACGTCGCCGTCCCGACGCTCTTGCTCGCGGAGGTGCCCGGACCGTCGATCGTGACCACGTAGTCGTCGACGGCGGTTCCTCGCCCGGGACGCGGGACGGCACTCCACGACAGGTCGAGCCGGTTGGGCGTCGAAGTGTTCGCCTCCGCCTTCATGCCGTCCGGTGGAGCGGGGACGAAGTCCGCGCTCATCGGCGCGGACTGCGGCGACGGATCAGACGTCCCGACGGCGTTCACCGCGGTGACCGAGAACCGGTAGGACGCGCTCGGGTCGAGATCAGTGAGCGTGCAGACGGTGGAGGTCCCGCAGTCCTTCGACACGCCGTTCGTCCCGGTGACCCGGTAGCCGGTGATCGCCGAGTTGTTGGACTGCGGCGCCGACCAGGTGAGCGTGATCTGCCCGCCGTCGTACGAACCGGTCCGGGTCGGGGTACCCGGAGCGTCCGGGACGTCCTGCACCGAGATCGTGACGTCGCCCCAGACGTACCGGTCGGGATCGTTCGTCGCGTCGGCGACCTGGTACTGCAGGTTGGTGTTCACGGGCTTGGCGGTGCCCGAGACGGACACCTGGAGCCGTGACTTGTCGGCACTCGGGGTGATCGTGACGCCGGAGGGCAGGCCGCCGGCGAGCCCGCGGATGTTCACCACGCGCAGGCGCTCGTTCGGGAACGGGTTGGTCGGCTGGTCGTTCGCGAGGACGTCGATCGTCGTCGACGATCCACGCTTCGCGACGGCACTGTCCGCCCCCGGCTGTACGAGCGGCCTGGTGGACGCGACGATCCCGACGGTCACGAGACCGGACCGGCCGGCGTTCGCGGCATCGGCGACGCCGACGCCGATCGTCGCCGAGGTGTTCTTCTGGGCGGAGTCCGCGACCTTGATCGTCAGTCGCTGGCCGGAGATCGTGGCCGTGGTGCCGGAGGAGGGCTGGCTGACGACGGAGTACTGCAGTTCGGGCAGGTCCTTGGGGTACGGGTAGTCCGTCAGCCGCGTGAGGTCGAGCGTCCGGGAGTCGCCCGGCTGCATCTCGATCGAGGACCCGGTGAACGCGGGCGGCTGGTTCGAGCGCGGCGTGACCTTCACGGGGAGGACCAGGGTCGCGACCCGCCCCTTGCCGCCGTTGGCGTTCGAGCCGTCGGTCACCTCGAACGAGATCGACGCGTTGCCGTAGTAGAGCTTCGCCGACGTGAACTGCAACGTGGACGAGTCGACGGTGAGGTCGTCGCCGTTCGCGTGGGTGGCCTTGACCGTGCCGGGGTCGGTGATCTTGGCGGTCTGCCCGTTCGCGGTCACGACGTACTTCGACAGCGGGATCCTGATGGTCGACTCGCTCTTCACCGTGATCGCGCCTGCTGACCGGTTGACCTGCGGGAGGGCGTCGTCGAACCCCGGGACGTGGATGAACCCGTACGACACGATGTCCGGGTGGTCCTGCCGGGCGACCGAGAACGGGATGACCTGCGAGTCATCCGTGAGGCGAACGGAGATCCGCCCGTCGGTCGTGGTGCGGGCGGTGTCGCCGTAGCCGTCCACCACACCCACGGTCAGGGACGACGTCGACCCCTCGGCGAAGAACACGTTCTTCAGCACGTCGACGGTCACGCTCTGCCGATGCAGGATGTCCTGCAGGTCGAGCGTGGTGTCGTCGACCTCGGGACGGAGCGGGCGCGCGTCCTTGTCCACGGTGACCGTGAGGAACGCCGTGCTCGCGCCGCCGCTCTCGTTCGACGCCGTGTAGAGCACCGCGAAGTCTCCGCTCTTCGCGGTCTTCGGCGGGGTGACGCGGATCTCCTGCTTCCGCAGGACCTTCGCGGTGACGTCCTTGGCGGTCGGCTCGGCCTTGGAGACGGTGAGGTCGCCGCCCTCGGGGTCCGAGTCGTTCTGGAGCACGCGAACCGTCACGGAGCCGCCCGGCCGGATCGTCACGTGGTCCGCCTCGGCCACCGGGTTCGACGCCTGTTCGGCCCGCGGTGCGATGCCGACGCGGATGGTGCCCGTGGCGCGAGCGCCCAGCGCGTCCACGACCGTGTAGGTGAACTCGTCGGTGCCGGCCGAGTAGTCCCCGGCCTCGTAGGTCAGGGAGTCCGATCCGATGTCGCTGACGGAACCCTTGTCGGGGTTCGACGCCACCCCGACCAGCTGCACGGAGTCGCCGTCGGGGTCGATGCCGTTCAGTGGCACGGAGATGCTGACGGCCTGACCCGCGACCACACGAGCCGTGACGGTCTGTGGCACCGGCGGGTTGTTCGTGGCACTGTCCTTCTCACGGACCGAGATCGAGACCGCGGCGTCCGCGGACTGTCCGTCCGGGCCGGCGACGCGGTACACCGCCGTGTAGTTGCCCGGGGTCTTCGGCGCGAGGTACCGGAGGTGGTCGCCGGAGGCGAAGAGCAGCCCGCCGTCACCGGGGACGTTCTGCACGAGGTCCGGCTGCAGGGTCAGCGGCTCGCCCTCCGGCTGGGTGTCGTTCGCGAGGACGTCGATGTTCGCGACGTCCCCGACCCGGACCGTCGCGGTGTCCGGCTGCGCGACGGGCGGCTGGATCCGGTCCGGCTTCGGGATCTCGACGACCGTGACGGTGCCGGGCGACGACGCCAAGCCGTTCGTCTCGGTGTAGGTGAAGGTCACCGGCCCGTCGAGCGGTGCCGACAGGGTCGTCCGGATCGTGTGCTGGTCGAGGATGCTCGCCTGCACGCCGGAACCCCGCGCGGGTCCGTCGAGCGCCGTGACGAGGAGGACCCCGCCCGCCGGATCGATGTCGGTGGCGGTGACGTCGGTGTCCTTGGTCGACAGCGTGTTGACGAACACGGTCTTCGGGGTCGTGATCGGTGCGGTCGACGCGTCCGGCGGTGCCGCGATCGTCATGCGGACGATCCCGCTGGACGTCTTCGTGCCGTCCGTCACGGTGTACTCGACCTGGTGGTCCCCCACTGCGTCGCTCTGCACCCGGAAGGTCCCGGCGTCGTAGCTCGGGGTGATCGTCACGCCGCTCGCCGACGAGACACTCGTCAGCGTGATGCTCCCGTTGCCGCCCCGCACGTGCTCGAGCGGATCCACCGTGAAGGACTTGCCTGCGTAGCCCTTCACCGGGAACGCGTCTGCCCGGAGCGGCACGCTCCCCTGCGCGGCGACGTGCACGGTGAGGGATCCACGGCCGTCCGCGCGACCGTCACTCACCACGAGCTGGACGCTGCGGTCGCCGGTGCGACCGCTCTTGTTGCGGAAGTCGAGCAGGCCGTCCGGCGTCGTCGAGACCTCGTCCCCGTCCGTCGCGGTCGCCGACTTCAGGTACACCGGGTCGCCGTCGGGGTCGACCCAGTCGCCGAGCACGTTGCTCGACACGTGCCCGCTCTGGACCACGTCGGCTGTGGTGTCCCTGACCTGCCTGGGCGCGTCGTTCTCGGACTCCGGTCGCACGCTGACCCGGACGGTCGCGGTGGCCGAGCCGCCGTTGCCGTCGGTGATCGTGTACGGGAACGTCACGGTCCCGGACGCGCTGTCCGACAGGGCGATCTGCAGCCGCTGCCCGTCATCGACGATCGCGACCTTCCCAGCGGCCTGGTCGACGGACCCGACCTCGCTGACGATGATCGGGTCGCCGTTGGGGTCGTAGTCGTTGAGCAGGACCGGGAGGCTCGTGGTGCGTCCCGGACGGGCACCCAGGTCGTCGTCCACGGCGACCGGCGGCTTCTGGTCCTTGTCGACCTCGGGATCGTCGTCCGAGATCTGCTCCTGCTGCTGGTCGTCGTCCCGCTTGATCAGGTCGGACCAGTTGTCGATGAGCTGACCGCTGCGGTCGATCGCCCAGGAGCGCCCGGTCGCCGGGTCGTTGGCGACGACGGTGTCGGCGTTGTGGACGATCTGGAGGGCGGCACCGCCGGGCACCCGGTCGAGCTGCTGCAGCGCGCGGCCGGCGCACGTGTCGATCGCCTGCCCGCCGCTCCACGCCCCGAACGTGCAGTTGCCGTCGACGTAGGGGCGGGCCGCGCGTCCCGACACCGCCAGGGCGGTCGTGGTCGCTGCGCCCGACGGCGTGACGCGGACGAGACCCGCGGCACCGGCGACGACCACCGAGTCCCCGTCGGCCGAGGACCGCTGGAGAGCCGGGGACCCACCGACCCGGTCGCCGAGGTCGACCGTGTCGCCGTCGACCGAGAGCGCGCCGGTCGTCTGGTCGAGCACCGCCATGTGGGAGCCGAACGCCGCGACCTGGAAGTCGTCCTTGCGGTCCATCCGCACGGTCCAGCGCTTCGCGACGGACAGGGTCGAGCCGACCTCGACGAGGGACGCCGTCCCGGTCCGCGGCGAGTACACCGCGACGTGCTCGTCCGACGCGTCGAACACCGCGTCCGCGCCGAGCGTCAGATCCGCCTTGGTGGAAGCGTCGAAATCGGCGAGCTCCTTCGCCGGCGTGGACCAGACCTCACCGGTCTCCTGGTTGCCGATGACCGCGGTCGATCCCGAGAAGAACACCTGCGGTGACCCGGAGGGCAGCGTGACCGGGTCACCGATCGTCGCGTCCGCCACGTCCACCTTGGCGACCGTGCCCTTGGTCTCGTCGACGCTGTAGACCATCGATCCGGTCTGCAGCACGGAGAGCGCGTCCGTGGACGACTCCACCGCGGTGTTCAGCTGCAGGACCGCGGTGTTCGCGCGGCCGACCGCGCCGTACTGCGACGAGGGCACCCAGACGGTGCCGTCCCCGAGCGCGACCCGCTGCGTGTGGTACCCGCTCGAGACGACGGCGGCCCCGGCGACGAGCGCAGCGACGACCACGGACGCGCCGATGGTGATCGCGGCGGACCGGTGTTGTGCGATGAGCCGCCGGATCACGATCCGCCGCCGATCGTGGCGCACCGTTCGGCACTCGCGACGCCGGTCTTGCCATCACGGTTCACCGCGACCGAGATGCACTCCTCGTCGCCCTTGCTGCCGGAGACGACGAACGACGTGCCCGACTGCTGGCTCGACGCGCCGTTCGAGGAGATCACGTAGGTGTCGCCGTTCCGGAGCCCTGGGTCGCTCCAGCGGAACGTGACGGACTGACCGGCGGTCGACGCGCGGACGTCGGAGACCGTGGGGATCGCCCCGGAACCGACACGTGTCACGAGGACGAAGGACGTCACGGCGAGGGCGACCACGACCGCCGCGGCGACCGAGGACGCCCAGATCACGGTTCGGCGGGATCGACGTCGGGCCAGGGTGACCGAGCCCGTCCGGTGGACGGTGCCGACGCTCCGCGAACCGGTGGCCGCCACGCCGCCCTGCACCGGGCGACGCGTCCGGCGCCGACGACCGACCCGGCTCGGCGGCTGGAGTTCCCGGATCATCGTGCGGTCACCCTCCGGCGTGGGCGTGGCGACGGCCCATGCCTCGACCGCGACGTCGGCAGCAGTCTGCGGGATGCCGAGCTCGGCCTGGACCTGCTGGAACCCGCGGACGAGTTCCATCACGGTGGCCGGACGCTGCTGGACCTTGCGGGACATCGCCGTGGCGAGCAGTCGCTCGAGCGACGGCGGCACGTCCGTGCGACCGGACGGCTTCACACCGCCCTTGTCCACGCGCGCCATCAGGTCGGCGGCACCGTTCTTGCCGCCGGGGACCTCGAACGGGCTGCGCCCGGCGAGGAGCGAGAAGACCGTCGCCGCGAGGGAGTACACCTCGGACTGGATGGTCCCGCGGGACTCGTCGATGAGGACCTCTGGCGCCGACCACGGGATGGACATGCCGATCGGCTCGTCGGGATCGGACTCACCGATGGTCGCCGCGATGCCGAAGTCGGACAGGACGGGGTTGCCGTACGCGGTGAGCAGGATGTTGGACGGCTTGATGTCGCGGTGCAGCACGCCTTCACGGTGCGCCGTCTCGAGCGCGGAACCGATGCGGACCCCGATCGACAGGACCTCGGAAACCGGGATCGGCTCGCGTCGGTAGCGCTCGCTGAGCGACGACGAGCAGAGCTCCATCACCAGGTACGGACGCCCGTCGGCCGCGACGCTCGCCTGGAACACGGTGAGGATGGACGGGTGCGTGCTCAGCCGGGCCATCAGGTTCGCCTCGGCCTGGAACATCTGCCGGACCCGGTCGTCGACGACTTCGTCGAGCAGGACCTTCACCGCGACCTGGCGCCGCGGCATGTCCTGCTCGTAGAGGAACACGTCGGCGAAGCCGCCGGAGCCGAGGACGTGGACCGGGCTGAACCCGGCGATCACGGGAGGGGTCGACGGCAGCCGTCGCGCCATGGCACCCTCTCCTCCCCGGCCGCAGCCGATCGTCCCCTCGGCCCTTCAGTCTACGGAAACGAGCCGGCCGGAATTCCGCACACCAGAGTACGGGATTCCATCCGCTGCCCCCAATTCGGGGGACGTCAGTGGCGAGGCAGCGTGTCCTCGAGGTCGCCGTCCTGCGGTGCGTCCTCCACCTGGAGGACCACGACGGTGACGTTGTCGCGGCCACCTGCGATGAGGGCATCGCCCACCAGGCGCTCGGCGAGCTCCTGCGGGTCGGCGACCTTCGCGGCGATGCGGCCGATGACCGCGTCGCCGATCTCCTTCGTCAGACCGTCCGAGCACACGATGTACCGGTCGCCGGTGCGGAGCGGCAACGTCCACCAGTCCGGCTCCGGCGGTTCGCCGAAGCCGACCGCGCGGGTGATGACGTTGCTGTCCGGGTGCGCTTCGGCGTCCTCTGCCCGCAGCACACCGGCGTCGACCATCTCCTGCACGACCGAGTGGTCGACGGTGATCCGACGGAGGACGCCGTCGTCGACCCGGTAGGTGCGCGAGTCGCCCACGTTGAAGACGAGCGCTGCCGGCTGCCCGTTCGACGCGACGAGCGCGAGTCCGGTCACGGTGGTGCCGGCACCGATCGCGTTGCCGCCCGCCGCACGCTCGATGTCCGCCGTGGCGAGCAGGAGCGCGCGCTGGATCGACTGTCGGGTACCGAACGGCCCGTCGACCGAGTCACCGAGGCGACGGACCACGGCGTCGCTCGCACGGTCACCGGCGAGGTGTCCACCCATGCCGTCCGCGACGACGAAGAACGGTGCTTCGACGATGTAGCTGTCCTCGTTGTGGTCTCGGCGACGACCGACGTCGGTCGCGGCTCCCCACGAGAGCGTCAGGGTGGCGCCGTCCGTTCCGGGGACGTCGATGGCGTGGGCGGCGGCTGCTCGGCCGAGTTCGGTCACGTTTCAGGATCGCTCTCTGGGGGTTCGGGGCGTGCCGGTCTGATGGGTCGGAGGCTGGTGGAGCGACGGCGGGACGCCGTCGGCCCCTGGCGTGAGCCGGAGGTGCGGCGAGAGGATCTCCACCGCGATGCCGTCCCCGATCTCGACTACCGTACCCGTCAGCGCGACGATCGACGCACCCGACGACATCCGGTACGGCGCCGAGCCGGCGGGCCGGACGACGGTCCCGTTGGTCGAGCGCAGGTCGTCCACCACCGCGGCTTCGCCCTCGGCGTGCACGAGCAGGTGGGACGACGACACCTGTCCGAGCGGCGACGGCACGGTCACGAGTTCTGGCGCCGGCCCACGGACGACACGCGGCAACGCGGGACGCCGGCCGATCACCACCGGGTGGTCGAGTCGGATGACGCGTCCGCCGACGCGGATCGACGGCACGCGGGTGCGTGGCGGTTCCGGGACGGCAGGGAGGCTCGGGGGCGCGTCCGGCTGGGAGGCCGTCGGCCGCGTGGATGGTGCAGCCCGAGGCATTCCGAGGACCGTGTCCTCGGGGACCGTCGACGGGTCCGGCGCAGTGCGCGGCGCACGGATGACGGTGTCCCCGAGCGGGCCGTCGTCGAGCAGGTCCGATCCGTGCGACCCACCACCCGAGGGGACCCGGAGGACCGTGTCGTCGATCGCGTCCTGCGCGCGAGCGGATCCGAGTGGCCGCGACCGAGGACGGATCACCGTGTCCTCGACGTCATCGGCGTCGTCGTGCACGTGGTGCCTCCCTGCGTCCTTCCAGCGGTGCGGTCTCACAACCGTAGACGATCCGGTGCACGCCCCGTCACCCCCACCACTCCGGGCGCGCCCCGGCCCGGGCCGATCGATGGACGACGAGCGCCAACGCGTCGTCCGGCACCACGTCGAGCGCGTACCCGGCTCGGACCTCGGCCTCCGTCAACGCACCGATCGCCCATGAGCACCAGGCGCCGAGCGCGACCGCTCCCGCGACGCCCCGACGTTCGTCACGAGGTGAGCCCTGCTGCTTCCAGCCGTGCCAGACCGCGGTGCACCGTGCGCCAGCGGTCCGGATGCGGTCGCGCGACGGAGCAGGGCCGCGGCCGTGGAACGCCGACGGGGTCGGATCCGTGAAGGGATCGAACGGACGGACCGCCCGCAGGTCCGGTCCGGATGCGGCACCGATGAACCGCACCAGGGCCATCCGGGTCGCAAGTGCGGCGCACGCGGTCGCGACGGCCGACCGGCCGGCGGTGTCGAGGAGCGCGGTGCCGGGCGCGACGAGCGCGGCGGCGGCGACCGGCAGGGTCACGGCTGCCGCGATCTCGCGCGGGTAACGGACGAACGGGGAGCTGGACGATTGTGCGACGTCGAGGTTCATGCGTCCATCGAAACGCGCACCGAGCCTCCAGAGCGTTGACGGAGGCCAGTCCGTGGTGACCGCGACGTACGGGGCGCCTGTGGAGGAACGGCCGCCGATCAGACGGAGGCCGGCTCCAGGCTCTCGGCGACCAGGTCCCACCCCGTCTCCGAACGCTCCACCAGCACGCCCACGGACGTCGCCCACGCGACGAGGTCGTCCATCGACCCGATCGACGCACCGGTCCGGGCCAGCAACGACACCAGTCGCCCCTTCGCGGTCTTGTTCCAGTGGTTCAGCGCCTTCCGGCGGCCGCTGCCGTCGACGCTCACGACCCGCAGGGCCACGGCGCCGTCGACCGGACCGAGCGCGCGGTAGCCCTCCGAGCGCAGGTCCAGGACCAGTCCCCCGCTCCTGGTGGACAACGCTGCGGTCGCGACTGCGGGCCAGTGCGACGCGAGTCGCAACGACCCGAGGCGCGAATCATGCGACAGCCGGTAGGCCGGGATCGGGTCCCCCGCACCGATCGGCCCGAACATCGCGGACTGGACGACCACGTGCCGGTACCACCAGGAACGGACCTCCGCAGAGGCCGACGGGACGTCCAGCGGGTCGTAGAGCACCCCGGTGTACCGCTCGATCGCCGGCAGCGTCGGCGACGTGTCCAGCGAGAGGTTCCGGAACCGCTCGGCGATCGACTTCGGTCCGAGCTTGAGCGCCGTCCGCGCGGTGGACTCCTCGGAACTGACGGAGCGGGCCGCGGCGATCACCGCGGCCCGCTCTCGGGTCAGTTCCGGGAACGAGAGACCACCCAGGTCGAGGGTGGTTCCCGTGTCCCCGCCCTCCCGCTTCGTCTCCGAAGGCGGGAGGAGGACGGTCAGTCCGGTCAGGAGGCCAGCGCGGCCTGCCGCGCCACGATCGTGACCGTGTCGTGCTCGACCGAGAGGAACCCGTCCTCAGCGTCGACCGCGACGGTCGAACCGTCGGCCCGCGTGATGCGGACCTGGCCCTGGGCGAGGATCGCGAGCATCGGCTCGTGACCCGCCAGGATGCCGATCTGGCCTTCTGTCGTGCGTGCGACGACCATGGTGGTGTCGCCCGTCCAGACCTCGCGGTCCGCCGAGACGACACTCACGGTGAGACCCGCCATGTCAGCGGTTCTCCTTCTGGATCTGCGCCCACTTCTCTTCGACGTCGTTGATGCCACCGACGTTGAAGAAGGCCTGCGTGGCCACGTGGTCGAACTCGCCGTCGGCGATGGCGCGGAAGGACTCGATCGTGTCCTTGAGCGGGACCGTGGAGCCCTCGACACCGGTGAACTTCTTCGCCATGTACGTGTTCTGCGAGAGGAACTGCTGGATACGACGAGCGCGCTCGACCGTGATCTTGTCCTCTTCGGAGAGCTCGTCGACACCGAGGATGGCGATGATCTCCTGCAGTTCCTTGTTCTTCTGGAGGATCTGCTTGACGCGGGTGGCCGTCTGGTAGTGGTCGGCGCCCAGGTACCGGGGGTCCATGATCCGCGACGTGGAGGTCAGCGGGTCGATCGCCGGGTAGAGGCCCTGCGACGCGATCTCACGGGAGAGCTCGGTCGTGGCGTCGAGGTGCGCGAACGTGGTCGCCGGCGCCGGGTCGGTGTAGTCGTCGGCCGGGACGTAGATCGCCTGCAGCGAGGTGATCGAGTGACCACGCGTCGAGGTGATGCGCTCCTGGAGCACACCCATCTCGTCGGCGAGGTTCGGCTGGTAGCCCACCGCGGACGGCATGCGGCCGAGCAGCGTGGAGACCTCGGAGCCGGCCTGCGTGAAGCGGAAGATGTTGTCGATGAAGAGGAGCACGTCCTGCTTCTGGACGTCACGGAAGTACTCCGCCATCGTCAGCGCCGACAGGGCGACGCGCAGACGCGTTCCCGGCGGCTCGTCCATCTGGCCGAAGACGAGGGCCGTCTTGTCGAAGACACCCGCCTCTTCCATCTCACCGATGAGGTCGTTGCCCTCACGGGTGCGCTCACCGACACCGGCGAACACCGACACACCACCGTGGTCCTGCGCGACGCGCTGGATCATCTCCTGGATGAGGACGGTCTTGCCGACACCGGCACCACCGAACAGACCGATCTTGCCACCCTGGACGTACGGGGTGAGGAGGTCGATCGACTTGATGCCGGTCTCGAACATCGAGGTCTTGGACTCGAGCTGGTCGAACGCGGGGGCCTTGCGGTGGATCGGCCAGCGCTCGGTGATCTCGAGCTTCTCGTCGGTGTTGAGCACGTTGCCCAGCACGTCGAAGACCTTGCCCTTGGTGACGTCGCCGACGGGGACCGAGATCGGGGCGCCCGAGTCACGGACCTCCTGACCACGGACGAGGCCGTCGGTCGGCTTCAGGGAGATGGCACGGACGAGGTCGTCGCCGAGGTGCTGCGCGACCTCGAGGCCGATCTCCTGCGACGAGTCACCGATGGTGATGGTCGTGAACAGGAGGTTGTACATCTCCGGGATTGCGTCGTGCGGGAACTCGATGTCGACGACGGGACCCGTGACACGGGCGATCCGGCCGACACCGGGCGCCGACGACGTCTCGACCGCGGTGGTTGCGGTGTCGGTCATGGCTGGTGCCTTCCTGAGGGTGGGTATCTGTCCGCGAACGACGCGGACTACTTCTTCTTCGACGAGAGGGCGTCGGCGCCGCCGACGATCTCGGAGATCTGCTGGGTGATCTCGGCCTGGCGTGCGTTGTTCGCGAGACGGGTGAAGTCACGGATCAGCGAGTCGGCGTTGTCACTGGCCGCCTTCATCGCCTTCTGCCGGGCGGCGTGCTCGGAGGCAGCCGACTGGAGCATGGCGTTGAAGATGCGGCTCTCGATGTAGACCGGGAGCAGCGAGTCGAGCACCGCGTCGGCGTCCGGCTCGAACTCGTACAGCGGGAGCGGCTCGTTGTCCGTCGGCTCCTCGACACCCTCGACGACCTCGAGCGGGAGCAGGCGGACGACCTGCGGCTCCTGGGTCGCGAGGCTGAGGAAGCGGTTGAACACGATGTGGATCTCGTCCACGCCGCCCTCTGCCGTGTCCTGGAGGAACTTCGACACGACCGCGTCGCCGATCTCCTTCGCCGTCGAGAACTCGGGCTGGTCGGTGTTGCCGACCCACTGCTGCTCGGAGGGGCGCTCACGGAACGCGAAGTACCCGACGGACTTGCGCCCGACCAGGTAGTACACGACGTCCTTGCCCTCGCTGCGGAGCAGGGAGGCGAGCTCCTCGCCCTGCTTGAGGACGTTCGTGCTGAACGCGCCGTTGAGGCCACGGTCCGAGGTGAACAGCACCACGGCCGCACGCGTCGACGACTCCGGCTCGGTGGTCAGCACGTGGTCGACGTTCGAGAACGTCGCCACGGCCGACACCGCCCGCGTCACGGCCCGCGAGTACGGGCCGGACGCGGCCATGCGGGCCTGTGCCTTCTGGATCCGCGACGCCGAGATCAGCTCCATCGCGCGAGTGACCTTCTTCGTGGTCTTCGCCGACTTGATTCGCTGTCGGTAGACCCGGACCTGCGCTGCCATCTAGCGACGACCCTTGACGATCTGCTCCTGGTCCACGTCCTCGGCGTCGGCGGCGTCGAACTGCTCCGACCCGAGCGTCTTGCCGTCGCTCGTCTGGAAGCTCTTCGAGAACTCGTCGATCTGCTTCGACATCTCGGCGACGGTCTCGTCGCTGAGCTGGTTGGTCTCGCGCAGCGTCGTGAGGACGTCGGAGTTGCGACGCAGGTGGTCGAGCAGCTCGGACTCGAAGCGGAGCACGTCCGGCACGGGGACCGTGTCGAGCTTGCCGTTCGTGCCGGCCCAGATCGAGACGACCTGCTCCTCGACCGGGTACGGCGAGTACTGCGGCTGCTTGAGGAGCTCGGTGAGACGGGCACCGCGGTCCAGCTGACGACGCGAGGCCTGGTCCAGGTCGGACGCGAACATCGCGAACGCCTCGAGCGAGCGGTACTGCGCCAGCTCGAGCTTCAGCGTGCCGGAGACCTTCTTGATCGACTTCACCTGGGCGTCACCACCAACGCGGGACACCGAGATGCCCACGTCGACGGCCGGACGCTGGTTCGCGTTGAAGAGGTCCGACTGCAGGAAGATCTGGCCGTCGGTGATCGAGATGACGTTGGTCGGGATGTACGCCGAGACGTCGTTCGCCTTGGTCTCGATGATCGGGAGACCCGTCATCGAGCCGGCGCCGAGCTCGTCGGACAGCTTCGCGCAACGCTCCAGCAGACGGGAGTGCAGGTAGAAGACGTCACCCGGGTAGGCCTCGCGTCCCGGCGGACGACGCAGGAGGAGCGACACCGCACGGTAGGCCTCTGCCTGCTTCGAAAGGTCGTCGAAGATGATGAGGACGTGCTTGCCCTGGTACATCCAGTGCTGGCCGATGGCCGAGCCGGTGTACGGGGCGAGGTACTTGAAGCCGGCCGGGTCGGATGCCGGGGCGGCGACGATGGTGGTGTACTCCATCGCGCCGGCGTCCTCGAGCGCACCCTTCACGGAGGCGATCGTCGAGCCCTTCTGACCGATCGCGACGTAGATGCAGCGGACCTGCTTGTCCTCGTCGCCGGACTCCCAGTTGGCCTTCTGGTTGATGATCGTGTCGATCGCGATCGCCGTCTTGCCGGTCTGGCGGTCGCCGATGATCAGCTGACGCTGGCCACGGCCGACGGGGATCATCGCGTCGATGGCCTTGATGCCGGTCTGCAGCGGCTCGTGCACCGACTTGCGCGACATGACGCCCGGCGCCTGCAGCTCGAGGGCACGACGGCCCTCTGCCACGATCTCGCCGAGGCCGTCGATCGGGGCGCCGAGCGGGTCGACGACGCGACCGAGGAAGCCGTCACCGACGGGGGCGGAGAGGACTTCGCCCGTCCGGGTGACTTCCTGGCCCTCTTCGACGCCGGCGAACTCGCCGAGCACGATTGCGCCGATCTCGTCCTCGTCCAGGTTCTGGGCCAGGCCGAGCGTGCCGTCCTCGAAACGGATGAGCTCGTTGGCCATGACGCCGGGGAGGCCTTCGACGTGGGCGATGCCGTCACCGGCGTCGGTGACGTGCCCGACCTCGGCCGTGGAGGCCTTCGTCGGCTCGTAGTTCGAGACGAAGTCCTTCAGGGCATCACGGATCTCATCGGGGCTGATGGTGATGTCTGCCATGGGATTTTCCTTGTTGGTTTCCGGGGCCCTTCGGCTCCGAGAGGGTGATGCTGTCCGGTCAGGACAGTTCCCGTTGTGGACTTGGGGTGTCGGGTACGACCGTACGCTCAGCCCGCGAGCTGGAGCCGGAGGTCGGCGAGGCGCGTGGACACGGTGCCGTCGATGACGTCGCCGCCGACCTGCACCCGGACCCCGCCGACGACCTTGGGGTCGACGACGTGGTTGACGATGATGTCCTTGCCGTAGCGCGCCGACAGCCCACGGGCGACACGAGCCGCCTGTGCTTCCGACAGCGCCGTCGCGGTGATGACCGTCGCCACGACCTTCTCGGCCTGGTCGGCGACGATGCGCGAGGCATCGCGGACCAGTTCACCGATCCGGCGGCCGCGGGGCTGCTGGACGAGTGCCGACAGGATCGTCACCGTCTGCGCCGACGACTTGCCGCCGATGAGCCGCTCGACGAGCGCGCTCTTCTCAGCGGGGCTGCCGAGCTTCGTGCCGAGCGCGAGCTCGAGGCCCGCGTCGGACCGGACGGCGGTCTCGAAGGCGAAGAGCTCCGCCTCGATCGAGGTCCCGGGTCCGGCGGTGGCCGCGACGGCGCGGATGCCCGCGTCCTCGATACCGGCGAGCAGGTCCTGCTGGGAGGACCAGCGCGCCCCGGCGACCGCCGTCAGGACAGCCCGCGTGGTGGTCGCCTGCCCGGCGAAGACGCGGTCGATGACCGCCTTCTTGCCGACGACGTCCGCCGTGGGGTCCGCGAGCAGCGTGAGGAGCTGCGAAGAACCGGCGACCACTCGCCCGGCGGCGAGGATCTCAGCACCGGTCGCCAGGTCGGCGCTCCCGCCGAGTTCGGCGAGGACCGCCTGCGTCGACGAGAGTGCTGAACGAGTGGCGCTCCGCATGCTCAGCGCTCCGTCTCTGCCTGCGACGCCTGCGCGTCCTTCGACGACTCGAGGTCGGCGAGGAAGCGGTCGACGACCGCGGTGGCCTTGGCGTCGTCCTTGAGGGACTCGCCGATGACACCAGACGCGAGGTCGAGTGCGAGCGAGCCGACCTCGGTGCGGAGCGACTGGAGCGCGCTCTGGCGCTCTGCCTCGATCTGCGCCTGGGCGTTCGACGTGATGCGCGCGGCGTCGGCAGCAGCCTGCTCGCGGACCTCGTTGCCGATCGCCGTGGCGTCGGCACGGGCCTGCTCGCGGATGCGGGAGGCCTCGGCACGGGCGTCGGCGAGCTGCTTGTTGTACTCCTCGAGCGCAGCAGCAGCCTGCTCCTGAGCGGCCTCGGCCTTCTTGATGCCGCCTTCGATGGCCTCGGTGCGCTCATCGAGCATCTTCGTGATGCGCGGCGTGACGACACGCCAGAACACCAGGAAGATGATGACGAAGGCCACCGCAGACCACACGATGTCGTACACCGGCGGGATCAGCGGATTGTGGGTCTCCTCCGCCGCGATGATGAGTGCGTTCTGCATCGAGGAACCTTAGTTGGTGAAGATGAAGTACGTGGCGATACCGATGAAGGCCAGGGCCTCGGTGAAGGCGATACCGATGTACATGAGGGTCGTCAGTCGGCCCTGGAGCTCGGGCTGGCGAGCGACGGACTCGATCGTCTTGCCGACGACGATGCCGACGCCGATGGCCGGGCCGATCGCAGCGAGGCCGTAGCCAACCGTCGCGATGTTGCCGTTGATCTCCGCGAGAACGGTCGTTGCGTCCACGTGTTTTCCTTTCGAGGTGCGGGCCCGACGGTTGCCGGCCCCGTAGGGGGTCAGTGAGGAATCAGTGCTCGTCTGCCAGCGCCAGCTGGATGTAGACGGCGGTGAGGAGCATGAAGACGTACGCCTGGAGCAGCGCCACGAGGATCTCGAAGAAGCTGAAGGCGATGCCGAACGCGAGCGTGCCGATCCCGAAGAACGCCAGCAGGCTGTGCGAGTCGAAGAAGAAGAACCAGGTGGCCGAGAAGAACAGCACCAGGAGCAGGTGGCCGACCACCATGTTCATCAGGAGTCGCAGGGTCAGGGTGACCGGGCGGAGGACGAACGTCGAGACGAGCTCGATCGGCGTCACGATGATGTACAGGTACCACGGGACACCGGGCGGGAAGAGCGAGTTCCGGAGGAACGTTCCCGGGTGCTTGCGGAGACCGGCGTAGATGAAGGCCACGTACGCGACGATCGCGAGGATCATCGGCATCGCGATGCGGCTCGTGCCGGCGATGTTCATGAACGGGATGAGCCCCGTCAGGTTCATGAACAGGACACCGAAGAAGATGGTCGCCAGGAGCGGGAGGAACCGCTTGCCGTCCTTCTCACCGAGGTTGTCGAAGGTGTTCCGGCGGACGACGTCGAAGCCGTACTCGATGAACGCCTGACCGCGGTTGGGGATCAGCTTGAGCGCCCGGGTCCCCGCGAACGCGAAGACGAGCAGCACTGCGACCGCGATGAAGCGGATGATGACGATCCGGTCGATCTCGAACGGCGTCCCCGCGAAGAAGATCGGGTCGGGGAAGAACTCGTTGATCGACGGACCATGGAACTCGGCGGCCTTACTGCTCCCCGCCGCAACGGTGTTGGCCGCAGCGGTGAGGGACAGGGGAAGAGCGTGGGATAGCAGCGCTGTCTCCTGTGTCGGCGCGCGCACGTCATGGCACGCGATGGTGGACTGTGTGGAGGCTCGTCCGCTCCGAGCATGGCTCCGGGCGCGGACTCCTCAAACCCTATCAGGTGTCAGAGCCTTCCCGGGCTCTCAGACGCCCGGGTCGTCCTTCTCAGCATCCGCAGAGCCGGGCAGGGGCACGTCGATCGGCACGCGTCCCTTGGCGATGACCGTCACGTCGATCACGAGCGACCCGATGACGCCGACGATGATCGCGATCGCGAGCACGGGCGTGTCCACCCAGTCCCGGTCCTTCAGCAGCACGAGCACCACGATGAAGAGCACGAACTTCACGAGGAACATCCCCATGATCGTGCCGAAGAAGGCGCCGGAGATCATCTGCCCGCGGGAGAACCGGATCGCCAGCAGGACGCTCACCGCCGTGAGCCCGCAGAACACGACGCTCATCACCGCGCCGATCAGTCCCCCAACCAGCCCCGGCGTACCGGCGACGAAGAAGCCGACGACTCCCCCGACGACGGCGAGGGCGACCGCGAGCACGGCCCCCTGCACGAGGATGCGGCGGAAGAGCGGGCTGACGTGGTCGAGGCCGTTCGGCGTGGTCACGAGGGGTCTCCTGGGGTCGGGATGTCGCGGGTGGCTGCCGCGCGGTCGAGCGGGTCGAGCCGGGCATCGACGGCCGCGCCCGTGCCGGCACGGCTCTGGGCGGCGATCTCCGCTCGCTTCCGGCCGAGCGGGGCGAACGTCGCGATCGCGCAGATCGTGAACCCGACCGCGACGAAGGCCACGACCCACCACCACTGCAGGAACAGGAACAGCAGACAGCCGATCGCGACGGTCGCCGTCCACGCGTAGAAGATCAGCACGGCGTGGAAGTGCGAGTGCCCCATGTCGAGCAGCCGGTGGTGCAGGTGCTTCCGGTCCGCCGAGAAGGGCGACTTCCCCGCGCTCAGTCGCCGGACGACGGCGAGCCCGAAGTCGAGGATCGGCACGATGAGGATCGCGAACGGCAGCAGGATCGGGATGAACGCCGGCAGCAGGTCGGTGCGGGTGCGCACGGCGGCCGGGTCGATGTTGCCCGTGATCGACACGGCGCTCGTCGCCATCAGGAAGCCCACGAGCAGCGCGCCGGCATCCCCCATGAAGAGCTTCGCCGGGTGCCAGTTCAGGATGAGGAACCCGAAACACGCGCCGACGAGGACCGCCGTCAGCAGCGACGGCAGGTTGAAGAAGAACTCGGTCTGCACGACCACGCGGTTGATGAAGAACGTGTAGAGGAAGAACACCCCGCCGGCGATGATCGCGACGCCGGCGACGAGCCCGTCGAGCCCGTCGATGAAGTTGACGGCGTTCATCACCAGCACGACGGCGAGCACCGTGAAGATCAGGCTCATGTAGGACGAGCCGACGCCGAGCGTGTTGCCGATCGGCAGCGACACGATCGCGACGCCCTGCCACGCCAGGATCCCCGCGGCGATGATCTGGCCGGCGAGCTTCGTCATCCAGTCGAGGTCCCAGATGTCGTCGGCGACACCGAGCACCACGATGATCGTCGCCCCGGCGAGCACCGCCAGCACGCGCCCGGGTTCGGCGAACACCAGGCGGAAGTAGTCGACGCCCGCGATCTCGGGGAACAGGAACCACGCACACAGCAGCGACACCATCACGCCGATGAACATCGCGATCCCGCCGAGCCGCGGCGTCGGGGTGCGGTGCACGTCGCGTTCGCGGACCTTCGGGTACCACTTGTACTTCAGGCCGAGCTTCCAGACCAGCCAGCTGACCAGGAAGCTCACGACCGCGGAGATGAGCCCCGCGAGCAGGTAGTACTTCACGTGACGAGGTCGGCCCCGACGACCCGTTCGATCTCCGAGTCCGGGATCACGCCGTGCCGCACGATGCGCAGCCCGCCACCGGTGGAGAGCCCGGTGGCGTCGACGATGGTCGACCCCGTCGACGCCTCGAACCCGTCGTGCGGTTCGAGGGATCCGCCGTCGAGGTAGACGGACACGCTGTCGCCGAGCATCGACTCGGCGGCGTCGATCGTCATCGCGGCAGGGTCGCCCGTCGAGTTCGCCGACGACACCGCGAGCGGGCCGACCTCCTGCAGGAGCTCGAGCGCGATCCGGGAGTCTGGCATGCGGAGCGCGACCGTGCCGCGGGTCTCCCCCAGGTCCCAGTCCAGCGAGGGCTGCGCGTGCAGGATCACGGTCAGCCCGCCCGGCCAGAACTCGGCGACCAGGTCGCGCACCTGCTGCGGGACCTCGCTCGCGAGCGCGTCGAGCGTCGGCGGACCGGGGATGAGGACCGGCGGCGGCGACTGCCGGGTCCGCCCTTTCGCGTCGAGGAGCCGCTGGACGGCGGCCGCGTCGAAGGCGTCGGCGGCGAGGCCGTAGACGGTGTCGGTGGGGACGACGACGAGTTCTCCCCGGCCGAGTGCGGCACGTGCGAGCCGCATCCCGGTCAGGAGTCCGTCGGGGTCGGTGCAGTCGTATCGGGATGCCATGACTCGACGATGATAGTGCGACACAATGGAGGACATCGTGAACGAGACGCCAGCGCCCCGACTCCTGTTCCTCTTCGACATGGACGACGTCCTCGTCCGCTACGACGGGAAGACCCGGATGGCCGGGTTGACCGACCTCACCGGGCACGAGCTCGACGAGCTCCGCCGCCGGTGGTGGCTGTCCGGCAACGAGTCCCGTGCCGAGGCCGGACACTTCCCGGACGGCGACGCGTACCTCGCGGCGTTCGCGGCCGCGATGGAGTGCGAGGTCCCCGAGACGGAGTGGGCGCGGATCCGCGGTTCCGCGATGACCGAGCTCCCGCAGCGCATCGAGGCGGTCCGCATCGCCAGCGAGCACGGGCGTGTCGCGCTCCTCACCAACAACGGTCCGCTCGCCGGCCGCTGGATCCACCGATGGGCACCGTCGCTGCCGCCGCTGTTCGGCGAGCACCTCGACACGTCGAGCAACTTCGGTGCCAGGAAGCCCGACCCCGAGGTCTTCCGCCGTGCGCTCGCACACCACGGCGCGCGGGCGGAGGACACCTTCTTCGCCGACGACATGCCCGAGAACATCGAGGGCGCCAGGAGCGTCGGCATCTCCGCGGTGCTGGTGGAGCACGACACCGACCTGCGGGAGGCGGTCCGCGCCTTCGTCGCGCGTTCTGTCCCATCGCACGTGCACTAGGAAGCCGAATCGCGCGTCGGAGGTCGGAACGTCTGACCCCCTACGCGCGAATCGGTCGCCTACGCGCGATCCGACAAGGCGGACGGGAGGCTCGGGGGGCGTCCGCCTAGCGGGTTGCGGTGGTCGTGCGGTCGCGGCCCGTCAGGTCCTGGTGCGTCTCCGGGGATCGGAACCCCCAGCGGGCAAGGACGTCCCGCACGGCTGCGCCCTGCGGCTCGGCGTGCTCGATGACGAGCGCACCGCCGGGGACGAGCAGGCGCCAGGCGGTCTCGGCGAGGGCACGGACGGCGTCGAGACCGTCCGGTCCGCCGTACAGCGCGAGCGCCGGGTCGTGGTCACGGACCTCCGGATCCACCGGGATCGCGTCGTCGGGGACGTACGGCGGGTTCGACACGACGACCGAGACGGTCCCGTCGAGCTCCGGGAACGCGTCGGCGAGGTCGCCCTCGACGAGCCGGACCGTGCCGCCGTACCGCTCGACGTTGCGACGGGTCCACGGCAGGGCCTCGGCAGAGCGTTCGACGGCGTAGACGAGGGCGTTCGGCACCTCGGTGTCCATGGCGATCGCGATGGCGCCGCTGCCCGACCCCAGGTCCACGGCGATCGGCTCCGGCACCGCCGTCGCCCGGAGCGCGTCGATGCCGAACTGCACGACGCCCTCGGTCTCGGGCCGCGGGACGAACACCCCGGGGCCGACGGCCAGGGTCAGCGCGCGGAAGTGCGCCTCGCCGGTGATGTGCTGGAGCGGCTCACGGGTCATGCGTCGCGCGACGGCCTGACGGAAGCGTTCGACGTGCTCCCCCGCGATCGCCCCGCTCGTCATGGCACGCGCCTGGACGGCACCGCGCGAGGTGTCGGTCGCCCACGCGAGCAGGAGTTCCGCGTCCACGCGCGGTGTCGGGACACCGTGCGCGACGAGCGCAGCGGTCGCCTCGTCGAGGAGGCGATCCGCCGTGAACGTACCGTGCGTGTCGGACAGGAGCCGAGCCTCCAGTTCAGCTCTGGTCGCCGACGGCAGCCAGGCGTGCTTCTTCGTCCGCACGGATGGCGGACTCGATGACGGGCTCGAGCGCGCCGTTCATCACGCGGTCCAGGTCGTACGCCTTGTACCCGGTGCGGTGGTCCGCGATGCGGTTCTCCGGGAAGTTGTACGTGCGGATGCGCTCGGAACGGTCCATGCCGCGGATCTGCGAACGACGGGCGTCCGACGCGATCGCGTCGAGCTCCTCCTGCTGCTTCGCGAGGATGCGGGCGCGCAGGACGCGCATGCCCGCCTCTCGGTTCTGCAGCTGGGACTTCTCGTTCTGCATCGCGACCGTGATGCCCGTGGGCAGGTGGGTGATGCGGACCGCGGAGTCCGTCGTGTTGACCGACTGACCGCCGGGGCCCGAGGACCGGTACACGTCGATCTTCAGGTCGTTCTGGTTGATCTCGACCTCTTCGGGCTCGTCCACCTCGGGGAAGACGAGCACGCCCGTCGTCGAGGTGTGGATGCGCCCCTGGGACTCGGTCGCCGGCACACGCTGGACGCGGTGCACACCGCCCTCGTACTTCAGGTGCGCCCAGACGCCCTGTGCGGGGTCGGACGAGTTCGACTTGATCGCGACCTGGACGTCCTTGTAACCGCCGAGATCGCTCTCGGTGCGCTCGAGGAGCTCGATCTTCCAGCCCTTGGACTCGGCGTAGTGCGAGTACATGCGCAGGAGGTCGGCCGCGAAGAGCGCCGATTCCTCGCCGCCCTCGCCGCCCTTGATCTCCATGATGACGTCGCGGCCGTCGTCGGGGTCACGCGGGACGAGCAGCCGGCGGAGACGCTCCTGGCGCTCCGCGAGCTGCTCCTCGAGCGCGGGGACCTCTTCGGCGAACGCCGGGTCCTCGCGCGCGAGCTCCCGAGCGGCGGCGAGGTCGTCCCCCGCCGCCGTCCAGGCCTCGTACGCGGACTTGATCTGGTTCAGTTCGGCGAAGCGGCGGTTGACCTTCTTCGCCCGGGCCGGATCGGCGTGGAGCGCGGGGTCCGACAGCTGCTGCGTCAGGTCCTCGTGTTCCGCCAGCAGCCCTGCTACCGACTCGAACACCGGTTACTCCTGGTGGCCGTGGTGACCGTTGCCGGTCGCCGGGACCGACTTCTGCACCTGGACGAGGAACTCGACGTTGGACTGCGTCTCCTTGAGGTTCCGCAGCACGATCTCGAGCGCCTGCTGCGGGTCGAGCCCGGCGAGGGCACGACGCAGTCGCCACGTGATCTTGACCTCGTCGGCGGAGAGCAGCTGCTCCTCGCGACGGGTGCCGGACGCGTTGACGTCCACGGCCGGGAAGATCCGCTTGTCCGCCAGGTGACGGTTCAGGCGGAGCTCCATGTTGCCGGTGCCCTTGAACTCCTCGAAGATCACCTCGTCCATCTTCGACCCGGTCTCGACGAGCGCCGTGGCGAGGATGGTGAGCGAGCCGCCGTTCTCGATGTTGCGCGCTGCGCCGAAGAAGCGCTTCGGCGGGTACAGCGCGGACGAGTCGACGCCACCCGACAGCACGCGACCGGAGGCCGGCGTCGAGAGGTTGTAAGCGCGGCCGAGTCGGGTGATCGAGTCGAGGAGCACGACGACGTCGTGACCGAGCTCGACCAGGCGCTTCGCACGCTCGATGGCGAGCTCGGCGACCGTGGTGTGGTCCTCGGCCGGGCGGTCGAAGGTCGAGGCGATGACCTCGCCCTTCACCGTGCGCTGCATGTCGGTGACCTCTTCGGGCCGCTCGTCCACGAGGACGACCATCAGGTGCGCCTCGGGGTTGTTCTTCGAGATCGCGTTCGCGATGGCCTGCAGCACGACGGTCTTGCCGGCCTTGGGCGGCGAGACGATCAGGCCGCGCTGGCCCTTGCCGATCGGGGCGACGAGGTCGATGATCCGGGTCGACAGCTTCGCCGGCTCGGTCTCGAGGCGCAGGCGCTCGTTCGGGTACAGCGGGGTGAGGTCCTGGAAGTCGACGCGGTTCGCGGCGTCGTCGGCGGACTGGCCGTTGATCGTGTCGATCTTCACCAGGGCGTTGTACTTCTGGCGGCTCTGCTGCTCGTTGTCGCGCGGCTGCTTGATCGCGCCGACGACCGCGTCGCCCTTGCGCAGGTGGTACTTCTTGACCTGGCCGAGGGAGACGTACACGTCGCTCGGGCCCGGGAGGTACCCGGTCGTCCGCACGAACGCGTAGTTGTCGAGCACGTCGAGGATGCCGGCGACCGGGATCAGGACGTCGTCCTCGGTGATCTCCGGCTCGAAGTCGTCGTTCTGGCCACCACGGCCGCGCTTGCGGTCACGCTGGCGACGGCTGCGGCCACTCTCGGCCTCGTCGTTGTGACGCTGCTGCTCGTCGCGCTGGTTCTGGCTGCTCTGGCCCTGGTTCTGCTTCTGCTGGCCCTGCTGGTTCTGGCCCTGCTTCTGCTGCTGCTGCTTCTGCTGGTCGCCCTGGTTCTGACCCTGCTTCTGCTGGTCGCCCTGCTTCTGCTGGTCGCCCTTGTCGGCGTCCTGCTTGCCGTTCTGCTGGCGACCGTTCTGGTCGTCCTGCGCCTGCTGGCCCTGCTGGCCCTGCTGGTCGGCGGTGTCGGCGTTCTGCCCACGGCCGCGACCACGGCCACGGCTGCGACGACCGCGGCGCTGACCGCCCTCGTGCTCGCCGTTCTGGTCGTTCTGCTGGTCGTTCTGGTCGTTCTGGTTCGACTGGTCGTCGACCGCGTCGGTCGACGACTCGGCGTCGGGTGCCTCGGCGGCGCTGGTCGGAGCCTGCTCGGCGGGCTTCTGCCCACGACGACGATGCTGGCCACCGTTCTGGCCGGCGGGCTGGCCGCCGTTCTGGCCGGCTTCGGCTGCGTCCTTCTCGGCACGGACCTGGTCGAGCCCGGCGAGGAGGTCCTCGGTACCGGTCTGACCGTGGTTGGTGTGCTCCGCTGCCGTGGTCGGCGCGGTGGTCACGTTGCCGCCGGAGGTGGCGCGGCGCGAGCGGCGAGCACGCGAGGGCGCCTCGGTCGTGGTCGCTTCGGCGGCGGGGGCCTCCGCGGCGGGGGCCTCGACCTCGGGCAGGGTGGGCTGCTCGGGCGCCTGCGCGGCAGCCGCGGGGGCCGTGGTGTCTGGCGTCGTCGCCTCGGCGGGGCGCTTGTCCTCGATGGCGGCGATGAGGTCGCCCTTGCGGAGCTTCGAGAGCCCCGTGATGCCGAGGGAGGAGGCGATGCGCTGCAGCTCGGGCAGGCGCAGTGCGCGCAGGTCGCTGGGGATCTCCACCGTGTCGGCAGAGTTGTTCACGTCGGTCAAGTTCCTGTGTTCCTTCCGAACCGCAGAGCGCGGAGATTTTTCACCGACTCCCGCACGGAGCGCACTTGCACGGGTGGGCAAGCGCAGTGCATCGGCCGCCGTTCAGACGACGGGCCGGGAATCGGTGATCTGAGGGAGATCACACCTGGGGTCGGAGATTCCCTGCTGGCTGTTGAGCCGCGCTAGGGGCGTTCTTCGTGGACCGCCGGGTGCGGCACCACTGTAGCACCACCCAGATCGACGGCCAGCATGAGCGGGTGCCAGGTGGATTCGGCGTGTCGTTCCACCAGCCCGGCGGCGGTGAGACGCTGCGCGGGATCGCTCCCGAGCACCAGCAGGCTCGGCCCGGCGCCGGACACCACGGCGGCGAGCCCGTGCTGCCGGAGCAGCCGGATGAGCACGTCGGTCTCCGGCATCGCGCTCGCCCGGTACGTCTGGTGGAGCCGGTCCTCGGTCGCGGCGAGCAGGAGCTCGGGGCTCTGGATCAGCGCGGCGACGAGGAGCGCCGAGCGGGACACGTTGAACGCGGCGTCGGCGTGCGGCACGCTGGCCGGCTGCAGGGACCGCGCGAGCTTGGTCGACAGCGTCGAGGTCGGCACGAAGACCACCGGCGAGACGCCACGGTGCACCAGGAGTCGCTTGTACGCGGGGCCCTCTGCGGTCATCCACGCGATCGTGAGCCCGCCGAAGAGCGCCGGCGCGACGTTGTCCGGGTGCCCCTCCATCTCCGTCGCGAGGGTCAGCAGGGTCGACGCGTCCAAGTCGACGACGCCCTCGAGCAGCCCCCTGGCCGCCATCAGCCCGGCGACGATCGCGGCGGCGGAGGATCCCATGCCGCGGCCGTGCGGGATCGCGTTCACCGCGTGCAGCTCGAGCCCCGGCTGCTCGACGCCCGCGTGCTCGAGACCACGCCGGATCGCACGGACCACGAGGTTCGTGTCGTCGGTCGCGACCTCACCAGCACCGACACCGTCGACCGTGACGGTCGCTCCGGGCTCGGGCCGCACACGGACCTCGACCTCGTCGTACAGGGACAGCGCGAGGCCGAGCGAGTCGAACCCCGGGCCGAGGTTGGCGGAGGTCGCCGGCACCCGCACGCGGACCGCCCGTCCGGCCGGTACAGCGTTGCGGGCGGTGACGCCCCCGTCCGGCCCGGACGAGCGGTCGGTGCTCACTGCGCGCCGGCCAGTCCGAGCACGTCCGCGACCGCCGCGGTGTCGACCGGGACGCTCGTCGGCGTCACGTCGCTACCGTCCTCGGTGCGGAGGGCCCACTGCGGGTCCTTCAGGCCGTGGCCCGTCACCGTGATGACGACGGTCGCGCCCTTCGGGATCTGCCCGGCGTCGGCGCGCTCGAGGAGCCCCGCGACACCG
Source organism: Curtobacterium sp. 9128 (assembly GCF_900086645.1). Taxonomy (NCBI): domain Bacteria; kingdom Bacillati; phylum Actinomycetota; class Actinomycetes; order Micrococcales; family Microbacteriaceae; genus Curtobacterium; species Curtobacterium sp. 9128. The sequence goes on from NZ_LT576451.1 coordinate 2,754,172, forward strand.
ATCGCCGATGCGGGTTCGACGAAGACGCCGACCTCTGCCGACAGGATGCGGTGGGCGGCGAGGATGCCGGCGTCCGTGATCGCGCCGAAGTAGCCGTCCGTCTCCTCACGCGCTTCGAGGGCGAACTTCCACGATGCGGGGTTGCCGATGCGGATCGCCGACGCGACCGTCTCCGGGTGCTCGACGACGGCGCCGTTGACGATCGGCGCCGAGCCGGCAGCCTGGAAGCCGAACATGCGCGGCAGCTTGGTCGAACGACCGGCGGCGACGTCCTCGCGGTAGCCGCGGGAGTACGCCGTGTAGTTGCCGGCGTTCCCGACGGGCAGGAAGTGGAAGTCCGGCGCGTCGCCGAGGACGTCGACGACCTCGAACGCGGCGGTCTTCTGCCCCTCGATGCGGTCGTTGTTCACGGAGTTGACGAGGTGCACCGGGTAGTTCGCGGCGAGGTCGCGCGCGATGTCGAGGCAGTCGTCGAAGTTGCCCTGGACCTGCAGCAGCTGGGCGTCGTGGGCGACGGCCTGGCTGAGCTTGCCCATCGCGATCTTGCCCTCGGGGACGAGCACGGCGGCGGTGATGCCCGCGTGCGTCGCGTACGCGGCGGCCGAGGCGCTCGTGTTGCCGGTCGATGCGCAGATGACGGCCTTCGCGCCGTGCTCGACGGCCTTCGAGATCGCCATCGTCATGCCGCGGTCCTTGAACGAGCCCGTCGGGTTCATGCCCTCGAACTTCACGTAGACGTCCGCGCCGGTGCGCTCCGACAGCCGCCGCGCCGGGATGAGCGGCGTGCCGCCCTCCCCCAGCGTGATGACGGGCGTCGCCTCGGTCACGTCGAGACGGTCGGCGTACTCGCGCAGGACTCCCTGCCACTGGTGGGCCATCAGGGTTCTCTCTCTGTCTGGTGCTTCGGGGCTGGTGGAACGGGGGCGGTGCTGGTCGGGACGGTGCTGGTCAGGCGCCGACGACGCGGAGCACGCTGGCGACGTCGGTCACGGTCGCCTCGCCACGGAGGGCTGCGACGGTGTCGGCGAGGTCGGACTCGCGTGCTTCGTGCGTGCCGATCACGAGGGTGGCGGTGCCGCCCGCACCGTGGGCGCTGGACTGCTCGACCGTCTCGACGCTGACGCCGTGCTTCGCGAGCACGCCCGCGACGGTCGACAGCACGCCGGGGGCGTCCGTCACGTGCAGGGTGATCTGGTAGCTCGTCCGGACGGTGCCGATCGGGAAGACGGGCAGCGCGGACTGCGTCGACTCGGCGACACCGGGGCCGCCGATCACGTGCCGACGAGCAGCGGACACCAGGTCGCCGAGGACCGCGGAGGCAGTCTCGACACCACCGGCACCTGCGCCGTAGAACATCAGGTCGCCGGCGGCTTCTGCCTCGACGAAGACGGCGTTCTTCGCGCCGTGGACGCTCGCGAGCGGGTGGGTGTCCGGGACGAGCGCCGGGTACACGCGGGCGCTGACGCCTTCGCGACCGTTCTCGTCCGTCAGGCGTTCGCACGTCGCGAGGATCTTCACGACGTAGCCGGCCTTGCGCGCGGCACGGACCTGCTCGATGGTCACCGAGGTGATGCCCTCGCGGTGCACGGCGGCGAGCGGCACCGAGGTGTGGAACGCGAGCGACGCCAGGATCGCGGCCTTCTGCGCGGCGTCGTAGCCCTCGATGTCGGCGGTCGGGTCGGCCTCGGCGTACCCGAGCTCCGTCGCGGTCGCGAGGGCGTCCTCGAACGTGGCGCCTTCGCGGTCCATCAGGTCGAGGATGAAGTTCGTGGTGCCGTTGACGATGCCCATGATCCGCTCGATGCGGTCTCCCGCGAGCGAGTCGTGCAACGGGCGGATGATCGGGATCGCCCCGGCGACGGCGGCCTCGTAGTAGAGCTGCGCGCCGACCTGCTCCGCCGCGGCGAAGAGCTCGGGGCCGTGCGTCGCGAGGAGCGCCTTGTTGCCCGTCACGACGTCGGCGCCGGACTGCAGCGCCTGCAGCACGAGGGTGCGTGCCGGCTCGATGCCGCCGATGAGCTCGACGACGATGTCCGCGCCGAGGATCAGCGAGCCGGCGTCCGTGGTGAAGAGCTCCCGCGGGAGGTCGACGTCGCGCTGGGCGTCGACGTCACGGACGGCGATGCCGACGAGCTCCAGGCCGGCGCCGGCGCGCGATGCGAGCTCGTCGCCGTGCTCGAGGAGGAGTCGCGCGACCTGCGAGCCGACCGAGCCGGCTCCGAGCAGCGCGACGCGGACGTTGCGGTATTCGATCATGTGGTGCGTGTCTCCGGGATCTCGGGGGCTCACCGCGCGGCACCTGCTGCGGCCGCGGGCGACACCCCGGTGTCGCGGGCGAGGAGGTCGTCGACCGTCTCACCACGGACGAGGATACGGGCTCGACCGTCGGCGACCGCCACGACCGGCGGGCGACCGACGTGGTTGTAGTTGCTCGCGAGGCTCCAGCAGTAGGCACCGGTCGCCGCGACCGCCAGCAGGTCGCCGCGGTGGACGTCCCCGGGGAGGTACTCGTCGTGGACGACGATGTCCCCGCTCTCGCAGTGCTTGCCGACGACGCGGGTCAGCACCGCATCGGCGTCGGAGGCACGAGCGAGGCGCGCGGTGTACTCGGCGCCGTACAGGGCGGGGCGTGCGTTGTCGCTCATGCCGCCGTCCACCGACACGTAGGTGCGCGTCGCCTGGTCGTGCCCGTCGGAGGTCTCGAGCGTCACGGGCTTGATCGTGCCGACACGGTAGAGCGTGAGCCCCGCTGGCCCGACGATGTACCGCCCGGGCTCGACGGCGACCTCCGGCACGGGGATGCCGCGCTCGGCGCAGGCATCCGCCACGATCGTCGCGAGGGCGTCCGCCACGTCTTCCGGTTCGAACGCCGAGTCCGCCTCGGTGTAGTCGATGCCCCACCCGCCGCCGAGGTTGAGCTCCGGCACCGGACCGGACTGCACGAGGGTCGCGTGCACGTCCATCAGACGACGAGCGGCTTCACGGAAACCGGACTCGTCGAAGATCTGCGAACCGATGTGCGAGTGCAGCCCGACGAACGCCAGGGACGGCAGGGATCGGATCGTCTCCGCGGCGGCGACCGCCTCGGTCAACGGGATGCCGAACTTCTGGTCTTCCCGAGCCGTCGCGAGGTACTCGTGCGTCGAGGCGTGCACCCCGCTGTTGATCCGGATGCGGACACGCTGGACGACTCCGGCGGCGGCCGCGGCGTCGGCGACCCGCTGCACTTCTTCGTGGCTGTCGAGCACGATCGTCCCGACACCCACCTGCACCGCGCGGGCGATCTCGGCGTCGGACTTGTCGTTGCCGTGGAACCCGAGCCGACCGGGGTCGACACCGCCGGCCAGGGCGACCGCGAGCTCTCCCCCGGTGCACACGTCGACGCGGAGGTCTGCCTCGGCCATCCACGCGGCGACCTGGGTCGTGAGGAACGCCTTGCCCGCGTAGTAGACGTGCGCCGTCGTGCCGATGCGACCGAACGCCTCGGCGAAGGCGTCGCGCACCCGGACCGCGCGCGACTGCACGTCACGCTGGTCGACCACGTAGAGCGGCGTGCCGTACTCGGCCACCAGGTCGTCGGCGGACACGCCGCCGACCGCGAGCGAGCCGTCGTCCGTCCTGGTCGCGGAAGCGGGCCAGATCCGCGCGGTCAGCGCGGAGGCGTCCGTCGGGAACCGCAGCCGCGGCGGGGCAAGTGGGTTCTCGCTCACAGGACCCGATCCTACCGAGCCGGGACGGGCCTCCCGGCCTGCGTTACGCCGCTGTGGACAAAACCGCTGTGGACGAAACCGCTGTGGAGCAGTCAGCACGTTCCGGTGGTCTGGAGGCCCTGCTCGCTCAGCGGGAGCTCGTCCGCCGTGACGCGCACCGTCGCGTGCGCCGCCGTCACGTCGAGCGACCGGACCCGCAGCGACTCGGGGAGGAACTGCGCCGTGCACACCGACACGGGCGTGTTCGTCACCCCGGGGATGTCGTCCACCTTGAGGTCGAGTGCCGAGTTCGTGATCCTGACCGTCTTCGGGGTGATCGTGATGCCCTTGCCGTCGCTCTGGGCGACGACGGAACCGCGGGCCTCGTACGAGATGTCGTAGCCGAGCACCGCGGTCGTGCCGGACAGCTGCACGCCGCCGTCGACGAGCGACATCCGGTCGAACAGGGGGCTGTACTTCGACAGGTCCTTCACGCTCGACGCCGCGAGCGTCACGGTGCCGTCCACGTCGTGCACGGCTCCTGCGCCGTCGATCGGCACGTCGTGCGCCGTGACGTCGGCGGCGAGCGGGACGCCGTCGACCGTGATCTTCTCCGACGAGATCTCGACCTCGTCGAGGGAGCCGCCGATCAGCTGCGGGATGAGGACGCCGTTCGCGTGGGCGTCGACCGTCCCCTCGGTCCCGGCGGGCAGGGACTGCTCCACCTGCTGCGCGATCATCCGGTCCACGACGCCGCGGAGCACGAACTCGGCGATGACGACGAGCGCGGCGAGCACGACCACGATGCCGATCACGACGATCGTCAGGGTGCGGCCGCGGCGGCGCCGCTTCGGGGTGTCGGTTGCGGTGGACATGCGTCCCACCTTGCCAGCGTCCCCCGGCAGCCCGCCTGGAGGCTCGGCACGGGTCGGGCTCGTACGTCGCGTCCGGCGCGTGGTGCGGTCGCCGGTTGCGCCCGCTGACGAACATCGCGCCCCGTCGTGACGGGGCGCGATGTTCGTGGTGGGGTGCGACGCCGAAGCCAGCGTGGCCGGCGCGCGGAGACTACATGCGCTCGGGGGCGCTCACGCCGAGGAGCCCGAGGCCGTTGCGCACGACCTGGCCCGTCGCGTCGTTCAGCCAGAGCCGCGTGCGGTGCAGGTCGGTCACGTCCTCGTCCCCGAGCGGCGTCACCCGGCAGGCGTCGTACCAGCGGTGGTAGAGGCCGGCGAGCTGCTCGATGTACCGCGCGATGCGGTGCGGCTCCCGGAGCTCGGCGGCCTGCCGGACCACGCGCGGGTACTCGGCGAGGGCCCCGAGGAGCGCACCCTCGGTGTCGTGCGTGAGGAGCGACGCGTCGAACGCCGAACGGTCGACACCCGAGGCCGCGGCGTTCCGCGCGACGGACTGCGTACGGGCGTGGGCGTACTGCACGTAGAACACCGGGTTGTCGTTGGTGCGCTTGGTCAGCAGGTCGAGGTCGATGTCGATCGCGGTGTCGATCGCGAACCGCACGAGCGCGTACCGGCCGGCGTCGACACCGACTGCCTCGACGAGGTCCTCCATCGAGACGATCGTGCCGTTGCGCTTCGACATCCGGAACGGCTGGCCGTCCTTCAGCAGGTTGACCATCTGGCCGATGAGGATCTCGAGGTTCTTGCCCGGCTCGTCACCGAACGCGGCGCACATCGCCATCATGCGGCCGACGTAGCCGTGGTGGTCCGCGCCGAGCATGATGAGGTTCCGCTCGAACCCGCGCTCGCGCTTGTCGAGGTAGTACGCCAGGTCGCCGGCGATGTACGCGGGCTCCCCGTCGGACTTGATGACGACACGGTCCCGGTCGTCGCCGAAGTCGGTCGTGCGGAGCCACTGGGCGCCGTCGGCCTCGTACATCTGGCCCTGCTCCTGCAGGCGCTCGATGGCGCGCTCGACGGCCTTCGACTCGTGCAACGAGTTCTCGTGGAAGTAGACGTCGAAGTCGACGCCGAACTCGTGGAGCGACTGCTTGATGTCGGCGAACATGAAGTCCACGCCCTCACGGCGGAACATCTCCTGCGCCTCGTCGCGGGGGATGTCACGGACGTCCCCGTCGAAGGTGGCGAGCACGCGGGCCGCGATCTCGGCGATGTACGCGCCGCCGTAGCCGTCCTCCGGTGCCGGTTCCCCGAGCGCCGATGCGACGAGCGACCGGGCGAACCGGTCGATCTGGCTGCCGTGGTCGTTGAAGTAGTACTCGCGGGTGACGAGGCCGCCCTGCGCCTGGAAGACCCGGGCGAGGCTGTCGCCGACCGCCGCCCAGCGGACACCGCCCATGTGGATCGGTCCGGTCGGGTTCGCGGACACGAACTCCAGGTCGATGCGCACCCCGTCGTACAGGTCGCCGTGCCCGAAGGACTCGCCGGACTCCACGATGGTGCGGGCGATCTCGCCGGCCGCCGCGGCCTCGAGCGTGATGTTGATGAAGCCGGGGCCCGCGACGTCCACCGAGGCGACACCGTCGAGCTCGGTCAGCTCGCCGGCGATCTCGGTCGCGAGCTCCCGCGGGTTCGTGCCGAGGCGCTTCGCGAGCTGCATCGCGGCGTTCGACGCCCAGTCGCCGTGCGCCCGGTTCTTGGGGCGCTCGAGGGCGACGTGCGACTCCTCGACGGTCACGGTGTCGGACGCGCCTCGGCGCTCGACGATCCCGGTCAGGATCGACAGGTACGCGGCGGAGAGTTCGGCAGGAGTCACGGCGCACGAGTCTACCGGGCGAGCGAGGACCCACCGGTCGCACCCGGCGACGTGCAGCATCATGTCCGCATGACCACCCGACGATCCGCCCGGGCGATCAGCGTCGCCGCGCTCGCCGTCCCCGCAGCCCTCGTGCTCGCCGCCTGCTCCGGCGGCGACTCCGGCGGGTCCCCCACGCGGACCCCGACGACGGCTCCGAGTGCGAGCGCCACGGCCGCCCCGATCGGCAAGCGCATCAGCCAGACGTGTGCCGAGCTCGTGCCGGACACCACCTTCGCCGTGTACGGGAAGCAGTTCGAACTCGACGCGTCCGCGACTCCGGAGAAGGGGTCGGCAGCGGCGAAGATCGCCCAGCAGCGCGGCCGCGTCTGCGTCTTCCACGAGGTGTCGGACGAGTCCATGACGATCACGCTGGCCGTCGCGGACCTGCCTGAGAAGTCGCTCACGAACCTCAAGGACGCACTCTACGAACGCGGCGGGTCGGTGCCGACCTACCGCGTGGAGGGGTACTTCGCCCTGACCGACGACGTCGGCCGCGCCGACGCGTTCGCCGACCCGTACTGGATCACCACGTCCTCGACACTGTTCACCGAGCCGGGCTCCGCCCAGCCGGTCGTCGACGCCGTCCGCCAGGCCCTCGCGCCGGCCGCCTCCTCGACCGCGACCCCGGCAGGCTGACGCGGGTCGGACCGACTGGAGGCGCGGCGCCGGACCGCCACGGGCCTCCCGTCGGACGTCAGTCGCGTGACGGCAGCATCGCGACCAGCAGGTCGCGGAGCGCGGTGCCACGGGCACCGGAGTCCTCCGGGTGCCACTGCACCGCCCAGAGCGGCGCAGTCTCGTGCTCGACCGCCTCGACCGTGCCGTCCGGCGCGGTGGCGACCACGCGGAGTCCGTCGCCGACCCGCCCGACCGCCTGGTGGTGCGACGACCGCACGTCGAGCTCCTCGGATCCGAGCGCCGCTGCGAGCCGACTGCCCGCCGCCACCGACACCCGGTGGTCGACCATGCTCTCCGCGGGGTCCCCCGGCGCCACGTGCCCGCCGTGCTCGAGGTGCTGGACCAGGTCGCCACCCAACGCCACGTTGATCACCTGCATGCCACGGCAGATGCCGAGCGTCGGCAGCCCGTCCGTGACCGCCGCCCGGACCGCCTCGATCTGCGCGAGGTCGGCGACGGCGAAGTGCTGCCCGCGCCCCTCGTAGTCCTCGGGGCCGCCGTAGTGCGCCGGGGCGACGTCCTCGCCGCCCATCACGAGCACGCCGTCGGCGTCCGCCAGCGCCCGCCGCAGTCCAGCGGGCCCGAGCTGCTCGGCGGCCGCCCGACGCGGCTCCCACCCCGCGGCGCGGGCGACCTCGACGGCACGCCTGGTGAGCGTCGTGAGGGCGTCGTGGAACGCGGGATCGTGTCGGTCGGCGTCGCTGACGTCGACCACGGCGAGGACGGGACGCGCTCCTGGCTGCATGGGACGATCATGGCGGAAGTCGGGCACGCCCGGGGTGCAGCCGGTGGTCCCGGGGCGGGGTCGGGACCTGCTACGGTTGTTCCCACCCAGGGCCCCCATAGCTCAGGGGATAGAGCACTGCCCTCCGGAGGCAGGGGCGGAGGTTCGAATCCTCCTGGGGGCACAGTGACATTTCCGATCAGGCCGATGTCTTCGCTTCGCTCAGTCAGCGGCGATCGACATCGCGGCAGGCCGCGACCGTTCCCCGTGGTCACCTCCGGGGCGGACGCACCAGTCTCACCCGTGGTCACCTCCGGGGCGGGACCCACCGGTCGCGGTAGCGTCCGTGCATGTTCTCGTTTCCGGTGCACACCGCTGAGCCGCTCCGAGGCGGGCCGACACTCCGCTGGGGTGTGATCGGGCCCGGCGAGATCGCACACGACTTCACGAGCACCCTGCACGCCAACTCCGACCAGCGCGTCGTCGCCGTCGGGTCCCGCTCCCCCGAACGCGCAGCCGCCTTCGCCGCCCGACACGGGGTCGACGGCGTGCACGGCTCGTACGAGGCACTCGTCGCCGACCCCGCGGTCGACGTCGTCTACGTCGCCTCTCCACACCCGCAGCACCTCGGACACGCACTCCTCGCGATCGCCGCCGGCAAGCACGTCCTCGTCGAGAAGCCGATGACGACCTCGGCCGCGGACACCAGACGCCTCGCCGACGCGGCCCGCAGCGCCGGGGTGCTCGCGATGGAGGCGATGTGGACCAGGTACCTCCCGGGCACCACCGTCATCGCGCAGCTCATCGCGGACGGTGTCCTCGGCGACGTCCACCTGGCGACCGTCGACGTCGGCTGGCCGCACGAGCCGGACCCGGCAGACCGAATGTTCGATCCGGAGGCCGGCGGAGGCGCGCTCCTCGACGCCGGCGTCTACGGCCACTGGTTCGCCCGCTTCGCCACCGGTGCCCCGGTGACCAGCCGGACGACGGGAGCGGTCTCGGATCGCGGGGTGGACCTCCAGTCCGTCACCGTGTCGACGGCCACCGGCGGCGCGCAGTCCGTGGTGACCACGTCGATGACGGCGTGGACGCCCGGTCTCGCCGTCGTCGCGGGCACCGAGGCGACCGTTCGGTACACCGACCACTTCGTCTTCCCCGCCTCGTTCGTGCTGCACCACGCGGCCGGTGAGGACCGGTGGTCCGAACCGACCGGGCTCCGCGGCAGACAGGGTCTGGCGTGGCAGGCGGCAGCGCTCGCACGGTACGTGTCGGACGGCCGGACGGAGTCGCCGCTGCACGGGCTCGACGACTCGATCGGACTCGCGACGGCGCTCGACGACGCCAGGGTCGCCCTCGGCGTCCGGGGTGTTTCCGAGCACGACACCTCCGCCCCCTAGGATCACCGGCCGGTCGACCAGTCCACGACCGGGAAGAGGACGCGATGCCCATCGTCACCGGGAACCCGCAGCGGGAACTCGCCCGCGGCGACCTCGCCGCCGACCCGCGGACGCTGCTCGACGTCCTCACCGCGACCGCGGACGCGCACCCGGAGGCGCTGGCGCTCGAGGACCCGGACGGGACGATCGACTACCGGACGCTCGTGTCGCTGGTGCGCGAGCGAGCGGACGACCTCGCGGCCCGCGGTGTCCGGCGGGGCGACCGGGTGGGCATTCGCGTCCCGTCCGGCCGCCGTGACCTCTACCTGTCCATCCTCGCGGTGCTCGCTGCCGGTGCGGCGTACGTGCCCGTGGACGCGGACGACCCCGAGGAGCGCGCGACGCTGGTGTTCGGCGAGGCCGGCGTCGTCGGCGTGATCGGTGCGGGCGGGGTGCTGCGCACCCGCGACGGCGCCGCGATCCCGGTCGGCGGCGACGGGGACCAGGCGCCGACGACGGCGGCTCCGACCATCGACGACGACGCATGGATCATCTTCACGTCCGGCTCCACCGGCGTCCCGAAGGGCGTCGCGGTCACCCACCGTTCCGCAGCGGCCTTCGTCGATGCCGAGGCGCGGATCTTCCTGCAGCGCGCACCGATCGGGCCAGGGGACCGCGTGCTCGCCGGGCTGAGCGTGGCGTTCGACGCGTCCTGCGAGGAGATGTGGCTCGCGTGGGGGCACGGCGCGTGCCTGGTGCCGGCGCCCCGCTCCCTCGTCCGGACCGGCGTGGACCTGGGTCCGTGGCTCATCGTGCACGGCATCACCGTCGTGTCCACCGTCCCGACCCTCGCGGCGCTCTGGCCGGACGACGCCCTCGAGCAGGTCCGCCTGGTGATCTTCGGCGGCGAGGCGTGCCCGCCGGAGCTCGCTGCCCGCATCGCCTCCAGGGACCGCGAGGTCTGGAACACCTACGGTCCGACCGAGGCCACCGTCGTCGCGTGCGGCTCCCTGATGGACGGGTCGGCACCGATCCGCATCGGCCTGCCCCTCGACGGCTGGGACCTCGCCGTCGTGGACCCGGCGGGCGCCAGGGTCGCGCCGGGCGAGGTCGGCGAACTCGTCATCGGCGGCGTCGGACTCGGCCGGTACCTCGACCCGGCGAAGGACGCCGAGAAGTACGCGCCGTTCCCGTCGCTCGGGTGGGAGCGCGCGTACCGGAGCGGCGACCTGGTCCGGTACGACCAGGAGGGCCTCGTGTTCCAGGGTCGTGCGGACGACCAGGTGAAGCTCGGCGGCCGCCGCATCGAACTCGGCGAGATCGACGCCGCGCTGCAGGCCCTCGACGACGTCGCGGGCGGTGCCGCCGTCGTGCAGCGGACCCCCGCGGGCAACCAGGTCCTCGTCGGGTACGTCGCCCCCGTCGCCGGTGCGACGATCGACACCGCGGCCGCGAACGCCAGACTCCGCGAGGAGCTGCCGGCGGCGCTCGTCCCGTTCCTCGCCGTCGTCGACTCCCTGCCCACCCGCACGTCCGGCAAGGTCGACCGTGCGGCGCTCCCCTGGCCGTTGACCGGTCCCGCCGGCGGCGACACCGCGGTGCTCCCGCCGACGGTCGCCTGGATCGCCGAGCGCTGGGCCGCGATCCTCGGCGTGCCCGTCACCGGCGAGGACGACGACTTCTTCGCCCACGGCGGCGGGTCCCTGACGGCCGCGCAGCTGGTGTCCGCGATCCGTGAGCGCTACCCGACGACGACCGTGGCCGACGTGTACGACCACCCGCGGATCGGCGCGCTGGCCGATGCGCTCGACGCATCGGGACCGGTCGCCGCCGCCTCGCGCGACGTCCGTCCGACACCGCCGGCGACGGGGCTGACCCTGACGCTCCTCGGCCTCCCGGTGCAGCTGCTCCGCGGCCTGCGGGTCCTGACGTGGACGGCGCTCGTCGCCGGGGTGCTGCACGTCACCACGCTGCCGTTCCTGCCGGCACTGCCGGTCCCGGTGCTGGTGCTCGCACTGCTCGTGTTCGTCACCCCGATCGGGAAGATGGCGCTCACCGTCGCCCTGGTCCGGCTGGTGCTGCTCGGCGTCCGACCGGGAGACCACCCGCGCGGCGGATCGGTACACGTCCGGGTCTGGCTCGCGGAACGGATCGCCGAGGCCGTCGACGGCCCGTCCACCGCCGGCGCCCCGTGGATCAGCTACTACGCCAGGGCCCTCGGTGCGACGATCGGCCGCGACGTCGACCTGCACACGCTGCCGCCGGTCACCGGCATGCTCACGATCGGCAAGCGTGCGTCGATCGAGCCCGAGGTCGACCTCGCGGGCCACTGGGTCGACGGCGACGTGTTCCGACTCGGGCGCGTCCAGGTCGGCTCGGACGCGGTCGTGCACAGCCGCACGACGCTCATGCCGGGCGCAGCGGTCGGCGCGGGTGCCGAGATCGAGGCCGGCTCCGCCGTCGCCGGGCGGGTCCCGGACGGGGAGCGTTGGGCGGGATCGCCGGCGGAACGCGTCGGCTCGGCCAGGCACGACCGGGAGGCCCGTCCCCCGGCCCGTCGTCGCTGGCTCGTCGCGTACGGGGCCGGGTCGGTGGCCGTGGCCGGTCTGCCGGTGGTCGGCGTCGCGGTCGGCCTGTTGGTCGCCGTCGCGATCGTCGGCCGCGCCACGTCGCTCGGCGCCGCCGTGCTGCACGCCCTCGCCGTGGTCCCCCTCGCGACGATCGTGGCCGGCACCGTGTACGCCGGGCTCGTCGTGGCGGTCGTCCGGCTGCTCGGGATCGCCCTGCACGAGGGCAGGCACCCGGTCCGCTCCCGGATCGGCTGGCAGGCGTGGTGCACCGAGCGGGTCCTCGACGCGGCACGGACGCTGCTGTTCCCCCTGTACGCGAGCCTGGTCACGCCGCTGTGGCTCCGGCTCCTCGGTGCCAGGGTCGGTCGCAACACCGAGATCTCCACGGTGCTCCTCCTGCCCTCCCTCACGCAGATCGCATCCGGGGCGTTCCTCGCCGACGACACCATGGTCGCCACGTACGAACTCGGCGGTGGCCGGGTCACCATCGGGAAGTCCAAGGTCGGGCGTCGCGCGTTCCTCGGCAACAGCGGCATGACCGGCGCCGGGCGCAACGTCCCGCGCGAGGCGCTCGTCGCGGTGCTCTCCGCCGTGCCGAAGAAGGCCAAGCGCGGGTCGTCGTGGCTCGGCTCCCCGCCGGTCCGGCTCCGACGTGCCGCGACGACGTTCGACGAGGAGCGCACCTTCCGTCCGCCGGCGCGCCTCCGTGTCGCCCGCGGCTGCTGGGAGGTGCTGCGGGTGCTCGCACCGATGGTCTCCGCGGCGATCGCACTCGGTGTCGGCGCCTCCCTCGTCGCGCTGTGGTCGGCCGTCGGGATCGGGTGGACGGTCCTCCTCGCCGCGCCCGTCCTGATCGTCGCCGGGGCCGTTGCCGCGATCGTGTCGACGATCGCGAAGTGGGCGTTCGTCGGGCGGATCACCGCCACGGAACACCCGCTCTGGTCGTCCTTCGTATGGCGGAACGAGGTGCAGGACACGTTCGTGGAGACCGTCGCACGGCCGTGGTTCGCCGAGCAGGCGACGGGGACGCCGGCGTTGGCCGCGTGGCTCAGGAGCCTCGGCGCGACGATCGGGCGGGGCACCTGGCTGGAGACGTACTGGCTGCCGGAGGCCGACCTCGTCACGATCGGTGCCGGGGCGACCGTCGCGCGCGGTACCGTCGTGCAGACGCACCTGTTCCACGACCGCGTCATGCAGCTCGAGGAGGTCCGCGTCGACGCCGGCGGCACCCTCGGGCCGCACAGCGTCGTCCTGCCCGCCGCCGGGATCGGCCCGGGAGCCACCGTCGCACCGGCGTCCCTGGTGATGCGCGGCGAGCAGGTCCCTGGAGGCACCCGCTGGGCAGGGAACCCCATCGCGCCGTGGGAGGACTCCCCCGGGGACTCCGCCTGGGATGGGCCGTCCGCCCGCGTGGCAGACTCGACGGCACCGTGAAGCCGACGAACGCAGCCGACCCCTACACCCCGCACAGTGGAGACCGTCGTTGGCGTGCCGACCACTACGAGCTCCGGCTCGACTACCGCGTCGCGACGAACCGGCTCGACGGCACCGCGACGATCACCGCGACCGCCCTCGAGGACCTGGACAAGGTCGTCGTCGACCTGCACGGGCTGTCGGTCGATCGGGTCGACATCGACGGGCAGCGTGCGCGGAAGACGACCACCGCCGTCCACAAGTGCACGGTGACGCCGGCGACCCCGATCACGTCGGGCACCGAGTTCACCGTGCACGTCCGGTACCGCGGCACCCCACGACCGCTCCGGAGCCCGTGGGGCCAGATCGGCTGGGAGGAACTGACCGACGGTGTCATCGTCGCCGCCCAGCCCACCGGTGCGCCGTCGTGGTTCCCGTGCAACGACCGACCGGACGACAAGGCCACCTACCGCTTCGAGATCACGTGCGAGACCGGGTACGACGTCGTTGCGAACGGCGAGCTGCTCGGCAAGGAGCGCACCGGCCGCGGCACCAGGTGGACGTACGCGACGACCGACCCGATGGCCACCTACCTGGCGACCGTGCAGATCGGGCGCTACCGGACGCACGCGATCCGCGGTGCCGACGTCCCCGTGACGCTGCACCACCCGGCCGACCTGGCCGCTGCGGCGAAGACCGACTTCGGGCAGGTGCCGGACATGCTCGCGCTCTACGCCGACCGGTTCGGGCCGTACCCGTTCCCCGCGTACGGCGTGGTCGTGACCGACGACGAGCTCGAGATCCCGCTCGAGGCCCACGGGCTGGCGGTCTTCGGCCGGAACCACGTCGACGGTGAGCACGGCACCGATCGACTCATCGCCCACGAACTCGCGCACCAGTGGTTCGGCAACTCCGTGACGCTCGGACGGTGGCGGGACATCTGGCTGCACGAGGGCTTCGCCTGCTACGCGGAGTGGCTCTGGTCCGAGCACCGCGGCGGTGACGACGCCGATCGGCTGGCCGACGAGCACCGCGCCGGACTGCTCGACCAGCCGGAGGACCTCGTCGTCGCGGACCCCGGGCCGAAGGACATGTTCGACGACCGGGTCTACAAGCGCGGCGCACTCGCACTGCACGCACTGCGTCGGACCATCGGCGACGACGCGTTCTTCGCCGGGCTGCGCACGATCACCGAGCGACACCGCCACGGCACGGTCGCGCCGTCCGACGTGCTGGACGCCTTCGCGACGGCGTCCGACCGATCGGTGACGGCGATCGACGCCGTCGTCGCACCGTGGATCGACGACCCGGGCGTCCCGGAGCTCCCCTAGCGGCGGTCCTCGAGTTCCAGCGGCACCCCGTCCGCTGCGACGGCGAGCACGAGGTCCTCCTCGAGGCGCACGAGGGATACCGGATGCGCCACCCCCTCGAGGGCGGCCGACCCGGTCGTCACGTCGACGTCGACCGCGCCGGGGTCGACGCGCATGCCCCTGCCGTCGCGCTTCAGGACGGCTTCCTTGCCGGCCCAGCACGCCGCGAGGAGCGCCGCATCGCCCGCAGACCGCGCGCGCTCCCCCGCCGTGAACGCGTCGAGGGGCGCCGCGGCCACCCGTCCGACACGCTCCACGTCGACGCCGAGCGCTGCAGGACCGACCGCGAGTGCCACGGCGCCGTCCGTCCGCGACAGGCTCACGCCGATCCGGGTGTGTGCTGCCCGGCCTTCCACCGCGGCCCACGGCCGCCCGTGCGCGGTGCTGCCGCAGTGCGCGCAACGGCGCCCGCCGCGAACCGTCGTGGGGTCCGCTCCGGTGACCTCCGCGACGAACGCGAGCAGAGCCTCCCGGTCGGCCGTCCGCGTCACGCCGGGCGCGCTGACGCGCACCGACACGGTCTGGAGGCCCGGATCACCCACACACGCACCATACGACCGCGCGTACCGACCTCCTGCGAACACAGCGAGACACCGCCGGATGCGGCGGTGTCTCGGAGGTCCTGCGGTGTCTGGGTGAGTCCGCGGTGATCAGGCGTGCGTCAGTGCGATGAGTGCGACGTTCATCGTCGAGTACAGCCCCTCTGAGCGGGTGGCCTGGCGCACGCGTCCGCGGAGCACCTCGTACCGGCCGTCGTGCTCGCGCACGAACCCGATCACCCCGCTGGCGGGCGTCGAGACGCGGTGGAAGCCGTCCTCGAGCGGGACTACTTCGGTGCTGGTCGTTCGTTCCATCGTCGACCCCTTTCGTCGTCGAAACGGTCACCGCGGATACTACCCCGATCGGGGGACAGACGGCGTCCCCCGTGAGTGTTCTCCACAGGTGCGACGCTTCCCGGACGAGTGCTGCGCTGCCTGGATAGACTCCGGGCGACGGCGCCCTTCCGCGGCGTTCCGGGGATGCGCCGGGACGGTCGGGACGGTGCCGCCGACGGACGGAGGACGGATGCGAGCGGTCCAGGGCGGATCGAGCAGGATCGGGTCGACCACGGGCAGGGGGACGTCCAGGCGCTGGGCAGCGCGACTCGCTGCGGCGACGATCACCGCCCTGCTGGTGCTCGCGCCGGCGACCGCGGCTCGGGCGACCGCGCCGGTCGGCCTCGATGGCGCGTACGTCCTCGACGACGCCGATGCGCTGACGTCGTCGCAGCAGTCCGACGTCGAGCAGGCGGTGCAGGACCTCTACTCGGAGACGAAGACGCAGCTCTACGTCGTGTTCGTGCCGGAGTTCACGGACCCGACCGACCACGGCGCATGGGGCGACGCGGTGATGAGCAAGAACCAGATCCAGAACGACAGCATCCTGCTCTCGATCGCGGTGGACGAGCGCAACTACGACGTCCAGCAGACCAACGAGACCTCCATCAGCTCCGGCGACGTCGAGTCAGCCGTCAACGACGACCTGCTCCCCAAGCTCAAGGCGGACGACTGGGCAGGGGCTGCCACCGCCTTCGCGAACGGACTCGCCCAGACGCAGCAGCCGCCGAACCTCACGTGGCTCTGGATCCTGCTGCTCGTCGTGGTGGTCGCGATCGTCGTCATCGTGCTCGTGATCCGGACGCGGAACAAGCGGAGGACCGCCGCCGCGACCAAGGCGCAGCAGGCGTCCCTGGCGGACCTCGAGCGCACAGCGGGTGCCGCGCTCGTGACCATCGACGACGAGCTCCGGACCGCTGAACAAGAGGTCGGCTTTGCGACGGCCCAGTTCGGCCCCGACGCCGCGAAGCCCTTCGCCGATGCCGTCGCCACCGCGCAGAAGAACGTCCGCAAGGCGTTCACGTTCCAGCAGCAGCTCGACGACGAGATCCCGGACTCCCCCCAGCAGCGGGCCGACTGGTCGAACCAGATCATCGCGATCTGCGAGCAGGCCCACGCCGCGATCGAGGAACAGACCGACTCGTTCGACAAGCTCCGATCGCTGGAAGACGGCGTCGAGGCGGCGGCCGTGTCCCTCGGCGAAGCGGTCCGCGCCGCCCCGGCGACGGTGACCGATGCGGCTGCATCGCTCGAACGGATCAGGAGCACCTACAGCGGCCGCACGCTCGCGACCGTCGCCGACAGTGTCGACCAGGCGCGCCAGGTCCTCGAGTACGCGACCGAACGATCGCAGGCAGCAGACGCCGCCATCTCGAGCGGTGACAAGGGCCAAGCCGTCGTCGCCGTCCGGGACGCCCAGCACGCGCTCGCGCAGGTGCAGCAACTCAGCGCGTCGGCGACCGGCGCAGAGGCGTCGTTCCGTGAAGCGACCGCTCGGGTGGACGCGATGCGCCTCGACATCGAGGGCGACGTCGCGGCGGCCCGCGCCATGAAGACCGGCGGACCAGACCTCGCGTCGGCCGTCGTCACGGCGGAGACCGTGCTGCGAGAACGCCTCGACCCGAAGGACCCGATCGCCGCGGTCGACGCACTGACGCAGGCGAACACCGCCATCGACGCCGCGCTCGCCTCGGCCCGCGGTGCCGAGGAGCAGAACCAACGCGCGATGCAGGCGCTCGACGCGGCGCTCCGCGACGCCCGGACCAGGATCAGTCAGGCGCGCGAGTTCATCTCGCTTCGTCGTGGTGGCGTCGGCCCGACGGCACGGACCCGCCTGTCCGAGGCGGAACGGGCACTCGACGACGCGGTCCAGCTCGCTACCACCGACCCGCAGCGGGCGCTGCAGGCGGCCCGCGCCGCCGAGCAGTACGCGGCGGCGGCGATGGACGAAGCCGGCAACGACATGGGCGGGTGGCCCGGCGCAGGCGGCGGGGGCGGCGGGAACGGCGCCCAGCTCGGCGGCCTCGTCACCGGCATCATCCTCGGCGGGCTCCTCGGCGGCCGCGGCGGCAGCTACGGCGGCGGGTCGTTCGGCGGGGGCGGTTTCGGCGGCGGAGGCGGAGGCGGGGGCTTCGGCGGCGGAGGCGGAGGAGGCGGCGGCGGCTTCTCGGGCGGAGGTCGCTTCTGAGCAGATCCGCTGAGTCGCACCACCTCGCACGGCACAACCACCATCCCAAGAAGGGGAAACAGCAATGGCAAAGCAGTCGATCTTCGGTCGCATCTCAACGCTCGTCCGGGCGAACATCAACCAGCTCATCGACAACGCGGAAGACCCGCAGTTGATGCTCGACCAGCTCGTGCGCGACTACACGAACAACATCGCGGACGCCAAGAGCGCGGTCGCCCAGACCATCGGCAACCTCCGCCTGCTCGAACAGGACAACGAGGAAGACGTCAAGGCCGCGCAAGAATGGGGCCAGAAGGCGCTCAACGCGTCGGCAGCGGCGGACAAGTACCGCGCAGCGGGCAAGAGCGAGGACGCCGACAAGTTCGACAACCTCGCGAAGATCGCGATCGGCAAGCAGATCGCCGCCGAGCAAGAGGTCAAGGACAACGCCTCCCCGTTGGCCACCCAGAACGAGCAGGTCGAGAAGCTCAAGACCGGCATCACGAACATGGAGCAGAAGCTCGAGCAGCTGAAGTCCAAGCGCGACAGCCTGGTGGCGCGTTCGAAGACGGCCGAAGCCCAGTCGAAGGTCAACGACGCGATCGGCAACATCGACATCACCGACCCGACGAGCGACCTCAACCGCTTCGAGGAGAAGGTCCGCCGCGAAGAGGCGAAGGTCATCGGTCAGCAGGAACTCCAGTCGTCCAGCCTGGACTCCCAGTTCGAGAGCCTCGAGGACGTCGGCAAGGACGCCGAGGTCGAGGCACGTCTCGCCGCGCTGAAGTCCGGCGGCTCGTCGACGCTCTGAGCTGAACCGGCCACGCACTGCGGACGACGCCGGACCCGCCTGACAGACTGAGGAGATGCAGTTCCTCGTCGTCGGTCAATGGCAGGGTTCGGCGTCGTCGCGTGCGATGCGCCTCGGCGACGGTGCCGCAGCCATAGCAGCCGATCTCCCCCGCACCGCGACCACCGTCATCGACGTCCCGACCGGGGCTGGCGACAGACTCGAGACCGCGCTCGCTCGCTACACCTCTGTGCTCCACGTCGCGGAGCGCGTGGCGGAGGAGACCGCGATCGCATCCGAACCGGTGCTCGTCATCGGTGGCGACGGGTCGAGCGCACTCGGTGGCAGTGTCGCCCTCGAACCAGGCACCGCATTCGTCCGGATCTCGGGGTCGAGTGGCTACCGGGCGCTGAACCGTGCCCAGCCGATCGCCGCCGAGACCGCTGCGCTCCGGATCCTGGTCGACCGTCCGACCGAGCTCTTCCCGTCGCTGCCGACCGTCGCTCCCGCGTCCGTGGTGCTCGCCGGCACGCGGGGCATCGACGAGGCCGAGGCGAACGCCGTCACCAGGGCGGGCATCGCGCACCTCGACGTCGACGCGGCCACTCCCGACGCGATCGCCGCCGCGGTCGAGGCGACCGGTGCCGACTCGGTCTACGTGCACGTCGACCTCGACGTCCTCGACCCGTCCGAACTCGACGGGCTCCTGGAACCCGTTCCGTTCGGCATCGACGATGCGGCGCTCGTCGAGCGGATCCAGGCAGCCACGCGCGGACGCCGGCTGGTCGGTGCGGCGCTCACCGGCTTCGCGCCGGTCGACCCGGACCGTGCCGTGGACGACATGGGCGTCATCCTGCGGGCCGTCGGGGCTCTGAGCGCGGCCGCCCGGGTGGCGTAGCCCGGGGGACGACCCGCACTCGGTCCGGTTCATGCCGCTCCGCGTACGCTCGGCCGCATGACGGACTACGACCTCATCGTGATCGGCGCCGGCGCTGTCGGCGAGAACGTGGCGGACTACGCCCACAAGCGCGGCCTCTCGGTCGCGATCGTGGAGTCGGAACTCGTGGGCGGTGAGTGTTCGTACTGGGCGTGCATGCCCTCGAAGGCGCTCCTGCGCAGTGGCCACGCGCTCGCGGCGGCGAAGCGGCTCGCCGGTTCGGCAGAGGCGGTCACGGGCTCGCTCGACGCCGCGGCGGTCCTCGCACGACGCACCTCCTTCACGAGCGACTGGAAGGACGACGGGCAGGTCTCCTGGCTGGAGTCCGCCGGCATCGACCTCGTCCGCGGCCACGCCCGCATCACCGGCCCGAAGACCATCGAGGTCGACGGCACCACCCACACCGCCCGTGCAGCCGTCGCCGTCGTCACCGGCTCGCTGCACGCGCTGCCGGACGTCCCCGGGCTCGCGGACGCGAAGCCGTGGGGCACCCGTGAGGGCACGAGCGCCCAGTCTGTGCCGGAGAGCCTCCTGGTGATCGGCGGCGGCGTCGCCGGCACCGAGCTCGCGACCGCGTGGGCGTCCCTCGGCGCGAAGGTCACCCTCGTCGCTCGCCACGGGCTGCTGGGTGGGATGGAGCCCTTCGCCGGGGAACTCGTCGCCGACGCCATGCGCGAGTCCGGGATCGACGTCCGCACCGGCGTGAACCCGACGCGCGTCGACCGTGACGAGCACGGACTCGTCACCACCACCCTCGACGACGGCACCACGGTCATCACCAGCGAGGTCCTCGCGGCCACCGGGCGCACGCCGCACACTGCCGACCTCGGGCTCGAGTCCGTCGGGCTCACCGCGGGTGACTGGCTCGACGTCGACGACACGATGCTCGTGACGGGGACGGACTGGTTGTACGCCGTGGGCGACGTCAACCACCGCGTGCTCCTCACCCACCAGGGCAAGTACCAGGCGCGTGCCGCCGGCGAGGCGATCGCCGCGCGGTACCAGCGCACGCCGCTGCACACCGAGCCGTGGGGCGCGCACGTCGCCACGGCCGACCACGCCGCGGCACCGCAGGTGACCTTCACGGACCCGGAGGTCGCGAGCGTCGGCCTGACCGAGGCGAAGGCGAAGCAGCAGGGGCTGAACGTCCGCGCCGTCGAGTACGAGCTCGGGAACATCGCGGGCGCCGCGCTGCAGGCGGACGGGTACACGGGGCGCGCGAACATGGTCGTCGACGAGGACCGCGGGGTCGTCGTCGGCATGACCTTCGTCGGCCAGGACGTCGCGGAGATGCTCCAGGCCGCGACGATCGCCGTCGTCGGAGAGGTTCCGCTCGACCGCCTGTGGCACGCCGTCCCCGCGTACCCGACGATGAACGAGATCTGGTTGCGCCTCCTCGAGACCTACGGCCGCCCGGAGTAGCGGATGCGCAACCCGCTGCTCGACTCCCCCGTGTCGTGGGCGGGCTGGGCGTTCGCGACGCTCGTCGGGTTGTCGATCGGCGTCCCGCTGTCGACCGGCCCGATCCGCCGCGTCGACGGGGTGATCGTGTGCTCGGGACTGCCACGGTGGGTGTTCCGTCGTGGCGGCACGTGCGTCGGGTCGGTGTACCTCACCAGGGACAACGACGGCGACCGGGTGCTCCGGCACGAACGCGTCCACGTGTCGCAGTGGCGCCGGTACGGCATGCTCATGCCGTTCCTGTACGCGGTCGCCGGCCGCGATCCTCAGCGCAACCGCTTCGAGATCGAGGCGGGCCTGGAGGACGGCGGCTACCGCTAGTCCCTCCGCGCCCGCGCCGCCCGCGCCCGCCCGCGAGTGGTCGTGACTCGCCGCTCGCGTTCGTCGAGTGGCCACGAACTGTCGCCCGCCCGGCTGTAAGACGACGATCTTCGACCACTCGCCGAAGCTGAGCGGGGTGTTGTGGCCAGTCGGGGCACACCAGCCGGGGCACACCAGCCGGGGCACACATGGCGAACGGCACGAACGCGGCGGACGGGACCCGCGCAGCGCGCTTCAGCGCGGGCGGCGCGGGACCACGAGGGGCGTGCCCGTCTCGGGGTCGGGGACGACCACGCACGGCAGCCCGAAGACGTCCTCGACGAGGTCCGCCGTCAGGACCGACGCCGGCGGACCGGACGCGACGATCGACCCCGCCCGCATCGCGATCACGTGCGTGGCGTACCGCGCGGCCTGGTTGAGGTCGTGCAGGACCGCGACGACGGTCCGACCGGCCGTGTGCAACGTCGACGCGAGCTCGAGCACGTCGTACTGGTGCGCGATGTCGAGGAACGTCGTGGGTTCGTCGAGCAGAACGATGTCGGTCTCCTGCGCGAGCACCATGGCGATCCACACCCGCTGCCGCTGCCCACCGGAGAGCTCTCCGACCGCCCGGTCGGCGAGCGACACCGTGTCCGTCTGTTCGAGGGCCCGCTGCACGGCGATGCGGTCGGAGCCGGACGTCGGGTGCAACAGGTCCTGGTGTGGGAAGCGTCCGCGGGACACGAGGTCGCGGACGGTGATCCCGTCGGGGGCGATCGGGGTCTGCGGCAGCATCGCCACGCGGCGCGCGACGGCCTTCGGGCGGAACGACGAGATGGGTGCACCGTCGAGGTAGACCGTGCCGGCGGTCGGCTTGAGCGTCCGCGCGAGCGACTTCAGCAGCGTGGACTTCCCGCACGCGTTCGGTCCGACGATGACGGTCAGTTCCCCGTCGGGGATGTCGACGTCGAGTCCGTCCACGACGACCCGGTCGTCGTAGGCGAGTGTCAGGCCCCTGGCGCCCAGCGCCGTGGCCGGAGCAGCCACCGCCGACGGAGCCGCGGCGCTCAGTTCTCGGCCTTGCCGTGCCGCCAGTACCCCATGAACGCGACCTGCTTGCGGTCGAGCCCGACGCCACGCACGAGGTGCCGCCGGAGCTCCTTGATGCAGCCGGCTTCCCCGGCGATCCAGGCGTAGAGCTGCGAGTCGGTCACCGGCGGGATGTCCCAGAGGACCTGCTGGTCGACGTCCACGTCCACCAGCTCGTCCGAGGAGGAACAGGCACCACCGGCCACCGCCGTCGATGCCCACGCGTGCACCTGGTCCGTCATCCGCACGCCGTGGGATGCGCCGTTCCGGGCGATCCAGCGGACCTCGACCCCGGCGGGCGCGGTGACCGGCAGCCGGTCCGCGTCGGTCGGCACCTCGATGAAGACGTGTCCGACGGTGCTGACGTCGAGGGCTTCGAGGATCGCGCAGATGGCCGGAGCGGCGGTCTCGTCGCCAGCGAGCAGGATCCGGTTCGCGGAACCGGGCGCGAACTCGGCGGCACCCGTCGGCAGCTCCGCCGGTGACGACGGCACCGCGGGCCCGACGATCCGGAGCTCGTCGCCGACCCGGCACGACGACACCCAGCGCGACGCGGGACCGGCGTCACCGTGGGCGACGAAGTCGATGTCGAGCTCGTGGGCGTCCGGGCGGAACGAGCGCACCGTGTAGGTGCGGAGCGGGTTCCGCGCCTCGTCGGGCAGCGCACGCCAGGCCGCGTACCAGTCCTCGCCGTCCGGCAGGTCCGTGAACCCGAGCCCCGGGATCGGCAGGACGACCTTGATCCGCTGGTCGAGCCCGACCGAGGAGAACGCGCCGAGCTCGTCACCGGTCAGCGTCACCCGGACGAAGTGCGGGGTGAGCGAGGTGACGGCTGCCACGCGGACGGAGAAGACACGGTACCGGGCTGCCACGATTCGAGTATGGCATGCCTTACCTAACGACTCCAGGGCGGCGGCCACCTGCGAGACTGACGCCCGTGCCCGATTCCGACGACGAATTCCGCGACCTGGCCGACCTCGCCCGCGCGAGCGGCGTGGCGGAGCCGCTCCGCGCCTCCCGGCAGGAGATCCGGACCGCGACGGGAGGCGCGGTCTCCGCGATCCGGTGGCAGGATCCGGCAGTGCCGGGCCGGGAGGCTCGGCTCACCTACCTGCACGGGCTCGGGATCGACGCCCACAGTTTCGACCAGACGGCGATCGCCGTCGGCCAGCCGGCCGTCGCCCTGGACCTACCAGGCCACGGACGGTCGGCCTGGCGGGACGACGCCGACTACGCGGCGTCCGCGACCGCACCCACCGTCCTCGCCGCGATGGACGCGCTCGACGTGCCGCCGGGGGTCCTCGTCGGCCACTCCCTCGGTGCGATCCTCGCGGCGCGCATCGCCGCCACCGCTCCGGAACGTGTCACCGGACTCGTGCTCGTCGACATGTCCCCGGACTTCGCCCAGCGTGCCGTGGACCGGATCGCGCGGGCGCTGGAGTCGGAGCCGCCGTTCACGTCCCTCGACGAGGTCGTCGACCGGGCGATCGAGGCCCGTGTCGGTGACGACCGTCAGGTGCTCCTCCGCGAGGCCAGGCACACCACCCGGCTCGGTCAGGACGGCACGCTCGTCCGACGGCACCACTTCCCGCACCTGCCGGAGGGACGGACCTCCTCGGTGGGTCGGTTCGCGGACGCCTGGCCCGACCTGGAGGCGCTCGACGTGCCGATCCTGCTCGTCCGCGGCGACCGGGGCTACGTGTCCCCGAAGCTGGTGACCACGTTCGCGGAACGACTCCCCGACGCGACGATCGTCACGGTCGAGGCACGGCACGCGGTGCAGACGCAGGCACCGCTCGAGCTCGCGACGGCGATCCGGGAATGGGCGGCTCGTAACGGTTTGTTGCACGGGATCGAAGAAACCCCCGCGCGCCGGTAGCCTCTTCCGAGCGCGCGCGACGACCGTCGCTCCAGCGCCGGAAGGAACCCACAACCCATGAGCTTCTCCCTCCCCCGCAGCCGCCGCCGCACCGCGATGGTCGCGACCGCCGTGGCACTCGTCACCGGCATCGCGCTGGCGGGCTGCGCCGGATCGTCGAACGAGACCGGCGGCACCGACGCCACGGTCCGGGTCGGCCTGGTCCTCGAGCCGACGAGCCTCGACATCCGCACCCAGTCGGGCGCTGCGCTCGACCAGGTCCTCATCGACAACGTGTACCAGGGCCTCGTCGGGCGCACGGCCGACGGTGACGTCCACGACGTGCTCGCGTCGAAGCACGAGGTGTCGAGCGACGGCCTGACGTACACGTTCACGCTCCGCAAGGGCACCACCTTCCAGGACGGCAAGCCCGTCACCGCGGACGACGTCGTCTGGTCGCTGCAGCAGGTCAAGGACAACGCGTCGTACGTCGACTCGGCGAAGCTCGCGAACGTCTCGTCGATCGCGTCACCCTCGGCGGACACCGTCGTCCTGAAGCTGTCGAAGCCGGACTCCGACCTGCTCTGGAACCTCACCGGGCGCTCGGGCCTCGTGCTGGAGAAGGCGGCGAAGAACGACCGCTCGGGCACCGCGAACGGCACCGGACCGTACGAGGTCGCGAGCTGGAAGCAGGGCGACTCCCTGACGTTCGAGCGGAACGCGGACTACTGGGGCACGAAGGCGAAGGTCGCGAAGATCGTCTTCCGGTACATCACGCAGCCCTCGACGGCCGTGAACGCGATGGCGAACGGCGACCTCGACGTGCAGACCGCCGTCGACGGCACGCTGAAGAGCCAGCTGCAGAACTCGTCGGACATCACGCTCCACACGGGCAAGACGACCGACAAGTACACGCTCGCGTTCAACGACCAGGCCGCGCCGTTCACCGACAAGCGGGTGCGCCAGGCGATCCGGCAGGCGATCGACTCGAAGGCGATCATCAAGGCCATCGGTGGCACGGGCGTCGAGCAGGGCGGGCCGATCCCCCAGCTGGACCCTGGCTACGAGGACCTGACGGACATCGACGCGTACGACCCGTCGAACGCGAAGAAGCTGCTGGCCGAGGCCGGCTCGCCGAAGCTCGACCTCACGCTGACCTACGCGAACATCTACCCGTCGACCATCGGCGACGTGCTGAAGTCGCAGCTCGCCGACGTGGGGATCACCCTGACGGTCAAGCGCGTCGACTTCGCCACCTGGCTCTCGCAGGTCTTCGAGAAGAAGGACTTCCAGCTGTCGATGGTCGACCACGTCGAGGCCCGTGACTTCGGCAACTGGGCGAACCCGGACTACTACTTCGGGTACGACAACGCCGAGGTGCAGCAGCTCTACGCAGACTCGGTCGCGGCGACCAGCGCGGACGAGAAGGCGGCCGACCTGAAGAAGGCAGCGAAGATCGTCAGCGAGGACGCGGCCGGCGAGTGGCTGTACACGTCGACGTCGATCACGGCCGTCCGGAAGGGCGTCACCGGGGTGCCCTTCGACGGCACGAACTCGCGCTTCGACCTCTCGAAGCTCGCGGTGAAGTGAGCACCGAGCCAACTAGCATCGTTCCGTGACCCGGTTCCTCGTCGGGCGACTGCTGCTGCTCGTCGTCGGTCTGCTCGTGGCGAGCATCATCATCTTCGCCACGCTCCGCGTGCTGCCCGGCGACGTCGCGCAGATCGTCGCCGGCACGCAGGCCACCCCGGCGCAGGTCGAGGAGCTCCGGCAGCAACTGGGCCTCGACCGCCCGGTGGTGGTGCAGTACCTCGACTGGATCGGCGGCGTGTTCCGCGGGGACCTGGGCAGGTCGCTCGTCACCGACGGCGCAGTCGCTCCGGAGATCACCGAGAAGCTCGGCGTGACGCTCCCCCTCGCTGGCATGTCGCTCGCCGCCGCCCTCGTGCTCGGCGTCCCGCTCGGAGTCGTCGCAGCCGTGCTCCGTCGACGGGCGGGCGGTGCGGTCATCGCCTTCGTCGCCCAGGCGGTCGCCGCGGTCCCGATCGTGTGGGCCGGGATGCTGCTCGTCGCGCTCTTCGCGGTGACGCTGCACTGGTTGCCGACGCAGGGCTTCCCGCTCGACGGTTGGTCGGAACCCGGACGGGCGTTCTCGTCGCTGGTGCTCCCCGCGCTGACGATCGGTGCGGTCGAGGGCGCTGTCATCCTCCGCTTCACCCGCTCCGCCACCCTGTCGGTGCTCGACGCCGACCACGTCCGGACGGCTGCGGCGATCGGGCTGACCCGGAACGGCGCGCTCGTCCGGCACGGCCTGCCGAGCGTGGCGCTCACCGTGCTGGCGGTCCTCGGCGTGCAGATCGCCGGACTCCTCGTCGGCGCGGTCGTCGTCGAGCAGCTGTTCTCGCTGCCGGGCGTCGGCCGGATGCTCGTGGCCGACGTCGGCCGCCGCGACATCACGAAGGTGCAATCCGAACTGCTCGTCCTCACCGGCCTGGTGCTCCTGGTCGGGTTCGCCGTGGACGTCGTCCACCGTGCGCTCGACCCCCGACAGCGGGAGGCGTCGTGACGGCCTTCCGCCGCATCGTCGCCCGACCGACGGGCGTGTTCGCCGTCGTCGTGCTCGGCCTGCTCGTGGTGCTCGCCGTCGTGTCCCTGTTCTGGACGCCGGAGAACCCGTTCCGCACGGACCCGTTCCACCAGTGGGAGCCGCCGAGCGGCGCGCACTGGTTCGGCACCGACGGGGTCGGGCGCGACATCGCGAGCTACCTGCTCGCCGGCACCCGCACCACCGTCATCGTCGCAGTCGGGTCCGGGGTCATCGCGAGCGTCGTCGGCATCGTGCTCACGGCGATCGGGGCGCTCACCGCGCGGTGGGTGCGCGAGGGCATGGCCGTGCTCCTCGACATCCTGGTGGCCTTCCCCACGCTGCTCACGGCGATGCTCCTCACCGCGATCTTCGGCGGGTCGCTCGGCGTCGTCATCGTGTCGGTCGGCCTGGCGTTCGGCGTGACGATCGCCCGCGTCGCCCGCGGGGAGATCCGTCGCATCGCCAGGAGCGACTACGTCGTCGCAGCCAAGGCGTCCGGCGTCGGCCCGTGGGGCGTGCTCGTCCGGCACCTCGTCCCGAACGCCGCGCCGCTGTTCACCGTGCAGCTCTCGCTCGCGATGGCGACCGCGGTCCTCGCCGAGGCGGGCCTGTCCTACCTCGGCTACGGCGCGGGCTCCGGGACGGCGTCGTGGGGCAGCCTGTTGTCCGACCTGCAGACGTACATCGGCGTGCACCCGTGGAGCGCGACGTGGCCGGGTGCGGCGATCGCCCTCGTCGTGGCGGCGCTCTCGCTGCTCGGCGACGCCATCCGCGACGCCTCCGACCCGCGCCTGACGACGGGCGACGCCGCGCGGGACGCCGATCGTGCACCGGGCACCGACCCCGTGCCGGGCACGGACTCCGCACGGGTGACCGGGACCGAGGGGATCGCATGACGCCCACCGACGCGACCAGCGCAGCGACCACTGACGCGACCGCGGCCGGCGGACTGGAGGTGCGTGACCTGTCGGTCCGCATCACGGGGCGGACGGTCCTGGACCGCGTGTCGTTCACCGTGCCTCCCGGCCGGCGGGTCGGCGTGATCGGCGCATCCGGATCCGGCAAGTCCATGACGTCGCTGGCGCTGATGGGCCTGGAGCCGAGCGGCGCCGACGTGACCGGCAGCATCCGGCTGGACGGCGAGGAGCTCGTCGGGATGCCCGACCGGTCGCGTGCCGCGTTCCGCGGCGCGCGGATCGGCATGGTGTTCCAGGAGCCGGGCACCGCGCTCGATCCGCTCCGTCGCGTCGGGAAGCAGATCGCCGAGCCGCTCCGACTGCACCGCGGACTCGACCGGCGGGCCGCCGACCGCGCAGCGGTCGAACTCGCCCAGCAGGTCGGGCTCCCGGATCCCGCGTCGCTGCTCCGGCAGTACCCGCACCAGCTCTCCGGTGGGCAGCGGCAGCGCATCTGCATCGCGATGGCGATCGCCGGCCGGCCGGACCTCCTCGTCGCCGACGAACCCACGACGGCGCTCGACGTCACGACCGAGGCGCGGATCCTCGACCTGCTCGAGGGACTCGACGTCTCCGTGCTGTTCGTCACGCACGACCTCGCCGTGCTCGCCCGGATCGCGGACACGGCCGTCGTGCTCGATGCCGGCCGGGTCGTCGAGACGGGAACGGTCGCCGACCTCCTCGCCGCCCCGCAGCACCCCGCCACGCGCGCACTCGTCGATGCCGCACGCGCCACCGCGAGGAGGACCACGTGACCGCCCTGGAAGCAGTCGGACTGCACCGCACGTACCGACTCCCCCGCCGCGGCCCGTTCGAGCCCGGCCCGGTCCGCACCGCCGTGGACGGCGTGGACCTGACGGTGCCCGACGCTGCGCGGCTCGGGATCATCGGGGAGTCCGGTTCCGGCAAGTCGACCCTCGTCCGCCTGCTGGCCGGACTGGAGGCCCCTTCCGCAGGCACCGTGTCGGCCGGCGGTCGTCCGGTGACCGCGTCCGGGTCCGCGGCCGCGATGCGCTGGTTCCGTCGCGAGACCGGGGTGGTGTTCCAGGACCCGTACTCGTCGCTGGACCCGCGGATGCGCGTGGGGGCGATCGTCGGGGAGCCGCTGCGCGCGCTCCGGATCCCGGGGTCGCACGCGGCGCTCGTGGCGTCGGCGCTGTCGCGGGTGGACCTGCCCGCCGACGCTGCCGACCGGTACCCGCACGAGTTCTCGGGTGGGCAGCGGCAGCGCATCGCGATCGCCCGGGCGGTGGTGCACGGGCCGCGGATCCTGTTCGGGGACGAGCCGATGAGTGCCCTCGACGTGGTCGTCCGCGCGCGGGTGATCGACCTGTTCCACTCGCTCGCCGCGGAACTCGGGCTGACGCTCGTCCTGGTGTCGCACGACATCGGCGTGGTGCAGCGGCTGTGCGACTCGGTCGCGGTGATGTCGTCCGGCCGCATCGTCGAGCACGGTCCGGTGTCCCTGCTCGACGCCCCGGCGCACCCGCTGACCCGCGCGCTGGTCGACGCCGCCCCCACGCTCCCGTAGCGCGCGGGCGCGCGGGCGCGCGGGCGTGCGGGCGCCCGCCCACTGGTCCCTCGCCCCCTGGCCCCCTGGCCCCCTGGCCCCTCGCCCACTGGTCACAACACCCCGCTCACGTACGTCGAGTGGTCGGACGTCGTCGGCCGCGCGCAGCGCAGACGACGGCCCCCGACCACTCGACGATCAACCAACGGGATGTCGTGACCAGTCACGAGCCGACCCGACCGGCGAGGAGCCGAGACCCGACCGGCGGGGAGCCGAGACCGAAGCGGCGGGAGCACCTGACACGGGCCGGACGGGAGGGTCGGCGCGGGGCCGCCACGAGCCTCCCGTCTGGGTGCGTCCGCGGGCGGGGCCGGTGCCGACCGGCCTCACCAGACCGGCGGGTGCCTCCGCTGCCAGCGGATGCGCCGCTCGAGCTGCGCGCCGAGCGCCAGCAGCGTGCGCTCCCCACCCGGCCGGCCGATGAGCTGCACGCCCATCGGGAGCCCACCGCCGTCCGGGTGCGTGTCCTCGGTCACCCCGACCGGCAGCGTGATCGCCGGGAGCCCCGCCACGTTCGCCATCGACGTCCACGGCGAGTACGCACACTGGCGGCGGAAGTCCTCCTCGGGGTCCTCGCCGTACCAGCCGAGCGGACGCGGGGTGAGCGCGAGCGTCGGCGTGACGACGGCGTCGAAGCGGCTGAACGCGCCGATGAGCGTCGTCGAGAACAGGTCGAGCGCGGTCATCGCGTCGAGGACCTGCGTCCCCGTCAGCGCCCGGCCCCTGGCGACCAGCCAGGCCACCAGCGGGGTGAGCGCGGACAGGTCGATGCCGGGGAAGGACGGCAGCCGCGCGGCAGAGCTCTCCCATGCGACCCGGAACGCCGACGCGTACGGCACGCGCGGCATGGCGACGTCCTCGATGCCGTGGCCGAGCTCGCCGAGCGCCCGGAGTGCGGTGTCCACAGCCGCCCGTGCCGCCGGATCGACCACGACGTCGACCGTGTCGTCCCACGGTGACCCGTCGAGCACGCCGAGGACGAACCGCCCCTCGCCACGCACGGCCGCCGCGGTGAAGGGCCCGTCACCGACGTCCGGTGTGACGAGCGCGTACGGCGCGGGCTCGTCGAGGCCCGTCGGCGCCACGAGCGCGTCCAGGTACATGCCCGCGTCCGCGACGGTGCGCGTCAGCGGCCCGGCCACCGAGAGCCCGCCCACGCCCGAGCGCCCGGCCATCGACGGTACGCGGCCCCGGCTCGGTTTCAGCCCGACGAGGCCCGTCGCGGCAGCGGGGATCCGCACCGATCCCCCGCCGTCCGAGCCGACCGCCGCCGGCAGCAGTCCCGCCGCGACCGCGACCGCCGCGCCGCTCGACGACCCACCAGGAGCCCGGCTCGTGTCGTACGGGTTGCGCGTGACACCGCGCACCGTCTCGGACGACGACGACATCCCGAACTCCGGGCTCGCCGTCTTGCCGAGGCTCACCGCACCGGCGGCGTCGAGCGCCGCGACGAGCGGGTGGTCGGCCGTCGCCGGCCGCTCCGGCAACGACGCCGTCCCGGATCCGGTGGGCACGCCAGCGCGGTCGTACAGGTCCTTGTCACCGGACGGGAGGCCCCACAGCGGTCTCGACGTCGGCACCAGGTGGCCGAGACGGTCGGCTCGTTCGCGCGCGGCGTCCGCGGTGACCGTCACGAAGGCACCGAGTCCCGGGTCCAACCGCTCGATGCGGGCGAGGAAGTGCTCGGTCGCTTCGCGCGCCGTGGTGTCGCCGCGGCGGATCCACTCCCAGAGTTCCTGCGCGGAGAGGTGGTGGAGTTCGAACACGGTTCCCGAGCCTATTCGCCCTGGTCCTCGTCCCTGCCCGCCGCTGAGCGGGACCCCCGCGCCGGTACGCTTGACGGGTGAGCCGCCGCTACCCGTCCACGATCGCGGCCACGGTCGAGCACGAGATCGTCATCACGAAGTCGCGGTTCGTCACCACCGTCGTCCCGGTGTCCGACCCGGACGCGGCGGACCAGGCGATCGCCGAGGTCCGGAAGCGGTTCTGGGACGCGCGGCACAACTGCACAGCGATGGTGACCGGCGTCCTCGGTGACCAGGCGCGCTCCTCGGACGACGGCGAACCGTCCGGCACCGCTGGCGTGCCGATGCTCGAGGTCCTGCGACGCCGCGAGCTGACCGACGTCGTGGCGGTCGTGACGCGGTACTTCGGCGGCGTCAAGCTCGGTGCCGGCGGACTCGTCCGCGCGTACTCGACGTCGGTGTCCGAAGCACTCGACCGTGCCGAGACCGTCCGCCGCGAAGCCCTGACGTCGGTGACCGTGGACGTCCAGCACGCGGATGCCGGGCGGGTCGACAACGTGCTGCGCGACTGGGTGCGGCACCACGGCGCGACGCTGGCGGAGACCCGGTACGGGACGGCCGCGACCTTCGAACTGTGGGTCCCCGCGCCGGCGATCCCGACCCTCGTGGCGGACCTCGCAGCCACGTCGGCCGGCACGCTCGCCCCGGTCGTCGGTGCCGAGCGGATCGTCGACGTCCCGGTTTCCCGACCCGCGTCGCGCTAGC
The DNA here is from genome assembly GCF_900086645.1 of Curtobacterium sp. 9128. Taxonomy (NCBI): domain Bacteria; kingdom Bacillati; phylum Actinomycetota; class Actinomycetes; order Micrococcales; family Microbacteriaceae; genus Curtobacterium; species Curtobacterium sp. 9128. Next base: position 2,785,864 of record NZ_LT576451.1, read on the forward strand.
GTCGGTGCCGTGATCGTATGGCTGAACGGCACGGGCGGCGCGGCCGAGGTGGTCGACACGACCACGACCCCGGCGCCGGCGGTCGCCCGGACGATCGTGGAACGCGTGCGCCGATGACGACGGACCGCGCACAGGCCGAGGCAGCGCTCCGCGACGCGTCGGCCGTGACGGGGCGGCGCTGGCACCTCGCGGAACGGCTCGACGGTGGTCGGCAGACCGGCGCCTGGCTGGTCCGTGCCGAGGACGACTCCGCCGCCGTCCTGAAGACGACGGCGGACGCGGAGTGGGCGGCGCGGATCGTCGCCGCCCGGGGCGCGGTCGACGTCGCTCGGCACGCGGGCTACTCGACGCCGGCGTGGCTCACCGCCGGAACGACGAGAGCGGGCATCGGCTACCAGATCCAGGAGTGGTGCCCAGGGCACACGTCCGACGACGTGGACACGGCGACGGCGGAGGCGCTGATCGCGGTCGTCGAGTCGCAGGCCGGGATCGACCCGTCGCCGGAGCACTGTTGGACGGACTTCCTGCAGGAGCAGATCGGAGCGGGTCGGGAACGGCTCCGCGCGGAGTCCGGCGCGCCCAGGCCGATGCTCGCCGTCTGCGACCGACTCCTCCTGGACGCGGACCGCGCCACGTGGCCGCGCACGGACATGGTGCACGGGGACTTCCGGCCGGCCAACGTCCTGTTCGACGGGGGCTCGGTCAGCGGCGTGGTCGACGTCGAGGCGATCGGTAGCGGGCCGCGAGCGTTCGACCTCGCGACGCTGCTGAGCCACGACCGGGTCGACCAGGACGCGCTCGTGCGCATCGTCGCCGCCGGGACGGACGCTGCCGAACCGGTGGTGTTCCGTGCCTGCGTGGCCGTGGTGTTCCTCGACCTCCTGCGGTTCAGCCGACGCGACGAGCACTCGACCGCTGATGGTCGCGCGCGGCAGCGTCGCCTGCTCACCGAGCGCGCGGAGTGGATCGAGCTGCTGACCCGGTGATCCCGGCGTGCCGGCGGACGCCCGACGCTGACCCGGTGATCCCGGCGTGCCGGCGGACGCCCGACGCTGACACGGAACGGCCCCGCGTCACGCCTCGACGAACAGGTACACGGCCAGCACGAACCCGCAGACGGCGATCGCGATGCGCAGCGGCGTCGGCGGGACGCGACGCGCGACGCTCGGTCCGATCAGGCCACCGACGACCGCCCCGATGCCGAGGGGCCAGACCATCGCCCACACCACGGTCCCGGACAGGGCGAACGCCACCGCTGGCAGGACGTCCGCCGCGAGCAGGAGCACGTTCTTCAGCGCGTTCGCCCGGTGCAGCACGGGCTCCCCGTCCAGGAGCATCACGGCGATCATGAGCACGCCGGACCCCGCGCCGAAGTACCCGTTGTAGAGCGAGACCGCCGAGACGCTCGTCGTCGCGACCCCTGGCCGCATCGTGGCCGATCCGCGCCGCCGGTCGATCCACGGCTGCGCCAGGAGCAGCACCGACCCGGCCGCCACGAGGAACGGCACGATCCGGTCGAACAGGTGCGACGGCGTGAGGAGCAGCAGCACCGCGCCCGCCGCGGAGACGATCACCGTGATCGGCATCCACCGCCGGAGGGTCGGGCCGTGTCCGACGAGGTCCGATCGGGCGCGCAGGGCGGAGCTCGCACCACTGCCGAGCAACGCGACCGAGTTCGTGACGTTCGCGGCGAGGGGCGGCACACCGACGGCGAGGAGCGCGGGGTAGGCGACGAGCGACGTGATGCCGCCGGCGGTGCCGATCACACCGGCGAGGACCCCGGCGACGAGCAGGAACACCGCGGTCAGCACACCGGAGATCCTGCCACGGGATCAGCCCGGTCCGTCACTCGCGGCGGCGAGGAGCGGCACGAGCACGTGGCTCACGGGTGTGGGGATGCCGTGGGCCGCTCCGAGTCGCTGCACCACGCCGTTCCGCACGTCCCACTCGAGCGGGTTCCCCGCGATCCGGTCGGCGAGGATCGAGGTCCCCATGTCCACGGGCGAGCCCCGGAACTGCTCGACGAGTGCGTCGGGCACGTCGTCGCCGAGGTCCGCCCCCTCCGCGCGGGCGACGAGCAGGCACTCGCGCAGGTAGTCGTGCGCGAGCCGCGCGAGGTCGTCCCGCGCGAACATCCCGGCGCGACGCCCGGTGAGGACCATGAGGCCGGCGACGGCGTTCTGCAGGAGCTTCCGCCACGCGACGCTCGTGAAGTCCTGCGCCACGTCGACCTCGACCCGTGTGCCGTCCAGCGCGCGCAGCAGGGCTCCGGTACCGGGACCGTCCGGCAGGGTCAGCCGCGGCGTCGCACGGAGCCAGACGGTGCCGTCGTGCTGCGTCTCGGCCGGGAACCAGACCACCGACGGCACGACGTCGGCACCCGCGACGTGCGGCGCGAGGGAGCGGACCTGCTCGACCCCGTTCTGCAGCACGCACACCACGGTGCCCGGTCGGCAGAGCACGGCGAGCCAGGGCGCGCACGCTGGTACCTGCGTCGCCTTCACAGCGAGGAGCACGACGTCCACGGGGTCCGTCACGGCGCGCGGGTCGGTCTGGACGGGCCCGGGCACCACGATCCGCCCGGACGCGTCCACGAGCTCCAGGTGGTCCCGAGCCGTCCGACCGAACAACAGCGGCGTCCGACCGGCGGCGTGCAGTGCTGCGGCGACGACGGTCCCGATGGCTCCCGGCCCGACCACGGCCACTGATGCGTCCATGGGACGATTGCACCATGACCGCCACGCTCGTCGTCAAGGGCCTCGCCGGCGGCTATGCCGCACGCACACTGTTCGAGGGGCTCGACCTCACGGTCGCCCCCGGGGACGTGATCGGCGTCGTCGGCGTGAACGGCGCCGGCAAGTCCACCCTGCTGCGGCTCCTCGCGGGCGTCGACGAGCCGCTCGCGGGCACCGTGTCGCTCGCCCCGGCCGACGCGTTCGTCGGCTGGCTGCCCCAGGAACACGAGCGGGTCGCCGGGGAGACCGTGACCGGGTACCTCGGACGACGGACCGGCTGCACCGCGGCGACCGCGGAGATGGACACCGCCGCGGCTGCCCTCGGGGACCCGGATGCCCCGGCGGACGCCGCCGACCGGTACTCCACCGCGCTCGACCGGTGGCTCGCGTCGGGCGCGGCCGACCTCGACGAGCGCGTCCCGGCCGTCCTCGCGGACCTCGGGCTGACGGTGGACACGGACGCGCTCATGACGTCGCTGTCCGGCGGTCAGGCCGCACGGGTCGGACTGGCAGCGCTGCTGCTGTCCCGGTTCGACGTCGTCCTGCTCGACGAACCCACCAACGACCTCGACCTCGACGGTCTGGCGAAGCTGGAGGCGTTCGTCACGGGCCTCCGCGGCGGGGTCGTCCTCGTCAGCCACGACCGCGAGTTCCTCGCGCGGTCGGTCACCGGCGTCCTCGAGCTCGACCTCGCGCAGTCGTCGAACCGGCTCTTCGGCGGTGGCTACGACGCCTACCTGGAAGAACGCGAGATCGCCCGCCAGCACAAGCGGGACGCCTACGACGAGTACGCGTCGACGAAGGCGGATCTGGTGTCGCGGGCCCGGACGCAGCGGGAGTGGTCGAGCCAGGGCGTCCGGAACGCGATGAAGAAGGCACCGGACAACGACAAGATCCGGCGCAAGGCGGCCTCGGAGTCGAGCGAGAAGCAGGCGCAGAAGGTCCGCCAGATGGAGTCCCGCATCGCACGCCTCGACGAGGTCGAGGAGCCCCGCAAGGAGTGGCAGCTCGAGTTCACGATCGGCCAGGCGCCGAGGAGCTCCGCGGTCGTGGCGACCCTGTCCGACGCCACGTTCACGCAGGGCGACTTCACCCTCGGTCCGGTGTCGCTGCAGGTCGACGGCGGGGACCGCATCGGCATCACCGGCCCCAACGGCGCCGGCAAGTCGACGCTGCTCCGCGCCCTGCTCGGCAAGCAGTCGCCGACGGCCGGGACGGCGAGCACCGGATCGAGCGTCGCGGTCGGCGAGATCGACCAGGCCCGCGGGCTGTTCACCGGCACGGAGCCCCTCGCCGCGGTGTTCGAGGGACTCGTGCCGGAGCTGGCCACCGCCGAGGTCCGGACCCTGCTCGCCAAGTTCGGTCTCAAGGCGGACCACGTGGGCCGCGCGGCCGGCGAGCTCTCCCCCGGCGAACGCACGCGCGCCGGCCTCGCGCTGCTGCAGGCCCGCGGCGTGAACGTCCTGGTCCTCGACGAGCCGACGAACCACCTCGACCTGCCGGCGATCGAGCAGCTGGAACAGGCACTCGACTCGTACGACGGCACGCTGCTGCTGGTCACGCACGACCGGAGGATGCTGGAGACGGTCCGGCTGGACCGCCAGTGGCGTGTCGAGGCCGGCCGCGTCACGGAACGCTAGGACCGGACAGGAGGCCCGTGGTGCGACGGCGGACGTGGATCGTGACGAGTGTGGCCGGTGCTGCCCTCGTCGGTACCGTCGTGTGCGTCGGGCTCGTCCTGGTGCCGGACCGCGACCAGGCGAGCCCACCGACGACCGCCGCCGCCCGGCAGCCGACGCCGACGCCGACCCCCGCCGCCGTGCCTGCGGCACCGTCGGCGGCGGAACTCGCGGCGTTGCCGCTCGCGTTCCACGACGCGGTGATCCCCGGGCTCCTCGACGGCTCGGACGTCCACCCCGAGAACGGCTGGCAGATCGCGACCCCGAACGAGCAGCTCGTCGCGCTGTACGCCAGCCCGGACGCCGACGCTGCACCCATCGGGACGCTCTCGGCGACGGTGTCGACGGTGGAGCTCCCCGCCGCCACCGCCGTGTGGGGTCGCTCCGCAGGCGTCGACGGCGGGATGCTGCTCGTGTCGACCCCGGCGCGGAACCGCACGCCGGGTGACGGTGGCGTGTCCGACGCCCCGAGTGCGACGTTCGCGTGGGCCCGCGCCGCCGACTTCAGCCTCGTGGACACGGACCGGACGATCCGGGTCGACGTCGCGTCGGACACCGTCTCGGTCGTGGCCCGGAGCGGCCAGGTCGTGGCGAGCGAGCCGGCACGGCTCGGCACACCGGACGACCCGACCCCGACCGACACGGCGACCTACGTCGAAGCGGCGTACGTCGACGCGCGGGTGACCTACACGCAGGGCAACCCGATCATCCTGACCGGGGCGCACTCCTCCCGCATCCCGTCGTACGGGGGGAACGCCGCACTGACGGCGCTGCACTACTACCCGGACCCGACCGGCAGCTCGCACGGATGCGTGCGGATCTCCGCCGAGATGACGAAGACCCTCGCGGCGCTGCCGGTCGGTACCCCGATCCAGTTCACCTGATCGGGTCGAGACCGGCCGTGCGGCGGACCGCTAGGAGATGCGTATCGACCCAGCACCTTCGACACCGGTGACCGAAGTGTTCCCCCGCTCCGCTCGGACAGCAGCCTCGGCGTCGAACTCGGCGCCCGCCTCGACCGTCACACCTCGGATGTCGACGCGGCTCCGATCGCGACACACGAAGGTTCGGACGGCGAATCGTGTCCGATCCTGCAAGGTGATCTCGTCCTTCGGCTCCGGTTCGATGCGAATTCCCCGTGCAACGCCGATAGTGACCGCAGAATCGTCGTCGAGGATTCCCGACAGCTCGATCGCCGCATCCCCGGAATACCGCGTGGTGTCAAAGACGACCGCGGACTCGTCCTTGAGTCGCAGATCGGTCATCTGCAGGACGCCACTGGACATCGACGATGGTCGGAACTCGAAGAGCGCGGACTTGGTCAGTCGGACTCCATCCAAGAAGACGAAGGTACTCGTCAGCACCGCCCCTTCGCTGTCGAACGACGGCCGGCCGAACAGCTTGAGGTCGTCGAGGTTCAGTGACGCATCGTCGAGCAGCACCTCGCGGAGGTCGATCGTCGGCCGAACCGCTTTCTCGAGGACGAGGTCCACGGAGACCTCGACACCCTTCAGGACGATCTCGCCGTCGCCGAACGCCCGACGCAGCAGCAGTCGCCCGTGCCCGTCGAATCGCGCATCCGTGAAGTCGAGGAGCGCCCGGTCGCCGAGGTCGACGTCACGGAGGTCGACCTCGTAGTCGATCCTCGCGCCGGTCAGGTCGAATCGGCATCCCCTCCAGCGCGCGGGACTCCCGAGGAGGTGCGAGCGGATGAGGGCGAATCCGGTCGTCCGGACACTGGTCTCCGCATCCGCATCCGAACCGGTCATCACCGGCGAACGGAGGTACGCGCAGAGCACGTCGATGCAGGCCTGCCGCTCGCCCGGTTGATCGATCCCCGCCCAGTCGTCGGCGAGACTCGCGATCGCGTACAGCCCGGCGGTGCGCTTGATCGCCGACTGTCCGTCCGCCATGAGCTCGACCGCACCCACGAACCGTTCGCGGAGCTTCCGCTCCGTCTCGACGCGCAGCAGGCGCCCAGCTTCACCCGCGCGGTCCCGCTCCTTCTGGCGATCGAACTCGAAGCGTGCACGGTCCCGCGAGGCAGCTGCGAGTTCCTGCCGGTGCCGAGAAAGTCCGACGACCACGCCGATCACGGCGATGAAGCCGCCGAGGACGAAGAGGACGGACTGCGTCGCGGGGAGCAGCGCCCGCTGAAGATCCTCAGGAGCCAACTTCCCCGGTATCCACTCCCGGAGCGCGTACGCGGGCGCTTTCCAGAGGAGCCAAACGGCAGCTGCCACGAAGATGATCGTCACAGGGATGAGGACCCATGCGCTGAGCGCACGGGGCCCCTTCCACGATGCGTCGTGCGGTTCTTCGATCGCTCCCTGCGCCCCAGACTCGACGTGATCTTCGCTCACACCACGAGCCTAGAGCCCCAGCCGCTCGATCACCTCGTCGCGCTCCTCCTCCGGCGTGCGGTCGGCGGCGACGGTGATGTGCGCCTCGTCGTCCTGCGGCGGCTCCAGGGTCGCGAGCTGCGACGCCAGGAGCGACGTCGGCATGAAGTGCCCCGACCTGGCCGTCATCCGGTCCTCGATCAAGGAGTTGTCGCCGGCGACGTGCACGAACACCACGCCGGGCGCCCGGAGGACGTCACGGTACGAGCGCTTCAGCGCCGAGCACGTGACGACACCGTTCGTGCCGGAGTCCAGGTGGTCGCGGATCCAGCTCGCGACGACCTCGAGCCACGGCCAACGGTCGTCGTCGTCGAGCGGGATCCCGGCGTGCATCTTGTCGACGTTCACCTGCGGGTGCATCGCGTCGCCCTCGGCGAAGTCCCACCCGAGCTGCTTCGCGACCATCTCGGCCACGGTCGACTTGCCGGATCCGGAGACCCCCATCACGACGAGGACGCGGGCGTCGAGCTCGCTCATCGGATGAACACCCCCGCGAGCAGGACGCCGAGCAACCCGAACACCGAGATCAGGCACTCGAGCACCGTCCACGTCTTGAACGTCTGCCCCACCGTGGTGTTGAGGTACCCCTTCACCAGCCAGAACCCGGCGTCGTTGACGTGCGACAGGAACACCGAGCCCGCGCCGATCGCGAGCACGAGGAGCGACACCACCGGCGACGACAGGTCCTGCGCGATCGGGGCCATGATGCCGGCAGCCGTGACGGTCGCGACCGTGGCCGAACCGGTGGCGACACGGACCACCGCCGAGACGACCCATGCGACGAGGAGCACCGAGATCCCGGAGTCCTTCACCGCGTCGGCGATCACCCCGCCGATCCCGGTGTCGATCAAGACCTGCTTGAACCCACCGCCCGCGCCGACGATGAGCAGCACGCCAGCGACGGGCGGCAGCGCGCTCTCGAGCGACCGGGACACGGCCGAACGGTCCATGCCGCCGCCGATCGCGAAGAAGACGATCGCGTACAGCGCTGCGAGTCCGATCGCGACCATCGGCGAACCGAGGAAGTCGAGCAGGCTCACCCAGGCACCAGCGGCGTCGGGCATCGTCGCCTCGCGGATCGCCTGCGCGAGCATGAGGACCACCGGCAGCAGGATGCCGATCAGCGCGACCGTGAACGACGGGCTGCGCGGTTCGCTGATGACGCGGGTGAAGTCGCTCTTGCCGTTCGGCAGGGACGCGGTGTCCTGCGTGGCGGGGCCGCGCCGGGCCTCCCGTCCTTCGTGAGCCGGGTCGCTGCCACGCGAGCCGAACAGGTCGGGTGCCGGGATGTCGACCCAGCGGGCCGCGAAGCGGGCGAAGACCGGGCCGGCCAGGATGATGACCGGGATCGCGAGCACGATGCCGAAGGCGAGTGTCGTGCCGAGGTTCGCACCGACCGTGGAGATCGCGACGAGCGGGCCGGGGTGCGGCGGGACGAACGCGTGCATCGTGGACAGACCGACGAGGGCGGGAACGGCGATCTTCATGATCGGCACGTCGCTGCGCTTGGCGACGAGGACGATGATCGGGATGAGGAGCACCAGGCCGACCTCGAAGAACATCGGCAGACCGATCAGTGCGCCGATGAGCGCCATCGTCCACGGCAGCGCCGCCTTCGACGACTTCCGGACGAGGGTGTCCACCACCCGGTCCGCGGCGCCCGAGTCGACGAGCATCTTGCCGAACATCGACCCGAGCCCGACCAGGATGCCCACACTCGTCATGGTCGCGCCGAAACCGACGCCGAAGCTCGTCACGGCCTTGTCCGGTGCGAGTCCCGCGCCGATGCCGACGCCGACCGCGCCGACCGTCAGCGCGATGAACGGGTGGATCTTGAGCCACGTGATCAGGACGATGATCACGACGATGCCGATGAGCGCCGCGATCACGAGCTGCGAGACCGGACCGGACGGATCGACCGTGTCGGTGCCGGCAGCGAGCACGGTGCTCGCGCTGGTTGGTGCGAGGTGAGGCATCTGCGCCCCTTCCTGGAGACGCTTCCGCGCGGCTCCGTCGCCTTGGTTCCGGGTTTCGATGCCGTTCGGAGCGGCATCGAATAATCTGATTAATCAGACTATACGTCGGTCCTCCGCGCGGCACACACCCGTCGGGGCAGTCTGCCGGTCTGATGGAGCACACGTCGCGCCTGGTGCGCGATCCGTACTGCATGGAGGAACGATGACCACGCCCCGCGGACTGCACGCCCAGGTGCTCGACACCCTCGGTCAGCGGATCGTGTCCGGCGCATCGGCAGTGGGCGTCGTGCTGCGTCCAGAGGAGATCGCGACCGAGTTCGGCGTGTCGCGCTCCGTCGTGCGCGAGGCACTCCGCGTCCTGCAGTCCCTCGGACTCGTCGAGCCGCGACAGCGCATCGGGACCCAGGTGCTGCCCGTGACGTCGTGGGAGCTGCTCTCGCCGTCGGTCATCCGGTGGCGAGGCCTCTCGGACGGGTACTTCGTCCAGCAGCGCGAACTCCTCGAACTCCGGCTCGGGATCGAGCCCGTCGCGGCGTCGCTGCTCGCCGGGCGTGGAGCCGGGGCCGGCGCTCCGGTGCTGGCCGCGGCGCTCGAGATGGTCGCCGCGGCGGCGAGCGGGGACGGCCGCGCCTACCTCGAGGCGGACGTCCGCTTCCACCGCGCGCTCCTCACCGGGTCGGGCAACGCCGTGTTCGGGCACTTCGCCGGTACCGTCGAGGCGCTCCTCCGCACCCGTACGTCGGAGTCGCGCGACACGATCACCCGGTGGACCGGCACCGCTGCCGGTCGGCACGAGGCCGTCGGGCGAGCCGTGGTCGCCGGGGACGCCGACGCTGCCGCAGCCGCGGCGACCGCGATGGTCGGTGTGACGCGCGACGAGTTCATCGCCGAGGCCGCGGGGCGCTCCGCCTGACGCCGCGGCCCCGAGTCTCGGAGGCGCGGGCCCGAGTCTCGGCGTGAGCGACCGTTCTCGCGGCCCGGGGCCCGAGGAACGTCGCTCAGCCCGAGTCTCGGCCGCGGTGACCCGCACCCCGGCGCGTGCGCGGACCACGCAGGCGGAGGCGCATCGTGACGGTCCCGAGCCACCGGTCGTACTTGTACCCGACCTTGCCCATGCGGCCGATCTCCTCGAAGCCGAGCCGTCGGTGCAGCCTGATCGAGGCATCGGCTGACCGGTCGGCGATGACCGCGACCACCTCGCGCACTCCGGCAACACGGCACTCGTCGAGCAGCGCCTCCATCAGCGCGCGCCCGAGCCCCTTCCCGCCGGACGCCGGCCCGAGGTAGATCGAGTTCTCGACGACGTGGTTCGACCGGTCACGCGGGTTCCAGGGATCGACGAGCGCGTACCCGAGCAACTGCCCAGACGGGTTCACCGCGACCAGGAACGGGAGCTTCCGCCGACGGATCTCGTCGTACCGCTGCTTCCACGCCGCGAACGTCAGCACGGCGCCGTCGAACGTCACCGACGAGTTCCGCACGTAGTGCGCGTGGATCTCGCGGATGTCCGGCAGGTCCGACGGCTCGGCGGCGCGGATCGACCAGGCGAACGCGGTCTCGGACGGCGCGGGCGCACGCAGGTGGCGCGGCAGCACCCGCCGCTGGCGGTATTCCTCCTCGAGCACGGTCACGAGCCTACGGGTCGCGTCCGGCAGGCGGTCACGACACCGGCCTGGAGGCTCGTCACACCTGGGCGGGCAGCGTCCAGTCGACGGGGTCGGCACCCTGGGCGACGAGCAGCTCGTTCACCTGGGAGAACGGGCGGCTCCCGAAGAACCCGCGGGACGCACTGAGCGGGCTCGGGTGTGCCGACGCGACGATCGGCGTGTCCCCGAGGAACGGCCGGACGGACCCGGCCTGCGCGCCCCAGAGCACGGCGACGAGCGGGCGGTCCCGGGCGACGAGCGCGCGGACGGCCTGCTCGGTGACCCGCTCCCACCCCTTGCCGCGGTGGCTGCCGGCGTCCCCGGCACCGACCGTCAGCACGCGGTTGAGCAGCATCACGCCCCGCTCCGACCACGGCCGCAGGTCACCGTGTACCGGCGGGGTGACGCCGAGGTCGTCGTGGAGCTCGCGGTAGATGTTCGCGAGGCTGCGCGGCACCGGACGGACCCCGGGGTCGACGGCGAAGGACAGGCCGATCGGGTGTCCTGGCGTCGGGTACGGGTCCTGCCCGATGACCAGCACCTTCACCTGGTCGAACGGGTACTCGAACGCCCGGAGCACGGATGCGCCTGCGGGCAGGTACGGCCGCCCCGACGCCGTCTCCTCGCGGAGCCACGCACCGAGTCGGTGGACGTCGTCCTCGACCGGGGCGAGGGCATCGGCCCACCCGGGGTCGACCAGTTCGGCGAGCGGCTGAGCCTGCATCGGAGTCGCTACGCACCCATCGTGGCGACGGAGACCGACTCGTCTCCGGCGACCACGCGCCAGACACTGCCGGCTCCGCGGACCTCGAGCGCCCCCTCACCGACGACCAGGACGGTGTCCTCGTCGATGGCGAGCCCGGCGGTGACGAACTCGGCCTCGGCGCTGGCGATGAGCCGTGCGATCGTGCCGGCCTGCACGGCATGCACGTCGATCGTCAGGTCCACGAGCCCGAGTCCTTCGCGGAGCTCGACCTCGTCGAGGCCCTCTGATGCACCCTCGGGGCAGACCTCGACGCCACCGACGCGCCAGCCGCCGACGAGCGCACGGTCGGACGCGATCATCGCGCCCGCCGAGTACCCGAGGTACGGCAGGCCGTCGGAGACGAGCAGGCGGATCTGGTCGACGAGCGGCGCGATCGCGTCGAGGTAGTCGGGGGTGCGCCCGCCGCCGATGACCAGGGCGTCGATGTCACTGAGGACCGCCGTGCTGAACGGCTGCCCCGGAGCGACCTCGGTCACGAGGACCTCCGCCGCGCGGGCACCGCCGAGGACCTCCGCGATGTCGGCGGTCGACGACGGGCTCGCGCCCGTGGCGTCGGCGACGGAGAGCAGCCCGATGCGCGGGACGGTGCGGCCGACGGCGGCGGAACGGGCGGTCGCCTCGGCGAGGAAGGGCGCAGCGGCGTCGGAGGCGGCGAACGGTCCGCCGCCGACGAGGTGGATGCTCACGACTCGGCCGTCACCGGTGCGAGGGCGCTCCACGGGAAGGTGATCCAGCCGTCGACCCGTCGCCAGACGTGGTCGGGCTCGAGCACGGTGCCGGGCTTCGAGTACAGGCAGGCACTCCGCACGTCGGCGCCGGCCTTCGCGATGATGTCGACGACGAGCGCCAGGGTGCGCCCGGAGTCGGAGACGTCGTCCACGACGAGCACGCGCTTGCCGGCGAGGCTCGGGGCGTCGAGCGCTGGCGCGAGCACGACGGGCTCGTCCAGACGCTGTTCGACGTCCGTGTAGAACTCGACGTTGATCGAGCCGCACTCCTTCGTGCCGAGCGCGTAGGCCACGGCACCGGCGATGATGAGCCCGCCGCGGGCGACGGCCACGACGACCTCCGGCTCGAAGCCGGACGACAGGACGTCCTTCGCGAGGAGCCGAGCGGCGTCCCCGAACTCGAGCCAGCCGAGCACCTCGGGCCCGCTCGTCACGGTCACGACGGCCGGCGAGGAGGGCTCGGCGGGTTCGCTGCTGATCGGCATCCGTCCACGGTACCGGCAGGTACCCCGCCCCCGCGACCCGAGTTCCCCGCCCGGGCGCGTGCGGGGCGGGGAACCGCCGACGGCTGCCTGGTCAGGACTTGGGCGACAGGTGTCCGCGCGCCAGCTTGTGCTGGGCGGACTGCGCGACCGGACGGATCGTGACGAGGTCGAGGTTCACGTGCGCCGGCAGCTCCACCGCGTGCACGATCGCCTCGGCGACGTCGTCGGCCGTGAGCGGGTCCTCGACACCGTCGTAGACCGCAGCGGCCTTCGACTCGTCGCCGCCGAACCGCACGAGCGCGAACTCGTCGGTCTTCACGAGCCCGGGAGCGATCTCGACGACGCGGATCGGTTCGCCGTTCAGCTCCAGACGGAGTGCACCGACCAGGGCGTGCTCGGCGGCCTTCGCCGCGTTGTACCCGCCGCCGTTCTCGTAGGAGACGAACCCGGCGGTGCTCGTGACGGTGACGATGTCGGCGCCGCCCGTGGTCGACGCACGCTGCCGGAGATGCGGGAGCAGCGCCGCGATCACGCGCTTGGTGCCGATGACGTTGACCTCGAACATGGCGCGCCAGTCGTCGACGTCCGACTCCTCGACGGTCGCCGAGCCGAACGCTCCCCCGGCGTTGTTGACGAGCACGTCCGCGCCGCCGAGCTCCGCGACGCGAGTCGCCAGGCGCTCGACGTCGGCGGCGTCGGTGATGTCCGCCGTGAGCGTGTCGATCCCGAGCTCCGCGGCGAGCTCGTCGAGCCGGTCGGCACGCCGGGCGACGGCGAGCACGTCCCAGCCCCGTTCGCGGAACAGGCGGACGGTGGCCGCCCCGATCCCCGAGCTCGCTCCCGTGACGACCGCGCGTCGTGCTGCCATGTCCGTGCCTCCAGTGCTCCGTCGACGAATGTCACGACAACGGTACCCAGTACGGCGAAGGTCACGTTCCGGTAACGTCACGAGGGATGACCATGGACGCCGCCCCTCCCGCGCCCGCTGCGCCGACCACGAACCTCGAACCGGGTCGCGCGAAGCGGCGCATCCCGATGTGGGACACCGCGCGGTTCGTCGCCGTGACGCTCGTCGTCATCGGGCACGCGATCCAGCGGCAGACCACGGCGAGCGAGCACGCCCTGGCGCTGTACACGTTCATCTACGCGTTCCACATGCCGGCGTTCGGTGTCATCAGCGGGTACTTCTCGTCCGCCGACACCCCCACGGCGAAGCGCATGCGTCGGACGATCACCGACATCGTCGTGCCGTACATCATCATGCAGACGATCTGGACCGTCGTGCAGTCACTCGTCGAGGGCGGCAAGAAGTTCAACCCGACCCAGCCGACGTGGACGCTCTGGTTCCTGCTCGCGCTGGGGATCTTCAAGCTGATCCTGCCGTACCTGGCGCAGCTGCGGTGGCCGCTGTTCTGGGCGGTCGTCTTCAGCATCGGCGTCGGGTACTTCGACAACGTCGACTCCACGCTGTCCCTCTCCCGCGCGATCAGCCTGCTGCCGTTCTTCCTGGTCGGCTGGCAGGTGAAGCAGTGGGGACTGTTCGACCGCTGGTACGAGGCGCCACGGAGGATCGTCGTCCGGCTCCGGGTCGTGGCCGGTGCGGTGTTCGCGGCGTGGGCGGTGGCCTGCGCGGTGTGGATCCCGCAGTTCAAGGAGTTCGACCTGCACCACTGGTTCTTCTACGACGACTCGTACTCGGGTCTCGGCGAGGACGCGTGGTGGGCGGGTGCCGTGCGCTTCGGTCTGATGCTCCTCGCCGCACTGCTCACCGCGTCGTTCCTCCTGCTGGTTCCCCGGCGGAACGTCTGGATCACGCAGTTCGGCGCGGCGACGATGTACGTGTACCTGCTGCACACGTTCGTGCTCTACCCGGTGCGCGAGTCCGGCATCCTCGCCGGCCAGCACTCGGCGTGGCCGTACGTGCTCCTGATGGTCGCGTTCGCCTGTGCGGTGAGCCTCTTCCTGGCGCAGCCGTTCGTCAGGAGAGGCATGCGCTGGCTCCTCGAGCCGAACGTCCGCTGGCTCTTCCGGCGCGACCCCGCCTGACGCTCGTTACGTCACGAGACGGGTGCGGTGGTGCGGACCCGGCCACGTCCGTACCGTTGCCTCCGACGTGACGACGCGCCGAGCCTCCCGGCCGAGCGCACGGCGACCCGACGACCGACCGCACCGGACAGGAGCACGAGATGACCGAGAACGACGCCGCGCAGTGGCGGTTCGAGACCACGCAGGTCCACGCCGGAGCGCAGCCGGACCCGACGACCGGCGCACGCGCCACCCCGATCTACAAGACGACCTCGTACGTCTTCGCGAACTCGGACGAGGCGCGTGACCTCTTCGCCCTCGCGAAGCCCGGCAACATCTACTCGCGCATCATGAACCCGACGAACGACGTCCTCGAACAGCGGATCGCCGCGCTCGAGGGGGGCTCCGGTGCGCTCCTGGTCGCGAGCGGTCAGGCGGCGGAGACCTACGCCGTCCTCAACATCGCGCAGGCCGGTGACCACATCGTGTCCTCGTCGTCGATCTACGGCGGCACGTACAACCTGTTCAAGTACACGCTGGCCCGGCTCGGCATCGAGACCACCTTCGTCGAGGACCAGGACGACCCCGAGGAGTGGCGCCGCGCGGTCCGCCCGAACACGAAGCTGTTCTTCGCCGAGACGATCGGCAACCCGAAGATCAACGTGCTCGACATCACGACGGTCGCGGACATCGCGCACCAGGCCGGGGTGCCGCTCATCGTCGACAACACGATCGCGACGCCGTACCTGATCCGTCCGTTCGAGCACGGCGCCGACATCGTGGTGCACTCGGCGACGAAGTTCCTCGGTGGGCACGGCACGGTCATCGGCGGCGTCATCGTCGACGGTGGCACGTTCCCGTGGTCCCAGCACCCGGAGAAGTTCCCGGAGTTCAACACGCCGGACCCCTCGTACCACGGGGCGGTCTTCGCCGAGGCGGTCGGCAACTCGCTCGCCTACATCATCAAGGCGCGCGTGCAGCTCCTCCGCGACCTCGGTGCGTCGAGCTCCCCCGACACCGCGTTCGCGCTGCTGCAGGGCATCGAGACCCTGTCGCTCCGCATCGAGCGACACGTGGCGAACGCGCAGGAGATCGCCGAGTGGCTCGACCAGCACCCGGACGTGGCGACGGTGGCCTACGCCGGACTGCCGACCTCCCCCTGGTACGGCGCCGCGACGCGGTACGCACCGAAGGGCGTCGGGGCGGTGCTGTCGTTCGAGCTGAAGGGCGGCGTCGACGCGGGTCGTGCGCTCGTCGACAACCTGACGCTGTTCTCGCACCTCGCCAACATCGGTGACGTGCGCTCGCTCGTGATCCACCCGGCGTCGACGACGCACTCGCAGCTCACGCCGGAGCAGCAGCTGACCACCGGTGTGACGCCGGGGCTCGTGCGCCTGTCGGTGGGCATCGAGAACGTCGAGGACCTGAAGGCGGACCTCGAGGCCGGGCTCGCAGCAGCTCGTGCGGTCGCCCAGGCTGGTTTGCGCGCGTAGGCGCACGCCGGACCCGCGAGCTCGCCCCTCCGGACCCGCGCCTCCGGACCCGCCCCTCCGGAGCCGACTCGGAACGACGAAGTCGCTGTCGTACGACAGCGACTTCGTCGTTCCCACGCGTGCGCAACTGTTGCGTCCGCTTGCTTGCGACAACGTCGATGTCGTACGACAG
The DNA here is from genome assembly GCF_900086645.1 of Curtobacterium sp. 9128. Lineage (NCBI taxonomy): Bacteria > Bacillati > Actinomycetota > Actinomycetes > Micrococcales > Microbacteriaceae > Curtobacterium > Curtobacterium sp. 9128. The sequence goes on from NZ_LT576451.1 coordinate 2,801,971, forward strand.
CGGTCTTGTCGTCCCTTGCGGACGCAACCACCTTGCGGACGCAACCACCCTGCCGACGCAACGACGCCGCCGGAGACGACCCAAGCCTCCCGTCCGCCCCGATCCGGCCACGCAACCGACGTAACACGGCGCCCGGACGGTCCACGGACCGGGACAATGGACGGACCATGGACTGGCAGACGACTCCCGAGGACTCCGTCCCGTCCACCCTGGTCCCGGGGACCGCGCTCGGGGCGATCGGCAAACCCCCGGTCACGGGCGCATGGCGACCCGGTGACCACCCCGGCTCCCGGCAGTTCGTCGCGCTCGGCGAGCAGTGGGTCCGCGGCGGACGGCTGCCGAGCGTCCGGATCGCCTACGAGTCCTGGGGCACGCTGAACGACGCACGGGACAACGCCGTCCTCGTGTTCCACGCGCTGACCGGGGACTCGCACGTCACGGGTGATGCCGGCCCCGGGCACAAGACCGCCGGCTGGTGGGGCGACGTCGTCGGACCCGGTCGGGCGATCGACACCGACCGGTGGTTCGTCGTCGCGCCGAACATGCTCGGCGGCTGCCAGGGCTCGACCGGCCCGTCGTCGGTCTCTCCAGACGGCGTGGAGTGGGGTTCGCGGTTCCCGTTCGTCACCGTGCGCGACCAGGTCGCCGCACAGGTGCAGCTCGCCGACGCGCTCGGCATCGACCGGTTCGCCGCGGTCGTCGGCGGGTCGATGGGCGGCATGCACGCGCTCGAGTTCGCGGCGTCGGCCCCGTCCCGTGTCGCCCGACTGGCGATCCTGGCAAGCACGGCCCAGACCACGGCGGACCAGATCGCGGCGAACTCGCTGCAGCGCGCCGCGATCCAGATGGACCCGGGCTTCGCGGGCGGCGACTACTACGAAGCCGAACCCGGCGACGGACCGTCCAGGGGGCTGTCCCTGGCCAGGCGGATGGCGATGATGACCTACCGCGCGTCCGACGAGCTCAACGGGCGGTTCGACCGCTCGTGGCAGTCGGACGTGTCCCCGCTCGGCGACGACGGCCGGTTCTCGGTGGAGAGCTACCTCGACTTCCACGGCAACAAGTTCACCAGGCGGTTCGACGCATCGACGTACGTGGCACTCACGCACGCGATGGACTCGCACGACGTCGGCGCCGGACGAGGCGGCGTCGCGTCGGCCCTCGGTGCCATCACGGCGAGGACGCTCGTCGTCGGCATCTCGAGCGATCGGCTCTTCCCCGTCGAGGACCAGCACCGGATCGCCGCCGGCATCCCGGACACCCTCGACGGCGACCACGCGGCCGTCATCGACAGCGAGTTCGGCCACGACGGGTTCCTCATCGAGCACGCGGCGGTCGGTGCGCACCTCCGTCGTCTGCTGGGCTGAACCGACGTATTCATCGCATTCGCTATAACAAAACCGTTTCCAATCGGAACGACCGGGCGTGCCGAACACCCCCCAACGGGTGCCGCCCGTGGAATGATGGCTCCGAACCGATCAACCGTCGGTTTCACGACCTTCCCTGCACCCACACGAGAACAGCACCAGGACACCGATGGAACTCATCGCACAGGAACGTGACCGGCTCCTCCGGTCCACGACCCGTGTCGTCGGCATCGCCTGCACGCTGATCAGCCTGGTCGGCGTCCTCTGCTCGTTCGCCGTCCCGGCCGGTCCGCTCGCCGGCGGGATCGCCTGCATGGCGGTGATGATCGGTGCGCTCGTCGCGTTCGGCTGGAACGGCTCGACGTGGTGGACCGCACTCACGCTCGTGGCGGGCCTCGGCGCCATGGTCGTCCTCACGCCGAGCGTCGACGGTCTCGAGCGCACGGTGCTCGCGAGCGCGCTCGTCCCCCTCGCCGCCGGCGGCCTCTCCTCGCTCCTCATGGCGCAGCGCGGACACCTCGTCGGACTCGGTTTGACCATCCTCGGCGGCGTCGCGTCGATCATCGTGATGGCCTTCGCCGCCGGCGGACTCGTCTCCAACGCCGTCGGCGGGACCGTCCTCGGCTGGGTGCTCACCGCCGTCGTCGCGTACTGGATCTCCCGGAGCATCCCCCGCGTCGCGCGCCGCATCTACAGCATCGGCACCGCACACCGTGCGGAACGCCAGGCGAGCGAGACCGAGGCGCAGCGCCGCCAGGGTGCCCGGCTGCTCCACGACACCGTCCTCGCCACGCTCACCCTCCTCGCCCACTCCGGCGTCGGCGTCTCCGAGCAGGCGATGCGCGAGCAGGCCGCCGAGGACGCCAGGCTGCTGCGGCACCTCCGGCTCGGCGCGACACCGCAACCGCAGCAGTCCGGCGACTACTCGCTCACCCGAACCGAGGAGTCACCGCTCGGGCAGACGCTCGAGTCCGTGAAGCAGCGCTTCGGCCGGATGGGACTCGAGGTCAGCTGGCACGGCACCGGGCAGGTCCTCCTGCCGTCGAACGTCCTCGACGCGTTCCTGCTCGCCCTCGCGGAGTGCCTGGAGAACGTCCGTCGCCACGCCGGTGTCGCCGAGGCGCACGTCACGATCGTGCACGACAACGACATGGTCCGCGCGATGGTCACCGACTCCGGCGTCGGCTTCGAACTCGGCGCCATCGACGAGGAGCGTCTCGGCTTCAAGGAGAGCGTGGTGAACCGCCTCCGCGAGGTCGGCGGAGACGCCCGCCTCTTCTCCGCGCCCGGATCGGGCACCACCGTCGTCCTGGAGGCCCCCGATGAGTCGCGTCCCCGAGGACACGATCGGCCGCGGACTCCCCGGCGAGACCCAGCAGCCCGCTCCGCGGACCCGACGGGAGGCTCGGGAACGGTACCGGGGCACGGAACGTCGGCAGGCGCGCGGCCTCCCCTCCACCTCCACCGGTGCGCGGTCGCTGCGGCAGGCCGCGAAGCCCGGAGCATCGCTCGGCGCCGGGCACCTCGGGCTCGGCGCGGCGGTGCTCACCGCACTCGAGGCGATCGCGGGCATCGTCTTCTTCCTCGCACACTGGACGGACTTCTCCGACCCCTGGCTCCCCGCTGCCGCGTGGATGCTCTTCGTCATCGCGGCGGTCGGCGTCGGCCTGAGCGTCCTGACCTACGGCGAACGACTCACCGGGCTGGCCTTCGTGCTGATCTGCGTCGTCCTCGGGTGCGTCGTCACCCTCGACTTCATCGGCATCTGGCCCGAGCACGACCTCGCCCACACGGCCAGCGCCTCGATCGCCGCCGGGTTCGCCCTGCTCCCCGTCGCGACGCTCCGCCCGGCTCGCGAGGTCGCCGCGGCGATCACGGTGCTCGGGCTCGCGTTCATCGGCATGGCGGTCGCATCGACCCCGATCACGACCGACACCATCCCCGGGCTGTTCTCGCTGCTGGCGCTCGTGATCGTCCCGCCGTCGGTGGCGATCTTCGTCACGCACCGCTTCCGGCAGCTCGTGCAGCGTGAACTCGACCGGGTGCTCGTGCAGTCGAACGTCTCCGCACCGCAGTTCGCCGTCGGCATGCTCGCATCCGACGAACTCGCCCGACTCGACCTCGCCGCCGAGAAGCTCCTCGACGCCGTCGCGAACGGCACCGACCCGCTCCCCCTGTCGGACGCGTCCTCGTCGGTGGCGGCGTCACTGGCCACCGAGCTCCGCCTGCACCTCATCGAGGGCCGCCGCGAGACCTGGCTGTACCACGCCATCACCGAGTCGGACCACCTCGGCCGTGCCGTCAGCGTCGCCGACCCCGGGTCGCTCGCCGGGCACCTCTCCCCCGCACAGCGCGACGGACTGCTCCAAGCGCTCTGGCAGATGGTCGGCGACGGCCGCGGGCTGCAGCCCGGCGTCCCGATGGTCTCCGTCACGCTCGGGCCGGTCGGCTCGGACGGGCACCCGGTCTCCGACGAGGAGATGGACGTGCCGATCGTCATCGAGTCCCGCGGCGTCCCGCGCCGACGGCTCGGCCCGACGGCCTGGAGCGGTCTCGCCCGCATCGGGAGCTACACCGACACGGTGCGGGACGGGGCGCTGCACATCGTCGCCCACTGCGTCGTGAGCCGACATCCCACGATGTGACGGGTTGTCGGACACCCTGACCAGCCTGCGCTCGCCGAGTGGGCCCACCACCTAGGCTCTGCCACGCAGACCACGAGAAAGGACGCCAGCATGGCGACTCCAGAGGAACCGATCCGACTCGCACTCGTCGACGACCACAAGATGTTGCTCGGCGCCCTGACGGAGTGGATCCGTGGCGCTGCCGACGACATCACGCTCGTCGCCGCCGTCACGACCTGGCCCGAGCTGCTCACCAGCTCGTCGTTCCCGGTCGATGTGGTGCTGCTCGACCTGGACCTCAAGGACTCCATCCCGGTCTCGCTGAAGATCTCGACGCTCAAGACGGCCGGCGTGAAGACCGTCGTCATGAGCACGTACTCCGAGCCGAACGTGGTGCGCGAGGCACTCGGCTCCGGTGCCCTCGGGTACCTCGTGAAGAGCGAGGACGCCGAGATGATCGTCGAGGCGATCCGCTCGGCACAGCGCGGCGAGCAGTACGTCTCCGCCGAGCTCGACCTGGCGATCAACTCCGGTGACGTCGGTGGCGTGCCGAAGCTCAGCGCGCAGGAGCGCCGCGTCATGGCGCTCTACGGCGGTGGCGAACCGGTGAAGAGCGTCGCGTACCAGCTCGGCATCTCCGAGGAGACCGCGAAGAGCTACCTCAAGCGCATCCGTGAGAAGTACCGCGTGGCCGGCTTCGACGTCGGCACGAAGGTCGCCCTCCGGAAGCGTGCGATCACCGACGGCATCATCTTCGAAGACGGCAGCCCCCACGGCCTGTAGGTCCCTGGGCCCTTCGCCCGCGTTCGCCTGTTGCGATCGCCTGTTGCGATCGCACTTCGTGTCACCTCGACTCCGGTCGTTCCGAAACGGAGTGCGATCGCAGCGGTTCCGGGAGGTCTTCCGGGTCCGGCCGCGCGCGTCAGACGAGCGGGATCGGGGACGTGATCGGGCCGGTCGTGGGGTGCGGAGCTGACAGTGCCGCGCGGCGGTTCGACCGACGCTCGACGGCGTAGCTGATCGAGGTCATCACCACACCGAGCAGCGCGAGCACGATGCCGAGCCACCCCGGTGCCACGAAGCCGAACCCGGCGGCGATGACCGCGCCGCCAAGGGCAGCACCGAGCGAGTTCCCGATGTTGAACGCCGAGTGGTTCAGCGCCGCGGCGATCGTCTTGGCGTCTCCGGCGACGTCCATCAGGCGCGACTGCACCGCCGGCGGGATCGCCGACGAGGTCGCGCCGAGCAGGAACGCCCCGACGAACACGCCGACGGCCCACTGTGCGGTGAGCACCGTCACGAGCAGCGCGCCGATGAGTGCGAACATGCCGACGTAGATCGTGCGCTTGACGCTGTGGTCGGCCAGGTGCCCGCCGAGGACACCGCCCACGACCATGCCGAGGCCGACGACCACCAGCACCAGGGGCACCACCGACTCGGACAGCCCCGTGACGTTCGTGACGAGCGGCGAGATGTACGAGTAGACCGCGAAGAACCCGCCGAACCCGACCGCGCCGAGCCCCATCACGAGCCAGACCTGGGGCACGCGGAACGCTCGGAGCTCACGGCCGATGGACGCGTGTTCGTCGCGGGCCGAGCGCGGGACGAAGGCCGACACCGCGAAGAACGTCGCGGCGAAGAGCACGGCGACGACGCCGTACGCCACACGCCAGCCGGCGTTCTGCCCGATGAACGTGATCGCCGGGACGCCGATGACGTTCGCGACGGACAGGCCGAGGAGCACCATCGCGATGCCCTTGCCGCGCTTGCCGGAACCCATGATGTCGCCGGCGACGATCGAGGCGATGCCGAAGTACGCACCGTGCGGCAGGCCCGCGACGAACCGGGCGACGAGCACCAGCCCGAAGGACGGCAGCAGCGCGCTGGCGATCGTGGCGACGACGAACCCGACGAGCAGCACCATGAGGAGCCCCTTGCGCGGGAACTTCGCCGACATCGCGGCGATCGTCGGCGCACCGACGACCACGCCGAGCGCGTAGGCGCTGACGAGCCATCCGGCGTGGGCGATGCCGGCGTCCGGGTTCGCCGCGTACTGCGTCGGCAGGAGCGCCTCGGCGATGTTCGGGAGGAGCCCCATCGCGACGAACTCGGTCGACCCGATGGCGAACCCACCGAGGGCGAGGGCGATGAGCGCGAGCGCGCGACGCGCCGGCGTGAGCTGGGACATGGTGCCTGTTTCGGACGTGACGGACGGTTCGGGACCAGCCACGGAGTTCACGGAGGAGGGGCTGGAGGTGAGGCGCGTGGCGGAACGCGCCGGGCCTCCCGTCCGGGACGGCGTCGTCGCGACCGGCGTTCGCCGGTCCGCTCGACGGTGAACGGAAGAGACCGGTCCGACTGCACGGCCCGGTCGGATCAGTGTAGACCGCTCCAAACCATCGACGGAACCCGCGAGCCGAATCGATTCGATACCCGCCGTTCAGGCGGCGCGTCGCTCCGACTGCCGGTGGACGACCACGGGCGCGGGGGAATCGTCGCGGTGCACCCACCCGGCACCGCACTCGGTGCAGGTGGCCCAGGCGTTCTGGTCGTCGGAGTCCACGTCGATGACGACCGTTCGCAGGTCGCAGTCGGGGCACCAGCCGTCGTGCATCATCACGATCTCCTCGTCACTTCGGTGGCCGCCCGGTGCGACCATCTGCGCAACATGACACACCCGACCACCGACATCCTCGGCAGGGCGACGGCGTGTCGTCGAGACCGGGGGATCAGCCCGTCAGCGCGACGTTCTCGCGCTGCACGGCGTCGAGGAAGTCGTTGACCTCGATCGGCAGATGATCGCCCGGCTGGCGCGGGGCCGGTACCTCGAGCTGGATGAGCTGTGACGGCATCGGACGGGTCGTGGCTCTCGTTAGTTGCCACGAGCTGTTCACTGAAGCCGCCGGAAGCGGAAGCCCGGTCGACGGAGCATCGCGCACGAGACGTGCAGCGCGTCGAAACGCGGTCCACGGTCGCGACGCGGAGGCTCAACGTGCGACCATTCGTGCATGGAGAGCCCGCTTGTCCTTACTTCTCTGACGCTTCGATCCGGTCAAACCGTCGACCTTGACCGAGGTGTTACCGTGATTGTCGGGCCGAACAACGCCGGGAAGAGCACGCTTCTACGAGATATCAATATCCGGATGGCTAATAACGGCTTCGAGTCGAAGGTTCTTGCGTATCATACGACCGAACTTCCCGGCGGTGTCGCAAGGTTGCGCGAGTGGTTCGATGCCAACGGCTCCTACTACGAAGCGGGGGAACATCCTTTCGGCACTTTCAACGAGCCGATATGGCGCATCGGTAATCACATCGTGACAGCACAACAACTCGTCGACACCGCAGGACACCCGCTTGGCTTTAGCGGACTAGCTGTGGATAGGTTAGTGGGCTACTTGGATGCCGAATCCCGACTCGGCGCCTCCCAGGACACATCAGCGTACGACTCCTATACCAATGTGCCCACGTCGGCCTTGCAGACGCTTTATGCCCGGAGAGACCTGGAGAAGGAGCTTTCCGACCTCAGCGAAGCCGCTTTCGGAATCAAGTTGGTCGTGAATCGATATGCGGGCAGCTCTATCCGGCTTCATGTGGGCGAGGTTACAGTTGACGAGCAGATGCCCCCTACACCCGAATATCAGAAGCAGATAAACGGCCTCGAATTGGTTTACAATCAGGGCGACGGGATGCGCGCCTTCATCGGAATGGCGTTGAATATTCTTGCGGGGGCTGCACCCATTGTGCTATTGGACGAGCCGGAAGCGTTCCTGCATCCGCCGCAAGCTCGTATCTTCGGACGATTCCTTGCGAAGCAGTCGCGGTCGGGCCGCCAGATCATCGTCTCAACTCACAGCGAGGATATTGTCGCCGGACTCACTGACGACGTTGATGCGGATTTTCCCATTGCCATTCTCCGCCTCACTCGCGAGGACACGCTCAATCGAGTCGCGCAGCTCTCGCCAAGCACGGTCAAGTCACTCGCAGACGACCCATTGCTACGATATTACGACATGCTCAACGGTCTTTTCTCGCTTGGCGTCGTGCTCTGCGAGTCGGACCACGACTGCACCTACTACAGCGCGGTTGTGCAAGCAGCAGTCAACCACGATGACAACTCGGTTCGAGCTCTGACTCAGAGCCACTTCACGCAGGCGGGTGGGAAGTCCCGAGTGATGCGCGCCATCCGAGCATTCCGTGATGCAGCGATCCCCGTCGTCGCGGTCTTCGATATCGACATCCTTCAGCAACCGAACGAGACGACCGAACTAATCGAGAGCATTGGTGGTGATCCAGCGGAATACCAGGGATATCTGAACACCATCCGATCAGCAGTCAACAGTGATCGAACCGCGGTGGACCGTGGGCGTGCAGCGCAAGAGGTTGCTGAGCTCTTGCAAAACGGATCTGGCCCCCCGACGGGCGCAGAACTACGCAGGGTGAATGACATCCTCAAGCCTAAGTCAGGCTGGCGCAAGATGAAGGCCGCGGGCACATCGATGCTGGGCGGAGGAGACCTTCTCGCATACCAGGCCGTGGAGGGCAAGCTTGAGAAGGAAGGCATTTTCATCCTGCATCAGGGCGAGTTGGAGCGCCTGCACCCGACGCTCTCCCAGACCGACAAGGCCCGTTGGCTCCGTGAGGCGATCGATAGTGGAGCTTTCAAGCATTCGCCCGCACTCGATCTTCTTCGCCGCGCCGCCGCGTACATCAACATGAAGCAGTTTGCCTAACGAGGACCGTGGTTTCTCGCAAGGTAGCCCCTACCTGCCCGTCGTTCAACAGCGGATTCGCGACCAGTCCTGGTTTAGGCATACATCCTGCTCCCCACGAGCACCTGCGTGACGACGGGATGGGCCTCCGCCATATGCACATAGCCGCCCTCTTGCGCTGAGGCGACGGCGACGACTACCGGTCCCAGGAATGAATCCGGCACGGTGCCTGGTACACCGGCAACGACCGGACCAAACCTCCTAGTAATTCGATAGGTATCCGCAACGCCCCCGCTCCAGGGCTGCATCTGGGGTGGGGGCGTTTCGTCGTTCAAGGAGCGCAGGGGCGATCGCGGGACCCGCTCCACCATCCGCGCCGCTGCGTCGAGGAAACGCTCATGGGACCGACGCGACCGAACCGGCATTTTCCGACGTTGCCGCGAAACCAAGCCGCTCCGCTTATGAAGCCGTGCGCCGGAACATTTGCACGACCTTCCGGTGCCCGTCGTCGTTCACACGGGGTCATACCGTATGTGATGCCTGCGATGCCGCGCCCGACGCCTGCGAGCGGCGGATCGCCTCCATGTCCCGAACGAACTCGCCGTTGCTGTACGCCAAGCCCGACCAGCGCTTCCTGATCCCGTGCACGACCGAGCGTCACGCGTCCAGAACGCCAGTGGGGACGGATCCCCAGTGGATGCGTCCGAATCCCCCGAGCCGAGACTAAGAGACGGGTGAATGTCGTCCCAAGTTCGGAGCGCCCCCAGATTGGGGCACGATCGCAGGAGCGGACGCCGGACGCGACGTCGTCAGGAGTCGAGCGCAGCCTCGAGCCGCTCGAGTTTGCCGTCGATCTCGCCCGTGTGGCCAGGGCGGATGTCGGCCTTCAGCACGAGGGACACCCGGGTTCCGTACGCCCCGACGGCCTCGGTCGCACGCTTGACGACGTCCATGACCTCGTCCCACTCCCCCTCGATCTCGGTGAACATCGACGAGGTGCGGTTCGGCAGCCCCGACTCGCGGACGACACGGACGGCCGCGGCGACGGCGTCGTGGACGGACCCGTCGGACGAGGCCGAAGGACCACCGGACGGGGCGACGGAAAAGGCGACGATCATGGGTCCATCCTGCCCTCTGCGGCGACTCCCGGCCCGGACCCCGGCTCTCCCGGCGCCGATCCGGCGACTCCCGGCCCGGACCCGGCGAGCGCACCTCGCCGCGCCCGGAGCCCGATCCGGACGACGAGCACGAGGGCCCAGACGAGGATCGCGACCTCGAGGGCGTTCCGGATCGTGAGCACGACGAGGATCCACGGCTGCACGGTGAGCACCTGGTCGTAGTAGGCGGGGTAGATCAGCTGCGTCAGGAACGCCATGGGCAGCGCCGCCATCGCGATCGGCAGGAACCGTCGTGCACTCCCCCGGCCGGCGATCAGTCCCCACACGATCGGCACCGCGAACCACCCGATGTACTGCGGGGACCCGACCTTGTTCGTGGCGATGAGCGTCGCGACGAGCACCAGTGCGAGCAGCGGCGCGACCTCGGCTCGACGGGCGCCGCGGACGACGGCCCACGCGGCGAGCGCGATGCCGCCGAGGACCACGAGCGCCATCAGGGGCGTGGAGGCGGCTGCGGCCAGGTGGGTGCCGTTCCCCGAGACCTCGAAGGTGAGGATCTCCCGGTCGTAGAACACCGCGGCCCCCGGGACGTGCGCGGCGGCCGCCCACATGAACGGCGTCGCGAGCGGCGCCTCGATCTGGAGCGCCCGACCGCTCTGCTGTCCGACGAAGGACAGCAGGTGGGCGGCACCGCCGAACAGCACGTCGACGAGGACGACCAGCGCGGTGACGACGAGCGCACCGACGACGACCCCGCGCCGGTGCCCGCGCCGCACGACGAGCAGCACACCGACGAGCGCGGCCGGCCACACCTTGATCCACGCGGCGGCGGTGAACACGGCAGAGGCCACCGCCGGCCGGGACGCGACGAAGCACACGCCGACCATCGCCACCGCGGTCGCGACGGTGTCGATCCGCCCCAGGCCGATCGGCCCGAGCGCGAGGAGGAACACGAGCCACCACCAGACGACCCGCACGCCGAGCGCCCGGAACGGCCAGAGGAACGCGCACGCGGCGGCGCCGAGCAGGACCATCAGGACGAGCCACCCGGTGCCGATCGACGCCGCTCCGCCGATCGCGGCTGCGGCCATGGGGACGATCGCCAGGATCGGGTACACCCAGTCCGAGTCCATGCCGACCCAGTAGTGGGACGTGAGCCCGGTCTCGATCCACCGTCGGTAGGTGATCGTGACGTCGCCGAGCGGCAGGTTCGCGGTCGTCGCGGTCAGCCACCACAGCACGGCGTGCACCGCGACGAACGCGACGGCGAAGCCCACGACCTCGAACCACCTGGACCTCAGCACCCCAGGATCGTAGCGGCGCGATCCCCAGGACTTCCCGAGGATGACGTGTCACCGTCTGACGGTGACCACTCCACGCAAGCGCACCGGCAAGCGCAGGGCCACCATCTGGATCTCGATCGCGGCAGCCGTCGTGGTCCTCGGCGTCGTCGGGACCGTGATCGGTACGACGGTGTACTCGAACACCGAGAACGCCAAGGCCGAGGCGGAGCCGAGCGTCGCCGCGAGTCGTGCCCCGTCGACACTCGACGCGAGCGATCTCACCGGCGACTGGACCGTCGGCAGCGGCTCCGAGGCCGGCTACCGGCTGCACGAGGTCCTGAACGGTTCCGACGTGACCGTCACCGGGCGGACGGACAGCGTCAGTGGGACCGCGACGGTCGACGGCTCGTCGATCACGGCGGCGTCGATCGAGGTCGAGGTCGCCGACATCGCCACCGACTCCGCCCAGCGGGACTCGTACTTCCGCGATTCCGCGCTCGACACCGCCGCGTTCCCGAAGGCGACCTTCACGCTGACGAGCCCGATCGCGGATGCCGTCCCGTCCGGGAGTGGGACCACGACCGTACAGGCCGCCGGAGACCTGACGCTGCACGGCGTGACGAAGTCGGTCACCGCGACGCTGCAGGTCGGCCTGAACGGCGACGGCGTCGACATCTCCGGCTCGATCCCGGTCACGTTCGCCGACTACGGCGTGCAGGCACCGAGTCTCGGGTTCGTGAAGGTCGACGCGGACGGCGCGGTCGAGTTCCTCGTCCACGCGACACCCGCCGGATAGAGCACCCCGCCCCGCCTCACCGGTCCCAGGTCTTCACCCAGTCGATCTCGAGGTGCCCGGGCTTCCCGTAGTCCCCGATCTGGAACATGAACCGGTGCGCGGTGGTCGGCACGTGCTTGGTGACCGTGAGCACGAGCTCGCCGTCCACGAAGTACCGAACCGAGACGCCGGGGATCCACTCGGTCGTGTACGTGTGCCACTGCCGCCAGGTCGCGTCCGTGTGCAGGCCGATCGCGTTCCGCTCCTGACCGGGCACCATCGAGTGGCTGAACGCCCCGACGGTGCCCTGGAAGGTCCCCTCGGGGAAGTCCAGCTCCCCCTCCGACCAGACGTTCGACGTCGGCCACAGCATGAAGGCGGCGCCGTTGCCGTCCCCACCGCTCGCGCGGGCTCGCACGCTGAAGGTCCCGCCGACGTGCGACCAGGCTCCGTCCGGCGTGCCGAACGTGCCGGCGGCCCCGCGCTTCCCGTCCATCGCGACGTCCATGATCCCGTCGTGGGCGCTGATGACCTCGCCGGACCAGTACTTGTCGCTCATGCCGTCCGGGTAGGGCTGCCACGATCCGGCATACGTGGCCGCGAACTGTCCGCCGGCGGCCGCCGGGGTGTCGAAGTCCTCCGAGAACGTCGGGGCCGCACCACCGGCAGGGGGCGTGGGCGTCGGCGTCGGCGCTCCGGCGACGGTCGGCGCGGGCGACGCGGGGTCCCCGGCCCACGTGCGCGCGTCGGCGGTCGTGACGGCGCCGAGCGTCACCGCGGCGGCGATGACGGCGGAGAACACGAGCAGCGTCCGAGCGACCTTCATCGGTCGTCCCGGAGCTGGACGGGGTGCTGTGCGTACTGCATGGTCGTGGATCGCCTTCCGGGGACGGACCACCGTGTCTGATCGGTCGGGTGTCGTCCCTCGGCTGTCTGTCTACGCGCTCTCCGCCGGTCCCACGAGGCTCTGCGCCACCGCTGGCGGGATCGGTGCGGGCTCCCACGTGCGGTGCGTGTTCACGCTGCGGTTGCGTGTTCCCGCGACCCTGCACGCGCGGCTGCAACCGCGCCGTGACGCGCGCGAGCCGCGACACTGTCGCTGTCGTAGGACAGCGACAGTGTCGCTACCCCGCGCGCGCAACAGTTGCGCGCGCGGGGCGGCGACAGCGCGGACGTCGTACGACAGCGATCCTGTCGTTCCGAGTCGGGTCCACCGCCATCCATCGGACGGGAGGCTCGGCGCACGTCCGGCACCGAGCCTCCCGTCCGGCCGTGGTCGCGACGAGTGCGCGCCGCCGCACCGCGCACTCGTCGCCTCCGCAACCCGCGACGCTGCCTCGGCCCCGCGCGTCCCCTCGCGGGCTCGGCTCCGCGCGTCCCGTCGCGTCCGCAACGAGCGACAGCGTCGCTGTCGTACGACAGCGGTGCTGTCGCAACCCCGCGCCCACAACAGTTGCGCGCGCGGTGCGACGACAACGTGGACGTCGTACGACAGCGACGCTGTCGTTCCGAGTCGGGCTCCGATCGGTGCACAAGCGCACACAGGCACACGCGAGCCGGCCCGCACGGATCAGCCGACGGCGTGCGTCACACGGTCGCGTCCCCGGTGACGGCGAGGTCGCGGACCACGCCGGGCAGGGCCTCGATCAGGGCGGTCATCGTGAAGGGCCCGCCCCCGGACGCACGCCGCGCCGCGGTACCGTGCACGACGGCCGCGGCGGCAGCGAGGTGCGCGAGCTCCTCAGGACCGACCTCGCTCTCACCGGCCCGGCCGGCGACGAGCGCACCGAGCACCCCGCCGAGGACGTCTCCGGCGCCCGCGGCGGCGAGCCAGGGCGTGGCGGAGGACGCCACGAGCCGCACCGAACCGTCCGGCGTCACGACGTGGGTGTCGGAGCCCTTGAGGAGCACGACGCTCCCGGTCCGCTCGGCGGCGCGGAGTGCCGACCCCCGCGGGTCGTCCTCGACGGCATCCCGGGACACCTGCAGCAGCGCAGCGAGCTCGCCGGCGTGCGGGGTCAGCACCGCGAGCGGGCCGAGGTCGACGAGCGGGATGGCCCCGGCGTCGACGACCACCGGCACGCCGTCGTCGGACGCGTGCCGGAACGCGTCGGCGGTGGTCTCGTCGAGGTCGTCGAGGGAGTCCGCGGCGATGCCGGACCCGACGAGCCAGGCCTGGACACGACCGACACCGGACACGACCTCGGGGCGGCGGGCGAGCACGGAGTCCGTCGCACGGGCCGGCCCGACGTACCGGACCATGCCGATACCGGTGTGCACGGCAGCGTCGACACCCATGACCGCAGCGCCCGGGTAGGCGGCGGAGCCGGTCGCGACGCCGAGGACCCCCCGCCGGTACTTCGTCGTGTCGCCGGTCGGGACCGTGATCCACGAGGCGGCATCGGACGGGGAGACGGGGACGAAGTCGTTCACCACCCCCACGTTACGGTGGAGCGCATGAGCCTGTTCCTGCCTGGTCGTGTCGTCGTCTTCGACTACGGCGAGGTGATCAGCCGGACACCGCACGCCGCCAGGGACGCCCTGCTCGAGGCGACGGGGCTCGCCGCCGACGAGCTCTTCCCCGTGTACCAGGAGCTCCGTCACGACCTCGACCGTGGCGACCTCTCGGTGCTCGACTACTGGCGGGCCATCGCCGCCCGCACCGGTCGGACCTGGTCGGTCAGCGAGATCCACCGCTTCTGGGCCCTCGACTTCACCGGCTGGTTCGAGGTCGACCCCGACGTGCTCGACCTCGTGGAGGAACTGCACGAGGCCGGGACCCGCATCGCCCTGCTGTCGAACGCCGGGTTCGACTTCGGCGACCCCTACCGCCGCTCCCCGATGGCGTCGATGTTCGAGACCGTCGTGGTCAGCGCGGAGGAGCACGTGCTGAAGCCCGACCCGTCCATCTACCGCACCACGTGCGACCGGCTGGGAATCACCCCGGCGCAGATGGTGTTCGTGGACAACAGGGCCGAGAACGCCACCGGTGCGGAAGCGATCGGGGCGGTCGGCCACCACTACACCTCACCGGCCGGGCTGCGGAGCTTCCTCGAGCGCCTGTCGGAGACCGAAGGAGCCACCGCGTGACGCACGCCCTGTTCGAACCGATCACCATCCGCGACCTGACGGTCCGCAACCGCATCTGGGTCTCCCCGATGTGCCAGTACTCGGTCGAACAGCAGGACGGTGTCCCGACGCCGTGGCACCTCGTGCACCTCGGCGGGTTCGCGAAGGGCGGCGCGGGTGCGGTCGTCGTCGAGGCCACCGGCGTCGTGCCGGAGGGCCGGATCAGCCCGCAGGACCTCGGCCTCTGGAACGACGAGCAGCGCGACGCGTTCCGGCCGATCGTCGACTTCATCCACTCGCAGGGCGCCGCCGCCGGCGTGCAGCTCGCGCACGCCGGGCGCAAGGCCTCGACGTACCGCAGCTGGTCGCCGACGCAGGGCACCGTGCCGGCCTCGGACGGTGGATGGACCGCTGTGGCACCGTCGGCCGTCGCGTTCCCCGGCTACGACGTCCCGCGCGAGCTCGGAGTCGAGGACATCCGTCTGGTCGCGCTCGGCTTCGCCGCCGCGGCCCGTCGTGCGATCGAGGCCGGGTTCGACCTCATCGAGATCCACGCCGCGCACGGGTACCTGCTCCACGAGTTCCTCTCGCCGCTGAGCAACCACCGCACCGACGACTTCGGCGGGTCGCTCGAGAACCGCGCGCGGGCGCTGCTCGACGTCGTCGACGCCGTCCGCGCCGAGGTCGGTGACGGCTTCCCGGTCGTCGTTCGGTTCTCGGCGACGGACTGGACCGACGGCGGGCTGACGCTCGACGAGGTCGTCCAGGTGGCCCGCTGGGCGGCGGAGCACGGCGCCGACCTCGCCGACGTCTCGACCGGCGGCAACGTCGCGAGCGCGCCGATCCCCGTCGGCCCCGGCTACCAGGTGCCGTTCGCGGCCGCGGTCAAGCAGGGCGCCGGCATCGGGACGATCGCGGTCGGGATGATCTCGGACGCGTTCCAGGCGGAGCAGATCGTCGCGACCGGGCAGGCCGACGTCGTGATGGTCGGGCGCGAGTTCCTCCGCGACCCGTCGTTCGCGCTCCGGGCAGCCCGCGAGCTCGGTGTGCAGGTCGACTACGAGCCGCAGCAGTACCACCGAGCAACCGTCACGAAGTAGGGCGGATTCTCGGAAAGGCCGCCCGGCGCGGCACTACGATTGCAGACACTGTGGACGATCCTCCGAATCCTTCTTCGCCCCATCACTCATCCGGCGCTCACTCAGTGAGCTGCCCTGACTCGTCGTGTGCCCGCACCGCTTCCTCGCGGGGGTGGACCCGATGAGCGTCGTCGACATCGTCATGCTGATCGGCGGCATCCTGCTGACACTCGGCACCGGCGTCTTCGTGGCATCCGAGTTCGCGCTCGTGAACCTCGACCGCGCCGACGTCGAAGCACGCCGTGACCGCGGTGAGGCCGGCCTGGCACCCGTCATCGGTGCGCTCAAGGTCACCTCGACGCACCTGTCGAGCGCGCAGCTCGGCATCACGCTCACCACCCTGCTGACCGGCTACCTGCTCGAGCCCTCGATCGCCAAGCTCCTCGAAGCCCCGTTCCTCGCGATGAACCTGCCCGAGGGCATCGTCGAGACGGTCGGGTCGATCGTGGCGCTGGTCATCGCGACCCTGCTGTCGATGATCCTCGGCGAGCTCGTGCCGAAGAACTTCGCGCTCGCGCTGCCCCTGCAGACCGCGAGGCTCGTGGTCCCGCTGCAGATCGCCTTCACGACCGTGTTCAAGCCGGCCGTCGCCGTGCTGAACGGCACCGCGAACGCCGTGCTCCGCGCGATGGGGATCGAACCCCAGGAAGAGCTCTCCGGTGCGCGCAGCGCCGAGGAGCTCACCTCGCTGCTCCGCCGTTCCGCGTCGGAGGGCTCGCTCGAACAGGACACCGCGACGCTCCTGCAGCGCACGCTGTCGTTCTCCGAGCTCGACGCCAGCGACGTGATGACCCCGCGCCCCCGGCTCTCGACCATCCGCGTGTCCGAGTCCGCCGAGGACGTCATCGCGCTCGCACGTCGCACCGGCTTCAGCCGCTTCCCCGTCATCGAGGAGGACGCGGACGACGTCGTGGGCATCGTGCACGTCAAGCAGGCCGTCGCCGTCCCGCGCGAGAAGCGCGCGGAGGTCCCGGTCGGGGCGCTCATGACCGACGCCGAACGGGTTCCCGAGACGATGCCGGGCGACACCCTCCTCACCGAGGTCAGGGGTCGCGGCTACCAGATGGTGATCGTCGTCGACGAGTACGGCGGCACCGCAGGGGTCGTCACGCTCGAGGACCTCATCGAGGAGATCGTCGGCGAGGTGTCCGACGAGCACGACCGGGCACGCATCGACGTGGTCCGCTCCCGCAACTGGCTGACGTTCCCCGGGCTCCTCCGCCCGGACGAGCTCGAGGACCGCGCCGGGGTGAAGGTCCCCGAGGACGGCCCGTACGAGACCGTCGGCGGGTTCATCATGGCGACGCTCGGCCGGCTGCCGGTCGTCGGCGACGAGGTCTCGCTCGAGGACGGCGTGTTCCGCGTCGAACGCCTCGACGGCCGTCGGATCGACCGGATCCGCTGGACCCCGACCCCGACGGACACCCCGCCAGGAGGCGTCACCATCCCTGGCAGGGGCAGTCGGAAGGAGTCAGTCCGATGAGTTCCGATTGGTGGGGCATCTTCTGGCTCGTCGTGCTGCTGCTCGGCAACGCCTACTTCGTCGCGGCCGAGTTCGCCGTCATCTCCGCGCGCCGCTCCCAGATCGAGCCGCGCGCCGAAGAGGGCTCCCGCGCCGCACAGATGACGCTGTGGGCGATGGAGCACGCCACCCGCATGCTCGCGACCACGCAGCTCGGCATCACGGTGTGCTCGCTGCTCATCCTCAACGTCTCCGAGCCGGCGATCCACCACCTGCTCGAGGTCCCGCTGCACCTCACCGGGTGGAGCGTCGAGGTCATCGGCATCGTCGCGTTCGTGTTCACCCTGCTGCTGGTCTCGTTCTTGCACGTGGTGTTCGGCGAGATGGTCCCGAAGAACATCTCGTTCTCGATGCCCGACCGCGCCGCGCTGCTCCTCGTGCCGACGCTCTGGTACATCGGGCACGGCCTGCACTGGGTCGTCGTCGGCCTGAACGAGGTCGCGAACGCCGTGCTCAGGCTGTTCAAGGTCGAGCCGAAGGACGAGGCCGTCAGCGCCTACACCGTCGAAGAAGTGCAGACGATCGTGGAGCAGTCCCGTCGCGAGGGCACCCTGTCCGACGACGGCGGCACGCTCAAGATGGCGTTCGAGTTCACCGAGAAGAAGGTCAGGGACATCGCCGTGCCGATGTCCGAACTCGTCACCCTGCCCGAGGACGCCACCCCCGGCGACGTCGAGCGTGCCGTCGCGCAGCGGGGCTTCTCCCGCTACGTGCTGATCGGTGAGACGGGCGAGCCGACCGGGTACGTGCACGTCAAGGACGTGATCGACCTGCGTCCGGACGAGTTCGACGACCCGGTCCCGCCGAAGCGCATCCGGCAGCTCATCTCGCTCTGGACCGAGATGGACCTCGAGGACGCACTCGCGACGATGCGCGCGGCCGGGCGCCACGTGGCGCGGGCGTTCGACGCGGACGGTCGAACGACGGGCGTGCTCTTCCTCGAGGACATCCTCGAAGAGCTCGTGGGCACCGTCGAGGACGCGACCAGACGCCGCTGACCGCACGCTCCGCCCGCGACCGGCCGCGCGTTCCGCACGCGAAAGCGACAGATTCACGCAGGCATTCGGCACCGAACTGTCGCTTTCGTGGCAGAGACGGGCGCACAGACGGACGGGAGGCCGTGGCCGCTACCAGCTGACGGGAAGCGGCTTGCCCTCTTCGTACCCCGCGGCGGACTGGATGCCGACGAGCGCACGCTCGGAGAACTCGGCCAGGCTCGTCGCCCCGGCGTACGTGGCGGAGCTTCGGACACCGGTCGTGATCATGTCGAGCAGGTCCTCCACGCTCGGACGCTCCGGGTCGAGGTAGATCGTCGACGACGAGATGCCTTCGGCGAAGAGCGCCTTGCGCGCCCGCTCGTAGGGGTCGAGCCGTTCGAAGCGCTCGCGCACCGCCTTGGCCGACGCCATCCCCCAGCTCTCCTTGTACGCGGCACCCTTCGCGTCGCGACGGAGGACTCCGGGAGCTTCGAGCGTGCCCGCGAACCACGAGCCGATCATGACGGCGCTCGCGCCGGCGGCCAGTGCGAGTGCTACGTCGCGCGGGTACCGCACGCCGCCGTCCGCCCACACGTGCGCGCCGAGGGACCGGGCGGCCGCCGCGGTCTCGAGCACGGCGGAGAACTGCGGTCGACCCACCGCGGTCATCATGCGGGTGGTGCACATCGCGCCGGGGCCGACACCGACCTTGATGATCGACGCTCCGGCTTCGACGAGGTGGTGGACCGCGTCGGCGGTGACGACGTTGCCCGCGACGAGCGGGATGCCGAGGTCGAGCGCCGCGACGGTGCGGAGCGCGCGGAGCATGCCGTCCTGGTGGCCGTGCGCGGTGTCGAGCACGAGGACGTCCACCCCGGCCGCGGCGAGGGCCTGGGCCTTGGCGGCGACGTCGCCGTTGATGCCGATGGCGGCCGCGACGCGGAGTCGGCCGGACGCGTCGACCGCAGGACGGTAGATGCTCGACCGGATCGCGCTCGTCGGGCTCGTGGTGCCGACGACGCGACCGTGCCGGGTGACCGGAGCGAAGTCGGCACCGGCCGCGGTGAGGACGTCGTACACGTGGCGCGGGGTGCCGGCGTCCTCGGCGTCGATGCCCGTGGAGGCGCCGTGCAGCAGGTCGCGCAACGTGGCGTCGGGGCCGGCCGTGCCGAGGCGTGTGGCCGGCACGCACCCGAGGTACTCCCCCTCGCCGTCACGCACCACCACACCGCGTCCGGCGACCGGCAGGAGCTGTTCGAGGGTCTCGGCGACGGTGGTGTCCGCGCCCATCTCGATCGCGGTGTCGAACTCCACCGGTTGTTCCTTCACCCAGCGGATCGCGGCGTCGAGGTCCTGCAGGTGCATGTCCTGCGGCAGCACCCCGAGGCCACCACGACGCGCCAGGGTCGCCGCGAGTCGCGGGCCCGTGACCGAGTTCATGTTCGCGCTGACGATCGGGATCGTGGCGCCGCTGCCGTCGTTCGCGGAGAGGTCCACGTCGAAGCGGCTGGTCACCGCGGAACGGCTCGGGACCAGGAAGACGTCGGAGTAGGTCAGATCGTGCGTCGGCCGAGTCTCGTAGAACCTCATGCTGCCCACTGTACGGCTCGGCGACATGCCTCGGTCTGACACCGAACGGACATGTGGAAACGGCTACGCTTGACCCCTGTGTGGAGCAGGGTTGCCCCGCACGACACACACGAGCATCAATCGACGGAGAGTGGGCGATCGGCTGTGTCGAGCCATCTGACCGGAACTGACGAGACCGCGGGCGAATTCGGCGCGAACGAGTGGTTGGTGGACGAGCTGTACGAACAGTTCCTCGCCGACAAGGAGTCGGTCGACAAGTCGTGGTGGCCGGTCCTCGAGAGCTACCACCAGGCCGCCGGCAAGGGCGCGGGCACGGCACCAGCAGCACCGGCGCCCGCGGCACCCGCATCCGCAGCACCCGCGCCCACCGCTCCTGCAGCCGAGGCGAAGGGCGGGCAGATCCAGGCGAAGACCACGTCCAAGCAGCCATCGCCCCAGCCGATCCCGGCCGAGGCGAACGACGAGGCCGACGAGCACGACGAGACCCACGAGGACGTGGCCACCCCCCTCCGTGGCATGGCGAAGACCCTCGCGTCGAACATGGACGCCTCGCTCACCGTCCCGACCGCGACGAGCGTCCGCACGATCCCGGCGAAGCTGATGATCGACAACCGCATCGTCGTCAACAACCACCTGCGCCGTGCCCGCGGCGGCAAGATCTCCTTCACCCACCTGATCGGCTGGGCGATGGTCCAGGCGCTCAAGGACTTCCCGAGCCAGAACGTCTTCTACGAGGAGCGCGACGGCAAGCCCTTCGTGGTGCAGCCCGCGCACGTCAACCTCGGCATCGCGATCGACGTCCCGAAGAAGGACGGCACCCGCTCCCTGCTCGTCCCGAGCATCAAGCGCGCCGAGACCCTGACGTTCGGCCAGTTCCTCTCCGCCTACGAGGACCTCGTCAAGCGCGCCCGCGACAACAAGCTCACGCCGACGGACTTCCAGGGCACGACGATCTCCCTGACGAACCCGGGCGGCATCGGCACGGTGCACTCGGTCCCCCGCCTGACGAAGGGCCAGGGCGCGATCATCGGCGCCGGTGCGCTCGAGTACCCGGCGCAGTTCCAGGGGTCGTCGCCGAAGACGCTCGTCGAGCTCGGCGTCGGCAAGACCATCACCCTCACCAGCACGTACGACCACCGCGTCATCCAGGGCGCCGGCTCCGGCGAGTACCTGAAGAAGGTGCACGAGCGGCTCATCGGCCAGCACGACTTCTACGAGGGCATCTTCTCGGCGCTCCGCATCCCCTACAAGCCGATCCAGTGGGCGAACGACATCAACGTCGACCTCGCGCACCGCGTCGGCAAGACGGCCCGCGTGCAGGAGCTCATCAACAGCTTCCGGGTCCGCGGTCACCTGATGGCCGACGTCGACCCGCTCGAGTACCGCCAGCGCACCCACCCGGACCTCGAGATCGAGAGCCACGGGCTGACGTTCTGGGACCTCGACCGCGAGTTCGTCACCGGCGGGCTCGCCGGCACCACGAGCGCGCCGCTCCGCGACATCCTCGGTGTCCTCCGCGACGCGTACTGCCGCACCGTGGGCATCGAGTACATGCACATCCAGGACCCGGAACAGCGCCGCTGGGTGCAGTCCCGCATCGAGGTGCCGTATTCGAAGCCGTCGAAGGAGGAGCAGCTGCGCGTCCTCGGCAAGCTCAACGAGGCCGAGGCGTTCGAGACCTTCCTGCAGACGAAGTACGTCGGCCAGAAGCGCTTTTCCCTCGAGGGCGGCGAGTCCACCATCGCGTTCCTCGACACCCTGATCCAGGGCGCCGCGGCAGCCGGACTCGACGAGGTCGCGATCGGCATGGCCCACCGCGGTCGACTCAACGTGTTGACCAACATCGCCGGCAAGACCTACGGCCAGATCTTCCGCGAGTTCGAGGGCACCACGCTCCCCGGTGCCGTGCAGGGCCAGGGCTCCGGCGACGTGAAGTACCACGTCGGCACCGAAGGCGTGTTCAAGGCCTCTGACGGCTCGTCGATCCCCATCACGATCGCCGCGAACCCGTCCCACCTCGAAGCGGTCGACGGTGTCCTCGAGGGCATCGTGCGCGCCAAGCAGGACCGAAAGCCCGCCGGCGAGTTCGGCGTGCTCCCCGTGCTCGTGCACGGCGACGCCGCGATGGCCGGACAGGGTGTCGTCGTGGAGACGCTCCAGATGTCCCAGCTCCGCGGGTACCGCACCGGCGGCACGGTCCACCTGGTCATCAACAACCAGGTCGGGTTCACCACCCCGCCGGAGTCGGCACGCAGCTCGGTGTACTCCACCGACGTCGCGAAGACGATCCAGGCGCCGATCTTCCACGTCAACGGTGACGACCCCGAGGCCGTCGCCCGCGTGGCCGACCTGGCGTTCGCGTACCGCGAGGAGTTCCACCGCGACGTCGTGATCGACCTGGTCTGCTACCGCAGGCGCGGCCACAACGAGGGCGACGACCCCTCGATGACGCAGCCGCTCATGTACAACCTCATCGAGGCGAAGCGCTCGGTCCGCACGCTCTTCACCGAGGCCCTCGTCGGCCGCGGGGACATCACACAAGAGGAGTACGACGAGGCGCACCGCGACTTCCAGGACCGCCTGGAGCGTGCGTTCGCGGAGACGCACGAGGCGCAGACCGGCACCATCCCGGTGATCACCGTCGACGACGACGGCGCCGTGCAGGGCCTCGAGCGACCGACCGCGCAGCGCGACGACTCCGAGAACGACGTCCACGAGACCGCGATCTCGAAGGAGCTCGTCGAGCTCATCGGCGACGCGCACGGCAACCCGCCCGCCGGGTTCTCCATCCACCCGAAGCTGCAGGCGCTGCTGTCGAAGCGCACCGACATGACCCGCAAGGGCGGCGTCGACTGGGCGATGGCGGAACTCATGGCGATCGGGTCGCTCCTGACCGAGGGCAAGCCGGTCCGGCTCGCCGGCCAGGACGCCCGTCGGGGCACGTTCGTGCAGCGTCAGGCGGTGTTCCACGACCGGGTGAACGGCCAGGAGTGGCTGCCGCTGTCGAACCTCACCGAGGACCAGGCGCGCTTCTACATCTACGACTCGCTGCTCAGTGAGTACGCGGCGATGGGCTTCGAGTACGGCTACTCGGTGGAACGTCCGGAGGCGCTCGTGCTCTGGGAGGCGCAGTTCGGCGACTTCGCCAACGGCGCGCAGACGATCATCGACGAGTTCATCTCCTCCGCCGAGCAGAAGTGGGGGCAGCGCTCCGGCCTCGTCCTCCTGCTGCCGCACGGCTACGAGGGCCAGGGACCCGACCACTCGTCCGCTCGCATCGAGCGCTACCTGCAGCTCTGCGCCGAGGACAACATGGTGGTCGCCCGCCCGTCGACCCCGGCGTCGTACTTCCACCTGCTGCGTCGTCAGGCGTGGGAACGTCCGCAGCGGCCGCTCGTCCTGTTCAGCCCGAAGGCGATGCTCCGGCTCCGTCAGGCGACGAGCCCGGTCGAGGCGTTCACGAGCGGCACCTTCGAAGAGGTCATCGACGACGCGCAGGTCACCGACAAGGGTGCTGTGCGCCGCGTCGTGCTGCACTCCGGCAAGGTCCACCACGACCTGCGCGCCGAGGCGGACAAGCGTGAGCTGACCGACGTCGCCCTGGTCCGGCTCGAGCAGCTGGCGCCGCTCCCCCTCGAGCGGATCCTCGAGGTGCTCGCGAGCTACCCGAACGCCGACGTCGTGTGGGCCCAGGAAGAGCCCGAGAACCAGGGCGCGTGGCCGTTCGTGTGCATGAACCTCTCACCGCACCTGGACGGCCGGCCGCTGTCGGTGGCCGCCCGCCCCGCGAGTGCCGCTCCGGCGACGGGTTCGTCGAAGCGCTCCGCACAAGAGGCCACCGAGGTCATCACGAAGGCCCTCGGCTAGACCACGACCACGAGGCCGGGGTGCGCTACACGATCCGCGTGTAGCGCACCCCGGCCTCGTGGTATCCACGCTTCTGGTAGAACCGGTGCGCGCTGTCCGTCGCCGCGGCGCTCACCGCGGAGAGGCGACGCGCGCCCTGCTCACTCGCCCACGTCTCGAACGTGCCGATGAGCGCGGAACCCGTACCGAGCCTCCTGTCCGTCGGGTTGACCACCAGCAGCAACAGCTGCGCCGTCGGCTCGTCCGAGGCGTACGCCCACGTGACCTGCGCACCGGCGACGGCGACGGCTCGGCCGTCGTCGTCACGCACCAGCCACGTGCGGTGGCCGGCTTCCGGGGTGAGCCGTGCGAGCCGCGATCGCATCGCGGGTTCGTCGACGGTGTGACCGAGCAGACGGACGAGGGCGGTGACGTCAGCGACGTCCGCGTCGGACCAGGTGGTCATCGACTCGACGGAGAGGGTCATGCCGCGACCCTATCGACTGGTCGCGCATCGTGACGACTCGGTTGTGCCGACCCTTGATATTCATATACAATGTTGGCATATCAAGCACCACTCGAACCCATTGGAGCCGACATGCACCTCACCACACGTCACGGCCGCACCGCCGCGTGGATCGCCCTGCCCCTGGCCGTCGTCGCGAGCGGGGCCGTGATCGCCACCGCTTCGTACGCCGCCTTCTCCGCCACCACCGACAACGCCGCGAACTCTTGGCGCACCGGTGCTGTGTCGCTCACCGACGACGACAGCGGAGCGGCGCTCTTCACCGTAGACGACCTCGTTCCCGGCAGCACCGGCTCGAACTGCATCACGGTGACGTCGACCACGTCGAACCCGTCCGAGGTCCGGCTCTACACCGCAGCCCAGTCGGACGAGGACGCCATCGGCCAGCACCTCCAGATGACGGTCGAGCGCGGCGCCCTCGCCACCGCCGGGGACTGCACCACCTTCACGGGTGCGTCGACCGTGCACGACGGCACGCTCGCCGAACTGCTCACCGCCGGGTCGTTCGGCGACGGCGTCGACGACTGGAAGCCGGCGACCGGGACGTCCTCCACGACCTACCGGTTCTCGTACGCCCTCGCCGCGGACACCCCGAACACCGCGCAGGACTCCGCGGTCGGCACCACGTTCGTCTGGGAAGCGCAGACCGACTGACCCGAAGCGGACGACCCGACCCGAATCGTCGACCGACCCGAAGTCGACGGCCCGACCCGACGATCCCGAGGAGCACCCGATGGCACACACGTCCGCTCGTCGCACCACCCGGTGCACCGGCGACCTCGTCCTCCTGCTCCTCGGGATCGCAGCACGCACGACCCTCGCCACCGTGTTCCTGCTCGCCGTCTGGGCCGCGCTCCCAGCCGCACTCGACTGGCGCGTGACCACCGTCGTCTCGGACTCCATGGCCCCGGCCGTCCGGACCGGAGACGTCGTCGCAGCGATGCCGATCGAACCGGGGACGGCCTCCGTCGGGCAGGTACTCCTGGTCGAGGACCCCGACCACGAGGACCGCCAGCGACTCCACCGTCTCGAGCGCGTCGAGACCGACGGCGCCCTGCGACTCCGCGGGGACGCCAACCCGGAGCCGGACCGGACCGCGGTCGATGCGGACACCGTCCTCGGCGTCGGCGTGCTGCGCTTCCCGGTCGTCGGGCTCCCGAGCGTGTGGCTCCGCTCCGGCGACTGGGTGCAGCTCGCCGCGACGGGCCTCGGGGTGATCGCGCTCGTCCTGCTGGGGCGCGTCGACCGTGACCTCCGGACCGGAGTTCCTTGCCGCCGCTGCGGGACGCCCCGCTGGGACCTGCACACGACCGTCGTGCGAACCGGCCCCGACGCGCCTGGAGGGACGTCGCTCGCGCTCCCCCTCGCCGCGACCGTGGCACTCGTCGCGATCGCCGCGACCACGGCCGGCGCCGGGTTCAGCGGGTCGACCACGAGTGATGCCGCACTCGGCACGACGGACTCGTTCCCGTGCTTCCACCGCGGTGCCGCGGGTGCCGCCCTGGCGTGGGACTTCGCGGAACGCGGCGGCTCGACGGCGCTGGACTCCTCCGGCAACGGCCGCGACGGACTCCTGGGTGCCGGTGCCGCACGCACGAACGGCTCGTGCACCGAGAACCCCTTCGTCACGTTCTCCGACGGCTCGTCCCAGTCCGCCGTCGTCCACACGACGAGTTCGACGACAGCGCCGCCGACGTTCGCTGTCGAGCTGTGGTTCCGGACCGACCGACCCCAGGGCAGGCTGTTCGGGTTCACCGGGACACCGACGGGGACCACGGGCGCGTACGACCGCAACTTCTACGTCGGCACGGACGGGCGCCTGGTGTTCGGCGTGTGGGACACGTCCGTGGCGAAGGTCGTGCAGAGCCCGGGCCGGATCGACGACGGCACCTGGCACCACGCGGTGGGTCAGTTCACCGCGGGCCGGCTCGAACTCCACGTCGACGGCGTCCTCGCGGCATCCCGGACGGACGTGCTGACTGCCGTGTCCTACAACGGGTACTGGCGGGCAGGTCACGGCAGGATCGAATCGACGTGGCCCAACCCGCCGACCGACCCGACGTTCGTCGGCGCGATCGACTCGGTACGCGTCCACCACGGCACCCTCAGTCCCGCGCAGATCACCGCTCGCTTCGCAGCCGGCCGGTGACCGTCACGAGGTCAGTGCGTCGCCTGCTCCACCCGGATGCGCGCGAGGATCTCGCTCCGGAGCTGCTCAGGAGCGGACTCCTTGCAGGCACGACGGACCGTCTCCATGAGCACGACGTTGACGCGGTGCTCGGTCGTGCAGTCCTCGCAGCCGTCCATGTGCTCGCGGATGTCCGCCGCGTCCTCGCGGCAGAGCTCGTCGTGCAGGAACTCCTCGAGCTCCGCCTTGGCCTTCGAGCAGTCGCAGCCGCTCATCGCGCTTCCTTCCGTCCGTCGCGACCGGTGGTCGCAGCAACCTTCCGGCCCCGCCCGCGCATCGTCGCCGTCGACGCTGCGTCCGGGACGATGCCGGTCTCACGTGCGTGGTCCGCCAGGAGCCCACGGAGGAGCCGGCGACCACGGTGGAGGCGGCTCATGACCGTCCCCACTGGGGTCTTCATGATGTCGGCGATCTCCTGGTAGGAGAACCCCTCGACATCGGCGAAGTAGACGGCCATCCGGAAGTCCTCGGGGATGGCCTGCAGCGCGTCCTTCACGGCGGAGGACGGCAGGTGGTCGATGGCGTCCGCCTCGGCAGACCGGGCGGAGATCGACTGTGTGACGCTCTCCGCGCCGCCGAGCTGCCAGTCCTCGAGCTCGTCGATCGTGCCTTGGTACGGGTTCCGCTGGTTCTTGCGGTACGTGTTGATGAACGTGTTCGTGAGGATCCGGTACAGCCAGGCCTTGAGGTTCGTGCCCTGCTTGAACTGCCGGAACGCGGCGAACGCCTTGACGAAGGTCTCCTGCACCAGGTCGGACGCGTCGGCGGGATTGCGCGTCATGCGCATCGCGGCACCGTAGAGCTGGTCCATGAAGGGCAGCGCCTGGTCCTCGAAGAGCTTCCGGAGCTCCGCCTCGGAGACGGCGGTCGCATCGACGGCTTCGTCCTCCGCCTGCACGGCGTCGAGCTGCTCCTCGGTCTCCTCGACCAGGTCGTGCGGTGCTGCCTGTGGCTCGTCGGTCGTCATCGCGGGCCAGTCTAGAGCGAGCGAGGTGGCCGCGGCGGGCAGATGTGTCCGCGCGGGTGCGAGTGCTGTCGCCAAGGGTCCTCCCGATCGTTTCAGTAGTCTTGTGAACCGATGGCAGAGACGACGCATTCCCACGAGCACGACGCACCCGGAGCAACCCCGCCCTGGATCGCCCCGGTGGCGGCGGGCCCGCTCCACGGCGACGTCGCACTGCCAGGCTCGAAGTCGTTGACGAACCGCGAGCTGATCCTCGCCGCACTCGCCGACGGTCCGTCCACCATCCACCTCCCCCTGCACTCGCGCGACTCCGCCCTCATGGTGGCTGGTCTCCGGCAGCTCGGCGTCGGCATCGAGGAGGTCGAACCCGACGGCGCGCCGAACCCGTACGGCCCGGACCTCCGGATCACGCCGGCCCCGATGACCGGCGGCGTCCGCATCGACTGCGGCCTCGCCGGCACCGTGATGCGCTTCCTGCCCCCGCTCGCCGCCCTCGCCACCGGGCAGGTCACGATCGACGGCGACCCCTACGCACGCAAGCGCCCGATGCAGGCGATCATCAGCGCGCTCGTCGACCTCGGCGTGGACGTCACCGACGACGGCGACGGCGCGATGCCCTTCACCTTCACCGGCACCGGATCGGTCCGGGGCGGCACACTCACGATCGACGCGAGTGCCTCGTCCCAGTTCGTGTCGGGGCTGCTCCTCTCCGCACCCCGGTTCGACCAGGGGCTGCACCTGAAGCACGAGGGCGAGCGGCTCCCGAGCCTCCCCCACATCGAGATGACCGTCGAGGTGCTCCGAGCGCGCGGCGTCCGGGTGGACGAGCCCGCCATCGGCGAGTGGATCGTGCACCCGGGACCGATCGCCGCGCGCGACGTGACCATCGAACCGGACCTCTCGAACGCAGCGCCCTTCGCGGTCGCCGCACTCGTCGCCGGCGGGACCGTCCGGATCCGGACGTGGCCGACGGAGACGACGCAGGTCGGCGCCGACCTCGAGACGCTCCTGCCCCTGTGGGGCGCGACCGTGGCCCGAGACGGTGACGACGTGGTCTTCGACGGCGGCGTCGGGGTGCTGGGCGGAGCCTCCCTCCCGGGTCTGGACCTGGACCTGACCCGCGGTGGCGAACTGGCACCCGCGCTCGTCGCGCTCGCGGCGCTCGCCGACGGCCCGACGACCATCACCGGTATCGGCCACCTGCGCGGACACGAGACCGACCGGCTCGCCGCGCTCGCCTCCGACGTGAACCGGACGGGAGGCTCGGTGCACGAACTCGACGACGGCCTGCGGATCGAGCCGGCCCGGCTCCACGGCGCGGCGTGGGCCGCGTACGAGGACCACCGGATGGCGACGGCCGGCGCGGTGATCGGACTCGTGACGGAGGGCGTCGCGGTGGACGACATCGGGTCGACCGCGAAGACGCTGCCGCAGTTCCCATCGCTGTGGGCGGCGCTCGTGGCGACGGCCTCGTCTCCGGGGGTGTGACGCGATGAGCTGGTGGGACGACGTCGACGGTGACGCGGACGAGGACGAGCCGTACGGCCAGTACGACGAGTCGAGCGTCCGGGTCCGCCCGAACCCGAAGGGCAACCGGCCTCGCACGAAGACCCGCCCGACGTACGACGACGCGCCGAAGGGCTGGGTGACGAACGTCGACCGCGGTCGGTTCGGCGTGCTGGTCGACGGGGAACTCATCACCGCCACGAAGGCCCGTGAGCTCGGCAAGAAGTCCGTCGTCACCGGCGACACGGTGTTCCTGACCGGTGACGTCTCCGGCGCCGAGGGTTCGCTCGCGCGCATCGTCCGGGTCGCCGAGCGCACCACGCTCCTCCGCCGGAGTGCCGACGACAGCGACGAGGTCGAGCGCGTGGTCGTGGCGAACGCGACGCAGATGCTCATCGTCGTCGCGGCCGCCGACCCCGAGCCCCGGACCCGGCTCATCGACCGGTACCTCGTCGCCGCGTTCGACGCCGGGCTCGACCCGATCCTCTGCATCACGAAGACCGACCTCGCCGATCCGGCTCCGTTCCTCGCGCACTTCGCGTGCCTGGACATCCGGATCGTCACGAGCCGCCAGGACGACTTCCCGCTCGAGGCCCTGCACGA
The DNA here is from genome assembly GCF_900086645.1 of Curtobacterium sp. 9128. Classification (NCBI taxonomy): domain Bacteria; kingdom Bacillati; phylum Actinomycetota; class Actinomycetes; order Micrococcales; family Microbacteriaceae; genus Curtobacterium; species Curtobacterium sp. 9128. The sequence continues at coordinate 2,831,777 of NZ_LT576451.1, forward strand.
ACTGCTCGACGGCGAGGTGACCGTGACCGTCGGGCACTCCGGCGTCGGGAAGTCCACGCTCGTGAACGCCCTGACCGGGTCCACGCGGGCGACCGGTGTCGTGAACGCCGTGACCGGGCGGGGACGCCACACATCGTCGTCGTCGATCGCGCTCCGGGTCGAGGACGGCGGGTGGATCATCGACACGCCTGGCGTCCGGTCGTTCGGGCTCGGGCACGTCGACCCCGCGAACGTGTTCCGGGCGTTCGCCTCGCACGCGATCCCCGTCGCCCCGTCCGAGTCCGGGCTTGAGGACACCGGCATCCCGCTCGACCAGGCGCACGACTGGGAGATCGTCGACCGGGTGAACGCCGGGGAGCTCGGCCCGACGGGCATCGAGCGACTGGACTCCTTCCGCGCGCTGCTGACCGGCATGGGCGCCGCCGACCCCGGTACGGACTAGCCGGACTGCAGCCCCACTCGCTCGTCCCGCCCCGCCCTTCGTCGTCCCTGCCCCGTCTTCCCCTCCCCGCCTTTCCCCTGCCCCGTCTTCCCCCTCCCCGATGGGTCACGACACCCCGCTCACGTCCGCCGAGCGGTCGCGAACCGTCGTCTCCGAAGCCGTCGACCGACGGAACGAGACCGATCGGCGAGGCATGGCCGGGGTGTCGTGACCGCTCGATCGACGACGACGATCGACGACGACGACGACAGTCCGATCCGGTGCGGGCCGGCGGCGCATCCGCTCCCGGTCGACAAGCGGGCAACGAAGTTGTACAGTTGCCACTCGTGTCTGAAGTTGCAAAGTACAACTTTGCGCCGACCCGCGTCGACGCTCCCGCCTCATTCGACCGCGCCGACGACGCCGCGTCCGCACACCGGGGCCACGCCGCTCCCCGGCCTCCGCATCGTGCACCCAACGTCCTCCGTCCGGCCGGCCTCGGCAAGACGCTCCTGACCTTCGCGACGCACATCCTCGTGCCGCTGTTCCTGGCGGCCGGCATGGGCCTGGCATACCTCGGCGCCTTCCACGCCCCCGCACCGAAGGACCTCCCCGTCGGCATCGTCGGCCAGGGAGCGACCGCGCAGGTGTTCGCGCAGTCCGTGACGGACCAGTCCGACGGCGCCCTCGTTGCACACGTCGTCGCCACCGACGCCTCGGCGAAGCAGCAGGTCCGGGATCGCGAGCTCGCCGCGGTCTTCGCCCCGACGACGACCGACGCATCGCTCTACGTCTCCACGGCGGCCAGCGAGACCACGGCCACCGCGGCGCAGAAGATCTTCATGCCGATCGCGTACGAGCAGCACCTGCCGTTCCACGTCGTCGACGTCGTCCCCTCGGGCGACCAGGACAGCACCGGTCAGGGCCTCTTCTTCCTGCTCGTCGCACTGAGCGTCGGCGGCTACGCATCGGCGATCGCGGTCGCAGCGTTCGCCACGAAGCTCCGCACGGTGTGGACCGCCGTCATCGGGCTCGCCACCGCCGGGGTCGTCGCGGGCATCGGGATCGTGATCGCCGGGCCGATCTACGGCGTCATCACCACACACCAGTGGCAGATCTTCTTGTTCGCGTGGATGTACGACGCGATCATCATCGGGCTCGGGATCGGCCTGCACCCGATCCTCGGACGCTGGACCACCCCGGTGCTGACGATGCTCTTCGTGATGCTGAACTTCACGTCGTCCGGCGGGATCTTCCAGCCGGCGTTCCAGCCCGGGTTCTTCGCGGCGCTCAACTCCTTCTGGTCCGGCGCCGCATGGCTCCAGGCAGCACAGGACCTGCAGTACTTCCCCGGCGCCTCGCTCGGTCGGAGTTCCCTCGTGCTGACACTGTGGCTGGTCGGTGCCGTGCTCCTCTGCGTCGTCGTGCACGGCCTCGTCGCCCGCCGCACCCGCATCGCCCGCGAGCGCGAGGTGTCCCGCCTCGAGGAGGAAGAGGTCGTCGCGGCCTGACCCCCGCTACGCTCGATCCCGTGGACCTCAGCGCCGACCTGGACTTCGCCCGTTCCCTCGCCGACACCGCCGACGCGATCAGCCTCGAGCGGTTCCGAGCGGCCGATCTCCACGTGTCGAAGAAGGCCGACAGCACGCACGTCACCGATGCCGACCAGGCCGTCGAGCGGGCCCTGCGGGAGCGGATCGCGGCCGAACGACCGGACGACTCGTTCCTCGGCGAGGAGACGACAGCGGACTCCGGCGCCGAGGCAATGAGCGAAGGACACCGTCAGTGGGTGGTCGACCCGATCGACGGCACCGCGAACTACCTCCGCGGCGTCCCGGTCTGGGCGACGCTCATCTCGCTCGCGGTGGACGGCCGCCCGGTCCTCGGCGTGGTCAGCGCCCCGGCGCTCGGCAAGCGGTGGTGGGCCGCGCAGGGGCTCGGTGCGCACTCGCTGGAGGGCGAGCTGCACGTGTCAGGAGTCACCGAACTCGGCGATGCGAGCCTCAGCTACAACAGCATCCAGCAGTGGGACGACGACGACCGTCTGCAGGCGCTGATCGACCTGTCGCGCAAGGTCTGGCGCACCCGTGCGTACGGGGACATGTGGTCGTACATGATGGTGGCCGAGGGCGTCCTCGACGTCGCCGGCGAGCCGGACCTCAGGCCGTGGGACATCGCCGCGCTGGTCCCCATCGTCGAAGAGGCCGGCGGCCGCATCACCTCGCTCGACGGCGATCCGGGCCCCTGGCACGGCAGCGCCCTCGCGACGAACGGCCTGGTCCACGACGCCGTCGTCGAGGTCATCCGCCGGTAAGCGATCCGATCACCCCCGTTCGAGTGTCGTCCTGACACGTGACGGGCACCCGTACCCCGGACGACGAGCTCGGTGACGAGCCAGTCCCGGAACTCCACGACGCACCGGGCGGAACCGATGCAAGCCGTACCCCGATCGCATACCACAGGGTACGGAGCACGACCCCCGGAGTCGGGGCAGGACCCCCCATTTTGGGGTGACCATGATTCACATTTCGTTGCGCTGACCGGACTACGGCCGTGACCGCTGGGTTATCTTTGCCGAAGACGACAGGTCAGGTGGCGTCTCGGGATCCCTAGTCCCGAAGCAGATCCGGACCGGTCGTGTTCGTCGAAGACCCTAACCCGAGGGGTGATACAGACGATGACATCATCGTTCCCGAGCAGGATCGAGTGCACCCTCACTCGACCGCATTCCAACCACGATCAGTCCGGCGCGCATCTGATTGCCGCCTCGCGTCCGAGCACCCGTGCGGTCACCCGCCGCACCACCGCCCGGATCTCCGCAGTGACCCTGGGCGCAGCACGCCCGGGCGCACTCCGTCCCGTCTCCACGCTCGCTTCCGGACCCGGAGGCCGGTGAGTCCCCATGGAACTCACCGGTCGACGTTCTGAGGTCGACCGGATCGCGGCCCTCGCTGTACTCCCTCGGGAGTCCGCGATGGTCGTGGTCGGCGACCCTGGCTCTGGACGCACCAGCGTCCTCGACGCGGTCTCGAACCGCGTCTCCATCCCCGTCGTCCGGCTCGGCGTCAACGGCTCTGAAGCCCGTTGGCCCATGTCCGGAGTGACATCCCTCTTCACCGCACTCGACGACCCGAGGGCCTCGGCGCACATCGCGCGGCTGGTCCGCAACGTCGACGAGGGCCTCGCCGCGGCGCACGACTTCCTCGACGCCGTGCACGCGCTGACGCTCCCGCCGACGCTCGTGCTCATCGACGACCTCGACCGGATGGACGCCGAGAGCCAGGAGCTCATCGCGTTCCTGGCCGGGCGACTCGCCGGCACCGCCATGCGCCTCGTGGCGACGGTCCGTCGTGTGCCGTCGAACGGTCCGCTCGCGGCCCTCCCGATGCTCCGGCTCCAGCCGCTGCAGCCGGACGAGGCGCTCGTGCTCGCCCGTGACATGGCGCCGGAGGAGGCGAACGACGGTGTCCTCGCCGTCCTCGCCGACGAAACAGGCGGCAACCCTGGCGCGCTCCGCGAGCAGATCGGTGCGCTCCGACGTGAACAACTCGTCGGCACCGAACCGCTCGTGCTGCCGCTGCGGCCGACCCCGACGACCTCCGCTGCGGCGGCGCTCGTCCTCGAAGCCGCTGCGGGACGCGATCTGGACGTCCTCGCACGACTGGCCCTCGTCCCGACGGCGCGCGTCGCCGCCTGGGACCGGGACGCGATCGACGACCTCGTGGGCGCCGGTCTCGCCACCGTCCGCGGGCCGTCGATCGCCGTCCGTGACCCGCTCGTGCGCTCCGCGCTGTACTGGAGCATGCCCGCACGGGACCGCCGCGAGGCGCACACCGCACTGGCGACGAGCGCAGCGGCGCACGACGACCGTTCGGCCGCCTGGCACGCGAGCTTCGTCGACGACGTCCCGGACGCCATCGCACTGCTCGCCGCCGCACGGTCGTACGCGGTGGACGGCGACGCCCACGCGGCGGTCGCCCTCACCGAGCGCGCCCTGCACATCGGCACCGCGTCCGAGACCGAACACGGCGCACTGCTGGGCGTTGCCGAAGCGCTGCTCGCGCACCGGCTCCTCGGCTTCGCGGCACGGTACCTGGCGGCGATCCGGCCGTTCCAGGAACTCCGCGACGAGGTCAGGCGTCTCCGTCTGCAGTACTCGGTGCAGTACCTCAGCGGTGACGCCGTGCACGCCGACGAGCTCTCGGTGCCCGTCGACACGGCCGACGACAGCGACGCGGACGCGCTCTCCGGGCTGCTCGCCATGGTCGCCTGCTTCCGCGCCGAGGCGTGGGAGATCGACCAGGCGCGCGATCTCCTGCACCGAGCCGAGCCCTTCGAGGACCGTGCCTCCGCGCACACCGCGGAGATCCTCGGCACAGCGCGCGAGCTCGTGGCGGCGGTCGACGGCACGCTGCCGCCGGACGCCGAACTGCACGACGGACTGGCCGCGCAGCGGCTGCTCGTCATGTCCGACCCGGCGTTGCTCCTCCTCGCACACGCCCTGAGCCTCGCCGAGCGCTACCGCAGCGCCCGGCGGGTGTTCGCCCTGGTGCTCGCCAGGACGACCGCCACCGCACCGGTGTGGCTCGAGGCGGCGCGGTACCTGTCCGCCGAGAACGAGGTGCGCTCCGGCAACTTCCGGCAGGCGCTCCGCGCGATCGACGTGTGGGAAGCCGGCTCGGCCGTCATCGAGCGCCTCCGCGAACCGTCCAGGGCGATCGCCGTCGCCTGGCGGCACTTCGCGGAGGGCCGCTCCGCCGACGCGCTCGACGTCGTCGACCACTGCCTGCGGCAGCGCTCCACCAACCGGCTCTGGGGGGCGACGGCGAAGCTGTACGCGCTCCGCGGCCGCGTGCTGCTCCTCGACGGGCGACTCGAGGAGGCCGCGTCCTCCCTCGAGGCGGCCGACGCGATCGGTCGCAGCCTCAGGAACCCCGCGGTGCTCCGGCACCTGGGCGACCTGGTCGAGGTGTACGTGCGGCTCGGACGAACCGACGACGCGCGCACCATCACGGCGCGTCTCGCCGCCGACCACCACGCCCGACCGTCGAGGTGGGGTGCGCTGGTCCTCGCGAGGAGCCTCGCGCTCATCGCGGACGACACCACCCGGGACACCTCGCGGCGTCGGGCGCTGGAGATCTTCCAGCCGGCCGACTCGCAGTTCGAGCGGGCCAGGACGTTGGCGGCGCTCGCCGCGATCGGCGCACCTGGTGACCGCGCACGACTCGGTGCGGCAGCCGCCGCAGCGTACGAAGCGGCGGGACTCCGCCGACCGCTCGCGACGCCGGCGTCGACGGTCGCCATGCCGTCGCTCGGCGGCAACGCGATCGGATCAGGTCCGTTCTCCGGCGGGGTGCGTTCCGGCGCCCTCCTCTCCGCGTCGACGCCGGTGACACCCGGCACGCCGCGGAGCGCCCCGGACGCCGCAGCGGTGCTCACGTCGCTGACGGCCGAGGAGCGTGCCGTGGTGCAGAAGGTGACGGAGGGGTACCGCAACCGCGAGATCGCCTCGTCGCTGTACATGTCGCAGCGGACGGTGGAGCTGCGGCTGACGCAGATCTACCGGAAGGTCGGGGCGCGGTCCCGGTCCCACCTGGTCGCGCTGCTCACGTGATCTGAACCACCGCATCCACACACTGGAGGCCCGGTGCCAGCTGGCACCGGGCCTCCAGTCCGTCTGCGGGTTGCGTGACACCGCACGCGACCGCGCGGATTCGCACGGTCCGCGCGAAGAACCGCAACAAGCGTCGCGGAGCGTTGTCCACCGGCCCCGCCGCCGGTGATGCTGTCCATGCACCGACCGCCGCGCCTCCCCCGGGAGGCCAGCCCACGGTACCCCGATCGGTACCCGAACCGTCGGCCCCGGTACGCCGTCGTCCGTCCTCGCCTGATCCGAGGACGGGCGGCGGTCCGGGCCGACGGCCCCGATCGCGTGGCAGACCCGAACGCGGCGGTCGGTGCCGCCCCGCTCCTGCACCGCTCCCCCACCGTCCTCCCACCCGAAGGGACATCCGATGTGCGGCATCATCGCGGCCCGCGTCACCGACGACGCGACCCCCTACCTCCTCGACGGCCTGGAACGGCTCGAGTACCGCGGGTACGACTCCGCGGGCATCGCCGTCCGCACGGCCACCGGTGGTACCGAGACCATCCGGTCGGTGTCCCGGGTGGGCGACCTCCGAACGCTCGTCGCTGCCCGATCGGGTGATGCCCTCACCGGCACCGGCATCGGGCACACCCGCTGGGCGACGCACGGTGGCGTCTCCGAACGGAACGCCCACCCGCACACGGACTGCTCCGGCCGGATCAGCGTCGTGCACAACGGCATCGTCGAGAACGCCGAGCGCCTCCGCGCGATGCTCGAGGCGCAGGGACACGTCTTCGCGTCGGACGTCGACTCCGAGGTCATCACGCACCTCGTCGAGCGTGCGCTCGCCGTGGACGCCGACCTGATGCTCGCCGTCCAGATCGCGACGGCACAGCTCGAGGGCTCGTGGGCGATCGTCGTGCTCGACTCCCGCACGAACCGCATGGTCGTCGCGGCGGAACGCTCCCCGCTCGTGGTGGCCCGAGCGTCCCGTGGCGACTTCGTCGCGAGCGACATCGGTGCGATCGCCGAGTGGTGCGAGACCTTCGTGGCGCTCCGCGACGGCGACGTCGTCGAGCTCGGGGAGTCCTGGAACTGGTCCTCCGCCGGGATCTCGGTGCCGGTGCCGTTCCCGACGCCGTCGCCGTTCGCAGCCGCGGCGCTCGACCTCGGCGACCACCCGGACCACATGGCGAAGGAGATCGAGGAGCAGCCGGCGGTCGTGGCCTCGATCGTCGACCGCATCGCCGGACGTGCGGCCGACGGGAGCATGTGGGTCGGCCTCGGGCTCCCCGGGTTCCACCGCCTCGCGATCGTCGCCTGCGGCACCTCCCTGAACGCCGGACAGGTCATCGCGACCGCGCTCCGCGGCATCGGCGGGGTGCCCACCGACATCGTCGTCGCGAGCGAGGCGGACCAGGCGGTCCTCGGACCGGGGACGCTCGTCGTCGCCATCAGCCAGTCCGGCGAGACCGCCGACGTCCTCCGCGCGCTCGACCGCTTCGATGACCGGTACCCGGTCCTCGCCCTGACCAACAACGTCCACTCGTCCCTGGCGCGCCGGGCCGACGCGGTGCTCGACTGCCACGCCGGCCCCGAGATCGGCGTCGCGGCGACGAAGACGTTCACCGCCCAGGTGGTGGTCGGGGTCGCGGCGATGATCTCCGCGCTGGTCGCGTCCGGGCGCATCGACCCGACACAGGCGACAGCCCAGGTCGCGGGTCTCCGCGAGCTCCCGGCACGCATCGAGCGAGCCGGACGGGTCGCCGCCGACCGGATCCCGCTGCTGGTCTCGAGCGTGAAGGGCGCCACCGGGTTCCTGTTCCTCGGCCGCGGCGTCGGCCTGCCCTACGCGGCGGAGGGCGCCCTGAAGCTCAAGGAGCTCAGCTACCGGTGGGCGGAGGCATACCCGGCCGGTGAGCTGAAGCACGGGCCGCTCGCCCTCGTCGACGACGGCACACCCGTCGTCGTCATCGACCACGGGGAGCACCGGCTGCAGGCCGCGATCGCCGAAGTCCGCGCGCGTGGCGGCTTCGTCATCACGATCGGCGGCCCGGGATCGGACATCCCCGCGCTCGGCCCGACCGGACCGTGGGGCCCCCTGGAGGCCGTCGTGCCGCTCCAGATGCTCGCCCGCGAACTCGCGCTGCGGCTCGGCTGCGACGTCGACAAGCCGCGGAACCTCGCGAAGTCGGTGACGGTCGAGTAGGCGTGCCGAAGCCCATGAACCGCCTCACGGTGTTCCTCCTCGTCCTCACCGCGATCGCCGTGCTCGCCACGGTCGTCGTGATCGTGCTGCTGCCCTCGGTGCCCTCCTAGGCTGCTCTGCCACAGTGGCGGCTGATGTCCACCGCTTCCTCCGCGTCCCTCGTCTTCGTCGCGATCCTCGTCGGCGCCGTGCTCCCGTTCGTCCCCGTGGTCGGACGGGTCGCGCGGATCGCCGCGACGATCGCCCACGAGGTCGGGCACTGCATCGTGGTCGTCCCGTTCGGCGGCCGGATCCGCCGGATCGACCTCCGCCCGGACGGGTCGGGTGAGGCCTGGGTCCAGCTCGGCGGTGTCCCCGGCGCGGTGCGCTGGCTGGTGCGGATCCTCAACCTCTACGCCGGGTACAGCGCGCCGCTCTGGGCCGGTGCGCTGTTGCTGACCGGGGTGCTGCACGGGTCGCGGTGGCTCCCGGTCGTCGTGCTCGGGGTGATCGGGCTCGTCGCGCTCGTGTTCGTCCGGAACTGGTTCGGGCTGCTCGTGGTGATCGGCTTCGACGTCCTGGCGCTGTGGGTCGCCCTCCGCCCGTCCGAGCTCACCGTGCTGGTCGTCGCGGCCGTCGGTGCACTGTTCGTGGTCGACGGCCTGCGCTCGGTCGTGCAGGTCGCCCGCTGGCTCCTCACCGGCGCCCGTGTCCAGACCGACTTCCACATCGCGGCGGCCGAGATGCGCCTGCCGGCCGGAGTGTGGTTCGTGCTGTTCGTGTTCGTCAACGGCGCGGCGGTGTGGCTTGCGCGGGGCCCCTTGCTCGAGGTCTGGGACACGATCGTCACCGGCGTCCGCGCGCTCGTCTAGCGCTGGCCCGCGCCGCGCTGCCCTGCGCGGCCCCGCCCCGCCCGCCCCGCGCTGCCGACTCGGAACGACACGCTCGCTGTCGTACGACATCGACTCTGTCGCTCGCACGCGGCTGCAACCGTTGCGCGCGCGGGGCGACGACGGAACCGCTGTCGTACGACAACGGCGTTGTCGTCCGTTGCGAGCGCAACCACCCGCGCACGCCTGCCACGATGGACACCATGTACGCAGCCGACGTCGCCCGCGCCCTCGCCGAGGCGCCCGCGAGCACCCTCCGCGACCGGTACCTCGCGTTCGTCAGGGAGCACGGGGACGCAGCGCTGTGGCGCGCGGGAGGCCCCGAGCACCTCACGGCGTCCTGCTTCGTGTTCTCGCCCGACCTGACGCACGTGCTGCTCTGCCTCCACCGCAAGGGTGCCTTCTGGGTGCAGTTCGGCGGGCACCTCGAACCGGGCGACACATCGCTCGCCGACGCCGCCCGCCGCGAAGCCCGAGAGGAGTCCGGCATCGCCGCGCTCGATCTCGACGCCACGCGCATCATCGACCTCGACCGGCACGACCTGCACGGCGGGTTCTCGTGCGCCGCGCACTGGGACGTCGGCTTCGTTGCGACCGTCCCCCGCGACACCGACACGACGGTCAGCGACGAGAGCGACGACGTCCGATGGTTCCCGGTCGACGACCTTCCCGAATCACTCCCCGACGGCTTCGCCCGCCGCCTCGACGCCGTCCTCACGACCACCCGGCGCGACCACGTCTGACGCCGAGCGGGATCCCGTTCGCACGTTTGACGGATCCGGTTCCCGATCACCGGGGATCGGGAACCGGATTCGTCACCGCGCAGAACGAACCTGCCCTGACTCCCACGGGTGCCGGGCAAGATCCGTCGGGTCGAACACCGCACCGCCGGCGACGACGAGCGACCGCGGCACCCGACGGACGAGCGCGTCCATCGGGTTCTCCGCGTCGACGAGCACGACGTCCGCGCGGGCACCCGCCACCAGGTCGTGCTCCTCGTCGGTGACGAACCGGGCGCCGTCCCGCGTGGCGAGCTCCACCACCCGCGTGATGTCCTCGTCGCGCGAGTACCCGCCGCTGCGGGCGTACTGCCAGGCGATGCCGAGCAGGTCGCCGTCGCCGTAGGGGCTCCAGAGGTCGCGGATGCCGTCCGTGCCGAGCCCGAACCGCACCCCGGCGTCGTCGAACTCGTGCAGGGGCAGCTGCCGCATCCGAACGGGCGCGACGGTCGTCATCGTCACCCCGAGCCCTGCCATCCGAGCGAGCAGGTCGCGCCGCCGGACCGGCTCGAGGTCCACGATCGCGAAGCCGTGCGCGATGTTGACCTTCCCCGGGGCGATGCCGAACCGCTCCACCCGGTCGAGCACCAGGTCGAACGAGAACGCACCGAGGTCCGCCGGCTCGTGCAGGTGGATGTCGATCCCGCACCCGTGCTCGGCGGCGATGTCGAACAGTCCGTCGAGCTGCCCGACCGGGTCGCGGTCGATGAGGGACGGATCGAGTCCCCCGATGTGCTCCACGCCGTCCGCCGCAGCCTGGCGCAGCAGGTCGAGCACGCCGGGTCGACGCAACACGCCGTCCTGCGGGAACGCGACGATCGACAGTTCGATCGCCCCGTCGAGTTCGGCCGCTGCCTCCCGCACGGCGTCGATGCCGCGCAGGCCCAGGCCGAGGTCGACGTCCACGTGCGTCCGGACCCGCGTCGTCCCGGTGCGGAGGTACTCCTGCAGCACCCGTTTCGCGATGCCGACGCTCGGGATACCGAGGTCGTCACGGCGTGCGCGCTCGTGCGCGATCCGCCCCTCGGTCGTCGGCTCCCCGCCGAACGACTCCCACGGGTGGCCCCACCAGCTCTTGTCCGCGTGCGCGTGGCTGTTCACCAGGCCGGGCAGCGCGAGCACGCCACGCCCTTCGACGATCCGCGTACCGTCCGCCGACGCCGTGCCGCTCGGGACCACCGAGTCGATGCGCGACCCCCTGACCACGATGTCCGAGGACGCACCTCCCCACGGCCGCACGTCTCGGATGACCAGGTCCACGTCGTCGTTCGCCACGCCCTCATGCTGCCACAGCGGATGTAACGGAGCGCCGCAATGGAGTATCCGCGAAGCGAAGCCTGCGAGAGTACGTGACAACCCACACGGAGGTGCCACATGTCGAACGACGACCACGGATTCGCGACCGAGCAAGTGCACGGCGGGTTCGTCCCCGACGCCGCACACGGTGCGAGGGTTCCCGCGATCCACATGTCGTCCGGCTTCCTCTTCGACGACTTCGAGCAGGCCCGCGAGCGCTTCGCCGGCACCGACGACGGGTACACGTACACCCGACTCGGCAACCCGACGAACGCCGACGTCGAGCGGCGGATCGCCCTGCTCGAACGCGGCGCGGAGTCGATCCTGGTGTCGAGCGGCCAGGCGGCAGCGACGGTGGCGTTCCTCGGACTCCTGCAGGCCGGCGACCACGTCGTCAGCGCCCGGAGCATCTACGAGGGGACGCGCGGCCTGCTGCTGCAGAACCTCGGCCGGCTCGGCATCGAGGTCGACTTCGTCGCCGATGCACGCGACCTGGACGCGTGGGCGGCGGCGGTCCGCCCGAACACCAAGGCGTTCTTCGCGGAGACGATCCCCAACCCGAAGAACGACGTCCTCGACATCACGGGCGTCGCGGACACCGCGCACCGGGCGGGCGTCCCGCTCATCGTCGACAACACCCTCGCGACGCCGTACCTGGTCCGACCGATCGACTTCGGTGCCGACATCGTCATCCACTCGGCGTCGAAGTTCCTCAGCGGCCACGGCTCCGGCCTCGGCGGCGTGGTCGTCGACGGTGGCACGTTCGACTGGTCCGCCTCGCCGGAACGCTGGACGCACCTGACGACCCCCGAGCGCGCGCTCGGTGGCCAGAGCTACGTGGAGAAGTACGGCAACCGCGCGTACGTCGTCTTCGCACGCGACGTGATCAGCTCCCGCATCGGCCCGACGCCGTCGCCGTTCAACGCGTTCCTGCTCCGCCAGGGCATCGAGACCCTGAGCCTGCGGGTGGAGCGGCACAGCGCGAACGCGCTGGCCGTCGCGGAATGGCTGGACCAGCAGGCGGAGGTGACGAGCGTCGACCACGCGGGCCTTGCCTCCAGTCCGTTCCATGACCTGGCGGAGCGGTACCTGCCCCGAGGAGCCGGGTCGGTGTTCGCGTTCACGCTCGCCGGCGGCGAGCCGGCCGCGCGCACCTTCATCGACGCGGTGCAGCTGTTCAGCCGGATGACCCACCTGGGCGACGTCCGCTCGCTCGTCCTGCACCCGGCCACGACGACGCACGCCGGGCGGACACCGGAGGAACGTGCGGAGCAGGGCATCGACGACGGACTGATCCGGCTGTCGATCGGCATCGAGGACGTCGCGGACCTGATCCGCGACCTGGAGCGCGGCTTCGCCGCCCTGCGGGGCGGTTCGGCGCGATCTGCTCAGAGGCGGCGCGCCAGCGACGCGCGGATCGCGCCGGACGAGCCTGCGAGTCCGGGGCGCGGCTCCGACACGGAGCTCGCCTCCCTGGAACACTCGGTCCCAGGGCGGCACGTGATCGCCGAGGAGCTCTAGATGGCGGACCTGCAACACTTCGGGTACTTCTTCTCGCGCGGGTTCGGCCCGCAGGCATGGGGCCGGTCCGACTGGGACTGGGGCCACGACTGGACGAAGCCCGACCTGTACCAGCAGTCCGTCCGGGCCCTCGAGCAGGCGGGGATGGACCTGGTGATCGCGGAGGACGCGATCTCGCTCGGGAACCCGTCGACGCTCGACCTCCGCATCCGCCAGGCCTACGGCGGCCCGAAGCACGACCCGCTGCTGCTCGCGCCGTACCTCTTCGCCGCGACCACGCACATCGGCATCGCACCGACGGTGAACGCCGGGATCACCCCGCCGTACCTCGCCGCTCGGCAGTTCGCCACGCTCGCACACCTGTCGTCCGAGCGCCTCGGGATCAACGTCGTCACGGACGTCGGCAGCGCCCGGCACGCGGGACTCCCACCGCTCCCCCACGACCAGGCGTACGACCGGGCCGAGGAGTGGATCACCCTGCTCCGCCGGTTCTGGCGCTCGTGGGGGTCGGACGGGTATGTCGGATCGCGCCCGGACTGGCACTTCGCCGACGGGGCCGAACTCGACGCGTTCCACCACGAGGGCGCGTACTTCACCGCCGACGGCCCACTCAACGCGTTGCCGCTCGACTCCGACCCGATCGTGGTCTCCCCCGGTGGCTCCGGTCGCGGCCTCGGGTTCGCCGGGACGCACTCCGACGTGCAGCTCGCGCTCGCGCCGTTGTCCGCATCGGCCGTCTCGGACTACCGCGCCCGGGTGATCGCCGCCGCGCTCGAGGCCGGCCGCACCGCCGCCGACCTGCGCATCCTGTTCGTCCTCAAGCCCGAGATCACGGTCTCGGCAGCAGAGGCCGACCGGATCGTCGACGCGTCGCGGCACCCCTCGGACGACGACCTCCGAACGGCGGCGATCGCGTGGTCGAGCGACTCCGAGACGGACCTGCTCGCGCTCGACCTCGACGCGCCGATCCCGGACGGCACCTTCGGGGACCACGTCTCCGCGGGGACGATCCGCGGCCTGGTCGGTGACACCCCGGACGCACCGCTCCGCGAACTCCTGACCAGGAAGGCCAGGAAGGGTCGGGTCTCGGAGCGCGCCGGCTTCGTCGGCACCGCTGACGAGTTCGCGGACTTCATCGAGGAGCTCGGGTCCGACGCGGACAACGACGGCATCATCTTCTCCGGCGACCTGCACCCGGCGCAGGTGTACCGGATGTTCGGTGACCTCGTCCCGGTGCTGCGGCAGCGCGGGCTGCTCCGGCGTGAGTACGGAGCCGGCGGGATCCGCGCGAACCTGTTCGACTTCTAGTCGCGTCATGCAACGGACGGGAGGCTCGTGGCGGCGCCGCCACGAGCCTCCCGTCCATCTGCTGGTCGCCTGACGGCCGCGAGTGCGCAGAAACGGCGAGCCGGCACCCGTACCGGTCGCCGTTCCTGCGCTCTCGTCAGTGGTGGACGGGTTCGACCACGGACGACTCCTCGGTGTCGCGGACGTCCTCGGCGGTCCGGAGGATCTCCTCACGCGGCGACGCCGAGTTGATCGCCCAGTAGTAGATCACCAGCGAGAACACCGCGACCACGACGATGTCGATCCACAGCGGGAACACCGGGTGTGTCAGCGGGCCGAAGTCGCTGAGGAACACGATGAGCCCCATCCCGATCAGGTACGGCAGCAGCCACTGCGCCGCCTTCCAGTCCCAGCGCGGCCGGACGCTCGACGCCCCGCGGAACACGTTGTTCAGGATGATCACCACGGCACCGATGAGGATCGCGACGCCGAGCTTCCAGTCGGTGTCCCACCCGGTCCAGAGGATGATGAGGTTCGCGACGATGAACGCGATCGGCGACAGGACCGTCGCCGCCGGCATCCGGTACGGCCGCTCGACCTCCGGGATGCGCTTGCGGAACGCGCCGAGCGCGAGCGGCGCCCCCGCGTACATCAGGACGGACGCGCTCGTGATGAGGCTGACGAGGCCCTGCCACGACGGGAACGGCGCGAAGCACGCACACCCGACGACGAACGCCACGATGAGGCCGACCCACGGCACGCCCTGCTTCGTCGTCCACTCGAACGCCTTCGGGAAGTAGCCGTTGCGGCTGAGCCCGTAGGAGATGCGGGACGTGGCCGTGACGTAGATGAGCCCCGTCCCGGCCGGCGAGATGATCGCGTCGATGAAGATGACCACGGCCAACCAGGTGATGCCAGCCGCCATCGCGATGTCCGCGAACGGACCGGTGTACTTCGTGAAGTCCGCGGTCGCCCACGAGCCCTGGATCGCGTCGGAGCGCAGCACGCCGAGGAACACGATCTGCAGGAGCAGGTAGATCACGAGCCCGATGAGCACCGACCCGATGACGGCGCGCGGGATGTCGCGCTTCGGGTTCTTCGCCTCGCCCGCGAGCTGGTCCGCCTGCTCGAAGCCGAGGAACGCGAAGATGATGCCCGACGTCGACACCGCCGCGAGGATGCCCTTCGCCCCCTCGGGCATGAACCCGTTGGCCGCGGTGAAGTTCGAGCCGTGGAAGCCGCTGAACGCCAGCACGATGATGACGAGCAGGGGGATCGCGACCTTCCACCAGGTCGCAGCGGAGTTCGTGTTCGCGAGGATCCGGACGCTCAGCATGTTGATCACGGTGACGACGGCCATCAGGACGATCGCGACCGCGATGCCCGCACCGGTGAGCAGCTGCTGGGTCTCGCCGTCGATCGTTGTCGTGTGCAACCACGGGTGGGCGAACTGCCAGTGCTGGGCGTACTTGATCATCGCCTCGACCTCGATCGGGGCGACGGTCACGGACTGCAGCCACGAGAACCAGCCGAACGATGCGCCGGCGACGCCACCGAACGCGATGTGGGGGAACCGCGCTGTTCCACCCGCGATCGGGAACATGCCGCCGAGTTCGGCGTGCACGAGTGCGAGGACGAGGATCGCGACGCCGCCGATGAGCCACGAGATGATCGCGGCGGGACCGGCGGTCTTCAGTGCTTCCTGCGAGCCGAAGAGCCATCCGGATCCGATGATCGAACCGGTCGAGGCCCAGATGAGGCCGATGAAGCCGACGTTGCGCTTGAGCCCTGAGTCGGGCAGCGCCTGTGCTGTCGATGTTGCCACTGTTGCTCCTGTCGAGATGACCACGACCCCTTCTTCAGGGGTCGTGGTCATCGACTCTGGCACTTGGTGGCGATCTCGGACGATTTGTTAACGAGGTGGAAACAAATGCCCTGTATAAGCACTCAGGCTACTTCTTCTTTGCCTTCTTCTTCGTCTTCTTGTCGTCCTTGTCCTTGGACTTCTTCTTCGACTGCTTCTTGTCGCCCTTGCCCTTGTCCTTGTCCTTGGACTTCTTCTTCGCCTGCTTCCCGTCGGCGGTGCCGAGCTCGTCCCGCTTCGGTGCCGACGGCTCCTCCGGCGCTTCGATCCCGTCCACGGGCTCGACGACGACCGCGGCACCGGTGTCGGCGAGGACGTCGACGGGCTGCTCGGTGAGCTCCGACGCCAACGCGTCCTCGACCCGCTCGACGGTGATCTCGGCGGCGTCCTCGGCGAGCCGGACGAGCGCGGACGCCGCTCGGAGGCGCGTCGTGCTCTTCCGGGCGAGCACATCGGCGCGTGCCCCTTCGAGGAACGCACGGAGGGACCGCTCGGCGACCGACCGACCACGGGGCGCGGACCGGTCGAGGCGGTCGAGCTCGCCGGCGACACCGGAGACGTCGTCCTCGACGTGCTCGTACCGCACCGACTCGATGAGTGCAGCCACGGTCGCGGCGGCCCGCTCGACGGCGGCGCTGCGCTGGTCGAGGACCACGAGCATCTCGAACGTCGACCCGTACGACACGGTCTCGAGGCGGACCGGCTCGGCACCGCGGCCGCGGATCACCAGGCGGGCGTCGGGGGTGGGCAGCCACGCCGTGAGTGCAGCGACGGTCGCGACGGACCCCACGATGCGCTCGTACTCGGCCAGGCCGACTCGTTCCTGCTCACGCAGCCGGACACGGATAGCGATCTCCTGCACGACAAGACCTTCCACTCACCGGCGCTGGCGTGTTCCTGCGCCTGGTGCGGAGCGTAGTCCTGCCGGGTGAACCGGAAGAGTGACCACGGTGTGACAGCGGCTGCGTCGCTTCGGCGTTGGTGGAGATGGGGGGAATCGAACCCCCGTCCATCGCTGCAATTCGACGTCTTCTACGGGCGTATCCGGATGATTCGTTCTGCTCGGCCCCGTCCTTTGCTACCGGCTTCTAGGACGACGGGCCCAGTCTCAGTGCAAGTCCCGCACGGCCCTGAGGCGCAACCGTGCAGCAAGTCCCCTGGATGACGCCGGAACTCAGGTTAGGAGACGATCACCTGGCCGACGGACTTCATGTGCTGGGCTGCTTACGCAGCGAGAGCGAAGTCAGTGCGCTTGGAATTGGCACTTGTTGTTTTCCACGGATCGTTAACGAGATAACCGTGGGTCCTCGGCCCGCTTCCCGTCGGCACACAGACGATGTCGAAACCGATCATCCCCATGAGGGCCGAACAGCGAGCCGCTGTCACACTGTGGAGTTCTGAATGCCTGCTCTCGCAGGCAGCTGTTCAGTCTACCGAGGAACGGCTCGTGCCGCTACTCTCCGAGGCGGTTCCGGCTGCGCATGGCCCGTTCGGCCTCACGCTTGTCGGTCTTCTCGCGCAGGGCCTGGCGCTTGTCGAACTCGCGCTTGCCCTTCGCGACCGCGATCTCGACCTTGGCACGACCGTCGTGGAAGTAGATCTGCAGCGGGACGAGCGTGTAGCCGCCCTGCTGGGTCTTGTGCGAGATCTTCACGATCTCCTGCTTGTGGAGGAGCAGCTTCCGCTTGCGCCGTGGGGCGTGGTTGTTCCACGTCCCCTCGGTGTACTCGGGGATGTGCACGGCGTCGAGCCACGCTTCTCCCCCATCGACGAACGCGTACCCGTCCACGAGCGACGCACGCCCTTCGCGGAGCGACTTCACCTCGGTGCCCGAGAGCACCATGCCCGCTTCGTACGTGTCCTCGATCAGGTAGTCGTGGCGCGCGCGACGGTTGGTCGCCACGATCTTCTCGCCGCGTTCCTTCGCCATGCGCGTCTCCTCTCGAACGGTCGCTGCGGGTGTGCAGCCCTACAGACTAGCGAACACCGGACGGGCGGCGCACCTTGCCGGCGCGCCGCCCGTCCGCACTGCATCGCAGCGCCCGGCTAGACCTTGAGGTACCGGCGGATCGCGATCGACGCCGAGACCGCCGCCAGGACCACCCCGATGACGATCACCGACGGCACGACGACCGCCGCGTCGCTCATCCCGATGAACGCCGTGCCGGTGAACCGCTTCGTCAGGTAGTTCCGGACGAAGAACCAGACCACCGCGGTGATCGCACCACCGGCCAGGACCGCTCCGATGGCCGCCGCGATCACCCCCTCGAGCACGAAGGGTGTCTGGATGAACCGGTTCGACGCGCCCACGAGTCGCATGATGCCGAGCTCTCGCCGTCGACTGAACGCCGACAACCGGATCGTCGTCGCGATCAGCAGCACGGCCGCGATGAGCATCAGCGCCGCGATGCCGATCGCGGTGTACGAGGACGCGTTCAACAGGTTGAAGATCGGTTGCAGGTAGCCGCGTTGGTCGACGACGCTCTCCACGCCGGCCACCTTCGACAGGCTCTCCCGCAGGACGTCCGCCTGCGACGGGTTCTTCAGGTTCACCCAGTACGTCTCGTTGAGGTACTCGGGCTTGACGAACTCCGTCGCCGGCGAGTCCTTGAACTGCTGCTTGAACCGCGTGTACGCGTCCTGCTGGTTCTGGTAGTAGTACTTCTCGATGTACGGCGCGAGGGTGGAGCCCTTCAGCTGCTCCTCGACCTGCTTCCGCTGGTCGTCGGTCGCCTTGGCGCCGGTGCAGTTGCCGGTCGTGTCGGTGTCCGTGCAGAGGTAGACCGCGACCTGGGCCCGGTCGTACCAGTACCCCTTCATCTGGTTGATCTGCATCTGGAGCAGGATCGCGGTGCCGACGAAGGTCAGCGAGATGAAGGTCACCAGGACGACCGAGACGACCATCGAGGCGTTCCGTCGGAGGCCGGAACCGACCTCGGACATGACGAGCCCGAGCCTCATCGGATGAGCCCCGGGATGGTCTGGATGCCGGTGGTGTTCGAGACGCCGGCCTGCTGGATGGTCGGGAGCGCCTGGGTCTGGTACCCGCCGGACTGCTCGTCACGGAGGACGGTGCCGCCGGAGAGCTCGATCACCCGTCGCTGCATCTGGTTCACGATGCTGGCGTCGTGCGTCGCCATGAGCACGGTGGTGCCTCCCTGGTTGATGCGTTCGAGGAGCGCCATGATGCCCGCCGAGGTCGTCGGGTCGAGGTTGCCGGTCGGCTCGTCGGCGAGGAGCACCGACGGCTTGTTCACGACGGCGCGGGCGATGGCCACACGCTGCTGCTCACCACCGGAGAGCTCGTGCGGCATGCGGGTCGCCTTGCCGTTCAGCCCGACGAGCTTGAGCACGTCGGTGACCGCCTCGCTGATGAAGCCCTTGCTCTTGCCGATGACCTGCAGCGAGAACGCGACGTTGTCGAAGACGGTCTTGTTCGGCAGGAGTCGGAAGTCCTGGAAGACCACACCGAGGTTCCGTCGGAAGTACGGCACCTTCCGCGAGGACAGGGCGCCGAGGCGTTGGCCGAGCACGTGGATCTGCCCGCGGGACGGCTTCTCCTCCTTGAGCACGAGGCGCAGGAAGCTGGACTTCCCGGAGCCGGACGCGCCGACGAGGAAGACGAACTCGCCCTTGAGGATCTCGAGGGTGATGTTGTCGAGCGCTGGACTCGGGTTGCCCGAGTACACCTTGGTGACCTGGTCGAATTTGATCATGACCGGATCAGGGTAGGTCGCCCCGCTTGGAAAACAAGCCAGGCGCGCGGCACGCTGGCGCTCAGGACTCCACGGATTGCTTCCGCCAGCGGATGCCGGCGTTGATGAACCCGTCCAGGTCGCCGTCGAACACCGCTGAGGGGTTGTTCACCTCGTGCTCGCTGCGGAGGTCCTTGACCATCTGGTACGGCGCCAGGACGTAGGAGCGGATCTGGTCGCCCCAGCTCGCCGTGATGTTGCCGGCGAGCTCCTTCTTCTTCGCGTTCTCCTCTTCCTTCTTCAGGAGGAGCAGGCGCGACTGCAGCACGCGCATGGCCGCAGCACGGTTCTGGATCTGCGACTTCTCGTTCTGCATCGAGACGACGGTGCCGGTCGGGATGTGCGTCAGGCGCACCGCGGAGTCGGTCGTGTTGACCGACTGCCCACCAGGACCCGACGAGCGGAAGACGTCCACGCGGATGTCGTTCTCCGGGATGTCGATGACGGCGGTCTCCGGCATGAGCGGGATGACCTCGACGGCGGCGAAGGACGTCTGGCGCTTGCCGGCGGCACCGAACGGCGACATCCGGACCAGGCGGTGCGTGCCGGCTTCGACCGACAGCGTGCCGAAGGCGTGCGGGGCGTCCACCTCGAACGTGGCGGACTTGATGCCGGCTTCTTCGGCGTAGGACGTGTCCATCACGGTGGTCTTGTAGCCGTGCTGCTCGGCGTACCGCAGGTACATGCGCATGAGCATCTCGGCGAAGTCCGCCGCGTCGACGCCGCCGGCCCCGGCGCGGATCGTGATGACGGCGGGACGGTCGTCGTACTCGCCGTCGAGGAGCGTCTGCACCTCGAGGTCGCCCATGGTCTTGGTGATCGCCTTGAGCTCGGCGGCGGCCTCGTCGGCGGACTCCTGGTCGTCGGCCTCGTTCGCCATCTCGACGAGCACCTCGAGGTCGTCGATTCGCCGCTCGGTGTCGGTGATCTTCTTGAGCTCCGACTGCCGGTGCGAGAGCGCACTCGTCACCTGCTGCGCGTGCTCGACGTCGTCCCAGAGGTCCTGTGCCCCCGCCTGCTCGCTGAGATCGGCGATGTCACGCTCCAGGCGGTCGACGTCGACCACCGAGCGGATGTTGCCGAAGGTCTCTCGGAGTGCGGAGAGCTGCTCGGTGAAGTCCAGTTCGACCATGGTCACCGATCCTACCGGCGCGCGTCCGACACGGCCGACCGTCCGGACAGGAGGCTCGGTGCACGTCCGCCCCGCCGGTCCCGGCCCCCGCCCCGCTGGTCCCGGTCCCCGCCCCGCTGGTCCCGGTCCCCGCTACGGCTTCTCGTCGACGAGGGCGACGAACCGACTGCCGATGCCCTCGACCTCGCGCCGGGTGAGCCCCGCCGTCGGGTCCGGCGCCTGGTACGGCGCGTGGTAGTCGCACATCAGGTAGTCCCAGTCCGGCCACCACTTCTTCGGCCGGGCGTCCTCCGCGTACCCGCAGACCACGCACTCGAGGCTGACCCAGACCTTCTTCTTCCCCGTGCGGTTCGCGCGGGACTGCACGAGCCAGGCGGGTGGGTCCTGCTCGATCGCCTCGAGCTCGGCTTCGCTCAGGCGTGCGGGGATCCCGTGACGGGTCGCCATCTCGAGGGGGATGTCGAGCCGGATGGCCGCTTCGCGTCGGGAGAGCATCCGACAAGACTAGGGCGCGATCGGAGACGGAGCGCCGAGCAGTCGCGTCGTCCAGTCGGCGAGGGCTGCGGTCGCGGTCCTCGAGATCGCGGCGTCGGGCACCATGCTGGTGAAGCCGTGGAACGCCCCTGGCCAGACGTGCAACTCCGCGTCGACACCGGACGCCCAGAGGCGGCTGGCGAAGGCGACGTCCTCGTCCCGGAACACCTCGGCACTGCCGCAGTCGATGTAGGTCTTCGGGAGCGCGGAGAGGTCCGTGGCACGAGCCGGCGCGGCGTAGACGGACACGTCGGCCGTGGCACGGCGGTCCCCGAGGTACGCATCCCAGCCGAAGCGGGTCATCCGACGGTCCGCGACCCCGACGCCGTCGATCTGCATGGTCGACACGGTGTCGTCGCGATCGTCGAGCATCGGGGACACGAGGATCTGCGCCAGCAGCTCCGGCCCCTTCCGATCGCGTGCGAGGAGCGCCGTGCCCGCTGCGAGACCACCGCCGGCGCTCTGTCCCGCGACGACGATCCGCGTCGGGTCGATGTCGAGCTCGGCGGCGTGCTCGGCCACCCAGACCAGGCCGGCATAGCAGTCCTCGACCGGGTAGGGGTCCGGGTACTCGGGTGCGAGCCGGTAGTCGACGCTGACGAGGACGACGTCGTGGTCGAGGAGCCAGCCGTCGTAGCCGTCGAGGTTCCCGAGGTGATGGCCGAAGACCATTCCCCCGCCGTGGATGGTGTAGACGGCCGCGGTCGTGCCGGTGCGCTCGATGCGCTCGATGATCGCGAGGTCGATCGGGTCGCCGAGGTGACCGGGAACCGTGACGTTCCGCCGGTGGTACCCGCGCGAGCGCAGGCGTTCGTCGAGGACGTGCTCGGGCACGTCGAGCTGCCGCATGTGGGGCAGCATCTCCTCGGTGACGGTGAAGGGGCCGCGGGCTTCGATCGCGGTGAGGAACGTCGCGAGTTCGGCATCGAACGGCGGACGGACGACGGGGTCGGACACGGGGGTTTGATCGAGCACGGGCGGACTCCTCCGATGAAGAAGTGGCGACTCCCGTGAGACGCGTGTGCGATCCGATCCGCCGGAGCAGAGCGGGTTTTTTCCCTCTACCGACGACAGTAGCGCACCGGGCACTGAACACAACGGCGGACGCCGACGACGTCGTCTGGAGCATCGACACTCGTCTTCGGAGACTCAGCGGGACGTCGTCCTGCGCTCGACGCCTCGAACCGACAGCACTCCTGCGATCGAGATCGCCAGAGCGGCCATGGCCGCTGCACCAGCCACGCCGGCCCCGCTCCCGACGATGAGCCCCGCCACACTCGTTCCGAGTGCCGAACCTCCGACAGCAGCCACGACGACGACGCCGTACGCGCTCGCGATGAAACGCGGCGGCACGACGACGTCGAGAGCACCGGACAGGACGATCGCCACCGGGCTCGACAGCCCACCGACGACGAACACCAGGGCGGCCAGGAGGACGATCCGATCGGCAGCGATCACCAACGTCGCGTATCCGCCGGCGGTCAGGGCAAGAGCGGTGAGGAGCTGCGCGCGCCGACTGCTCGGCACTGGTCGAGCACCGAAGAGCAGGGCACCGACGGCTTCTCCGAGTGCCAGGCACGCCAACACCGGCCCTGCCAGTTCGCCCCTGCCCGCCGCCTCCACGACGGCCGGCACGATCACCGTCAACGATCCCGTCGCCACACTCACCAGACCACCGATCGAGACGATCCGAACGAACGGCGTCGCACCGGCCAGCGGGAGTGACGAACGGGCAGGCGGTGTCGGCGTGGTCGTCCCCATCGACACTGCCAGCAGGGCGCCGGCGGCCCCGATGACCGCCGCGACGACCACGAAGTCCAGCTGCCGAGGCGCCGAGGCCACGAGCAGGCCCGCCACCACCGGTCCTGTCGCGAATCCCGCTTGGAACGCGACCGAGAGCAGAGCGTAGGCACCAGACCGTTCCGCGGGCTCGGAGAAGGAACGCGGGATCGAAGCTCGAAGGGCTGCCGCCAGCGCCGGGAACGAGACCCCGGCTCCGGCGAGGAGCGCCGGCTGTGCAGTCGACCCCGGCGATGCGGCCACCAAGAGCATGAAGCTGCTGCTGACGCCCGCTCCGATGCTCACGACCCAGCGGGCCGAGACGCGCGCCATCACCGCCCCCTGAACCGGGACGCCCACTGCGTTCGCCAGCCCGAAGGCGCCGGCAGCGACTGCCCCGGTGGCGAGGGACTCGCCGGGCGACAGGATCAGCGACAGCGGGATCATCCCCAGCGCGACGGCTGACAGGGCAACTGCTCCGACACCGATCACGAAGGGACGGTCAGCCAGCAGGCGTCGGTAGACGACGGTCATGTGGGCTCCACAAGAGGAGCCCACCCACCCGGGAGACACACTCCCCATGCGTCGACGGAGTCGCCGACTGCGCCGATGGTAGGCACACGAGGCAGGTCATGTCGACGTCTCGACAGCCGATCGCTCCGCGGGACGACTCGCCGCCGGTGCCGGAGCCGAGCCCCGTGCCTCCGGTTCGGCCGCTACGACCGGGCGGCGAGCTGGCAGTTCACGAGGACGCGCGCCTGGGGACCGGCGAGGGACGCGACCGCGAGGTTCGTGATGCTGATCTGCCGAGCGCCCGCTGACTGCGCACCGGGCACGATCGTCGCATGGGGCCGGTACCGCGTCCCCCAGAACTCGACATGGTCGGGTCGGAAGCCCGACAGCGGCTCGACTGATCCGGACAACGATCCGTGCAGTGCGTGGAAGACCGGGTGTTCGGCGAGCAGCACGGGGATGTCGCGGCGCGGGCCGAACATCGCGGGTGGTCCCAGGTCCACACCGAACGCCGACTGCAGCTGAGCAGCCTCGCGCACGATCGACGTCACGGCGGCCACAGCAGGGCCATCGACGACGAAGTTCGGCAGGACGGTCACGTGCACGGGCCAGTTCGCGCGGTCGACAGATGCAGGCAAGCGCTCAGGCGTTCCCACGACGACCAGCCGTTCCATCCCGCCCCGTCACCGCCCCATCGACGGCGTCCGAGAGGCCATCCCCGCAGCACCTGCGCGCGCCACCGCATCGGGCAGCGCCGCGAGTAACGCGTCGACGTCGGCATCGGTCGAGGTGTGTCCGAGCGTGATGCGGAGCGCACCGCGGGCCTCGTCCTCCGACAGCCCCATCGCGAGCAGCACGTGCGACGCCTCGGGGACGCCCGCTTGGCATGCCGACCCGGTCGACACGGCGACCCCTGCAGCGTCGAGCAGGAAGAGCAGCGAGTCGCCCTCGCACCCCGGGAAGGTGAAGTGCGCGTTGCCGGGCAGTCGGTCGACGGGGTCGCCGCGGAGCACGGCGGACGGCACGGCCTCGAGCACGCCGGCGATCAGGCGGTCACGGAGCACCCGGACGTCGGCGTGCGGTGCGGACGCGGCGACACCGAACGCGATCGCCGCCGGGGCGTCCTGCGTCCCGCTGCGGACCTGCCGCTGCTGTCCTCCACCGTGGATGAGCGGCTCGACGGTCGCGGTCCGCCCGAGGACGAGCGCACCGATGCCGACGGGCCCGCCGATCTTGTGCGCGGAGACGCTCAGGGCGTCCACCCCGGACGCTCGGAAGGAGACGGGGACCTGCCCGTAGGCGGCGACGGCGTCGGAGTGCACGGGGACGCCGGCGGCGTGCGCCAGCGCGACGATCGAGGTGACCGGCTGGATGGTGCCGACCTCGTTGTTGGCCCAGAGGAACGTGACCAGGGCGACGTCGTCGGCGGAGGCGAGCCGTGCCTCCAGTCCGGCGAGGTCCAGGCGACCGTCCACGTCCAACGGGACCACGTCGACGACCGCTCCGTCGTGGCGTTCGAGCCAGTCGACCGTGTCGACGGTCGCGTGGTGCTCCCCCGCGGCGACCACGATGCGGGGCCGCGGCCGGTCCTGCTGCCTGGCCCAGTAGAGGCCCTTGATCGCGAGGTTGATGCTCTCGGTCCCGCCGGAGGTGAAGACGACCTCCACCGGTTCGGCGTCGAGGGACGCAGCGACGCGCGCCCGGCCGTCCTCGAGCAGCATCTTGGCGCGCTGGCCGGCGCTGTGGATCGACGACGGGTTGCCGACGGTCGCGAGCGCGTCCGTGAAGGCGGTGAGCGCCTCCGGCAGGATCGGTGTCGTCGCAGCGTGGTCGAGGTAGACCGGCACGCAGGTACCCCCTTTTCGAGCGTTTTCAGGATACCCGCCGGTCCTCGTACCCTTGTCGGGTGCACGAGACCGCGATCGAGACACCCCAGGGGCTCCTCCTGGGCCCCGACGGCACCGCGCGCTTCTGCATGCGGTCGGCATCGGCGACCTCGGCGACGCTCGTCGTCGACGGCCGCGGATCGGTCGCCCTGGAGCGGGTCGACGGCACCGACCTGTGGACCGGGAGCGTCGACGGCGTCCAGGTCGGTGACACGTACCACCTGCTCGTCGACGGGCCCGAGGGACCGCGGCACGAGTTCGACGGCACGCGGGCGCTGCTCGACCCGTACGCGCGCGGCATCGTGCGGACCGACGGCGAGCGCCGCTGGTCGAGCGTCGTCGTGGACGGGTCCTTCGACTGGGGCGACGTCGGCAAGCCCGAGGTGCCGCTCGACCGCGTCGTCGTCTACGAGGCGAACGTCAGGACGCTGACGAGCGAGAACCTCGCCGTGCCGGAGCACCTCCGCGGAACGTACGCCGGCGTCGCGCACGAGAGCACCATCGCGCACCTGCACCGCATCGGCGTGACGACGCTGGAGCTCCTCCCGGTGCAGGCGTTCGACACCGAGCACTGGCTGCAGGAGGCCGGCCGCGAGAACGCGTGGGGCTACAACACCCTCGGGTTCTTCGCGCCGCACGCGGGGTACGCCTCGGCCCCTGCGCGCGAGCAGGGCGCTGACGGGGTGCTCCGCGAGTTCAAGGGCATGGTCAGGCTCCTGCACGAGGCCGGCATCCAGGTCGTCCTGGACGTGGTCTACAACCACACCGCCGAAGAGGGCCTCGGCGGCCCGACATCGTCGCTCCGTGGCATCGACGGCGCGAACCGGTACCGCTGGGCCGCCGACGACACGTACTACGACACCACCGGCTGCGGGAACACGCTCGACAC
Organism: Curtobacterium sp. 9128; assembly: GCF_900086645.1. Classification (NCBI taxonomy): domain Bacteria; kingdom Bacillati; phylum Actinomycetota; class Actinomycetes; order Micrococcales; family Microbacteriaceae; genus Curtobacterium; species Curtobacterium sp. 9128. Next base: position 2,858,098 of record NZ_LT576451.1, read on the forward strand.
CTCGGTGGAGGCCACCGCCGACCTCGTCGTCGACAGCCTGCGGTACTGGGCGCGCGAGATGCAGGTCGACGGGTTCCGCTTCGACCTGATGGCCGCCCTCGCCCGCGACGCCGACCACGTGTTCGACCCTGACCACCCCCTGCTGGAGCGCATCCGTCACCACGAGGACCTGCAGGACGTGCTCGTCATCGCCGAGCCCTGGGACGTCGGGCCGGACGGCTGGCGGACGGGGCACTTCGGTGAGCGTGTGAGCGAGTGGAACGACGGGTTCCGGAACACCGTCCGGCAGTTCTGGCTGACCGATGTGGCGCAGGAGCGGCGCACGGGGGTGCCCGGTGCCGGGATCGGTCCGCTCGCAGGGGCCCTGACCGGTTCGCGGAGCCTCTTCGGCGTGCCACGGGGGCCACTCGCCGGCATCAACTTCGTCACCGCGCACGACGGCTTCACGCTCCACGACCTGACGGCCCACGACCACAAGCACAACGCAGCGAACGGCGAGGACGACCGCGACGGGACGAACGACAACCGTTCGTTCAACCACGGGGTGGAGGGGCCGACCGAGGACCGCGGCGTCCGGGCAGCCAGGGGTCGTTCGATGCGGAACCTGCTCGGCACGCTCCTGCTCTCCGCCGGCGTGCCCATGCTGACCGCCGGTGACGAGCGGAGCCGGACGCAGCACGGCAACAACAACGCGTACGTGGTGTCCGACGACCTGACACCGGTGGACTGGTCGACGGACGAGGACGCCGAGTCGATGACCGAGACGGTCGCCGCGCTGACGGCGCTCCGGGCCGCCCACCCGGCGCTCCGACCGTCGCGGTACGGCGTCGACGGGCAGGTCACGCCGTCGGCGTCGCGGATGACGTGGTACGGCCCCGACGGCGGACCGATGACCGGCGAGTGGTGGGACCAGCCGATCCACCGTGCGCTGCAGTACTTCGTCGAGTCGACGCCGGAGCACGAGCCCTACGACCGGGTGCTCGTCGTGGTGCACGGCAGCGGGCGGACGCGCGATCTGACGCTGCCGGTGCGGGACGACGTGCTCGCCTACCGCCTGGCGTGGTCGAGCGAGAAGCACCGTGACCACGACCGGCATCGTCCGGCAGGCACGGTCTTCACCGCCTACGGCCCGGGCATCCACGTGTTCGAGATCGTCTGACGGGCAGCCGCTGGCCGCTGGCGTCCGCCCGCCCGCCCCGGTGGATGGTCGAATCGCGCGTAGGAAGTCGAATCGCGCGTAGGAAGTCGAATCGCGCGTAGGAAGTCGGAACTCCCGACCACCTACGCGCGATTCAGCTTTCGATCCCGACCGTTATGGGCAGGAACGTGCGCGGACGGCGGACGGGAGGCTCGGTGCCGGGCCGCCACGAGCCTCCCGTCCGTCGATCGGCAGCGACGTGTTCTCCACAGTCTCCGGGTTCCGGTGAACACGGAGGGCGCCGCCGGGTAGCGTCGGTTCCGTGGCCACCGCAGACCGACCCCGGCGTCCGAAGATCGGGCGCATCCCGATCACCGATCTCGCCCCGACGACGCCGAACGGCTTCCCGGGCAAGGCATTCGACGGCGAGGTGATCACCTTCGGAGCGACAATCTTCCGAGAAGGACACGGCGTCATCGGCGCCGACCTCGTCGTGGAGCGCCCCGACGGGGGGACCAGGACCGTCCCGTTGACCCTCGTCGCACCGGGGACCGACCGGTACGAAGCGACGGTGCAGGTCAACCACACCGGCGTGTGGGCCTGGCACGTCGAGGCCTACTCCGACGACTGGGAGACCTGGCTGCACGGTGCACGGCTGAAGATCGCGGCGGGCGTCGACACCGAAGCGACGCTGCTCGACGGTGCAGCACTGCTCGATCGGCTCGCCGCCGAGACCGACTCCCCCGCCGCTGCTCGCGCCGCTGAACGCGTCCGCGACGAGGACCTCGACCCCGCCGAACGGCTCGCAGCGGTCGACGACCCACGCATCACCGGCGAAGTCGCCGAGGCGCCCCTCACATCGCTCCGGACGCACTCCCCCGTGCAGTTGCTCGACGTCGAGCGGACGCGGGCCGGTGTCGGTGCCTGGTACGAGTTCTTCCCCAGGAGCGAAGGCGCCAAGCGCAACCCGGACGGCTCCTGGAAGAGCGGCGACTTCCGCACAGCGGCCCGTCGGCTCCCCGGCGTCGCTCGGATGGGCTTCGACGTCGTCTACCTCCCGCCGATCCATCCGATCGGGCACACCGCCAGGAAGGGCCCGAACAACACCCTCGACGCCGGCCCGAACGACCCGGGCAGCCCTTGGGCGATCGGCTCCGAAGACGGCGGGCACGACGCGATCCACCCCGACCTCGGGACGGAAGACGACTTCCGCGACTTCGTCGAGACGGCGAAGAACACCGGGATGGAAGTGGCGCTCGACTTCGCACTGCAGTGCTCCCCCGACCACCCGTGGGTGACCGAACACCCGGAGTGGTTCACGGTCCGCGCCGACGGCTCGATCGCCACGGCGGAGAACCCGCCGAAGCGCTACCAGGACATCTACCCGATCCAGTTCGACACCGATCCCGAAGGACTCGTCGCCGAGGTGGAACGGGTGCTCCGACACTGGATCGCGTTCGGGATCCGGATCTTCCGCGTCGACAACCCGCACACCAAGCCGCTGTGGTTCTGGGAGCGCGTCATCAGGGAGATCCGCGACGAGCACCCGGAGACGGTGTTCCTCGCCGAGGCGTTCACGCGTCCGGCGATGATGCGGGCGCTCGCCGAAGCCGGCTTCCAGCAGTCGTACACGTACTTCACGTGGCGGAACACGAAGGACGAGATCGCGGACTACTTCGACGAGCTCGCCCACGAGACGAGCACGTACCTGCGTCCGAACCTGTTCGTGAACACGCCGGACATCCTCACCGAGTACCTGCAGTTCGGCGGCCGCGCCGGCTACAAGGTCCGCGCTGCGCTCGCCGCGACCGGGGCTCCGACGTGGGGCATGTACTCCGGCTACGAGCTCTTCGAGGACGTCGCACGTCCGGGCTCCGAGGAGAACATCGACAACGAGAAGTACGAGTACAAGCCGCGCGACTTCGCCCTGGCCGAGGCAGAGGGCGCGAGCCTGGCGCCGTACGTGACGATGCTCAACCGGTTCCGCTCGGCGCACCCGGCGCTCCGGCAGCTCCGGAACCTGCACGTGCACGATGCCGAGGACGACGCGATCGTCGTCTACTCCAAGCACCTGCCCGGTCGGTTCATCCGGTCCGGCCGCGACGACACCGTGATCGTGGTCGCCAACGTGGACCCGCACTCGGCCCGCGAGACGACCGTGCACCTCGACCTCGCCGCCCTCGGCCTCGACCCCGAGCAGTCCTTCGACGTCCGCGACGTCGTCACCGGCCAGCGCTGGGTCTGGGGCTCGTCCAACTACGTCCGCCTGGACGCGTTCCAGGAACCCGTACACCTGCTCGTCGTGGAAGGACCGCACCGATGACCACCGACCCCCAACAGCCAGACCGCAGCACCGGTCAGGACCGTGGGCAGGGGCCGAGCGTGCCGCCGGTCCAGCCGCCGCCCCCGCCCGTGCTCCCCCGTCTGATGCCCGAGGACACCCCGCGGCCGACGCATCCGGCGAAGCACGTCGATCCCCCGACGGTGCCGGAGCCGATCCCTGTTCCGACGCCGCCCTCCGCTCGCTTCGAGTCGCCGCGATACGAGCCGCGGAGCTCCGCACCCGGCGAGGACATGCCGGGTGCCCGACTCCCGCGACGCGAGGCACCCGACCGCGGTGTGCAGGAATCGTCGACGCTGTCCGGGCACGCGGCCGACTCCGCGCACCCGCGCCACGTCACCGCGGGAGCGGTCCCGGATCCGGCTGCCTCGAGCGTGGCAGAGACCCTGCCCGATGCGGTGTCGCAAGCCGGAGCGGACGGGACGGACGCGCCCGAGCCGAGCCGAGCCTCCAGCCCGGTGGCCGACGCCGCGGCCGAGCCGCACCCCGCCCCCGTCGAGGAGTGGCTGCGAACCGCCGTCGCCGAGGGCCGCTGGTCCCAGCCGCACGACGTCCTCGGCCCGCACCCCGTCGACGGCGGGACGAGCGTCCGTGTCGTCCGACACCTCGCCCGCGCGGTCCGGCTCGTGCGACTCGAGGGCGACGACATCGAGCTGACGCACGAGGGCGACGGACTCTGGGCCGGCGCCACCGCCGAACCGCTCGGGCGCTACCGGGTCGAGGCCGACTACGACTACGACGAGAGCACCGACACCGACGACACCACCTGGACGACCGACGACGCGTACCGGTTCCCGCCGACGCTCGGCGAGCTCGACCTGCACCTGTTCGGTGAGGGCCGCGACGAGCAGCTCTGGCAGCACCTCGGCGCACACGTCCGCACGATGGACGGGGTCGATGGCGTCGCGTTCTCGGTCTGGGCACCGCGGGCCACCGCCGTGCGGGTGATCGGCGACTTCGAGGGCTGGGAAGGGCGCACGACCGCGATGCGGCGCCTGAGCGACCTCGGCGTCTGGGAACTGTTCTGGCCGGGCGCCGTCGAGGGACAGCGGTACAAGTTCCAGATCCTCACCGACAGCGGGTGGGTGGAGCGTGCCGACCCGTTCGCGCGGCGCACCGAGGTCCCACCGCTGACCGCGTCCGTCATCACGACCTCCGACTACGAGTGGTCCGACGGCGACCGGGCATGGATGGAACACCGTGCCAAGACGACCACGCACGACCGTCCGATGAGCGTCTACGAGGTGCACCTCGGCTCGTGGCGCCCCGGGCTGAGCTACCGCGAAGTTGCCGACCAGCTCATCGGCCACGTGCAATTCCTCGGGTTCACGCACATCGAGTTCCTGCCGCTCGCGGAACACCCCTTCGGCGGCTCGTGGGGCTACCAGGTCACCGGGTACTACGCGGCGACCTCGCGGTTCGGTTCACCCGACGACCTCCGCTACCTCATCGACCGGCTGCACTCCGCGGGCATCGGCGTGATCATGGACTGGGTCCCAGGGCACTTCCCGAAGGACGAGTGGGCGCTCGGCAAGTTCGACGGCCACGCGCTCTTCGAGCACCCGGACCCCCGCCGCGGCGAACAGCTCGACTGGGGCACCTACGTGTTCGACTTCGGGCAGCCGCAGGTCCGCAACTTCCTCGTCGCGAACGCGCTGTACTGGCTCGAGGAGTTCCACATCGACGGCCTCCGGGTCGACGCCGTCGCATCGATCCTCTACCTCGACTACTCCCGGACGGACTGGCTGCCGAACATCCACGGCGGCCGCGAGAACCTCGAGGCGATCTCGTTCCTGCAGGAGACGAACGCCACCGCGTACAAGCGCTACCCGGGCATCGTGATGATCGCCGAGGAGAGCACCTCGTGGCCCGGCGTGACACAGCCGACGGACGCCGGCGGTCTCGGCTTCGGCCAGAAGTGGAACATGGGATGGATGCACGACTCGCTCGAGTACGTGCAGCGCGAACCGGTGTACCGCAGCTACCACCACGACGAGCTGACGTTCTCGTTCGTGTACGCGTTCAGTGAGCAGTTCACCCTGCCGATCAGCCACGACGAGGTCGTGCACGGCAAGGGATCGCTGTACGGCAAGATGCCTGGGGACGAGTGGCAGAAGCTCGCGAACGTCCGCGCCTACCTGGCGTTCATGTGGGCGCACCCCGGCAAGCAGCTGCTGTTCATGGGCCAGGAGTTCGCGCAGTCGTCCGAGTGGTCCGAGGAACGCGGGCTCGACTGGTGGCTTCTCGACGACCCTGGCCACCGAGGGGTGCAGGACCTCGTCGCGGCGCTCAACCGCGTGTACAAGGACACCCCGGCGCTGTGGACGCACGACGCCACGTCCGAGGGCTTCGAGTGGATCGAGGGCGGCGACGCCCCGCACTCCACGATCGGGTTCCTGCGGAAGACCGGCGACGAGCGGCTGGCGGTGTTCGTGAACTTCTCGGGCGTGCCCGTCGAGCGTCGCTTCGGGCTCCCGGCCGCCGGGCAGTGGCAGGAGGTCCTCAACACCGACGCAGCCGAGTACGGCGGCTCGGGTGTCGGGAACCTCGGCGTCGTCACCGCGGAGGACACCCCGTGGGCAGGGCGCCCGGCGTCGGCGCACCTCGTGGTGCCGCCGCTCGGGGCGGTCTGGCTGAAGCTGACCCGCTGACCCACACGAACGGACGGGAGGCCCGGTGCCAGCTGGCACCGGGCCTCCCGTCCGTCGTCGTGGCACGCCCGGAACGCCGGAACGCCGCCCCAACGTCGAGACGCCGCCGAAATCGGCGGCGTCTCGGCAACTCCGCGGCGTCTCGGCAACTCGGCGGCGCCCCGCGCGGCGCCCCGCGACTAGTACAGCGCGCTCGCCAGGCGCCGACGCGCCGCGATGACGCGGGGGTCTTCCGCGCCGATGAGCTCGAAGTACTCGACGAGCCGGACACGCAGGGACTCACGGTCGCTGCCGAACACCGTCGGCACCAGGTCGAGCAGGCGCCCGAAGGCATCCTCGACGTGGCCGCCGCTGATGTCGAGGTCGGCGACGGCGAGCTGCGCGCCCACGTCGGACGGCCCCTCGCCCGCCGCTGACCGGATCTCGTCCGCCGTCCGGCCGTTCAACCGGTCGAGGAGCGACACCTGCGCGAGCCCGGCGACGGCCATCTGGTCGTGCGGGTCCTGCGCGATCGCGGTCTTGTACTCCTGAATCGCGGTGGCGTAGTCGCCCTGCTCGATCGCGTCGTACGCCGCCTGGTGGTGCGGCGGCAGCGGCTCCGGCTCCGGCTCGGGCTCGCCCTGTTCGACCGGCTCGGTGTCGGTGCCGGCGCCGTCGACCGTCACGCGACCGGAGACGCCGTTCTGCTCGGCGGCCTGGAGCACCTGCTCGTAGACGTCGCGGACCTGGGCCTCCGGGAGCGCGCCGACGAAGAGCCCGAGCGGGCGCCCGCCGATGACCGCGGCCACGGTCGGGATCGACTGCGCCTGGAACGCCTGCACGAGCTGCGGGTTCGTGTCGGCGTCCACCTTGGCCAGGACGACGCGTCCGGCGTACTCCTCGGTGAGCTGCTCGAGGATGGGCGAGAGCTGCTTGCACGGCCCGCACCACTCGGCCCAGATGTCGACGATCACCGGGACGATCGTGGACAGCTGCAGGACGTCCTGGAACGTGTCGTCGGTGACGTCGATGACGAGCGACGGGACGGTCAGGTCCGCACCGGTCTCGGAGCCGGTCCCTGGTGCGGCCGGGGCTGCCTGTTGGGCTGCCGGACGTTGGGCACGCTCGACCAGGGATGACAGGTCGACGGCTCCGCGGAGTCCGGACGGGGTCGGGGGGACGTTCGTCATTGCACCTCACTCGCTGCGGTCAGGCCCTGCGTGAACCCGAGCAGGACTATCTTGTCGTCCGACCCGACGGCCGGCACGGAGAAGAGCAGCTGGACGCCGTACGTGGCGCTGATGCCCTTCTTGCTGGAGTCGACCCCGGACAGGGCCTTCACCGCGCCCTCGGTGTTGACCTCGGCGCCGTCGGCGGTCGGGGTGACCTTCTCGATCTCGTTCAGGTTGACGGACACGAGCGCACCTGCCCCGTTCGTCGCCAGGGCGATGGCGGAGCCGTCCGGGGACTCGGACGAGTACTCGATCTTCGCGGTGTCCGGCAGGGACGCGGACTTCTTGTCCTTGTAGTCCTTGCCGATCTTGCCGCGCAGGTCGTCACCGTCCGCCTGGAAGAGGTCGGCGTACTTGCTGTCCGCGTCCTTCGAGAGGATGTCGCCGTACGCGGGCCCCACCGCGTCCGGGGCGAGCGCGAGGAGCTTCGAGTCGGACGCGAGCTGTGCGGTGCCGATCGAGACCGGGGCGACCGACGGGAGCTTGGCGTCGGCTTCGAGCGACACGTCGTACGCGACCTTGTAGTCGTCGCGCGCGGACTCCTGCACGAGCGTCAGGGCCTGCGGCGCCGTCTTCTGGTCGTCCGGGTCGGAGGCGACCACGAACACCGTGCGCGGCCACGTGTCGGTCTGCTGCGGGAGCGACACCGAGATGTCCGCGGCCGAGATCGCCGGCGGGGCCTGCACGTCCTGGTCCTTGTCGCGGATCTGGTAGTTGGCCTTGCGGAGCTCGAGCGCCGGTCCGGTGAACCGGGTCGCGGCGAGATCGGCGTCCTTGTCGGCGTCGGCCTTCGTCGCGACCTCTGCGATCCGTCCGACGATCCGGTTGATCTGCTGCCGAGTCGCGGCGGTCGGCTCGGCCTGTTCGGCGGCACCGGTGGCCGACGCCGTCGGGGTGGCGGTCGCCGTGGCGTCTCCACCGCCCTGCGGCCAGTACTCCGAGGAGCACCCCGCGAGCGCGAGCGTGCCGACGAGCACGACCGGCACAGCGATCATCGAGCGGCGCCCCCGGCGCGAGCGAGCCGGGACCTGGGCCCCTGCTGCCGCGGCGCGACGCGAGGCGCGCACGCGCGGCGGCCGGGTCCCACCGCTGCGACGCCGCGGACCACGGGAACGCCGCTGGTGGAGGAACGCCCAGACGAGCAGGACGATCCCGCCGAGCACGAACACGCCACCGGCCACCATGAGCGGCCCGACCGACGGGGTCGCGGTGTCACGCGGCCAGGTCACGGAGACGTCGGAGGGAGCGGCGGACTTGCCGTCGCCGACGAGGACCACCGAGACGTCCTGCGGCAGGCGCACGGTGAACTGCCCGGCGCCGTCGTACTCCTGGTACCAGAGGTCGCTGCCCTTCGGGTCGGGAACGGAGTCGTCGCTGCCCGTCGTCCTCGCGACGAGACGCTCGCCCTCCGCGTCGTAGCGGAGCGTGTTGTGCTTGGCGTCGCCCACCCACGCGTCGACGTCGGAGGTCTTGCCGTAGGCGGCGAAGACGGTCCCCGAGCCGGCGACGTTGATGCGCTGGTAGCCCGGGTTCGCGTTGAGCGTGGAGCCGGGGATGACGGTGACGGGCGCCGTGGTCATCGACGACGCCTGCGCCACGGTGGAGGACGGTGGCGCGAAGACGGTGCGTTGGGCGACGCCCAGACCGACGAGCAGCAGCCCGATCACGAAACTGACGATCGCCAGGACGAATCGCACGGATCTCTCTCCCTCCGCGCCGGGGTGGGGGGAATCGGCGCGCGAATCAACGGCCCAGGATACGCGAGAGAGGCTGGAGAGCGCATCCCTGCTCGCTGTCCACCGGCTCAGACGGGGTCCGTGCCGCACCACTACACTCGACGCGCGGGCGGTACGGCGCCGTCCGGAAGACCAGCAGGAGCGACACGTGGCGAACGACGAGGCAGAGTTCGGGACCGAGATGCGGGGGTACCGCAAGGACGACGTGGACCGCGCTCTGAACGACCTCCGCCGCGAGCTCATCAAGTCGAACAACGACCGCGCGGAGGCCGCGAAGGAGATCCGGCTCCTGCAGTCCCGCCTCTCCGACATGCAGGCGGAACTCGACGAAGCGGGCACCCCGACGTACAGCGGACTCGGCACGCGCCTGGAGTCCACGCTCCGGGTCGCCGAGGAGCAGTCCACCCGCTTGATCAGTCAGGCGGACATCGACGCGCAGCGCCTGCGGGCGTCCAGCCGTGCCGAGGCCGAGCGCACCGTCCGCGAAGCCCAGGAAGAGGCGCGCGACACCCTCGAGGACGCCAGGACCCGCGCCACGAACGAACTCGCCCGCGCTCGGGCCGAGGCCGCTGACACCGTCGAGCGGGCCCGCGCCGAAGCCGGGATGCTCACGCAGGACGCCCGGAACGAGTCAGCGGCGATCCGCGGTGCTGCGGTGACCGAGGCCGCGGAGACCCGTTCGATCGCGATCCGGGAGACGAACGCACTCCGCGCGGGTGTCGAGCACGAGGTCGCCGAACTCCGGGAACTCGCACAGCGCGAGTCCGCCGACGCCCGGAGCGCAGCAGCCGAACTGGACCGTGAGACCGAACACCGCCGCAGCGTCTTCGAGGCCGACCACAGTCGACGCATCGAGGACCTCGACCGCGAGGAGCGCACCCGCCGCGACGCCCTCGAGCGCGAGATCACCGACGGCCGGGCCGCGTGGGAGCACGAGCACGGCGAGCGTTCCCGTGCGCTCGAGCTCGAGATCGCAACGGGTCGGGCCGACCTCGCCTCCGAGGTGGACGGCCGCCGCGACGAGCTCGAGTCAGAGCTCGCCGACCGCCGCCGACTCCTCGACGAGGAGCTCGCCGCCGGCCGGGCCGAGTGGGATCGAGAACTGGCGTCGGCCCGCGCGGCCCTCGCGCAGGAGCTGGAAGCGGCTCGAGCACAGCTGCGCGTCGACCAGGAGCACACCGCTGCCGAGAACGAGCGGCTCGTGCAGGAGACCGCCGACCGCATCGCGCGCGAGACCGATGAGCACCGCGGACGCATCGAGCGGGAGCGTGCCGAGGCCACCGCGTCCGCCGAACGGCTCGCCCAGGAGCACGCCGCCGAGCTCGCCGCACGCCGTGAGCGCGAGCACGGCGAGGTCGACACCGAGATCGCCGAGCGCCGCAGTGCCGAGTTGGACGCGCTCGAAGCCGAGCGCACCGCGCTCCGGCAGGAGATCGACACCGCACGTGCCGGCCTCGCGAAGGAGCGCGACGAGGTCAGGGCCGAGATCGCCCGCGAGCGCGACGAGGCTCGGACGACCCTCGAGTCCGAGCTCGCAGCCCGCCGTGACGACGCCGAGCAGGACTACCTCCAGAAGCACCACGAGACCGTCACCGAGACGCAGAAGTACCTCGACGAGGCGAACCTCCAGCTCGCGGAGGCCACGCGCCGTGCGACCGAGGCGCGCGAGCGTGCCGAGCGGCTGCAGCAAGAGGCCAACGACCTGGAGCGCACCAGCACGTCCGACGCCGAGGAACGTGCCCGCACCGTCCTCGCCGAGGCACAGGAGCGTGCGCACCGCCTCGTGGCCGAGGCCGAGGAGCGCTCGGCCGCACAGATCGCCGAGGCGGAGGACCGCCTCGCCGCGATCCGCACCGAGCGCGAAGCGGTCGCCGGCTACCTCGAGAACCTCCGTGGCGTGCTGTCGCACGCCGCCGGCGTCGTCGAGTCCCCGGCAGACGCGGACGCCACCGACTCCTGAACCGGCCCGGACTGGAGGCCCTGCACCGGGCCTCCTGTCCGGTCACCGCCGACAGGCGGTCGGTCTCAGTGCGTGACGTGCGTCGGCAGCGGCGCGCTCCCGGGTACCACCAGGTCCGCGATCGCGTCCAGCACGATGCGCACGTACCGCTCCCCCACCCAGAGGTGCTTCGCACCCGCCACCGGGACGACGCGGACGTTCGGCGCGACGGCGAAGCGCCGCTCGGCCGCTTCCGGCTGCAGGAAGTCGTCGTGCTCCGGGACCAGGGCGACGACCGGCACGGTGACGTCGGCCCATCGTGCGAGCTCGTCGTCGCTCGTGCGGTGGAGCGGCGGTGAGAGCAGGACCACGCCCGCGACCGTGCCGGCATCGACGTGCTCGAGCGCGTGCTTGAGGATCACCTCGGTCCCGAAGGACCACCCGACCAGCCACGGGGTGGGCAGGCCGCGTGCGGCGACGTCGGCGACCGCTGCTCGGAGGTCGAAGCCCTCGGAGACACCGTCGCCGAACGTGCCCTCTGACGTCCCGCGGGGAGAGGTCACCGAGCGGAAGTTGAACCGCAACACCGCGATGTCCGCGAGCTCCGGCAACCGGGCAGCAGCCTTCTTCAGGACGTGCGAGTCCATGAACCCGTGCGCGGTCGGCAGCGGGTGCAGCGTGACGATCGCGCCGCGCGACGGACGGCCCCGTGGCTCTGCGAGCTCCCCGACGAGGGTGAGGTGGTCATCGGTGACGAGCTCGATGTCGGTCCGCACGGCTGGGAGCACCGTGCCGGACCGGATCTCGGTGTCCTCGGTGTCGTGTGTGTCCTCGGTGTCGTGTGTGTCCTCGGTGCCGGGTGCGTCCGCGGCGTCGCTCATGCCGTCCTCCAGCAGTGGTTGTGCCAGTGCCGACGCGACGCGAGGTCCGCTGCGTCGCCGAGGACACCGTCGGCGCGCCACACCACCACGTGTGCGACGCCGGGCTCGATGATCAGGCCGCACCCGGGGCAGAGGTAGTCCTTCTGCGCGGACGCTGCCGAGATCGGCTGGACGGCGTACTCACGCCCACGACGGACCTCGGTCCGCTTCCACCCGCTCATCAGGCGATCGAGGCCGACCGACTCCTCGACCTCGTCCGGGCGACGGTCACCCCGAGGGCGCCGCGGCCGGTTGCTGCGCGGCACCTGCGGGACCGCCGATCAGTACCAGTTGAAGGACTGGCTGTGACCCCACGCACCACACGGCGTGCCGTAGACACCGGAGATGTAGTTGAGTCCCCACGTGATCTGCGTCGCGGGGTTGGTCTGCCAGTCGGCGCCGGCCGAGGCCATCTTGCTGCCGGGGAGCGCCTGCGGGATGCCGTAGGCACCGCTCGGGTTGTACGCGTTGACGCGCCAGCCCGACTCCTTGTTCCAGAGGGAGACGAGGCAGTTGTACTGGTCGGTGCCCCACCCGCGGGCGGAGACGAGCTCGAGCGCGATGGCCTGCGCGCTGCCCGGGTCAGGGGTCGCGGCGACGGCGGCGATGCTGTTCGACGGGGTGACGGCCTTCTTCGCGGTCGACGTCGCAGCCGTGTCGTCGGTCTCGGTCACCGGCGGGGTGACGACCTTCGGCGCGGGCTTCGTGACTTCGTAGCCGTCACGGGAGACCTCGAACGAGCCGTACGTGCCGTGGGCCGTGTAGACCTGCGGGGCCGGGGCCTTCGTCAGCACGGGCGTCGAGACCGCAGCCTGGGCGACGTCGGCCTGCAGCGGGTTGAAGAGCGAGCCGCCGGCGAGGAACGCCACGGCGAAGAAGGACAGCGCGGGGATCGTCGAGCGACGGCGCATGAAGCCGTTGAGCGTCGTGTCGGCGGTCTTGGCCGTCGACGACGACAGTGCGAGCCCTGGGCGGCGCTGCGCGGTCGTGGCGCGCCGCTGCTTGACGATGCGCGGATCCGACGGCGTGGACGGAACTGCCTCTGCGTGCGCGACGGCCTGTGTGGCATCGCTGACGCGGTTGTCCGCCACGGACTTGGGAGCGATCACCGGCTGGGTGACCGCGGCCGCTGCCGCCGGGTTCGCCGTGGCCCGGTTCACTGCTGCCGGGTTCGCCAGTGGAACCGGAGTCTCCGCGGTGCGGATTCGGTTCAGTGCCGCGCGGCGTTCGCTGACCACGGGGTGGTCCTGCTGCTGCCGGGTTGCGCGGTCGGATCGAATGTCTGCCGTGTGCCTGCCCATGAGTCCGACCAGGATAACGGAACGATCACGGAAAGCGAAGCACCTGTTCCCCGCGCGTCGGCCTTCGGCTACCGGACGGCGAGCATGACCTCGACGACCGCGTCGAGCAGCGCGTCGACCTGGGCCTCGCGGTAGCCGCCGTGCTTCGGGCGGAACACGATCGACCGCACCTCGGTGAGGCTGAGCGGCTTGCCCTCTCGGAAGTACCCGCCGAGGCGCTTCGCGAAGGCATCGACGTCTTTCGGGTGGTAGCCGGTCGACAGGACGTTCACGCGGTGGAAGCGCTGCCCGTCCGGGCGGTCCAGCCGCTCGACGACGTCGGATGCCTTCGTGCGGGCCTCGGCGTACCAGGTCTTCTGCCCGACGTCGGCGATCTCGCGCTCACGCTCGCGGGAGGCGAACGCGTCCTCGAGTCGTTCGAGCGCGGCGTCCACGTGCTGCGTCGAGTACCCGCCCTTCTTCATCGAGAAGGCCGTCGCGCGGATCTTCGCCGCCTCGATGCCTGGTGCGCTGTCGTTCGCCGTGTAGGCGCGACGCGCGTCCTCGAGGAAACGCTCGACTTCGTCGATGTCGTAGCCGAGGACCGAGCGGGGGGCTGTCGGGAACGTCGTGGGCACGGGCGTCATTCTGCCAGTCCCCTTCCCTGGTGGAAGCTGGACGCGCGGACCGGGTCCCTCAGTGGTTGACGATCAGGTACAGCACGTACGCGACGGCAGCGGACGGCAGGATGCTGTCGATGCGGTCGAGGAGCCCACCGTGCCCGGGCAGGAACGACGAGATGTCCTTGATGCCGAGGTCGCGCTTGATCATCGACTCGGTCAGGTCGCCGAGCGTGGCCGACCCCGAGATCAGCACACCGAGGACGATGCCCGTCCACCACGGGAGCCCGAGCATGAGCCACGACACGATGATGCCGACGAGGATGCTCGCGGCGACGGAGCCGGCGAAGCCCTCCCACGTCTTCTTCGGGCTGATCCGCGGCGCCATGGGGTGCTTGCCGAGGTTCAGCCCCGTCGCGTAGGCACCCGTGTCGACCGCGACGACGACCAGGATGAACCCGACGACCCACAGCGGCCCGCCGTCCTGCGCGGACAGCAGCACCACGCATGCGCCGAGCAGGGTGACGTACGCCTGGACGAACAGCCCGTTCGTCAGGTCGCGGAACACGTTCCCTGCCGACGGGCGATCGCGACTGACCGCGACCTCCACCAGGCGCCAGACGCTGATCAGGACGATGCCGCCGAGGATCGTGAAGAGCGCCTGGACCTGGCCACCGAGGAACGCGGCCGGCACCATCGCGATGCCGGTGGCGACGCTCGGGATCCTCGGGACGTCGCGCCCCGCGAACCGCATCGCACTCGCGAGCTCCCACGCGGCGAACCCGATCAGGAACGCGGCGACGACCATGAACGCCGGGGTCCAGATCAGGAGCGAGCCGAGCATCACCACGGCGAAGGCCAGGGCGATCGCGATGGCTGCGGGGAGGTTCCTGCCGGTCCTCGCGGTCAGCGCCTCGTTGCGGGCGTCGAAGGACGCACGTCGTTGGCGGATCTGCGCCTCGAAGTCCGACCGCGCGGCGCGGGCCCTGGCATCGAAGTCGTGCCTGAGCCCCTTCGCCGGCGGCCGTGGGTCATCTGCTGTCGGGCGGTCGACGCCCTCGTCTCGACGCGGCATCAGACCTCGAGGAGTTCGGCTTCCTTCTTCTTCAGCGCGTCGTCGATCTGGTCGACGTGCTTCTTCGTGAGGACCTCGAGGTCCTTGTCACCGCGGGAGATCTCGTCGTCCGAGATCTCGCCCTTCAGTGCGTCGAGGTCGTCCTTCGCCTTGCGGCGGATGTTCCGGATGACGACCTTGTGGTCCTCGCCCTTCCCGCGGACGAGCTTCACGAACTCCTTGCGGCGGTCCTGGGTGAGCTCCGGGATCGTCACGCGGACGATCTCACCGTCGTTCGTCGGGCTGGCGCCGAGGTTCGGGAACGTCGCGATCGCGCGTTCGATCTCCTTGAGCGCCGACTTGTCGTACGGCGTCACGATGAGCGTGCGCGCTTCCGGCGTCTGCAGGGACGCCAGCTGCGCGAGCGGCGTCGGCGACCCGTAGTAGTCCACCGGGATCTTCTGGAAGAGCGCGGCGTTGATGCGGCCGGTGCGGACGGTTGCGAAGTCGTCCTTGGCGACGTCGACCGCCTTCGCCATCTTCTCGGTGGCCTCGGTCATGACATCACTGATCACGGTGGTTCTCCTTCGGTACGTCGTCGAGTCTAGTCAGCCGTGCAGGTCAGTTGCTGACCACCGTGCCGATGCGTTCACCCCGGATCGCGGCCTGGACGTTGCCGCCCGGCTCCATCCCGAACACGTGCATCGGCATGCCGTTGTCCATGCAGAGCGAGAACGCGGTGGCGTCGACGACCTTGAGGCCCTTCAGCAGTGCGTCCTGGTACGTGACGTGGTGGAGCTTCTCGGCCGTCGGGTCCTTCTTCGGGTCGGCCGAGTAGACGCCGTCGACGCCGTTCTTCGCGACCAGGACCTCTTCGGCGCCGATCTCGAGGGCGCGCTGGGCGGCCACGGTGTCGGTGGAGAAGTAGGGCAGGCCGGCACCCGCACCGAAGATGACGACGCGGCCCTTCTCGAGGTGTCGCTCAGCGCGCCGCGGGATGTACGGCTCGGCGACCTGGGTCATGCTGATCGCGGACTGCACCCGCGTCGCGGCACCGGCCTGCTCGAGGAAGTCCTGGAGCGCGAGCGCGTTCATCACGGTCCCGAGCATGCCCATGTAGTCCGCGCGGCCGCGGTCCATCCCGCGCTGCGAAAGCTCCGCGCCGCGGAAGAAGTTGCCACCGCCGACCACGATCGCCACCTCGACCTCCCGGGCCGCGATCGCGATCTCCTTCGCGATGCTGCTGATCACGTCCGGGTTGACCCCCAGGGAGCCGGCGCCGAACGCCTCTCCGGAGAGCTTCAGCAGGACCCGTCGTCGTCCGGTCTTCTCGTCGGTCATGTGCTCGCACCCTTCGTTGAGGAGTCTCGTGGGAATCTACTAGCGCCCGTGCGGTCGTGCTGCGGCGGGCGCGAAAACGGGGCCAGGAACCGAATGGTTCCTGACCCCGTCACGGGTTCGTTACGCGCCGACCTTGACGCGGGCGAAGCCCTGGATCGTGATGCCGGCGTTCTCGGCGGCCTTCGCGACGGAGATCTTGTTGTCCTTCGCGTAGTCCTGGTCCAGCAGCGCGATGCCCTTGATGAAGGCGTTGACGCGACCCTCGACGATCTTCGGGAGCGCAGCCTCGGGCTTGCCCTCCTCGCGGGTGATCGCCTCGACGGTCGCGCGCTCCTTCTCGATCGCCTCGGCCGGGACCTCGTCGCGCGTGAGGTACGACGGGTTGGCGAACGCGACGTGCTGCGCGATGGAGCGGGCCTCGGCGGCGTTGTCACCGTCGTAGGCGACGACCACGGCGATCTGCGGGGGCAGGTCCTGGCTCGTCTTGTGCAGGTAGATCTCGAAGTTCGAGCCCTCGACACGGCGGACCGTGCGGACCTCGAGCTTCTCGCCGAGCGCGGCGGCGCTCTCGTTGACGACCTCGAGCACCGTCTTGCCGTCGAGGGGGGCCTCGTTGGCGGCGGCGACGTCGGCGGCGCCCGCAGCGGCGACCGCGGCGAGGACCTTGTCGGCGAGGGTGGTGAACTTCTCGTTCTTCGCGACGAAGTCGGTCTCGGAGGCGAGCTCGACGACGGTGGCCGCACCGTTCTCGGCGGTCGCGACGACGACACCCTCGGAGGTCGCACGGTCATCGCGCTTGGCGACGGCCTTCGCACCCTTGATGCGGAGCAGCTCGACGGCCTTGTCGTAGTCGCCGTCGGCCTCGACGAGCGCGTTCTTCGCGTCCATCATGCCGGCCCCGAGGTCCTCGCGGAGCTTCTTCACGTCCTGAGCGGTGAAGTTTGCCATTCGAATGGCGTCCTTTCTGGACTATGCGTGTGTGGAGAGCGGAGTCGAGGGCGCCGAGCCGTGTGGCCCGGCGCCCTCTGACACTCACTCGGCGGGGGTGGTCTCCGCAGCGGCCTCGGCCTCGGCGGTCGGCTCGGCGTTCTTCGCCTCGTCGGCGATCGGCTCGCCGATCTCCTTCGCGGCGACCTGCGCGTCAGCGTCGTTCTCCTCGACGGGCGTCTCAGCAGCGGCAGCAGCCGGAGCAGCGGACTCGCCACCGAGGAGCTCCTGCTCCCACTCGGCGAGCGGCTCGGCGGCCTCGTCGTCGGAGCCACCGTTGTGGCGGGTCTTGAGACCCTCGGCAGCGGCGTCCGCGATGATGCGCGTCAGCAGGCCGACGGAGCGGATCGCGTCGTCGTTGCCCGGGATCGGGTAGGCGATCTCGTCGGGGTCGCAGTTGGTGTCGAGGATGCCGATGACCGGGATCCCGAGCTTCTGCGCCTCGTCGACGGCGAGGTGCTCCTTCTTGGTGTCGACGATCCAGAGCGCGCTCGGGGTCCGCGTGAGGTTGCGGATACCACCGAGGGTCTTGTGGAGCTTGTCCAGCTCGCGCTTCTTGATGAGGAGCTCCTTCTTGGTGAAGCCCTTCGTCGTGTCGTCGAAGTCGATCTCCTCGAGCTCCTTCATGCGCGCGAGGCGCTTGGAGACCGTCTGGAAGTTCGTGAGCAGACCGCCGAGCCAACGCTGGTTGACGTACGGCTGGCCGACGCGGGTCGCCTGCTCGGCGATGGAGCCCTGCGCCTGCTTCTTGGTGCCCACGAAGAGGATCGTGCCACCGTGCGAGACCGTCTCCTTGACGAAGTCGTACGCGCGGTCGATGTAGGCAAGCGACTGCTGCAGGTCGATGATGTGGATACCCGAGCGCTCGGCGAGGATGAAGCGCTTCACCTTCGGGTTCCACCGACGGGTCTGGTGTCCGAAGTGGACGCCGCTGTCGAGCAGCTGGCGGATGGTGACGACGGCCATGTGCCGTCCTCCTTCTGTGTTCTCGGCGCGCGGCATGGCCGTGCGCCCGTTGCGGTTGTGTCGATCTCGACCGGAGGTCGTGATCCCTGGTGCCCTGACATGCGGCCGCCAGCGCTTGCGAGCTGGACCGTTGGCCGGATGGTTTGCGTGGACACGCGAAGTCAGCGCGCTCAGCGCGCTGCTGGAGAGATACTAGCAGAGCACAGACGGGAGGCGCGGTGCGGGTCGGACCCGCACCGCGCCTCCCGTCCGGGGTTGCGGTCACGCCTTGGCGTCGACCGTGTCGCCTTCCGCGGTGATGCCCATCTCCTCGAGGGAGCGGCCCTTGGTCTCCGGGATCTTGGCGATCACGAAGAACAGTGAGATGAGGGCGAACAGCGCGTAGATGCCGTAGGTGACCGTCAGGTTGAAGCCGGACAGCACCGGGAACGAGATCGTGACGATGAAGTTCGCGATCCAGTTCGCCGCGGAGCCGACGCCGAGCGCCGTCGCACGGATGCGGTTCGGGAACATCTCGCCGAGCAGCACCCACATGAGCGGACCCCACGTGGCGCCGAAGGACACGACGAACAGGTTCGCGAAGATCAGCGCGATGATGCCCCACGCGCCGGGCAGCTGCGGCGCGCCGTTCACGATCGTGGCCTGCGAGAACGCGATCGCCACCATCGTCAGCGACACGAACATGCCGGCGGAACCGGCCACGAGCAGCGGCTTCCGTCCGACCTTGTCGACCAGGAAGATCGCGATGAACGTCACCGCGACGTTGACCACCGAGGTGATCGTCGAGATGAGGAACGAGTCGCTCTCCTTGAACCCGACGGCCTGCCACAGCGTCGTCGAGTAGTAGAAGATCACGTTGATGCCGACGAACTGCTGCAGCACGGCGAGGATGATGCCGACCCACACGATCGGCTGGAGCCCGAAGCGGTTGCCCTTGATGGAGCCCTTCTTCTCGTTGGCTTCCTTCTTGATGCCGTCCTGGATCTCCTCCAGGCTCGTGTTCACCGTGTCACGCGGGACGATCTTCGTCATGACCTCGCGCGCGTCGTCCGTCCTGCCCTTGGCGAGCAGGTAGCGCGGCGACTCCGGCAGGGTGATCGCCAGGATGCCGTAGACGACCGACGGGATCACGCCGACGAGGAACATCCAGCGCCACGCTGCGAGCCCGAGGACGGTCTCGGAAGCGCCGCCCGCGGTGACCGCGAAGACCTGGTCGGAGAGCAGCGCGGCGAAGATACCGAGCGTGATCGCCAGCTGCTGGAACGACGCGAGCCGGCCACGGATGGCCTTCGGCGACACCTCGGAGATGTACGCCGGCGCGATGACCGACGCGGTCCCGATGCCGAGACCACCGACGAGACGCCAGATGACGAGGTCCCAGGTGGCGAACGCGAACGCGCTGCCGATCGAGGAGACGAGGAACAGCACCGCTGCCCAGAACATGATCCGGGTGCGACCCCAGCGGTCCGCGAGGCGGCCGGCGAAGAACGCGCCGAACGCGCAGCCGATCAGGGCGGAGGCGACGGCGAACCCGCTGGCGGCCTCCGACAGGCCGAACTCGCCCTTGATCGCGTCGACCGCGCCGTTGATCACGGACGAGTCGAAACCGAAGAGGAAACCGCCCACCGCTGCTGCGATGGCGAACGCGGTGACCTTCCCCTTGAACGCACGGTCGGTGCCGTGCCCGGTGGACGTGTTTGCCACGATGCTCCTGGGTTCTGCCGCCGTGCGGGATGCTGCACGGTGCCCCGGCGGTCGGCTCGTTCGCCGTCCGAGCGGCGTTGCGTGGTCCGGAGCGGCCCCGACGATACTCCCTCGGCGGCGGGTGGTCATAACCGGGTTCCGAGGGAGTCGACTCGACTCGCCTCCGCCCGGCCCGCCCGACTCGGAACGACAGACTCGCTGTCGTACGACAGCGAGTCTGTCGTCGGTTGCGTCCGCAACAGTTGCACGCGCGTCCTGACGACACCGTCGCTGTCGTACGACATCGGTCTTGTCGCTGGTTGCGTCCGCGCGGGCCCTCCACAGCCTGGAGGCACGACTCACCTTCCACAGATCGGCATCGGCGGACCTGCGCTCGCGCCCGCCGCCCCAGGCTGGTCGGGTGATCCGACCCACCTTGGCACCCGCACTCGTCGCCGGAATGCTCGTCGCGCTGAGCGGGTGCGACGTCGGGACGAACCAGTCCCCCGACCCGCCGGCAGCGGCCCACCCGGCGACGACGATCATCGTCGGGGAGGCAGCGGCGCCCTGGGTGTGGCCCACCGGGGTGCGGGTGGTCGAGCGCGGGTGGGAAGCCCCGGCCGACGACTACGCGGCCGGGCACCGCGGGATCGACGTCCCGGCGGCCATCGGCACGGCGGCGGTCGCAGTCGACGACGGCATCGTCGCCTTCGCCGGGTCGGTCGCCGGGCGGCCGGTGGTGACGATCGACCACGGCGAGGGGCTCGTGAGCACGCTGGACTCGGTCGCCCCGGTCGTCACAGCCGGCGATTCCGTGCAGCAGGGGTCGGTCGTCGGACACGTCGCGGTCAGGCACTGTCCGGCGAGTTCGCCGTGCGTGCACCTCGGCGCACGCGTCGACGATCGGTACGTCGACCCGACGCCGTACCTGCCCGCGGCGGAGTGGCCCGTGTTGCTCCCCGAGTCGGCGTGGCCGGGATGACCGCGTTCGCACCCCGCCGTGATCATCGCGCCCGATCGTGACGGGGCGCGACGTCCACACCCGGGTGCAACGTCGCACCGTGCGGCGGTGCGGACGAGAACAGCACCGGACGGGGTGGCCCGCGGCGGCGGGACGGAGGGCGGCTCGCCCGGCGGTTGGACGGTCGGGTCAGGCGCGGGGATGTGCCGTGCGGTAGACCTCGCGGAGTCGCGCCGAGGAGACGTGCGTGTAGATCTGCGTCGTGCCGAGACTCGCGTGGCCGAGCATCTCCTGCACGGCACGGAGGTCGGCTCCCCCGTCGAGCAGGTGCGTCGCCGCGGTGTGCCGGAAGGTGTGCGGCCCGCTCGGCCCCTCCCCGGGGAGCCCCTCCAGGAGCCGCGCAACGATGCGGTAGGCGCTGCGGACCCCGAGCCGTCCACCGCGGTCCCCGAGGAAGAGCGCATCGTGAGCCGGCGTCCCGGAACCCGTGGCCTGAGTCGGGGCCGCAGCCGCCAGGAGCACCGGACGCCCCCGTTCGAGCCAGGCCTCGAGCGCGTCCCTGGCTGGCACCCCGAACGGCACCACACGCTCCTTGCCGCCCTTGCCGAGCACCCGGACGGTCAACCGTGACCGGTCCACGTCGACGAGGTCGATCCCCACGAGTTCGCTGACGCGGATCGCCGCCGCGTACAACAGCTCGACGAGCGCCACGTCACGCAGCGCTCCGGGATCGTCTCCCGCGGCCCGATCAGCCAGCCCGTCGAGGAGCCCTCGGACCTGGTCCTCGGTCACGACCCGTGGGAGGTGTGCGGCCCCCTTCGGCGCACGGAGTCGCACACCGGGGTCCACGGTGAGCACACCGCCCTCGGTCGCCCAGCGGGTGAACGCTCGGACCGACGAGGACCGACGCGCGATGCTCGACCGCGCGAGCCCCCGCTCGTTCGCGTCCCACAGCCAATCGCGGAGCACCTCGAGCGTCACCGCTCCGACGGAGTCGATCCCGTGGGCGTCGGCGAAGCGGAGGAGGTCCTCGAGGTCGCCCCGGTACGCCCGGACCGTCTGTTCGCTGAGCCCGCGGACGTCTCGCGCCTCCCGCAGGAAGGACGTGACCGCCCCGCCCAGGGTTCCGCGATCGCCGTCCATGCCGACCAGCGTAGGCGCGTCGGGACGCGACGGCAGGGCGGCACCCGCAACACGTCATGCGACGGTCCAGCCGTCCCGCTGTCGCCGCACGAGCCCCTGGAGCTCGGCGAGCGCGAGCGCATCGGCCGCCGCTGCCACCGACAGGCCCGACCGACGAGCCGCCTCCAGGTCACCGATCGGCCGTCGCCCGAGCGCGTCGAGCACCCGGACGACATCGGGATCCTCGACGGACGAACGCAACGGGACGGGCTCCTGCGAGTCCGTCCCGGCGTGGAACCCGAGTGCGGCCCGTGCCGGGTCGGAGGGCTCGACGGCGAGCTCCGCACGCCGGTCTGCGACGAGACGGTGGCACCCCACCGACGCAGGCGACGAGAACGCGCCGGGGACAGCGAACACGGGGCGTCCGAGCTGTGCGGCGTGGTTCGCCGTGTTGAGCGCCCCGGATCGCGCGGCGGCCTCGACGACCACGACCGCATCGCCCATGGCGGCGATCATCCGGTTCCGGGCGAGGAAGCGCCACCGGGTCGGACGCGTACCGGGGGGCGATTCGGCGAGGAGCATCCCCTGTCGGCTGACGTTCCGGAGCAGTTCGACGTGTCCGACGGGGTAGAGCTGGTCGATTCCACCGGCGAGTACCGCCACCGTGGGGGCGCCCGCGGCGATCGCCACGCGGTGTGCGACCGCGTCGATCCCGTACGCTCCCCCGCTGACGACGGCGCACCCGTCATCCGCCGCCGACGACGTGATCTCCGCAGCGGCCTCTGCCCCGGCGAGGGTGTTCGCCCTGGCGCCGACGACCGCGAGCGTCGGCCGTTCGAACACGGGGGCCCCCCGACCGCGGCACCAGAGCACGAGTGGCGCATGGTCACCGAGGTCAGCGGTCCGCTCGGGCCAGTCCGGATCACCGGGCACCAGCAGCGTCGCACCGACCGCCTCGGCACGCTCCACCGCACGTGCGACTTCGGTGCGGTCGAGACGCGGGCCCCAGCGCCGCAGTCCGGCATCGACCGTCGCTTGCAGCCCGAGGAGTTCGTCGGGAGCCACGGCACCGACGCACGCACGCACGACTGCTCCGCCCCGGCCGGACGCCTCGGCGTACACGAGTTCCAGCGCACGCGCTGCCCCGAGCGCCCCCACGAGGGCACCGGCACCGGAGTCGCCGGGTTCCGCCAACGCACTCCACGCGACCCGCGCCACCACCTCTGCGTCCTCCGTCACCGACGCCACCGGCCGAACACCGCTGAGGTCCACCCCGCCGAGCGAGGACCCGCCCGTCACAGCGCGCTCCGGAGTGCCGCCGCAGCACCGACCTGGCGTCGCGCTGGCCGGTCGACGCCGTCGAGGTCCGCGATCGTCCACGCCAGGCGCATCACCCGGTCCCAGCCGCGCATCGTCAGCGTCCCCAGGTCGAGCGCCCGGTCGAGCACCGCGGTGGAACCCGGCTCGGGCCGACCGTCCCCGCGCAACCAGGTGCCGGGCACCTCGGCGTTCCTGGACCACCCGGTGCCCTCGAGTCGTTCGGCCATCCGCACCCGAGCAGCGGACACGATCCCCCTGGCCTCCTCGCTGGTCGGCGTCGTGCCGTCGGTCCTCCGCATCTCGGCCGTCGTCATCCGGTGGACGTGCACACGGATGTCGATCCGATCGAGCAGCGGCCCGGACATCCGCCCGAGGTACCGACGGACCGTCGTCGGGGTGCAGTCGCACGGCGGCCCGCCGAGGTCCGCCCGGGTGCCGGCGTTCCCGCAGGGACACGGGTTCGCCGCGAGGACGACCTGGCACCTGGCGGGGAACTCCGCCGCTCCGGCTGCCCGGTGCACCGTGATCCGTCCGGACTCCAACGGTTGCCGCAGTGCGTCGAGCACCGCGCGCGGGAACTCCGGCGCCTCGTCGAGGAAGAGCACACCCCTGGTCGCCCGGGAGACCGCGCCTGGACGGATCGTCCCGGAGCCGCCACCGATCAGCGCGATCGCCGAGGCCGAGTGGTGCGGTGCCTCCCACGGAGGACGCGTCGTCCAGGAGTGGGCGCCGAGGCCCGCGATCGAGCGGACGGAAGCGACCTCCAGCGCAGCCGGCGGATCGAGGTCGGGCAAGAGCCCAGGCAGTCGCTCGGCGAGCATCGTCTTCCCCGCACCCGGTGGACCGAGCAGCAGGACGTGGTGGCCACCGGCGGCGGCGACGAGCATCGCGCGGACCCCGACCTCGTTGCCGACGACGTCAGCGAGTTCGGCGGCCGGGGGTGGCAGTGCCGGTGTCGTGTCCGTCATCACCGGCTCGACCTCGACCGGAGGCAGCAGCGCACCGGCGTCGATCGCGGCGCCACGGAGCGAGTCGACGCCCGTCACCGCGACGTCGGGGACCGCCTGCGCCTCGGCGAGGTTACCGACGGGCACCACCACCCGGTCGGCGCCGGCGTCCCGTGCCGCGACGGTCATCGGGATCACGCCGGGGACCGGACGGACCCGGCCGTCGAGCCCGAGCTCCCCGATGTAGACGACGCGCTGTGACACACCCGGTGCCGTACCGGTGGCAGCGAGCACCGCCATCGCGATCGCGAGGTCGAACCCCGAGCCGCGCTTCGGGATCGCCGCCGGCGTCAGGTTGACCGTGATGCGTCGCGCCGGCAGCGGACATCCGGCGTTCGCCGCCGCCGACCGGACGCGTTCGCGCGCTTCGCCCAGCGACGTGTCCGGGAGCCCGATGATGCTGAACCCGGGGAGCTGACTCGTCAGGTGGGCTTCGACCTCCACCAGCCGCCCGCTGACCCCGAGCAACGCGACCGCTGCGGAGCGCCCGATGTCGGTCACGCGATCGCCTCGACGTGCTCGACGACCGCGTGGTCCCCCATCACGTGCACCGCGATCGCATCGAGCCGGATGCGGTGCGCGTGCTCGGTCGGGTGCGCCGAGAACCAGAGCGGCACGAGCAGCCGGAGCCGCGCGAGCTTCTGGGCGGTCAGGGCTTCGAGCGGGTGACCGGTCGAAGCGGTCGCGCGGGTCTTCACCTCGACGAAGACCAGGTCGGTGCCCTTCCGCGCGACGATGTCGAGTTCGCCACGGGCACAGCGCCAATTGCGGTCCACGACGACGTAGCCCCGCTGTTCCAGCCAGTCCGCGGCGATGGATTCACCACGCGCTCCCAATGTCCCTGATGTCATGGGGCAAGCGTCGCCACCGGGTGCGACCGTCCGACCACGAATCGGAACTCTGTGCAGAAAATGCCGAAGCAATCGACCTGTGGAGGAACGACGAAGCCCGGTCGACCGTGATGATCGACCGGGCTTCGGGGACAGGGACTAGTGCGCCGCTGCGTACGCTTCCTGCACCTGGGTCGAGATACGACCGCGCGAGGAGACCTCGTAACCGTTCTCCTTGGCCCATTCACGGACCTTCGCGAGCTCTTCGGAATTACCGCGCTTCGGCGCCGACTTCGGGGCACCGGTGCCGCCGGTCCGGCGGCCGCTCACCTTGCGAGCGGCGGCGACGTAGTCGGAGATCGCCTCGCGGAACTTGTCGACGTTGTCGTTCGACAGGTCGATCTCGTAGGTGGATCCGTCGAATGCGAATTCGACGGTGCGTCCGTCACCCGGGGTGATCGGCGAGTCATCGAGATCGTCGACGAGCTGGACGGTGACCTTCTGTGCCATTGTGGCCTCCTGGCGCGTGGGGAAATTGAAATCCCGGCCAGAGTATCGCGGATTCCGTCCACCCGTGAAAAGGACAGCGCGTTTCCCAGCAATTCGGTCGAATTGACGATCACTCGTCGAGTGCGAGTTCCTTCGGCAGTTCGAGTTCTCGCGTGGTGAGTTCCTCGACATTGACGTCCTTGAACGTCAGCACCCGGACGGACTT
Organism: Curtobacterium sp. 9128; assembly: GCF_900086645.1. Classification (NCBI taxonomy): domain Bacteria; kingdom Bacillati; phylum Actinomycetota; class Actinomycetes; order Micrococcales; family Microbacteriaceae; genus Curtobacterium; species Curtobacterium sp. 9128. The sequence goes on from NZ_LT576451.1 coordinate 2,883,920, forward strand.
CACGAAACGGTCGGACCGGTAGACGTCCCAGACCCAGACGTCGTTCATCGTCAGTTCGAAGTAGAAATCGTGCTCGGTGTCACGCCGGGCGAGTTCCACCTCGTTCGCCAGGTAGAAACGGCGCTCGGTCTCGACCACGTATCGGAACTGCGACACGACGTCGCGGTACTCACGGTAGAGGGCGAGCTCGACCTCTCGGTCGTAGTCGTCGAATTCGTCGTCATCCATTGCGCCCACAGTCTACGGCCGACGACCCCTCCGGGGACACCAGCGCCGGAGCACTCAGCGAACGAGCCCGTCGACCGACCCCAGCGACTCGAACCCGTCCAGCGCCACGCTCGACGCCGCGTGCAGCCAACTCTTCCGGTGCAGCGGATGCGCACCGACCGACCGGATGGCGTCGTAGTGCGCGGTCGACCCGTACCCCTTGTTCGACGCCCACGCGTAGTGCGGGGCATCGTCGTGCGCCGCCACCATCAGCGCGTCCCGCTCCACCTTCGCGACGATCGACGCCGCCGCGACCGAGGCGCAGTCACGGTCGGCCTTCACACGCACGGTGACGTCGAGCGGCGACGACCCCGGGGGGAGCGCCCGAGACAGCCAGTCGAACGACCCGTCGAGCAGCACGACGGCACCGTCGAACGACACTCCCGAATCGGCCAGCGACGAGAGCGCCCGTGCACCGGCGAGCCCCAGCGCCGGCACGATGCCCTGCTCGTCCACGTAGGACGCCGATGCCATCCCGACGGCGGTCCGCGCCCACCGGGTGACGACCGGCACGAGCTCGGTGCGGCGGGCGGCGGAGACGGCCTTCGAGTCAGCGAGCCCCTGGGGCACGCGCCGGACGTCGATGGTCACCGCAGCGGCTCCGACGGCGACGGGGCCCGCGATCGCACCCCGCCCGACCTCGTCGACGCCGATGACCGTGACGCGTCCGGCGGCGAAGAACGCCTTCTCGACGCGCAACGACGGCCGCACCGCGCTCACCGGTCCTTCTCCTCCACACCCGCGAAGACGTCGGGGTAGTCGTCGAGCCAGGTCCACCGGCTCGTCGGCCACGAGATCACGAATGCACGACCCGTGACGTCCGACAACGGCACGAACCCCTTCGACGGCGTGTCCCCGTTGTAGCGGGAGTCCTTCGAGTCGTAGCGGTTGTCGCCCATCACCCAGATGGTGCCCTTCGGCACGGTGACCGAGAAGTCGGTCCCGGACGCACGGGTCTCGCCTGCAGGCAGCTTGAGGTACGGCTCCTTGACCGGGACGCCGTTGACCGTCATCTGTCCGAGGTCGTTGCAGCAGGCGACCTTGTCACCCGGCAGGCCGATCACGCGCTTGATGAGGTGGTCGTCGCTGTCACCGGTGCCGAGACCGACCTGCGTGAGGAGCCAGTCGATCGCCTTCGCCGGCTGCGACTGCGGCGTGACGTTCGGCACCTCGGCTCCCGTCAGCCATCCGCCCGGGTCCTTGAAGACGACGACGTCGCCGCGCTTCAGCGAAACCGCGTCGGGAACGAGTTCGTTCACGATCACCCGGTCGTTGATCTGCAGCGTGTTCTCCATCGACGCCGACGGGATGTAGAACGAGCGGATCAAAAACGTCTTGACCAGGAACGAGACGAGCAGCGCTGCGACGAAGATGATGAGCAGGTCACGCAGGAAGGTGAGCACACCGTTCCGCTGTTTCGAGGAACGCGGCCGACGGCCCTCGGTCTCGGTCGTGTCGGTCATTCCACCCTCGAAGTCAAGAAACAGGGAGAGCCCCCCGTCGATGCACAACCGTACATCGACGAAGGGCCCGGAACGGCGATCCGCGAGCGGACCGTCGCTGTGAAGGCGATCAGTTGTCGCGCTTCTCCTTGATCTTGCGACGGGCCGCCTTGCCGCGGAGCTCGCGGAGGTAGTACAGCTTCGCGCGACGGACGTCACCGCGGGTGACGACCTCGATGTGGTCGATGATCGGCGAGTGCACCGGGAACCAGCGCTCGACGCCGACCTGGAAGCTGACCTTGCGGACCTTGAAGGTCTCGCCGAGGCCGTGGCCCTGACGGCCGATGACGACACCCTGGAAGACCTGGATACGCGAGCGCGTGCCTTCGATGATGTTGACGTGGACCTTGACGGTGTCGCCCGGGCGGAAGTCCGGGACGTCGGTACGCAGCGACGCTGCGTCGACGGAGTCGAGGAGCTGGCTCATGATTGGGTCACTCTCTGCGGACGCACACGGGTCGCCGCGGATCGGTTTCGGAAAAGAAGTGGTGTGTGCCCGGTGTCGGCGACTCCCCCGTGGCAGAGTCCAGCCAGGGCACGGCTATCGATTCTGCCACAGAAGAGCCGAGACACGAAACGCGGCAGGATGGACGCATGATCGAACTCCGCACCCCCGCCGAACTCGACGGACTCCGGGTCGCCGGCCGTTTCGTCGCCGACGTGCTCGACGAACTCCTCACCACCGTGGACGTCGGAGTGAACCTGCTCGACCTGGACCGAGTGGCCGCACGGATGATCGCGGAGCGTGGTGCCGTCAGTTGCTACGTGGACTACCACCCGTCGTTCGGCAACTCCCCGTTCGGCAAGAACCTGTGCACCTCGGTCAACGATGCCGCGCTGCACGGACTCCCTCACGACTCCGTCCTGCAGGACGGCGACCTCGTGAGCATGGACTTCGCGGCGAGCGTCGACGGGTGGGTCGCGGACTCCGCGGTGACCGTGCAGGTCGGCACCCAGGACCCCGAGGACCAGCGGCTGATCGACACCGTGGAGCGGGCACTGGCCGCCGGCATCGCACGGGCCACACCTGGTAACAAGCTCGGCGACGTGTCCCACGCCATCGGCGCCGTCGCACACGAGGGCGGCTACGACGTGAACCTGCAGTTCGGCGGGCACGGCGTCGGTCGGACGATGCACGGCGAGCCGCACGTCCCGAACGACGGCCGCCCCGGACGCGGACTGAAGCTCCGACCGGGGCTCGTCGTCGCGATCGAACCCTGGCTCATGCAGGGCACCGACGAGCTCTACCAGGACGACGACGGCTGGACGCTCAAGAGCGTCGACGGCTCGCGTGCCGCGCACGTCGAGCACACCGTCGCGGTCACCGCGGCGGGCCCGGAGATCCTGACCCTGCGTCGCGCCCAGCGCGCGGACTGACGGACGGGAGGCTCGTGGCGGCCTGGCCACGAGCCTCCCGTCCGATGCGCGTTCCGTCCCATCGCGCCCGCCCTGGAAAGCCGAATCGCGCGTCGGTGGCCGAAAAAATCGACCACCTACGCGCGATTCGGCCTCCTACGCGCGATTCGGCCCGCTACGCGTCCGGCAGCAGGTCCGGCCGGACGCGCCGCGTCCGCTCCACCTGCTGCTCGTGGCGCCACTCGGCGATGCGCCCGTGGTGCCCGCTGAGCAGGACCTCGGGGACGTCCAGATCGCGCCACGACGCGGGCTTGGTGTACGAGGGGTACTCGAGCAGGCCGTCCTCGTGCGATTCCTCGACGAGGGACTCCGGGTTGCCGACGACACCGGGGACGAGTCGCCCGACGGCCTCGATCATCGCCATCGCCGCGACCTCGCCACCGTTCAGGACGTAGTCGCCGAGGGAGAGCTCGACCACCGAACACCGCGACGACGCCCACGAGAACACGCGGGCGTCGATCCCCTCGTACCGCCCGCAGGCGAACACGAGGTGGTCCGAGTCATCAGCCAGCGACCGGGCGATCGACTGCGTGAACGGCGTGCCGGCCGGCGTCGGGACGACGAGCGTCGACGACCCGTCCGGCCGCAACAGCGCCGAGAGCGCCTGGGCCCACGGCTCCGGCTTCATGACCATCCCGGCACCACCGCCGTACGGGGTGTCGTCGACGGTGCGGTGCCGGTCGGTCGTCCACTTCCGCAGGTCGTGCACGTGCAGGTCGAGCAGCCCGCCCTGTCGTGCCTTGCCGAGGAGCGAGACGTCGAGCACCCCGAAGAACTCCGGGAAGATCGTGACGATGTCGATGCGCACGGGGCTAGGAGATCGTCTCGGGGCGCGACGTGTCCTCGGGGTCCTCGAACAGACCCGTCGGCGGTGTGACCGTCACGGTGCCGCCTGCGATGTCGACCGCGGGGACGATCGCGCCGACGAAGGGCACGAGCACCTCGCCACGGTCGGGGGTGTCGACGGCCAGCAGGTCCTGCGCGGGCAGGTGGTCGACGCGGGCGACCGTCCCGACCTGGACGCCGTCGCGCATGACACGCAGGCCGACCAGCTGGTGGTCGTACCAGGCGTCATCTTCGCCGGTCTCCTCGGAGGGGTCCTGATCGACCCAGAGGATGGCCCGTGCGAGGGTCTCGGCGGCGTCGCGGTCGGCGATCCCGGTGAAGAACGCGACCGGGTGGCCGTTGTACCAGCGGAGCTCGTCGATGGCGATGGTCTTCCCCGACCAGGGAGAGTCCTCGGGGACCTGGAGCGTGAAGACCGCTCCGCGCGTGAACCGACGATCCGGGTCGTCGGTGTAGAGCTCGAGCTTGAGACCGCCCTTGAGCCCGTGCGCCTTGGTGATGCGACCCACCCGGAGCTGGGTCGCCTCGTCAGGAATCGGTGTCGACCACGTCGACCCGCACCCGCTTGCCATCGGCGAGAGCCGTGACGAGGGTGCGGAGCGCCTTGGCGGTCCGACCGGCGCGTCCGATCACGCGGCCGAGGTCCTCGGGGTGCACACGCACCTCGAGGACCTCGGCCCGCGCGGAGGTGGAACTGGCGACGCGCACGTCGTCAGGGTGATCGACGATCCCCTTGACGAGGTGCGTCAGCGCGGATTCGAGCAAGGAATTACGCCTCGGTCGTCTCTGCGGCGTCGTCTGCCGACTCGGTCGGAGCGGCCGGGGCCTTCTTCTCCGACTTCGGCTTGAGGACGGCCTTCTTGGCGGTGTCGACGACGAAGGCCTGCTTCGGCTCCGCGACCTTGACCTTGGACTCGGTGTCCTTCTCGCCCTTGAACTTCGCCCAGTCACCGGTGAGCTTCAGCAGCGCGGCGACCTGCTCGGTCGGCTGCGCGCCGACGCCGAGCCAGTACAGCGCACGCTCGGACTCGATCTTGATGACCGAGGGCTCCTCGGTCGGGTGGTACTGACCGATCTCCTCGATGACGCGACCGTCGCGCTTGGTGCGCGAGTCGGCGACGACGACACGGTAGTACGGCGCCCGGATCTTACCGAGACGCTTGAGACGGATCTTGACAGCCACAAATGCTCCTGTTGCGTGTTGTTGTGGTTGAACCGGAACCGCGGGCGTGGGGGCACGCGCGGTGAAAGCTCGAGAGATTCGTGTACCGCTGGATAGAGGGTCGAGCGGACACGATTCGACCGTTCATTCTTGCAGGTTTCGCGGCGAGAAGCGAGTCGGGACGCGCCGTCACGGTGCGAGTGCGCGGACCGCCTCGAGTGCCTCGGACGTCGCGCGCACCGCGTCGACGCTCCGCGCGTCGCGCGCACCGCCCACGATCGCGTACGGCACGCCGGCGGCCTGGAGGCCCGGCTCGAGTCCGGCGGCACCGTCCCGGTCCGCGTGCACAGCGGTCTCCTGCCCCGCGCAGATCACGACGGAGTCCGCCGGGATCATCCGCTCGGCACCGTCCTCGTCGCGGATCCAGAGCGCACCGGGTTCGATCCGCAGGTACTCCTGGACGCCGCCGACCATCCGGACGCCCGCGTCGCGCAGCCGACCGAGCGCGACCCAGCGGGACGTCAGGCCGACACCCTGCCCGAACTTGCCCGAACGGCGGAGCACGGTGACCTGGTCGCCCGGCCGCAGCGTGCGCGACGCGACCGGCTGGCGCTGCGGCAGGTCTCCCACGACGTCCTGCGCGACCGGGACGTCCCACCGCTCGGCGAAGGACGTCGCACGGACCGCCTCGGAAGGCGACTCGGTGAGGAACGCCGCCGTGTCGACGCCGATGCCGCCGCCGCCGATGATCGCCACGGTGCCCGCGGGGACGCCGTCACGCAGGGCACGCTCGTACGTCAGGACGTGCGGCAGCTCCGCTCCCGGGATGTCGACGACGCGCGGGACCACACCGGGCGCGAGGACCACGGCGTCGCTGTCCACCAGGTCGGCAGCGGTGGCGGCACGTCCGAGGTGCACGGTCGCACCGCGGTCGTCGAGCTCGGCCCGGGCGGCACGGACGGTCGCGGCGTAGTCCTCTTTCCCGGGGATCAGCGCGGCGAGGCCGAACTGCCCGCCCAGCTCCGGCGCGGCCTCCCAGAGCGTGACGTGGTGGCCCCGGCGGGCTGCGTCCACGGCCGCGGCGAGCCCGGCTGGCCCACCGCCGACGACGTCCACGCGCTTGGGGTCGGTCGTGGGACGTGCCGGGAACGCGACCTCGCGCGCGGCGCGGGGGTTCACCAGGCAGGAGACCGGCTGCCCGACGATCGAACGATCGAGGCACGCCTGGTTGCAGCCGATGCAGGTGTTCACGAGCTCGAAGCGTCCGGCGAGGGACCGCGACACGAGCTGTGGGTCCGCGAGGAACGGGCGAGCGAGGGCGACGGCGTCGATGAGCCCGTCGGCCAGCACGGTCTCGCCGTCGCGGAGGTCGGTCATGCGGTTCGAGGCGATGACCCGCACGTCCGGGTACGCCGACGCGCGGACGACACGAGCGATCCGGGACGCCTGGGTCAGCCATGCGCCGTGCGGCACCGCGGCCTGCACGGTCGGTGTCCGGGACTCGTGCCACCCGATGCCGACGGAGATCCCGTCGAGCCCGAGCGGCAGCAGGTCGTGCACCAGGGCGTCGACGTCGTCGTCGGTCGAGGACCCGGGCATCAGGTCGGCACCGGACAACCGGATCGTGACGGCGATGTCCGGCACCGCTGCACGCACTGCCTGCACGACGGCGACCGGGAACCGCCGGCGTGCCGCTGCCGAACCACCCCACTCGTCGTCGCGGAGGTTCGTGAGCGGCGAGTGGAACTGGTTGATGAGGTAGCCCTCGGACGCCATGATCTCGACGCCGTCGAAGCCGATGTCCCTGGCGGATCGCGCGGCCGCGGCGAAGTCGGCGATCGTCCGCTCGACGTCCGCTGTCGTCATCGCCTCAGGGACGACCCCACGGGCGGCTGCCCACGGCAGCGCCGACGGGGCGATCGCGCGCTGCGGCTCGCCGTTCCGGTCGGTCATCCCGCCGACGAGCGCGTACCGCCCGGCGTGGAAGAGCTGCGCGAGGATCGTGCCGCCCGACTCGTGCACGGCGTCGACCGCCACGCGGAACCGCTCGTCGGCACCGTCGACGCCGAACACCGCGAAGTCCGGGCCGCCCCGGGCCTCGTCGTTGACCGCGATGCCGCCGGTGATGATGCACGCGGCTCCCCCGGCCGCACGTTCACGGTAGAACGCCGCCATCCCGGCACCGCCGTCGTCGTGCACCTCGAGTCCGGTGTGCATCGACCCCATGACCACCCGGTTGGGCAGGTGCAGCGGGCCGAGCGTCCACGGGGACGCGACGGTTGCGACGGCGGTGTCGGCAGCGGCGGTCGTCATGGTCAGGAAGCGTCCGACGCCGGGGGCAGCACGGCGTCCCGTAGCGGCGAGGTCGTGTCGGCCCAGTACGGCGGCGCGATGACGGTCAGCCCGCCGTCGACCGACAGCACCTGCCCGGTGATGTACGACGCCTTGTCCGACAGCAGGAAGTCCACGGCGTCGGCCATGTCGTCCGCGGTGCCCGGGCGCTGCAGCGGGAGCTTCTCGTAGACGGTCTCGATCGGCGCCTGGCCGGGGACCTTCGTGTAGAAGTACTCGAGCGAGTCGGTGTCGATGAGGCCGCCGTTGACCGCGTTCACGGTGATCTGGCGCGGGCCGAACTCGACCGCCATGTACTTCATGTAGGACTCGCTCATCGCCTTCGCGGCGCCGAGCGCGGCGTACGTCGGGAAGGCGCGGAGCGAGCCGTACGAGGTGACGACGACGATGCGGCCGCCCTTGTCCATGAGCTCGGCGGCACGCTGGGCCCCGAGGACGAACGAGCGGGCGTTCGTCGCGTAGCTGCGGTCCAGGTGGTGCAGCTTCAGGTCCGCGACCGGCTTGAAGGCGCTGGCCGCGGCGTTCGCGACGAAGTAGTCGAGGCGTCCGTACGTGTCGCGCACCAGGTCGAACAGGGCGTAGATCGACTCCGGCTGCTCGATGTCGACCTGCGCGGTGATGCCGTCGCCACCGGCCGCCTTGACGTCGGCGAGCGACTCCTCTGCGAGGTCGGCGTTGCCCTTGTACGTCACGACGACGGTCGCGCCGCGCTGGCCGAGCTTCTGCGCGAGCAGCCGGCCGATGCCGCGGGAGGCTCCGGTGATGAGCGCGATGGGTGCGGTGCTGTCGGTCACTTCAGTCCTTCTTGTTGCGTGAGCAGGATACGGACGGGAGGCTCGTGGCGGGCCCGCCACGAGCCTCCCGTCGGTTGCGTGGTGCCGCTAGAACCCGGCCTGGCCGGTCACGACGGCGCGACCGACGACCAGCTTCTGGATCTCGTTGGTGCCCTCTTCGAACCGCTGCGCACGGGCGTCACGGTAGACGCGCTCGATGGCGTTGCGCTTCCAGTAGCCCTGGCCACCGTGCACCTGGAGCGCCTTGTCGGTGACGCGGGCGAGCATGTCGACCGCGATCATCTTCGATGCGCTGGAGAGCGTGCCGGCGTCGGGGCGGCCTTCCTCGTACGCGCGGGCGGCCTCGAGCACGAGGGCTCGTGCCGCGGCGATGTCGGCGTAGTTCTCGGCGATGTAGAACTGGATCGCCTGGCGGGTGGAGAGCTTCTTGCCGAAGGTCTCGCGCTCGTTGGCGTACTCGACGGCGAGCTCGTTCGCACGCTCGGCGAGGCCCACGGCGCTCATCGCGACCGACACGCGGCTCGGGAGCAGGAAGCCTCCCAGTGCGACCTCCAGCCCCTGGCCCTCTTCGCCGAGCAGCGCGCTCGCGGGGATCGGGGTGTCGGTGAAGCGGAGGATCGCGTGGTCGGTGCCGCGGATGCCCATCGTGTCCGAGTCGTCGATCACCTCGGCACCGGGGAGCCCGGTGTTCGGCATGAGGAACGCGACGGTGCCGTCCTGGCCCGTCGTGCCCTCGAGCCGCGCCGCGATGAGCCAGTAGTCGCACTTGACGCCGAACGTGATGAGGTGCTTCTCGCCGTTCATCACGTAGGTGTCGCCCTCGCGACGGACCGTCGTGCGGATGTCCGCGCCGGTGCCGGCCGTGGCCTCTGTCAGCGTGAACGCGACGAGCTTGTCGCCGGCGACGGAGGGCTTGACGACCTGCTCGATCTGTTCCGGGCTCGCGTACGGCTGCATGGCGCGCCAGGTGCCGTTGATGACGTGCACGAGCATGCGGATCGACGCGTGCGAGCGCGACACGATCTCCATGATCTCGAGGTAGCGGGAGAACGGGATGTCCCGCCCGCCGAGCTCGGTCGGCGCCGCGAGGGACAGCCAGCCCTTGTCCTTGAGCTCCTGGAAGAGCTCAGGGCTCACCTGGCCGGTGCGCTCGATCTCGTTCGCCCAGTCCTCGCCGCGGCCGCGGACCCACTCGGTGACCTCGGCCTTGAGCTGCTGGAACTCGGCCTCGTTGAACGTGGTCATCTCGGTTACTTCTCCTTCGTCGCGACGAGCGCGGCAGCCTGCTCGCGCAGGACGTTCTTCTGGACCTTGCCGACCGCGTTCCGCGGCAGCTCGGCGATGTACTCGAGCCGCTCCGGCCAGTAGTACTTGGACACCCCGGACTTCTCGAGGTACTGCTGCATCGTCCGGAAGTCGAGCGGTTCACCCTCACGAGCGGACACGACGAACGCACAGGCGCGCTCCCCGAGGCGCTCGTCGGGCATCGCGACGATGGCGACGTCGGTGACGAGCGGGTGCTGGTAGAGCAGGTTCTCGATCTCGACGACCGGGATCTTCTCGCCACCGCGGTTGATGACGTCCTTGACGCGGCCGGTGATCGACAGGAAGCCCTTCGCCGACACCTTCGCGAGGTCGCCGGTCTTGTACCAGCCGTCCTCGGTGAAGACGTCGTCGGTCAGGTCGGGGCGGTCGAGGTACCCGTCGAACATCGTCGGCGAGTGCAGCTCGTAGTTGCCCTCGGTGTCGGCCGGCAGCTCGTTGCCCTCGTCGTCGACGATGCGGATCTTGATGCCGGGCAGCGCGCGGCCGTCGTGTCCGTAGGCGTCCGCCGGGTCGTCGGACGGGCTCGACAGCGCGCCGAGGCACGTCTCGCTCGTGCCGAACGCACCGAGGATCGCGGTGCCGAGCACGGTGCTGGCCCGCTGGGCGAGGGCGCGGGGAACCGCGGCTCCGGTCGGGACGAAGATGCGGAGCGCCTCGGGCTGCGGTGCACCCGCCTCGACCAGGTCGACCAGGTCGGTCAGGAACGGCGTCGCGCACTGCACGAAGGTCGCCCCGGCCGCACCGAAGGCCTGCTCGAGGGCGACGGTGCCGTCCCACACCGGCTGGATGACCTGCGGCGCACCGAGCCGGAACGCCAGCAGCATGCCGTAGAGGAAGCCGGTCTGGTGCGCGAGCGGCGACGGGATGTAGATCCGGTCGTCGCTCGTCAGCCCGGACTGCGCGACGTGCATCGCGGTGGCGAGGCCGAGCGTGCGGTGCGGGTGCTGCACGCCCTTCGGCTCGCCGGTGGTGCCCGAAGTGAACAGCAGCTGGCAGATGTCGTCCGGCGTCGGCGCGTGCGAGCGGATCTGCTCGACGTCGACCTGGACGCTCTCGAGCGCGGTGTCGAAGTAGCGCCAGTTCCACTCGCTCGCCGCGACGCGCTCGGCGGCGTCGGCGGGCAGCGGTGCCTGGTTGGTCGGGGTGTCGCCCTGACCGCGCGCTTCCGACCGGATCACGATGACGTGTTCGACCGAGAGACGGCGCTTCTGCGCCGTCGCCTCGTCGACCACGTCGAGGAGCTCGAGCGCTGGGCGACGCTTGCGGAACACGTTCGGCAGGAACACGACGCGGGCACGGGAGCGGGCCAGGGTCATCGTGGTCTCACGCGGGCCGAAGACCGGCATGATCGGCGTGGCGACGGCACCCATCTGGATCGCGCCGAGGGTGATCGACACGAACTCGCGCCAGTTCGGGAGCTGCATGGCGACGGACTCGCCACGGCGCACACCGAGCTCGAGGAGCAGCGCGGAGACCTTGTCCGCCTCGTCCTGGAGCTCCTTCCAGGTCGTGTTCACGGGTTCGGGGCCGCCGACCTCGATCACGGCGAGGCCGTCCGGGTCGGTCTCGGACAGCGTCCGGACCTTCTCGGAGAGCACGAGCGGGTCGGCGTCGACGCCGGTGAGCTCTGGCAGGTCAGCGGCACGGGCCGCGGCGTCGGTGTCCTCGCCGAGGTCGGTGTGCTGGTTCGACACGTCGGCACGGTCGGCGCGGGTGTCAGCTGCCGCCATCGCCGCCTCGGCGTCGCCGACCTCCATCTCGAGGCCGACGGAGTTCATCGCCTCGAGGAACGTCGGGTAGGAGATCCGGTACGCACGCGGATACGTGAGCGCGGAGACCCCGTCGGCCTTCGACGCGGCGACCGCGAGCGACATGAGCACGCGGTGGTCGTTGAACGACGACATCGACGCGCCGTGCAGCTCACCGGCACCCACACCGGTCACGCGGAGTTCGTCGGCGCCCTGCTCGGCACGTCCACCCATCCGGTTCAGCTGCAGCATGGCGGCGACGCGGTCCGACTCCTTGAGCCGGATGTGCGCCACGTTCCAGAGCCGGGTCGTGCCCTCGGCGAAGGTCGCCATCGTGGACAGGATCGGCAGGAGGTCCGGGATCGGCTGGCAGTCGATGTCGAGGGGCTTCAGCGGGGAGCCGTCGTGCTCGATCCGCACGAAGCCGGTCTCCTCGTCGATGCGCATCGGGACGCCCATCGCCGTCGCGAGGTCGAGGAACTCGCTCTCCGGGTGGTCGGTGTCCGCGGTGGTGAACGAGGTCATGCCGCGGAGCAGCACATTGGACTCGCGGATGCCGGCAGCGGCGATGCCGAAGGCGGCGGAGCCGATGTCCGGCGGGATGACGTAGTCGTGCGGGGTCGCCTGCTGGTTCGCCGGGATCCGGTACTCGAGCCAGTCGTCGGAGACCTCGACCCGCAGGCCGAACTGGCGCATCATGCGCACGGTGAGCTCCACGTACGGCTGCTCGTTGAGGCGGCCGCCCGTGATGTGGATGCGTGTCTCCTCTTCCGCGAAGGGCGCGACGAGGAGCAGGCCGGAAATCCACTGCGAGAGCGTTCCAGCGATCGTGACGTCGCCGCCGCGCGGGCGCTTCGGCTGGACGGTGACCGGCGGGCAGTCGTTGGTCGCTTCGAGCTCGACGCCCATCTGGGTCAGCGAGGTCAGCAGCGCCTTGATCGGTCGGCGCTGGAAGTACTTCATGCCCGACAGGGTCATCGGCTTGTCCGCGAGGGATGCCAGTCCGGTCATGAAGTAGAGCGTCGTACCCGACGAGCCCATGTTGAGGACGCCGTCGGCGCCGCGTGACCCGTGGTCGACGACGTCGGTCGCTTCGTACCGCCCACCGAGCCCGGTGACGTGGTACTCGTTCCCGCGGCGCTTGATGTCGATGCCGAGGGCACGGAGGGTGCCGACGGTCCACTCGACCTGCCGTGTCGTGCTGATCCCGGAGACGATGCTCGTCCCCTTCGCCAGCGACGCGAGGACCAGCGCGCGGTGCGCGTGGTACTTCGAGACCGGGATGTCGAGCTCTCCGATGAGCGGGGCAGAAGTACCTCGTACGACCAGCTGCATGCGTTCCTCTTCCCTGTTGAGCGCTTCTACGGTAGTCCTGATGGGGAAATCCTGAGAATCGAAACCGCACGATCGGGACGAGCGTTCCTTGTGCGTGTCCGACAAGGATCCGGGCAGGATGTTCAGCATGGACATCCGCTTCACCGAGTCCCCGGCATCGACCATCGGCGTCGAGTGGGAACTCCCACTGGTCGACCGCGACACCGGCGACCTGACCCCACGAGCCCCAGCGGTCATCTCCGCCGTCCGCGAGCGGCTCGGCTCGCACGAACAGGTCACCGAGGAGCTCCTGACCAACACGGTCGAGGTCGTCACGGGCGTCCACCACACCGTCGGGGGCGCGACGAACGAGCTCTCCGGCATCATCGGCGAGGTCATCGACGCCGCTGAACCGCTCGACGCGCAGGTCATGTGCTCCGGGACGCATCCGTTCGCGGTGTGGGACCAGCAGGAGATCACCCCCGACAGCGAGCACTACACGACGCTCATCGACCGCACCAGGTGGTGGGGCCGCCAGATGCTCATCTGGGGTGTGCACGTGCACGTCGGCATCGACGACCGCGACAAGGCGCTCCCGATCCTCGGCGCCATGCTCGCCTACGTCCCGCACGTGCAGGCGTTCACGGCGTCCAGCCCGTTCTGGGCCGGCACCGACACGGGCTACGCGTCGAACCGGGCCCTCATGTTCCAGCAGCTCCCGACCGGCGGACTCCCGCCGCAGCTCGGCGCGTGGGCGAACTTCGAGGAGGTCGTGGGCGACCTGACGCACACCGGCGTCATCGAGGGCGTGAAGGACCTGCGGTGGGACATCCGGCCGTCGCCGCAGTGGGGCACGCTCGAGAACCGGGTCTCCGACGGCATCTCGACCCTGCACGAGGTCGGTGCCGTCACCGCGCTCGTGCAGTGCCTCGTCACCGCCTGCTCGGACCGGCTCGACGCCGGCGAGACCCTGCCGACGATGCCTCCGTGGTTCATCCGCGAGAACAAGTGGCGCGCGGCCCGCTACGGCATGGAGGCGGAGATCATCACGAACGCCGCCGGCGACGAACGGCTCGTCACGGACGAGGTGCACGACCTCGTCGAGCGACTGGACCCGATCGCGGAGCGGCTCGGCTGCCAGGAGGAACTGCACCACCTCGACACGATGATCGAGCGCGGGGCGTCGTACCAGCGGCAGCTCCAGGTCGCGCAGGAGAACGACGGCGACCTGCGCGCGGTCGTCCGCCACCTGGTCGGGGAGCTGCGCGACTCCCTCTAGCCGCCCCGACACGGACGGGAGGCCCGGTGCCAGCTGGCACCGGGCCTCCCGTCCGTCTGGTGGTCGCGCCTAGCGACCCAGGAACTTCTGCAGGCTCGCCAGCTCTTCCTCGGTGGGCGCCTTGCCGTTCTTGCCGCCACCGAGGCCGAGGCCGGAGCCCTTCGGCGCCTGCTGCGGCGCAGCAGCCGCACCGGCGGCGAGGGCCGCACGCTTCGCGGGGTTGCCGACCTTCTTCTTCTTGCCGCCGCCCTGCTGCTGCTTCTTGCCGCCGTGCATGCCGGGGATCGGTCCCATGCCGGGCATCTGCGGGACGCCACCACGGGCGACGGTCTTCATCATCTTCGCCGCCTGCTCGAAGCGGTTCACGAGCTGGTTGACCTCGGTCACGGTAGAGCCGGCACCGCGCGCGATGCGGAGACGACGCGAGCCGTTCAGGAGCTTCGGGAGCTCGCGCTCCTGCGGGGTCATCGACTGGATGATCGCCTCGGTGCGGACGATCTCGCGCTCGTCGAAGTTGTCGAGCGCCTCGCGCATGCCCTTGGCGCCGGGGAGCATGCCGAGCATGCCCTTGATCGAGCCGGCCTTGCGGAGCTGCTGCATCTGCTGCAGGAAGTCGTTCAGCGTGAAGCTGTCCGTCGCGATCTTGTCCGCGACCTTGCGGGCCTCTTCCTCGTCGAACGCGCCCTGGGCCTGCTCGATGAGGGACAGGATGTCGCCGAGGTCGAGGATGCGGCTCGCCATGCGGTCCGGGTGGAACGGCTCGAAGTCGTCGAGCGACTCACCCGTGGACGCGAACATGATCGGGCGCCCCGTGACGCTGGCGACCGACAGGGCAGCACCACCGCGGGCGTCGCCGTCGAGCTTCGACAGGACGACGCCGGTGAAGTCGACGCCTTCCTGGAACGCGCGCGCCGTGGTGACGGCGTCCTGACCGATCATCGCGTCGATGACGAAGAGGACCTCGTCCGGGTCGACGGCCTTGCGGATGTTCGCCGCCTGCTTCATGAGCTCGGCGTCGACACCCAGTCGACCGGCGGTGTCCACGATGACGGTGTCGTACTGCTGGTCGACCGCGGCCTTGATCGCGTTCTTCGCGACCTTGACCGGGTCCCCGACACCGTTGCCGGGCTCTGGAGCGAAGACGTGCACGCCGGCCTGCTCGCCGACGACCTGGAGCTGCTGCACGGCGTTCGGCCGCTGGAGGTCCGCCGCGACGAGCATCGGCGTGTGGCCGTCCTTCTTGAGCCACTTGCCGAGCTTGCCCGCGAGGGTGGTCTTGCCGGCACCCTGCAGACCCGCGAGCATGATGACCGTCGGCGGCTTCTTCGCGAACTCGAGCCGCCGCTGCTGGCCGCCGAGGATGCCGACGAGTTCCTCGTTGACGATCTGGACGACCTGCTGCGCCGGGTTCAGTGCCCGGTTGACCTCGTCGGAGAGGGCACGCTCGCGCACCGATGCGGTGAACGCCTTGACGACCTCGAGCGCGACGTCCGCGTCGAGGAGTGCCCGGCGGATCTCGCGGACGGTGCCGTCCACGTCCGACGGGGAGAGCCGTCCCTTCGTCCGCAGGTTGCGGAAGGTCTCGGTCAGCCGATCAGAGAGGGATCCGAATTGCGCCATGATCCGACGATTCTACAGGCCCCGTTCCGCAGCGTCCTGTCACGCCGATGCGGGCTTGTTGGACGGAGTCCAGAAACGTCGTACGCTCGGAGCATGCCGGAACTCGAGGTCCTCCGTCCGCCAGGACTGCTCGACTACGCCGAGGGGCTCGCACTGCAGCGGACGCTCCACGCCGACGTCGTCGCTGGCCGCTCCCCCGGGGCACTCGTCCTCTGCGAGCACCCCTCCGTGTACACGGCCGGTCGACGCACCGAGCGGTCCGACCTGCCGACGGACGGCTCCCCCGTGGTCGAGGTCGACCGGGGCGGACGCATCACCTGGCACGGGCCCGGGCAGCTCGTCGCCTACCCGATCGTCCGGCTCGCCGACCCCCTCGACGTCGTGGCGTGGGTGCGCGACCTCGAGCAGGTCATCATCGACGCTGCAGCCTCCGCCGGGGTCGTCGCCGAACGGGTCGACGGCCGCAGCGGAGCCTGGGTCAGGAACCCGTCCGGCACGTTCGACAAGGTCGGCGCGATCGGCCTGCACGTCGCGGAAGGCGTCACGAGCCACGGCATCGCGATCAACTGCGGCAACGCGCTCGACGCGTACGCCGCGATCGTGCCGTGCGGGATCGCCGACGCCGGCGTGACCACCCTCGGCGCGGCGGCAGCGCGAACCGTGACCGTCGACGACATCGCCGACACCGTCGCACGTCGAGTCCAGGACGCGCTCGACGGCATGCACACCGGCGCACGCATCAGCGGCGCCGTCATCAGCACAGCCGAACGGATCCCCGCATGACCCTCGCTCCAGAAGGCCGCCGCATGCTCCGCGTCGAGGCCAGGAACGCCGAGACACCGATCGAGACCAAGCCGGCGTGGATCAAGACCCGCGCGACCCAGGGTCCGGAGTTCAAGGAGGTCTCCGCCCTGGTCAAGTCCGAGCAGCTGCACACCGTCTGTCAGGAGGCCGGGTGCCCGAACATCTTCGAGTGCTGGGAGGACCGCGAGGCGACGTTCCTCATCGGCGGTGCCCAGTGCACCCGCCGGTGCGACTTCTGCCAGATCGACACCGGCAAGCCCGAGCCGCTCGACCGTGACGAGCCCCGACGCGTCGCGGACTCCGTCGCCAGCATGGGCCTGCGCTACGCCACGGTCACCGGTGTCGCACGCGACGACCTCGACGACGGCGGGGCCTGGCTCTACGCGGAGACCATCCGGGCGATCCACGAGCACTCCCCCGGCACCGGCGTCGAGATCCTCGTGCCGGACTTCAACGGCCGCCCGGACCAGCTCGGGCAGGTGTTCGACGCCCGCCCGGAGGTCTTCGCCCACAACGTCGAGACGGTCCCCCGCATCTTCAAGCGCATCCGTCCGGCCTTCCGGTTCGAGCGCTCGCTCGACGTCATCACGCAGGGGCGCGACGCGGGCCTCGTGACGAAGTCGAACCTCATCCTCGGCATGGGCGAGGAACGTGCCGAGATCGAGGACGCCCTCCGGCAGCTGTACGACGCCGGCACCGACATCATCACGCTCACGCAGTACCTCCGTCCGTCGCCCCGGCACCTGCCGGTCGCGAGGTGGGTCAAGCCGGAGGAGTTCGTCGAGCTCCGCGAACTCGCCGAGGACATGGGTTTCGCGGGGGTCCTCGCCGGTCCGCTGGTCCGGTCCTCGTACCGTGCCGGACGGCTCTGGGCCCGAGCGACCGTCGCGCGCGGCGGCACGGTGCCGGCGCACCTCGCGCACCTGGTGGACGCCCCGGTGGGCCGCCAGGCGGTCTAGCGCCGGCCACGGACAGACGGGAGGCCCGTCACCAGCTGGTGACGGGCCTCCCGTCCGCGTGGTGCCCGTTCAGGGCACGCTGCTTGCTACGCGCGACCGCGGATGCTCCGCAGCAGCCAGCCGATGACGGCGAGGATGATGAGGACGATGCCGACCCAGAGCAGGAACTTCAGTGCACCGACGAAGATGCCGCTGAAGAGCAGGACGAGGCCGACGACGATCGCGATGATCAGGAGTGCGGGCATGTGAGGGCTCCTTCCGTGTACCTGGACGATCCCTGTACTGCCGAGACGGTACCCGGAATCAGCCGACCAGGTTCTGCACGAACACGTGCGGGGTGAACCCGGTCAGGTCGTTGATGCCCTCGCCCTGCCCGATCAGCTTGATCGGGATGCCCGTCTTCTCCTGCACGCTCAGCACGAACCCGGCCTTCGCGGAGCCGTCGAGTTTCGTGATGACGAGCCCGGTCACACCGGCACCCTCGATGAAGGCCTGCGCCTGCGCGAGCCCGTTCTGCCCCGTCGTCGCGTCGAGCACGAGCAGGACCTCGGAGATCTCGGTCTGCTTCTCGACCACGCGCTTGATCTTGCCGAGCTCGTCCATCAGCCCGGCCTTGGTGTGCAGACGACCCGCGGTGTCGATGACCACGATCTCGGTGCCCTCTCGCATGGCCTTCTCGACGGTCTGGTACGCCACCGACGCCGGGTCCTGGCCGGGTTGGGCGGGGCGGACCACGTCGACCCCGGCGCGCTGGGCCCACGTCGCGACCTGCTCGACCGCCGCCGCACGGAAGGTGTCCGCCGCGCCGACGAGCACCGTCCGGTCGTAGGTCTTCAGGAACTTGGCGAACTTGCCGATCGTGGTCGTCTTGCCGACGCCGTTCACGCCGACGACCAAGACCACCGCGGGACGCGCGCTGAGCTTCAGGGTGGTGTCGAGCTTCGAGAGCCGTTCCTCGAGCACCTCGCGGAGCATGCGCTGCAGGTCGGCGGGGTCGGTCGTGCCGTAGCGATCGACGCGGGCGTGCAGGTCCTCGATGATCTCCTCGGAGATGTCCGGGCCGAAGTCAGCGCCGATCAAGGCCGTCTCGAGGTCGTCCCATGTCGTCTCGTCGATGGTCTTCCGCTGGAAGAGCCCGCGCAGCCGGGAGGACAGTGACCAGGAACTCGCCATGTTCCCAGCTTAGGGCGCGGCGGCTGATGCCGGTCCCCGGTATGCTCGGCCTCACGAAGGGGAGTATTCCCTCTCGGTGACCCCGTCAGTACGGTCCGGAACGATCCGGACCCGGGGCGCCGGTCGCGATCGGTTGCAGCAGATCGCGGCGGAAGAGACCTTCAGGCCTCGGCGTACCCGGTACGCCCCCTGAAGGGAAACTCCTTGGACGTCCCGTTCCTCGTCTGGATCATCACCATCGCCGGCATCCTCGGCCTGCTGGTGTTCGACTTCTTCTCGCACGTGCGCAAGCCGCACGTGCCGCACATCCGCGAGTCCGCGTTCTGGTCCGTCGTGTACATCGCCCTGGCGATCGTGTTCGGCATCGGGATCTGGGTCTTCGGCGGGCACCAGGCCGGCGGTGAGTACTTCGCCGGGTGGCTGACGGAGAAGGCCCTGTCGGTCGACAACCTGTTCGTCTTCCTCATCATCATGTCGTCGTTCGCGGTGCCGAAGGAGTTCCAGCAGAAGGTCCTGCTCGTCGGCGTCGCGATCGCCCTCGTGGCCCGTGGCCTGTTCATCGCGCTCGGCGTCACGATCATCGACAACTTCTCGTGGGTGTTCTACCTGTTCGGGGCGCTGCTGTTCTGGCTCGCGTGGTCCCAGGCCCGCAGTGGCAACGACCACGGTGCAGACGAGGGCGATTCCCGCCTCATCCGGGTCCTGAAGCGGATCATCCCGACGTCGGACCACTACGACGGTGACCGCCTGACCACGAAGGTCGACGGCAAGCGGCTGTTCACCCCGATGCTGCTCGTCATGGTCGCCATCGGCCTCACCGACGTGCTGTTCGCGCTCGACTCGATCCCCGCGATCTTCGGTCTGACGCAGGACGCCTTCATCGTCTTCACCGCGAACGCGTTCTCGCTCCTCGGACTCCGACAGCTCTACTTCCTCATCGCGGGACTGCTCGAGCGGCTCATCTACCTCGGCCAGGGGCTCGCCGTCATCCTCGGGTTCATCGGCGTGAAGCTCGTGTTCCACGCCATGCACGTCAACGAGCTGCCGTTCATCAACGGCGGCGAGCACATCGAGTGGGCGCCGGAGATCCCGATCTGGTTCTCGCTCGGGTTCATCATGCTGACGATCGCGGTCGCGACGGTCGCGTCCCTCGTGGTCTCGAACAAGCGCCGTGCGCGCGGCCTGACCCCGACGGGCTCGCAGCCCACGGTGTCCGCGGAGGCCGACGCGAAGTAGCCGCGAAGTAGCCGCGAAAGCGACAGTTCCCCGCCGGAGTCCAGCGCGGAACTGTCGCTTTCGCGGTACTCCCCCGCGGGCCGGCGGGCAGCCGGGCCGGCGCAGCCGCTACGCGGCGTCGCGACGCTGGACGCGCTGGCCGACCACGGCCGAGACGCCGTCCTGCCGCATGGAGACGCCGTACAGCGCGTCGGCGATCTCCATCGTGCGCTTCTGGTGCGTGATCACGATGAGCTGCGAGGCCTCGCGGAGTCGCTCGAACACGGTCAGCAGCCGGCCGAGGTTCGCGTCGTCGAGCGCCGCCTCGACCTCGTCCATGATGTAGAACGGCGAGGGCCTCGCGGTGAAGATCGCCACGAGGAGCGCCACCGCCGCCAGGGACCGCTCGCCGCCGGACAGCAGCGTCAGGCGGTCGATCTTCTTGCCTGCTGGCTTCACCTGCACGTCGATCCCCGTCCCGAGCAGGTCGGTCGGATCGGTCAGCGTGATCGACCCGGACCCACCGGGGAAGAGGATCGGGAAGATGACGTCGAAGGCCTCGCGGGTGTCGTTGAACGCCGACTCGAAGATGGTCTGCATCTTCGCGTCGAGCTCCTCGATGATCGTCATGAGGTCGGTGCGGGTCTTCTGCAGGTCCTCGAGCTGCTCGGCGAGGAACGCGTGCCGCTGCTCGAGCGCCTGGAACTCCTCGAGCGCGAGCGGGTTCACCTTGCCGAGCTGACCGAGGTCGCGTTCGGCTGCCTTCAGCCGGCGCTCCTGTTCGGCGCGCACGTAGGGCACCGTCTCGACCTCGGTGAGGTCGACGTCGTCGGTCGCGTCGAACTCGGGCAGCGCGGGGCCGCCGGGCAGGGTCGACTCGGCGTCGACGAGCTCGGGGACGTCCACGTCCAGGTCCACGTCCACATCCACGGAGTCCACGTCGGCGGAGTCGAGGGAGTCCGCGTCGACGTCCTCGTCCTCGTCCGGAACGACCGCGGCTGCGGCGGCGGCCGCCCGCGAGGCATCCCGGTGCTTCCGCGCGAGCACCCGGGGGTCGATGAGCACGTCGACGGGTACGGGCACGTCGGGCCCGTACTCCGCCACCAGGACGGCCTCGACGAGCCCGAGCTCGCTCTGCGCCCGGTCGAGCACGCCGGACACGTGGAGCTTCTTCTCGTAGATCTCCATCTCGAGCGAGTGCACACCGTCGGTGATCGACTGCAGGCGATCCCGCAGCTCGCGTTCCTCGTTCCGGATCGTCTGCAGCTCGGTGTTGCGCTTCGACCGTTCGGACTCCGCGGTCGCGAGTTCCACGCGCGCCTCGGCCAGCGAGCGGTCGACCGCGCCGAGCACCTCCGGCAGGTCCGCGAGGACACTCTCGGCCGTCGCCATCTGTCCACGTCGGATGACCGCGAGCCGTGCCGCCTCCTCGGCCGCCGCACGCTCCGCCTCGAGCTGCCGGTCGAGCTGGTCGGCACGCGACCGTTCTGCCCTCGCCCGCTCGCGCACGGTGTCGATCTGGATGCGCTGTTCGATCTCCGCGGCACGCGCCGCCTCGAGCGCGTCCTGCAGCGCCGGTCGTTCGGTGGCGTCGACGGTCGGTCGCGGCGCACCAGCGTGCTCCTGCTGCGCCTGCTCCGCCTCGGCGAGGACGCGTTCCGCTGACTCGACGGCGCCGTCCGTCTCACCGAGCGCGGCCCGGAGTCGCTCGACCTCGGCGAGGGCGTTCTCCGCCTTCGCCCGGACCGACGCGCTCGTCCGGTCGTACTCCGCCACCGCAGCGGCGTGCGCGCGGCTCGTCCGGTCTGCGTCGTCCGCAGCGCGGCGCGCGTCGTCGACGTCGGTTCGTGCGGCCTGGAGGCTCGTGGCGAGCTCCGCCGCGGCCGTCGCGATGGCATCGCGACGCGTCACCGCATCGTCCCGTTCCGCGACGAGCTCGATGCGCGAGGTGGTGCGCTCACCGCCGCCGGTCACGCGGACCGCACGGACCAGGTCACCCGACCGCGTCACGACCGTCGCCTGCGGGGCGGCGGTGAGCACGGCCTCCAGATCGACGTCGTCCGAGTCGGCGACCAGCGTGTCCGCGAGGATCGCGGACAGCGCGGGCGGGCCGCTGACCAGGTCGAGGGCGCGGCGGACGCCAGCGGGTGCGGAGGAGCCGGCCGCGGTCCCTGCGGCGTCCGCGACGACCACGTCGATGCGACCGATGTCCTCGGTGCGGGCGTGTGCGACGGCGTCGAGGGCGGCTGCGCGGTCCTCGGCCAGGACGGCGTCGGCGAGTCCGTCGAGCGCCGCGGCGATGGCGGCCTCGAAGCCGGAGGTGACGGTGAGGTGGTCGGCGAGCCGGCCGACGATCCCGGCACGCCCCGCCTCGATGAGCGCCTGGGAACCGTCGCGGACGTCGATCGACATGCCGAGAGCGGCAACGCGCGCGTCGAGCGCGTCCCGCTCGCGTTCCATGCCGTGCAGCCGGTCGCGGAGCTCGTCGCGGGCGGTCTGCGTCCGTTCGAGCCGCTCGCGCGCGGCGTCGAGCGCAGTCTGCAGGGCATCGGCGTCGGTGTCCGCCGACGGGTCCGTCCCGACGTCCGCGAGGGCCGCCTCGGCGAGCCGGGAACGTTCGGTGGCCTCGGTGAGCGCGCGCTCCCGTCGCTCCCGGTCGGCGACGGCGGAACCGCGCTTGGACCGTGCCACGTCGACCGCACTGGCGAGCCGCTGCGCGTCGAGGTCGTGCTGGGAGACGAGCGCTGCCTGCGCGGCGATCCGCTCGTCGAGGGCGTCGAGGGTCGCACGGGCCTGCCGGACCCGGTCGGCGGCTGCTGCCATCCCCTGCTGCATCGCGGTGGCCTGGGCGTCGAGCCGGTCTCCTTCGGCCCGGACGCCGGCGACCTGCTCGGTGGTGATCGTGGGGCCCTGCTGTGGAGCGTCCGACTGCTGCGCAAGGAGTATCAGCCGCTGGTTGGCGAGGCTCGACAGGCCGCGGAGCCGTTCCTGCACGCTCTCCAGTCGGTGCACGACCGTGCGGGCGCGGTCGACGTCGTCGCCGACCATGCTCTGCTCGACGTGCTGCTGCCGGGCGCGGGTCTGGTCGAGGCGTTCGGTGAGGACGATGCGCTCGGACTTCCGGCCGGCCTCGACCTCCTGGTGCTCGTGCAGCTCGCGGCGCAGGCGGACGACGTCGTCCGCCAGGATCCGGGCCTTGGCGTCCCGGGCGACGGCCGCGACGGACTGGGCCTTGCGTGCGACCTCGGCCTGGCGACCGAGGGGCTTCAGCTGACGACGGATCTCGCCGGCGAGGTCGGACAGACGCGTGAGGTTCGTCTGCATGGCGTCGAGCTTCCGGAGGGTCTTCTCCTTGCGCCGACGGTGCTTCAGGATGCCGGCCGCTTCCTCGATGAACCCGCGGCGGTCCTCGGGGGTCGCGTGCAGGACCTTGTCGAGCTGCCCCTGGCCGACGATGACGTGCATCTCGCGCCCGAGGCCGGTGTCCGAGAGCAGTTCCTGCACGTCGAGCAGACGGCAGTTCTCACCGTTGATGGCGTACTCGCTGCCGCCGTTCCGGAACAGCGTGCGGGAGATCGTCACCTCGCTGTAGTCGATCGGCAGGAGCCCGTCGGTGTTGTCGATCGTCAGGAGCACCTGCGCCCGACCGAGCGGGCCACGGGTCGAGGTGCCGGCGAAGATGACGTCCTCCATCTTGCCGCCACGGAGCGTCTTCGCCCCCTGCTCCCCCATCACCCACGCGAGGGCGTCGACCACGTTGGACTTGCCGGAGCCGTTCGGGCCGACGATGCAGGTCACCCCCGGCTCGAACGCGAACGTCGTCGGTTGCGCGAAGGACTTGAACCCCTTGATGGTCAGGCTCTTCAAGTACATGGCGGTCTCCGGGTGTGTCGCTCGTCGCGCTGCTCGCTGGCTGGTGTCTCGCTGTTCGGCGTCAGGCTAACGCCTGCGAGCGCGCGGACGCGGCTGGCACACGGGGCAGATGTGGCTGGACCGGTTCATGAACGCCTCGCGCACGATCGTCGTGCCGCACCGCGGGCACGGCTTCCCCTGCTGGCCGTAGACGTGGAGCCGTTGCGAGAAGTAGCCGGACTGACCGTTCACGTTGACGTACTGGGCGTCGAAGCTCGTGCCACCGTCCTCGAGGGCACGCGCGAGCACGCTGCGGACCTCGTGGAGGAGCAGCAGCACCGATGCCCGCGGAAGACGGTCTGCCGGCCGGTCGTAGTGGAGCTTCGCGGCCCACAGCGACTCGTCGGCGTAGATGTTGCCGATGCCGCTCACGACGCCCTGGTCGAGCAGCACCCGCTTGATGCCGCTGGAACGCTTCCTCGCCATCTGCACGAACCGGTCGTCGTCGAACGCGGGGTCGAGCGGGTCGCGGGCGATGTGGGAGACCTGGGTCGGGATGCTCCGACGCCACGGGGCATCGGGCTGTCGGTCGTCCACGGCGCCGGCGAACCCTGCGGGGGCGCCGTCGATCGTGGGCACCATCGCGTCGATCGCCATCGAGCCGAACGTGCGCTGGTCCACGAACTCGAGCTCGACGGGAGACTCCTGCGTGCCGTCGCGGTCCGACCCACCCGGCTGGACGTCGATGACGATGCGGCGGTGCTTCGCCGCCGGGCGGTCGCGGCCGAGCAGGATCTGCCCGCTCATGCCGAGGTGTGCCACGAGCGCTTCTGCCCGGCCGTCGGCGCCCGGCTCGGCGAGCGGGAGCCAGATGAACTTCCCACGGCGGACGGCGGCGGCGATGGTCCTGCCTGTCAGGCGGTGTGCGAAGTCCTCGGCGGGGCCGTCGTGGCGCGTGAGGGCCCGTTCGTCGGCGACGTGCACGGCGAGGACCCGTGCGCCGCTGACCGCGGGTTCGAGGCCGGCGCGGACGACCTCGACCTCGGGGAGTTCGGGCACGCGCTAGGACCCGGCGGGCTCTGCGGCGCCGGCGGGCTCTGCCGCGCGGTCTGGCGCCGCCGTCGCGCTGTCGTCGGTGCTCCGGCCGGAGAGGCGCGTCCAGGCGTCCAGCGCCGCGGCCATCTCGGCGGTCTTCTTGCTCGACCCGGAGCCCGAGGCGATGTCCTCGCCCTGCAGCACGACGGTCGCGTGGAAGGTCTTGTCGTGGTCAGGGCCCTCTTCGGTGACCCGGTAGGCCGGGTTGCCGAGGGTCAGCGACGACGCGAGCTCCTGCAGGCTCGTCTTCGGGTCCATCGCGGCACCGAAACGGTCGGGGTCGATGAGCAGCGGCTCCACGAGGCGCAGGACGAGCGCGGTCGCTTCGTCCGGTCCGGCGGAGAGGTACGTCGCGCCGATGACGGCTTCGACGGTGTCGGCGAGGATCGACGACTTGTCGCGGCCGCCGGTCAGTTCCTCGCCCTTGCCGAGACGCAGGTAGGCGCCGAGGCCGTTGAGCCGGGCGATCTCCGCGAGGGCGACCGTCGAGACGAGGCTCGCCCGGCGCTTGGCCAGGTCGCCTTCGTCGAGACCAGGGAAGTCGCGGTAGAGCTTCACCGTCACGGCTTGACCGAGGATGGAGTCACCGAGGAACTCGAGGCGTTCGTTGTGCCCGATGCCGCCGTGCTCGTACGCGAACGAGCGGTGCGTCAGGGCGAGTTGGAGCAGCTCCGGGGACACGTCGACCCGGAGGAGTGCACGAAGACGAGCGACGTCCGACCCCGCGGGGTTGGACCCCGTGGAGCCGGACGTCGCTGCCATGCGTGCTACCGAATCAGACGTCGGCGACCTTGCGGCCCTTGTACTCCATGTACAGGGCGGTGCCGGCCGAGTCCTCGACGACCTTCGCGCGGTGCGGGAGGCTGTAGGTGACCTTGCCGTTCTCGATCGTCTTCACGAGCTGGACCGGCGCGGCCTTCCACTGCGAACGACGGGCGTGCGTGTTGGCACGGGATTGCTTGCGCTTGGGAACGGCCATGGTGGTTCTCTTTCGGTTGGTCGGTGGTCAGTCGGTGGAGGTGCTGTGAGCGCCGTGCTCGGTCTTCAGCTGTCGTTCTCGGACTTCAGCTGTCGTTCTCGTCGAACGTCAGTCCGTCGAGCGCAGCCCAGCGGGGATCCGTCGGCTCGGGAGCCGTGCGCCCCGTGTCTGCCAGGCGCTCCCCCGTCACCGGGTCGAGTCCTGGGCAGTCCGGTCGGCAGACCGGCTGGAACGGCAGTGACAGCACCACCGCGTCTCGAACGACCGGTTCAGAATCCACGTGGTCTTCGTGAACATGGAAGTCGAAATCCTCCGAGGCATCATACGCGAACAGCTCGGCGAAATCGACTTCGACCGGTTCGCTGATGTCGATGAGGCAGCGCGAGCACTGCCCGGTGGCCTCCGCCGAAGCGTGCCCGGAGACGAGCACGCCCTCGTGGAGGCCCTCGAGCCGGAGCTCGATGTGGATCGGAGCGCCCTCGCGAACGGCCACGACCCCTGCCCCGAGGGTCTCGGGGACGGTGATGTCGAGCGTGTGCTCGCGCATCTCGCCCGGGCGGTGCGCGAGGTCACGCACGCGCAGGGCGTAGGGGCTGTTCACGGGGGAAGACACGATCGACCATCCTAGCGCGGACAACGGCTGACGTCGAGGAGCGCGCTGCCGTGTCGTCTCAGCCGACGGCGTTCCGGAGTGCTTCGTCCACCACGACGGGCACGTACGGCGACACGTCTCCGCCGAGCGTCGCCACCTGCCGGATGAGCGAACTCGAGACGTGGGCACGCGACGCCTCCGGCAGCAGGAACACCGTCTCGACGTCGGCGAGGTGCCGGTTCATGATCGCCATCGGGGTCTCGTACGCGACGTCCTCGCCCGAGCGGACGCCCTTCACCAGGACCGTCGCGCCGACCTGCCGGCAGTAGTCGACGAGGAGCCCGGCGGTCCACTCCCCGACCCGGATGTTCGCCGGCGCATCGGTCTCGGCCAACGACTCCTCGATCAGCCGGACACGATCGACGGCGTCGAACATCGCGGTCTTCTTGTCGGGGTTGTGCACGACGAGCACGTGGACCTCGTCGAAGAGTCCTGCCGCCCGACCGATGACGTCGAGGTGCCCGAGGGTCACGGGGTCGAAGGAGCCGGGGACGACCGCGATCTGCGTCATACCCGCGACGATACCTGCCCCGCCGCCGGTTCAGTTCTTGCCGAGGAAGGCCGCGTCGGACTCGTCCAGACGCCGGGCGAGGGCGTCTCGGAGCTCGGGCTGCCCGTCGAGCGACGGGTCGATCCCGAGCAATCGTTCGGCTTCTTCCCGCGCATCGACGATGATGTCGGCGTCCCGCACGACCCGGAGCAGGTTGAGGGACGACCGCCCGCCGGACTGCCGCTCCCCCAACACGTCGCCTTCGCGGCGGAGCTCGAGGTCCACGCGGGCGAGCTCGAAGCCGTCGTCAGACCCTTCCACTGCATCGACCCGCTCGCGCGAGGTGGTCTCGAGCTCGGCGGAGGTGACGAGCAGGCAGACGCCCGCGTACTGCCCACGACCGATGCGGCCGCGCAGCTGGTGGAGCTGGGAGACGCCGAACCGGTCGGCGTCGAGGATCGCCATCATCGACGCGTTCGGCACGTCGACACCGACCTCGATCACGGTGGTCGCGACCAGGACGTCGATCTGGCCGGCCGCGAACGCCGTCATCACGCGGTCCTTCTCGTCGCCGGTCATCCGGCCGTGCAGGACCTCGATCCGACGTCCGTCGAGGACCGGCATCGTGCGCATCCGCTCCGCCGTCGCGAGCACTGTGGCAGGCGCACGCTTCGGTGTGTCGTCATCCGCGTCGACTTCCGGCTCGCCGTCGTCCTCGGCGTGGGCGTCGTCGATCGCCGGGCAGACCACGAAGGCCTGCCGGCCGGCGCCGAGTTCCTCGGCCATGCGGGTCCAGATCCGCGACTCCCACCCGGGGTGCTCGGCGAGCCCCACCGTGAAGGTCTCCACCCCCGCGCGACCCGACGGCATACCGGCGATCGTGGAGACGTCGAGGTCGCCGAAGACGGTCATCGCGACGGTGCGCGGGATCGGCGTGGCGGTGAGGACGAGCACGTGCGGCGGCCGCTCGCCCTTCGTGCGGAGTGCTTCACGCTGCTCGACACCGAACCGGTGCTGCTCGTCGACGACCACGAGGCCGAGCTCGGCGAAGTCCACCTTGTCGCCGAGCAGCGCGTGCGTGCCGACGACGAGCCGGGAGCTGCCGGACGCCGCCGCGAGGAGCGCACGACGGCGTTCGTCGGTGGACTGCGACCCCGTGAGGATGACCGGGCGGAGTTCGGCGGCGAGGTCGGGGCCGAGGAACTTCACGATCGAGCGCAGGTGCTGCGCCGCCAGGACCTCGGTCGGGGCGATGAGTGCCGACTGCCCGCCGGACTCCGCGACCGTCAGCATCGCGCGGATGGCGACGAGGGTCTTTCCGGAGCCGACCTCGCCCTGGACCAGACGGTGCATCGGCCACGACTCCGTCAGGTCGTGCGCGATCTCGTCGCCGACGGCGCGCTGGTCGTCGGTCAGGGTGAACGGCAGCGTCGCGTCGAAGCGCTCGAGGATCCCACCGGGCGACGCGGTCCGCGGGGTCGAGGCCGTCGCACGTGCGGCGATGCGGCGCTGGACCAGGGCGGTCTGCAGCACGAACGCCTCTCGGTAGCGGAGGGCGTCCTGCGCACGCTTGAAGTCGGACACCTTCTCCGGGCGGTGCAGCAGTTCGAGCGCACGACGGAACGGCACCAGGTCGAGCCGGGTCCTGACGCCGGACGGGATCGGGTCGGCGATGTCCGGCAGGGTGTCGAGCACCACCGCCATGGCCTTCGCGATCTGCCACGAGGACAGCGACGCGGTGGCCGGGTAGATCGGGATCGGCTGCCGCGAGAACCGGATCGCTTCCTCGGACTCGGGGTCGGCGGTTGCACGGGGGTCGTCCGCGTCGAACAGTTCGTAGTCGGGGTGCGCGAGCTGCCGGGCGCCGCGGTAGTCGCCGACCTTGCCCGCGAATATCCCGCGGGCGCCGACGACGAGGTCCTTCGTCCGCCAGCCCTGGTTGAAGAACGTGAGCGTCAGCAGGCCCTTGCCGTCACCGATCTTCGCTTCGAGGATGGAGCCCCTGCGCTGGCGCATCGTGCGTTCGCGGACGTCGACGACCTCGGCGACGATCGTCACCGATTCCCCGATGGCGAGCGAGTCGAGCGCCGTCAGGGCACCGCGCTCGGCGTAGCGACGTGGCGCGTGCTCGAGGAACTCCCCCACCGTGCGGTACCCGAACGCCTTCTCGACGGCCTTGGCGGTGCGGCCGCCGAGCACGTTCGCGAGCTTCGTGTCCAGCGGCGCCGGACCCCACTGCAGGTCGGACGGGGCTGCCGGCGCGGCGGATCCTGAGGTGACCACACGGCAACGGTACCCGGCACGACCGACGTGCACCGAGCCTCCAGGACGACCTGTGGAGAACGTCGGAACGCGACCTGGTGGCCGCTACGGTTGCTGCATGACCCGCATCATCGCCGGCGCCGCCGGTTCCACGACGCTCCGGGTGCCGAAGTCGGGCACCCGACCGACGAGCGACCGGGTGCGCGAAGCGCTGTTCTCCTCGCTCGAGTCGCGCGGGCTCGTCGACGACACGGCCGTGGCCGACCTCTACGCGGGGACGGGTGCACTCGGGCTCGAAGCGGCCTCGCGCGGCGCGGTCGAGGTGGTCCTGGTGGACCGGGCTGCTGCTGCCGCGGCGGTCTGTCGCGAGAACGCGCGCACCGTGCAGCAGCGGGTCCCTGGTGTCCGCATCGACGTGCACGCGCAGCCGGCCCTGGGGTTCCTCCGCGGGACCGTCCGGACGTTCGACCTGGCGTTCATCGACCCGCCGTACGACGTCACGGAGTCCGAGATCGCCGAGGTGCTCGACGCGCTCGTCCCCCGGCTGACGCGCGACGCCGTCGTGATCGTCGAACGCAGCAAGCGGTCGCCGGAACCGACCTGGCCCGCCGGCCTCGAGCCGTTCAGCAAGCGCAGTTACGGCGAGACCGTCGCGTGGGAGGCCGTGGTCGCCACCGCCTGACGCTGCCGACGGGCGGCGCTGCCGACTCGGAACGACACCGCCGTTGTCGTACGACAGCGATCCTGTCGCTCCTTCCACGCGCAACAGTTGCGTGCGCCGGGCAACGACACCGCCGTTGTCGTACGACAGCGACTCTGTCGCTCCTTGCACGCGCAACCACCGCGCGCGCTCGCGCACCGCCCCCGCGCGCCGCGCACCGCACCGCACCCGCGCACCGCCCCGAGCGCAAGCGCCCGCGCCCCCTCAGCCCGCGACGCCGTCCCAGTCCGCGTACGGGTCCCACCCGGTCGTCGGGACGCCGACACCGTCGCGCACGAGGTCGGCCGCGCCGCGCTCCAGCACGACACCGATCCGCCGGAACCCCCCGGGCAACACGGCGTCCGCCGGGAACGTCGCGAGCAGCCCGTGATCCTCGCCCCCGTGCAACGCCACGTCGTCGAGCGCCGCGGAGATCTCCAGCGTCACCCGACTCGACCGTGCAAGTCGCCCGGCGTCGATCGCGAGCCCGTCCGACAGGTCGAGCATCGCCGTCGCACCGGCAGCGGCGGCGAGCGGCCCGTCGGCGATCGGCGGCACCGGTCGGCGCTGGCGCCCGACGTCCGGGTCCTCGTCGAGTCCGGTGGCGACCACCGCGGCCCGCGACGGCTCACCGTGCGCGTCGACACCGGACCGGAACAGCCGAGCGAGCCCCCGCGCCGCGCGACCGAGCTCACCCGAGACGGCCAGCACGTCGCCGACGCGTGCCCCCGACCGCAGCACCGGAGCACGGTCCTGCAGGTCGCCGAAGGCGGTCACGGCGACCGTGAACGCCGATGACGTGGACAGGTCTCCCCCGACGACCCCGCACCCGGGAGCGAGCGCGTCGACCGCGAGCCGGAACCCGTCCGCGATGCCCTCGAGCACCGCGACGGGCGTGTCCTGCGGTGCGGCGATCGCGACGACCAGTCCAGAGGGCACCGCACCCATCGCGGCGACGTCCGAGAGGTTCGTCGCCGCGGCCTTCCACCCGACGTCCGACGGCGACGACCACGCCCACCGGAAGTCCGGACCGTGCACCATCATGTCGGTCGTCACGACGAACCGGCCATCGGGAGCCGCCACCACGGCGCAGTCGTCCCCCGGCCCGACGAGGGGCGACCCCTGCGGCAGCCGCGACGTCACCCGGTCGAGCACGACGAGTTCACCGAGCTCCCCGACGGTCGGTCCGGTCCAGGGCTCGTCCTTCGCGTCCACACGAGAACGGTAGCCTGGACTCTCGATGGACACTGTGCGCCGCCCCCTGCGGATCCTCGCCGGACTCGGCGTCGTGGTCGCCCTCGCCGCCGGACTGACCGGGTGCACGAACGCCGTCACGATGACCGCAGCCCCGTCGGCGAACGCCGCAGCGTGTGCAGCCGCCCAGGTCCGCCTGCCGGACACGGTCGACACGAAGTACCAGCTCCGCAACACGAACGCCCAGTCCACCGCTGCGTGGGGCGACCCCTCGGCGGCGCTCTACCACTGCGGTGTCGCTGTCCCGACGGTCTCCGACCTGCCGTGCTTCTCGAAGGGGTCGGTCGACTGGATCCGCGACGACGAGGGGAGGCAGATCGTCTACACGACGTTCGGGCGTGACCCCGCGGTGCAGGTCGTCATCGACTCCACGAAGACCACGGACCAGGTCCTGCAGGACATCGGCAACGCCGTCGAGACGCTGCCGAAGGACGGGCACGAGTGCCTCGACCCGTCCGACGTGCAGGGCTGACGCGACCCACCACCGGACGGGAGGCTCGTGGCGGGCCCGCCACGAGCCTCCCGTCCGTTCCGGTGCGCGCTGATGCCCCGGACGGTCCGAGACCGCGTCAGCGGACGGCGGCGCGACCCAGCTCGATGAGCTCGGCGACGAGCTCCGGGTAGCTGACCCCGGTGGCCGCCCAGCAGCGCGGGTACATCGAGAACGGGGTGAAGCCCGGCATCGTGTTGACCTCGTTCACGACGAAGCCGTCGTCGGTCAGGAAGCAGTCGACGCGGGCGAGTCCGGAGCCGCCGATCGCCTCGAAGGCGCGGGCACCGATGGAGCGGATCTCGTCGGTCTCGGCCTCGGTCAGCGGCGCCGGGCAGAGGAGCTGCTCGTCCCCGCCGAGGTACTTCGACGCGAAGTCGTAGAAGCCGTCCTCGGCGACGACGATCTCGCCGGGCAGGCTCGTGCGCGGCGTGCCGTTGCGGCCTTCGAGGACGGCGACCTCGACCTCGCGACCGACGACGCGGGGTTCGACGATGACCTTGCTGTCGTGCTCGAACGCCAGGTGCATCGCCGCTGCCAGCTGCTCGGGTCCGTCGACACGGGACACACCCATGCTCGAACCGGCCCGGGCGGGCTTCACGAAGAGCGGCCAGCCGTGCGCCGCGATCGTCTCGGCGACCCCGAGTTCGTCGGCCTGCCACTGCCGACGGAGCACCGTCGTCCACGGGGCCACGCGGAGCCCGGCGTGCTCGAGGACGGCCTTCGCGACGTGCTTGTCCATCGCGAGCGCACTCGCCAGGACGCCGTCCCCGGCGTACGGCAGCCCGGCGATCTCGAGCATGCCCTGGACGGTGCCGTCCTCGCCGAACGGACCGTGCAGGATCGGGAAGACGATGTCGACGGGGATCGTGGTGACGGTGCCGTCCTGGTGCTCGACGGTCAGCTGCCGCGGCTCGGCGGCGCTCGGGAACCGGACGCGCGTGCCGTTGTCCGGCACCGTCGGCAGGTGCTCGCCGACGAGGGCCCACTGCTCCGGGTCGTCCGGCTGCAGCGTGAAGGCACCGTCCTTGGTGATCCCGACCGGGACGATCTCGTACGCGGTGCGGTCGACCGCGTCCATGATCCCGCCGGCGGTCACACAGCTGATCTCGTGTTCGCTCGACCGGCCGCCGAACAGGACGACGACGGTGGTGCTGCTGGTGGTCATGGGCGCTCCTGGTTGCAGAGTGGCCGGACCGGTCACTCGCCCTGGGGCTCGTCGGTCTCGGTGAGGTGCGGCGCGATGTTGCGCGGATCGAGCCTACCGGCGAGGACCTCGCCGACCTGCCCGACGATGGGCATGTCGACGCCGTTCGCCCGCGCGAGTTCGAGGATCGGCGCGACGGACGCCAGCCCCTCCGCGGTCTGGTTCATCTGCCGGACGACCTCGTCGAAGCGGTACCCCTGGCCGAGCAGTCGCCCGGCGGTGTTGTTCCGCGACAGCGGCGACTGGCAGGTCGCGATGAGGTCGCCGAGCCCCGCGAGACCGGACAGCGTCGAGGGCTGGGCGCCGAGCGACACGGCGAACTCCGTCATCTCCGCGAGCCCGCGGGTGATGATCGACGCCTTCGTGTTCTCGCCGTAGCCGACGCCGTCCACGATGCCGATCGCGACGGCGATGAGGTTCTTCAGCACCCCGCCGAACTCGGTGCCGATGACGTCCGTGTTGATGAACGACCGGAAGTAGGGGTTCGTCGCGACCGCGGCGACCGCACTGGCGGTGTCGGCACTCGTCGAGGACACCACGGCCGCGGTCGGCTGCCGTCGCGCGATCTCGAGCGCCAGGTTCGGACCACTGGCCACCGCGATGCGGTCCTGGTCGATCTCGAGTCCCTGGAGCAGGACCTCGCTCATCCGGAGACCGGTGGCCTTCTCGACGCCCTTCATCAGGCTGACGACGGGGACGTCGGCCGGGAGCAGTTCGCGGATGGCCTCCAGGTTCGACCGCAGCGTCTGCGACGGCACGGAGACGTAGACCTGCTGCGCGCCCTGCAGCACGGCGGCCAACGAGGTCGACGCGGTCAACGTGCGCGGCAGGTTGATGCCGGGCAGGTAGTCCGAGTTGCGCTTGGTCTCGGTGATCTCCCGGGCGACCTCGGGTCGACGCGCCCAGACGACGGTCTCGGCGCCGCCCTCGGCGAGGACCTTCGCGAACGTGGTCCCCCAGCTGCCGGCACCGATGACCGCCACGCGGGGCTTGTCCGTGGACTGCATGACCACGCGGATCGCGGCGGTGTCGACCGCGCCACGTGCGGCAGCCGTGGGATCCGGGTGGTCGTCGTGCGGGCGGAGGCCTGGTGCGCCGGCACGCGTGCCGGTGCTGGGTGCGTCACTCAAACTTGCCGGTTTCCTTCTGGTTCTTCGTCGACGGGTCCCACCGGGTCGCCGGCGCCTGCTCGCCACGGAGTTGCTCGACGAGCTCGGTGATGCGGTCCATCAGGACGGCGGTCGCCTCGGTGAGCAGCTGCTGGTCGATCGGGCGTCCACGGAACGCCGACAGGTCGACGGGGTCGCCGAACACGACGTCCACGCGCGACGGCGGGAACAGCCGGAGCTTGTTCGAGTACCGCGCCATGATCTGCTGCGTGCCCCAGTGCGCCATCGGGATGAGCGGCACGTCGTTCTCGAGCGCGATCCGCACCGCGCCGGTCTTGCCGCGCATCGGCCACAGGTCGGGGTCGCGCGTCAGCGTCCCCTCCGGGTACACGATCACGGCGCCGCCGCGCTCCATGAGGGACCGGCCGCCGCCGAGGGGATCGCTGATGCGGGTTCGACCAGACCGCTCGACCGGGATCTGCCCCATGCCGCTCATGAGCTTGCCGAACACGGGGACGCGGAACAGCGACGCCTTCGCCAGGAATCGCGGCTGCCGGCGGCTGAGGTACACCGCGGTGCCCACGACGAGCGGGTCGATGTTCGTGTAGTGGTTCGGCGCGAGGACGAACGCCCCCTGCTCCGGCAACCGGTTCCGGCCGTGCCAGTGGTAGCGCGCGGTGAACCGGAAGGTCGGGATCACGAAGAACGCGGTGATCCGGAACGCCAGGTTGAGGTCACCACGCTTCCACCGACGGCCGGGGTTCGGCAGGCCGGTGGTCACACGGTCGAGGTCGCGGCCGGGCGTGCCGTCGGGCCTGCCGCGGTCGCCGCCGGGCACGCCACGGTCGTTGCCCGCGGGCGCGCCGCGGTGGTCGTCAGCCATCTCAGCCAGCGAAGTCGAAGTCCGCCCCGAGCTTGCGCAGCTTCGGGATGAAGTGCTCGTACCCGCGGCTGATGATGCCGACGTTCGTGATGTGCGACTCCCCCTCGGCGGTCAGTGCCGCGATGAGGTGGCTGAAGCCGCCGCGGAGGTCCGGGACACGCACGTTCGCGCCGTGCAGCTTCGTCGGGCCGGTGATCACCGCTGCCTGCTCGAACGGACGACGGGCGACCCGGCGGTCGTGCCCGGGGAGCCCTTCCTTGTGCACGACGATGTCGGCACCCATCTCGTTGAGGGCCTCGGTGAAGCCGAAGCGGTTCTCGTAGACGGTCTCGTGCACGATGCTCTGACCGTCGGCCTGGGTCAGCGCGACGACGAGCGGCTGCTGCCAGTCCGTCATGAAGCCGGGGTGCACGTCGGTCTCGATGACGACGGGCTTCAGGACCTCGAGCTCCCGGTAGAACCGGATGCCGTCCTCCTGGATGTCGAACCCGCCGCCGACCTTCCGGAAGACGTTGAGGAACGTCATGAGCTCCTGCTGCTTCGCGCCCTCGACGAAGATGTCGCCGTTGGTCGCGAGTGCGGCGGAGGCCCAGCTCGCTGCCTCGTTGCGGTCGTTGATCGCGCGGTGGGTGTAGCCGCGGAGCGACTCGACGCCCTCGATGAAGATCGTGCGGCTCGGCTCGACCGTGATGATCGCGCCCATCTTCTGCAGGATCGCGATGAGGTCCATGATCTCTGGCTCGATCGCGGCGTTCCGGAGCTCGGTCGTGCCGTCGGCGAGCACCGACGACAGCAGGACCTGCTCGGTCGCACCGACGCTCGGGTACGGCAGCTCGATGTTCGCGCCCTTGAGGCCGTTCGGCGCCGTGATGTGGATGCCGGAGACCTGCTTGTCCACGACCGCACCCATGGCGCGCAGCGCGTCGAGGTGGAAGTCGATCGGGCGGTCGCCGATGCGGCAGCCACCGAGGTCGGGGATGAACGCCTCGCCGAGCTTGTGCAGCAGCGGGCCGCAGAACAGGATCGGGATGCGGCTCGACCCGGCGTGCGCATCGATCTCGGCGAAGTGCGCCGACTCGACGTTCGACGGGTCGAGGATGAGCTCGCCTCGTGCAGGATCCGTGATGCGCACACCGTGCACCTCGAGCAGCGCGCGGACGACCTTGACGTCGGAGATGTCCGGGACGTCCTTGAGGATCGACGGGGTGTCGCCGAGCAGGGAGGCCACCATGGCCTTCGTCGCGAGGTTCTTCGCGCCGCGGACCTCGATGCGTCCGACCAGCGGCTTGCCGCCGCGGATGACGATCTCGTCCGACTTCAACCCGACGCGTGCCCCAGCTGCTGCTGCGTCCTGTACGAGAGAGTTCACTACTTCACCGGCAATGTTTTCGGCCGCCAGTTTCCACGGCGGGATTCGAACTCCGTGATCGAGGTCTCGTCACGGAGGGTGAGCCCGATGTCGTCGAGCCCTTCCATCAACCGCCAACGAGTGTAAGCGTCGATCTCGAATGCCACGTCCACATCGCCCAGCGACACGCGCTGCGCCGCGAGGTCCACGGTCGCCTCGATGCCCGGGTTCGCCTCGATGGCGGCCCACAGGCGCTCGACTTCCGGTTCGGTCACGATTGCGGTGACCAGGCCCTGCTTGCCCGCGTTGCCCTTGAAGATGTCCGCGAACCGGGGCGAGATGACGACCCGGAAGCCGAAGTCGCGGAGTGCCCAGACGGCGTGCTCGCGCGACGACCCGGTGCCGAAGTCGGGACCGGCGACGAGCACCTTCGCGCGGTCGAAGGGCTCCTGGTTCAGCACGAACGACGGGTCCTGGCGCCACCCGGAGAACAGCGCGTCCTCGAAGCCGGTCTTGGTGACGCGCTTGAGGTACACGGCGGGGATGATCTGGTCGGTGTCGACGTTCGACCGCTTCAGCGGTGCGGCGATCCCGGTGACGGTGCCGATCTTCTCCATCAGACTGCCCCTTCCAGAGCGGTTGCTGCTTCGGTTTCCAGGTCCCACGGACTCGACAGCGTCCCCCGGACGGCGGTGGCGGCTGCGACGAGCGGCGACACGAGGTGGGTTCGGCCGCCCTTGCCCTGACGTCCCTCGAAGTTGCGGTTCGAGGTCGACGCGCAGCGCTCCCCGGGCGCGAGCTGGTCGGGGTTCATGCCGAGGCACATCGAGCAGCCGGCGAAGCGCCACTCGGCCCCGAAGTCGGTGAACACCTTGTCGAGCCCCTCGGCCTCGGCCTCGAGCCGGACCCGCGCGGAGCCGGGCACCACCATGACGCGGACGCCCTCGGCCTTTGTGCGCCCCTTGATGACGGACGCGAACGCGCGGAGGTCCTCGATGCGCGAGTTCGTGCAGGACCCCATGAAGACCGCGTCGACGGCGATGTCCTTCATCGGCGTGCCCGCGGTGATGTCCATGTACTCCAGCGCGCGCTGTGCCGCTGCCTGGTCGTTGGGGTCGGTGTAGTCGGCGGGGTCGGGCACGGACTCGGAGAGCGAGACGCCCTGGCCCGGGTTCGTCCCCCAGGTGACGAAGGGCTCGAGCGCGTCGGCGTCGATGAACACCTCGGCGTCGAACACCGCGTCGTCGTCGGTGTTCAGCGTGTCCCAGTACGCGACGGCCTCGTCCCAGTCGGCGCCGGTCGGGGCGTGGTCGCGGCCCTGGACGTAGTCGTAGGTGATCTGGTCGGGACCGACCATGCCGGCGCGGGCACCCGCTTCGATCGACATGTTGCAGATCGTCATGCGCCCCTCCATCGAGAGCGCCCGGATCGCCGAACCGCGGTACTCGAGCACGTAGCCCTGTCCGCCGCCGGTACCGATCTTCGCGATGACCGAGAGGATGATGTCCTTCGCCGTCACGCCGGGGCGCAGGGTGCCCTCGACGGTGATCGCCATCGTCTTGAACGGCTTGAGCGGCAGCGTCTGCGTGGCGAGCACGTGCTCGACCTCGCTCGTCCCGATGCCGAACGCCATCGCGCCGAACGCACCGTGCGTCGAGGTGTGGGAGTCGCCGCAGACCACGGTGATGCCCGGCATCGTCAGGCCGAGCTGCGGGCCCACGACGTGCACGATGCCCTGCTCCTTGTCGCCGAGCGAGTGCAGGCGGACGCCGAACTCTTCGCAGTTGCGGCGGAGCGTCTCGATCTGGGTGCGGCTCGTCGGATCGGCGATGGGCCGGTCGATCGCGAGCGTCGGGGTGTTGTGATCCTCCGTCGCGATCGTCAGGTCGAGGCGTCGCACCGGGCGGCCGGCCTGGCGGAGACCGTCGAACGCCTGGGGGCTCGTGACCTCGTGCACGAGGTGGAGGTCGATGTAGAGGAGGTCGGGGTTGCCGTCCTCGCCCTTGACCACGACGTGGTCGTCCCAGACCTTCTCGGCGAGTGTCCTACCCATGACCTCGACCCTTCCGTTCGCATCGGTTCGATGCCGCTGACGCGGCGCGATCCGGCGAGTCTAGCACTGGTATACCAACGCGTCCGACGCCGGTGCGGCCCGCATCGCGGCCGATTTCCGGCCGGACTGGAGGCTCGACTCGCGTTCTCCGACACCTGTCGCGGTGGGAGAATGGCCGGGACATGACGACTCCGACGCACTCCGCCCGCACGGTCAACCTCGAGGGCGCGACGCGCGCCGCGATCGCGGGCGCCGCTCCCCTCGCACTGCTCATCGCCCTCGGGATGCCGGGGTACGCGGCCTTCGCGATGTTCGCGGGGTTCACCGCGATCTTCGGCGCCACGGAGCCGTACCGGCAGCGCGCCGTGACCACGGGAGTCGCCGGGGGACTGCAGGCCCTGTGCATGTTCGCAGGGATCGCCGTCTCGATCGTCGGTGCGCCCCTCTGGTTGCAGGCGGTCGGGCTGGTCGTCGTGCTCGTCGTCGCGGTCTGCACGCTGAGCACGCTCCGGTCGATCCCGGCGCAGCCGATCTTCCCGACGTTCGCGTTCTTGGTGTCCTCGCTCGTGCCGCTGAGGCCGTCGGACCTGCCGCTCGTCGCGACGATCATCGTGTGCTCCGTCGCGTGGGCGTGGCTCGTCGCGATGTCCGGGTTCGTCATCCGGCGCGTGTGGCACCCGCGCGCGCCGCACCGCTTCCGACCGCTCGCCCCGATGAAGGAACGGGGCTTCGGGATCCTCCGCACCCCCGCGCTTTGGGAGACCGTCGCGCTCAACGTCGTCGGGGCCCTGGTCGCCGGTGCGATCGCGGAGACCATCCCGGGGCTCGGGCACCCGTACTGGGCGGTGATCGCCGTCGTGTCGACGCTCCCGGCCATCCGGCAACGGCACACCGTCCTCCGGGCGTTCCAGCGCTTCATCGGCACGATCGGGGGCACGGTGATCGCGGTCGGGATCCTGCTCCTCGAACCCGGAGCGTGGTGGATCGTGCTCATCGCGGTCGTCGGACAGTTCTTCGCGGAGATCTTCGTCGCGCGGAACTACGCGGTCTGCCTGCTGTTCCTCACGCCGCTCGCGCTCGCGGTGTCCTGGTTGAGCCTCCCCGAGGCGCCGGAGCTCCTCGCCCTGGACCGCGTCGCACAGACGACGCTCGGAGCACTGGTGAGCGTCGCACTGCTGTTCGTCGGGCGCGCGATCGAACGGCGCCGCGGTCGAGCCCTCGGCGCGACGACCTCGATCCGCACGGTCTGACCGGGCGGACGCGTCGGCGGCTGTCGGCGGGGCCCGGCAGGATCGACACATGGACGACTACCGACTCGTCGCCGGGCCGCCGCCGCTCGACGACTACCTCCGCCTCCGCCGCGACTCCGGCCTGACCCCGGTCCGGGCCGACCAGGGCGCCGGCGCGATCAGCGGGAGCTGGTCAGCCTGCCACGTGGTCGACGCCGCGGGAACGCCGGTCGCGATGGGTCGCGTGCTGGGCGACGGCGGCTGGTACTTCCACATCGCGGACGTCGCCACCGATCCCGCGCACCAGCGGCGTGGCCTCGGTCGGCGCGTGCTCGAGTGGCTCATCGCGGACATCCGGTCGCGGGCACCTGAGGGCGCCTACGTGTCGCTCATCGGGGACCCGCCCGGGCAGCGGCTGTACCGCTCGCT
This sequence comes from Curtobacterium sp. 9128, assembly GCF_900086645.1. NCBI lineage: Bacteria > Bacillati > Actinomycetota > Actinomycetes > Micrococcales > Microbacteriaceae > Curtobacterium > Curtobacterium sp. 9128. The sequence goes on from NZ_LT576451.1 coordinate 2,923,729, forward strand.
CGGGCTCGACGACGTCGCGCCGAGCCTCGGGATGGCCGCCGTCCTGCGGTAGTCGGGACGGCCGTCAGTCGGTCTGGGCGTCAGGCGGGCTGGACGTCAGTCCGGCTGGACGTTCCAGGAGTCGATGACCGGACGCCCGTGCTCGTACCCCAGCGTGCTGACGGACGCGGTCCCGAGCTTCAGCACGGCACCGTCCTGCGGCGCGAGCCGGATCCACGCGGCGCCGATCGCACGGAGCACGTGCCCGTGGGCGATGAAGACGGCGTCCTGCCCCTCGGCGAGCACCGGGCGGGCACGGTCAAGCACCCGTTCGGCCCGGACACGGACCTCGGCGGCGTTCTCACCCGGTGTGTCCCCCGCGGGCACGCCGTCGGTCCAGAGGTCCCACGGCCCGTGCCGGAGCACCTTGATCTGCGGTGTCGTGAGGCCCTCGTACGCGCCGTAGTCCCACTCGTACAGGTCCTCGTCGACCTCGGGGTCCACGCCGATGAGCGCGGCGGTGTCGCGGGCACGTTGCAGCGGGCTCGACAGCGCGAGCGCGAAGTCGCGGTCCGCGAGGTACCGGCCGGCACGCTTCGCCTGCTCGACCCCGTTCTCGGTGAGCGGGATGTCGGTGCGGCCGGTGTGCTGCCCGCTCTTCGACCACTCCGTCTCTCCGTGACGGACGAGGACGAGTTCGCCGGGGCGTTCCGAGGTCATGTGTTCCTTCCGAGCAAGAGGCCGAGCGCGGCTGCGCCGACCGAGACGACGAGCATGCCGAGGCCGTTCAGGACGGCGAGCCGGGTCTTGCCGGATCGGAGGAGCTGCACGGTCTCGACACTCGCCGTCGAGAACGTCGTGTACCCACCCATCATGCCCGTGCCGAGGATGGCGACCGCCGGGAGCGCCAGCGTCCCGGCCTGCCCGAGGCCCGTCAGGAGCCCGAGGACCAGCGACCCGGAGACGTTGATGACGACGGTGCCGAGCGGGAAGCCGCTGACCCTGGCCTTCACGAGCCCGTCGAGTAGGAAGCGGAGCGCCGCCCCGACTCCCCCGCCGACGGCGACGAGCAGCACTTCGAGCGCGCTCATCGGGTGGCCGCCCGTGGCCGCAACAGCGTCGACACCCAGAGCCCGGCGACGACGGCGAGCAGTCCGAGCACGACCGTGAGCAGCGCGTACCCGCTCCCAGCACCCCACCGTCCGTCCCCGAGCAGCTGCGCGGTGTCGTCGGCGAGCGTGCTGTACGTCGTGAACCCGCCGAGCACCCCTGTGCCGACGAAGAGCCGCAGGAGCCGACGCCGACCGACGTCCGGCCCGCGGTGCGCCAACGCCTCGAGCAGCAGCCCGAGGCAGAACGCCCCGACGACGTTGATCGCGAGGATCGTCCAGCTGATCCCGTCAACGGCGGGGACGAGGTCGGCCAGCACGGCGCGGATCGCGGTCCCGATCGCCCCGCCGAGCGCCACGACGCCGAGGTACCCCCAGCGCAGGTGTGGCGGACGACCGGGTCTGGTGTCGGACTCCTCGACCTCGACGCCCGGGTCGATCGGGATGTTCCCGGAGTCGGTGAGGTGCCGTCGGGGTTCGTCGTCCACGGAGGTGCTCCTATCGCCGAGCACGCCGGAGGTCGTCCGCGCGTGCGGTGTTCTCGGGATAGGGACCGTTGGTGACCGATCGGTCACGGTTGGGTCCGGCAGGCCCCACTGCCGGGTCAGACGACTCCCCCACCTTACCGGGACTCCGCAACACGCCGTCTGCCACGGTCCGCACGGCGATCGAGTGCGCCGAAACGGCGACCTGGGCCCGAGATCGGTCGCCACTTCTGCGCACTCGATCCCCCGGGAGTCCGCGACCCCGACCCTGCTTGCGGGACGAACCTGGACCACCGCCAGCCGGACGTCCTACGCTCGGGCACAGACGGCACCCGGCCGCACGACGGAGAGGGACGCACATGAGCATCAACGACGACGACATCACCACGGATCCCCAGAGCGCGGGCGAAGGCCCCGCTGACGGCGGCGCCAACCCGAACGGACACGACGGCGGTGCCGACGGCTCCGCAGACGCCGGCGAAGGCCCGGCCGACGGCGGCGCCAACCCGAACGGACACGACGGCGGTGCCGACGGCTCCGCAGACGCCGGCGAAGGCCCGGCCGACGGCGGCGCCAACCCGAACGGACACGACGGCGGCGCGGACGGCTCCGCGTGAGCCGAGGACCGGACACGACGGAGACGGCGCGCGCCCTCGAGCGGTGCATCGCCGTCCCCGTCGCCCGGTTCGCCGACGAGTACTGGGGTCGCCGCGCGCTCTTGAGCAGCGCCGCTGACCTCGGCTCGACGTTCGACGACCTGTTCTCCACCGAGGCCGCCGACGAGCTGCTCTCGGTCCGAGGACTCCGGACGCCGTTCATCCGGATGGCGAAGGACGGCACCGTGCTCCCGCAGAGCGCCTTCACCGCACCCGGTGGCTACGGCGCCGAGGTCGGCGACCAGGTCAGCTCCGAGAAGGTCCTCGCCGAGTTCGCTGCCGGCTCGACGATCGTCCTGCAGGGCCTCCACCGCACGTGGCCGCCGATCCAGGAGTTCACGCGACGGCTCGTCGCGGAGCTCGGGCACCCCGCGCAGGTCAACGCCTACATCACGCCGGCATCGTCGCGCGGCTTCGACCCGCACTACGACGTGCACGACGTCTTCGTCCTGCAGATCGCCGGGGCGAAGCGCTGGGTGATCCACGAGCCCGTGCACGAGCTCCCGTTCGCCGACGAACCGTGGAGCGACCGACGCGGCGAGGTCGCCGCGCGGGCAGCAGGAGCACCCGCGATCGACACCGTGCTCCGTCCAGGTGATGCGCTCTACCTCCCTCGCGGTTGGCTGCACTCCGCGACCGCACTCGGCGGCACGACCATCCACCTGACGATCGGCATCCCCGCCGTCACCCGGGCCGACCTCGCGCGGGACCTCATCACCCGTGCGCTCCGATCGGACCGACTCCGCGCATCGCTGCCCCTCGGTGTCGACCTCGGCGACCCGGACCAGATCGCGACGGACGTCCGCGCCGCTGCCGAGGACCTCATCGGGTTCCTCGAGTCGGCGTCGGTCGGCTCGGCCGTCGACGAGGTCGCGCACACCGTCGGGTCGCGGTTCCGTCGCTCCACCCGTCCGGAGCCGGTCCGCCCGTTGCAGACGGTCGACCTCCTCGGCACGCTCTCGGGCGGCGATCGGGTGCGGTGGCGCGAGGGACTCCACGCCGACGTCCGCGACGAGGGCGAGCGCGTGGCCGTCGTCCTGCCGACGACGACGATCCGCCTGCCGGCATCGTGTGGTCATGCCGTGCGCACGCTGCACGCCGGAGGGACGCACACCGTCGGGTCCCTGCCGGGCCTCGACGAGGACGACGCCGTCGTCGTGGTCCGTCGGCTCCTCCGGGAAGGCGTGCTGGTACCGGCGTCGTGACCGAGTGGCGACGCACGGGTCCGGCCGATCCCCGACTCCCCCGCTCGGCCGGTGGGCCGGCGTGCAGCGACCGCTCCCGGTCCCGCGACGAGGACCTCACCGCCACCGCGTCCCCCGGTCGCCGCTGGTTGCTCGTCGAGGTCGCGGGTGCGTGGGGCTGGAACGTCTGGGCCGACTCCCCCGCACTCCCGCCCGAGACCGGCATCGCCCTCGCGCGCCGGGTGCAGCGTGCCGGGATGCGCATCCTCGCGATCCGCCGCCCCGGCCGGTCCCGTGGTGCCGGCCGGTGGCGCTGGGCAGTCGTCGACACCGGGCTCGCGACCGTGCGGTGGGGTGAGGCCGACGGCCCGGACGAGCTGCTGTCGCTCCCGCTCGACGGCAGCACCGGAACGCCATCCGACCGGCCCGTCTTCGCCGTGTGCGCCCACGGCCGGCACGACGAGTGCTGCGCCGTGCGCGGACGGTCGGTCGCAGCCAAGCTGGCGGAGGCGTTCCCCGAGGAGACCTGGGAGTGCTCGCACCTCGGTGGTGACCGGTTCGCGGCGACGACGATGCTGTTCCCGTACGGGCTGAACCACGGACGCGTCGACGAACTCGATCCCGTCGCGATCGCCGAGGCGTCGACGCGTGGGATCGTCGTCCCGGACGGCTTCCGCGGACGGTCGCTGTACTCCCACGTCGAACAGGCTGCCGTCGCCGCAGCCGCGGCACGCTCCGGAGACCACCGCATCGATGCCTTCCGGCCGCGCGGTGTGCGCGCTCCGGAGACGCTCGACCACCCGGCCGGATGGTCGGTCGAGCTCGACTCGGACGCCGGAGCCGTCGTGGTCACACTCGATCGTGTGCACTCGGTCCCGACGTTCTCGACGTGTCGGGCGACGGTCGCCGTGGAGATCCCGCGCTTCGTCGTCCGCGACGTGGCCACCGCGGGGTGACCGGCATGCGACACCAGGCCGGGAACGACGAAGGTCCCCGTCCGTGTGGACGAGGACCTTCGGTTGGTGACCCCAGCGGGATTCGAACCCGCGTTACCGCCGTGAGAGGGCAGCGTACTAGGCCGCTATACGATGGGGCCGCGGCACACGTTGTCGGACTCGGGCTAAGCCACCTGTGGTGACCCCAGCGGGATTCGAACCCGCGTTACCGCCGTGAGAGGGCAGCGTACTAGGCCGCTATACGATGGGGCCGTTCCGACAACTCGACAAGTATGGCACAAGCGGTCCGACCTGCCAAAACGAGGCGTGTCGCCCGGGTGTGCCGTCATGCCGCAGCGTGCATGCACGTGCCGAGCCGAGCCTCCAGTCCGGTCCCCGCTCAGATCGTGAGCGACTCGCCCGGCTGCAACAGGACGAGTGAACCGGCGGGCTCGACCATCTCGCGGAGCCGGCCGGTGTGCATGCCGTAGCCGATGTCGGACAGGGTCGCCTCGTGCACGGGGTAGGCGCGACGGGGTGCGATCGCGGCGACGTAGTCCATCATCTCGGCGACCTTGAGCCACGGGGCGCCGACGGGTGCGGCTAGGATCTCGACCGGTACGCCGGGGACGGTGTAGCTGTCGCCGGGGTAGAACAGCCGCCCGTTCACCATGACGCCGGTGTTGTCGATCACCGGGACGGACGAGTGGATGACGTTGTGCCGGGTGCCGTGGAAGGTCAGCGCGAACGGCCCGACCGACCGCGAGGACCCGTCCGTGACGACGTCCACCTCGAAGTCCGGCAGCGCGGCTGCGACTCCGCCCGGACCGAAGACCACCGCGCCGGGGTTCCGGGACAGGATGCCGGACAGCTGCGCCGGGGTGACGTGGTCGGGGTGCTCGTGGGTGAGCACGACCGCGACGACATCCGTGACGTCCACGTCGCGCGTGAAGTTCCCCGGGTCGATCACCAGCCGCGCCCCGTCGACGTCGACGATCTGGCAGGCGTGCTCGAGCTTCGTGACCTCCATGCTGCCGAGCGTACGCGGGGTGCTGATGTGGTTCCGTTCGCCGCCGCACAACCGAAAGCAGTCCGCGCCGCGCGTTCGCGTGGTGCGGACTGCTTTCCGTTGTGCGAAGGCCCGCGGCGGCGGGCAGCGCCCGCCCAGGACCGCGGCGGCGGGCAGCGCCCGCCCGTCAGGACCGCGGCGGCGCCGTCGACGACCGCACCACGAGCGACGCCGGCGACGGCGGCACCGGACGGACCGCGGCGCCGTCGACCTCGGCGAGCACCGCGCGGGCGGCGAGACGCCCCTGCGCCTCGGGGTCCTGCGTGATCGTCGTCAACCCGACAGCTGCGCCGTACTCGTGCCCGTCGATGCCGATCACCGACAGGTCGTCGGGCACGGACAACCCGACCCGCGATGCCGCCGTCATCACGCCGAGCGCCATCTCGTCCGAGGCGCAGAACACCGCGGTCGGTCGATCGGCACCCGGCGCGAGCAACGACAGGCCGGCGTCCACCCCGCCGGCGAACGAGAACCGTCCGTCCGCGATCCACGACGACGGCACCGAGAGTCCGGCGCCGTGCATCGCGTCGACGAACCCGTCCCGCCGCCGGTACGGCACCGCGACGTTCATGCCCGCCTCGTCCTGCCCACCGACGTACGCGATCCGCCGGTGCCCGAGCCCGACGAGGTGCTCCGTCGCCATGCCGGCGACCTCGACGTCGTCGATCCCGACGTTCCGGAGCCCGGGAGCCGGGCCGCCGATGACGATGGTGGGCAACGAGCTCACCTGCAGCTCGCTCCGCTCGGTCTCGTCGAGCACGAGCGACAGCAGCACGAGGGCGTCGACGCGCTGCCGCAGCATCGACCGTCGGAAGGCCCGGTCACGGTCTCCCCCGGGGCCGCCGAGGTTGTAGAGCACGAGGTCGTACCCCGCCCGCCGCAGTTCGGCATCGACCCCGCTGAGCGCCTTGACGTAGAACCAGCGGTCGAACACCGGCACGACGACGCCGACGGCACGCTGCCGCCCGGTGGCGAGCCCGGCCGCCGCCGAGCTCGGGACGTACCCGAGCTCGTCGGCGACCCGGCGCACATGGTCGATCGTGGTGTCGGCCACGGTCGGGAGTCCGCGCAGGGCGCGGGACACGGTGGCCTTGGACAGCCCGGTGACGGTCGCGATCTCCTGGATCCCCATCGGACACAGCCGGGAGGCCGGTCAGCCGTCCGCGCCGTGCGTCGCGTCCCCCGCGTCACGGGTCACGGGCCCGGCGCCGGTCCGCGCGACGGCTCGCGTGCGATGCGGTCGCGGCGCTCGCTCGTCGAACCCGACGTGCACGTGGTCGCGGAACACGGTCTCGACGGGCGCGCGGCCACCGGGGACGTGCACCCCGACCGGGTGCTCGTCGCGGCGGAGGACGCGGTCGGCGGCCAGGGCCTCGGCGGCCTCCGACCGACGGACCACCCGGACCCGCCAGCGGTCGAGCGCGACGAGCACGAGCACGCACGCCAACAGGGTGAGCGCCCAGCCGAGCGCCGGTCGGCCGGTGAACTCGCAGAACACGGTGACGGCGAGGAACGCGACGCCGAAGAAGCCGACGAAGCCCATGGCCTCCTCGATCGGTGCCGACGGTCGACGCGGTGCGCGGTACTCCATGGCGATCAGCCCTTCACACCGCCGGCGGTGAGGCCGGCCACGATGCGCCGCTGGAAGACGAGCACGAGGATCACGAGCGGGATCGTGACGATCGTCCCCGCTGCCATCACCGCCGTGTACGGCTCCTGGTGCGGCTGGGTCCCGGCGAACGACGCGATGGCGACGGTGACCGGCTGGGTGGCGTCCGACGAGAGCTGGGACGAGATGAGGTACTCGTTCCAGGACGAGATGAACGCCAGGATCGCGGTGGTGAACACGGCGGGTGCGGCGAGCGGCAGGATGATCCGCCGGAACGCCTGCACGCGGGTGCACCCGTCGATGCGCGCCGCTTCCTCGAGGTCCCACGGCATCTCACGGAAGAACGACGCAAGCGTGTAGACGGTCAGCGGCAGCACGAACGAGATGCTCGGCAGGATGAGCGCCTGGTACGTCCCCATCCACCCGATGTCCGTGAAGAGCTGGAACAGCGGGGAGATCAGCGCGACGCCCGGGAACATCGACGCCGCGAGGATCGCGCCGGCGATGAGGGACTTGCCCTTGAACTCGAGCCGGGCCAGCGCGTAGGCCGCCGAGGTCCCGACGAGCAGCGCGATGATCGTCACGACGCCGCCGATCAGCAGGCTGTTCAGCAGCGCCCGGCCGAGGTGGTTGCCGAGCTCGGTGGAGAACGCCGTCGCGTAGTTGTCGAGCGTCACGTGCGTCGGCCACGGAGTGGCGTCGAACGTGAACCCGACGTCGCGGAAGCTCGTCACCACCATCCAGTAGAACGGCAGGAGGCACCACACCGCGATGATGATCGCCTGGATCGCGGTGCGGACCCGGGGCCGGTGTGGCGCTGGACGCGGACGTCGGCGCGGTCGATCGACCGCTCGCGCGAACGCGTCGACGACCGGGGACGGTCTGCTGCGAGGGTCACTTGAGTTCACCCTTCTGCTGGGCTGCCTGCGTCTGCACGACGTTCGCGCCGAGGAACCGCACGAACAGGAACGCGACGATGAAGATGATGAGGAAGGTGATCGTCGACAGCGCTGAGGCGGAGTTGAACCCCTGCCTGATCTGGTCGACGACGAGGATCGACAGGGTCGTCGTGGCGTTGCCGGAACCACCGCCGCCGCCGGTGAGGATCGCCGGGAGGTCGTACATGCGCAGCGCGTCGAGCACGCGGAACAGGATCGCGACCATCAGCGCCGGCTTCAGGAGCGGGAGCGTGATGAGCATGAAGCGCTGTACGGTCGAGGCGCCGTCCATCTTGCCGGCCTCGTAGACCTCCTCCGGGATGAGCTGCAGGCCCGCGAGGATGAGCAGCGCCATGAACGGCGTCGTCTTCCACGTGTCCGCGATGATGACCGCGAACCGCGACGCCCACTCGCCGCTGGTCCAGAGGATCTGGTGGCCGATGACGTGGTTGAGCACGCCGTTCGCGTCGAAGATGAAGTACCAGAGCTTCGCGGTGACGGCGGTCGGGATCGCCCACGGCACCAGGATCGCGGCGCGGACGAGCGCGCGGCCCTTGAAGTTGCGGTTCATGATGATCGCCATCCAGACGCCGATGAGCGTCTCGGCGAGCACGGTGACGACCGTGAAGAAGAACGTGTTGCCGAACGACACCCAGAACTGGGCGCCGAGGCTGCCAGGGGGGCACGTGACGTTGCCGCACTGCTGGCCGAGCCAGTGCACGTAGTTCGTGACGCCCGCGAAGCCGCCCTCGACGAACAGGCCCGTCGCCTTGTCGAGTCCGGCGTCGAGCTGGAACGACTGGATGATCGCGCTGACGACGGGGTAGCCGATGACGACGGCGAGGAGCACGATCGTCGGGCCGATCAGGTACACGGCCCATCGGCCGTGTTCGGCGTTCAGTCCGCCGCGCCGCCGCTTGGGCGGCTCCAGACCCTGGGGGTTCGGGATGGCGGCTGGGATCTCGGTTGCTGCTGACACTGACGGCCTCCTTGCCGGTGTCGGGACGCAAGTAGGGGCGGACTGGAGGCAGGGGTACGGGTGACCCGTGCCTCCAGTCCGATGCGGCGCGAGCCGCTAGTTGCTGGTGGTCGCCGCCTTGAGGGCGGCTTCCATGTCCTTCATCGCCTCGTCGACGCTCTTCGAGCCCTTGAGTGCCGCGTAGGAGTTGTCCTGGATCGCCTTCGTCACGGCCGGGTAGTACGGCGTCACGGGACGGGGCTCCGCGCTCTGGATCGACTTCAGCAGGGTGGGCAGGTACGGCAGCTTCGCCGTCAGCTCGGAGTCCGTGTAGAGGTCACCGAGCACCGGAGCGAGCGAGCCCTGGGTCGCGAAGAACTTCTGCGTGTCGCTCGACATCAGGAACTCGAGGAAGTCGTGCGCCGTCGCCTTGTGCTTCGAGTACGCGCTGATCGCGGCGTTGTGACCGCCGAGCGTCGATGCACCGACGCCGTCGGCACCCGGGATCGGGGCGATGCCGAAGGTGTCCTTGACCTTCGACGAGCCGTCGGTCTTGGCGAGGCTGTAGACGTACGGCCAGTTGCGGAGGAACAGCAGCTTGCCGTCCTCGAACGCCGTGCGGCCCTGTTCCTCCTGGTAGGTGATCGCCTCGGCCGGGATGTTCCCGTCCTTGAACGCGTCGACCAGGTTCTGCAGACCAGCCTTGGCCTTCGTCGTGTCGACGTCCGGCGTGCCGCTCTTGGAGAGGATCGACCCGCCGGCGCCGTTCACGGCCTCCGAGGCGTTGACGGTGAGGCCCTCGTACTTCGCGAACTGGCCGGCGTAGCAGCCGATGCCGTTGTCCTTGGCGATCTGGCAGTCGTCCATCATCTCCGACCACGTGGTCGGCGGGGTCTTGACGAGGTCCTTGCGGTAGTAGAGCAGCGCGCCGTCGGACGTCTGCGGTGCCGCGTAGAGCGTGTCGTTGTACGTCGCCGTCTTCACGGTGGCGGGCAGCAGCTTGGACGTGTCGACCTTCATCGATCCCGTGAGCGGCGTCAGCCAGCCCTTCGCGGCGAACTCCGCGGTCCACACGACGTCCACGTCGACCACGTCGTAGCCGTCGTCCTTCGCCTGGAAGTGCTGCACGAGGTCGTCGTGCTGCTGGTCGGCCTGGTCGGACTGCTCCTTGAACGTGACCTTCTCGTCCGGGTGCGCCTTGTTCCACTTGGCGATCAGGGGCCGGACCACGTTCGAGTTGTCCTTGCCCTGAACGTACGTGATCGGGCCGCGGCTGTCCTGCCCGCTCTTGGCGTCGTCCGAGGCCGAGCTCCCGCTCGAGCAGCCGGCCAGGGCGAGGCCGATCACGGCGACCCCGGCCACGGATGCGAGTCGCACCTTCGCGCGTGTGTTCTTCACAGCGTTGTCTCCTCATCGAGATCACCAGGAGTCGTCGTCTCGGGTACCGGACGACGACCACCTGGAGCAGGCGACGCTGCCTGCTGGGAGTGGAAGCTACGCCCGGGATCAGCGTTTTGCAACCGGTTGCATCGAAGCCGTGACCTGAGCGTGACCTCTGGAGTTGCCCAGACTTTCTGGGTGAGCGCTCACCCGCGGTTCCGACGATGTCGCGCCGGGCTGCGGAACCCCGCATGATCCCCGCCAGTGCTGGTGCCCGCCGTTGAGGGACACTGCCGGACCGACGTAGCGTCCGGGTCATGACCCAGCTCTCCCCCGTCACCGTGCCCGGCCCGCGTCGGGTCGTCAGCGTCGACCTCGATGCTCCGCTGCCACGGCTCGTCGCCGACCAGACCGGCTCCTCCGCGCTGGTGGTCGGCTACCGCGGCGGGTTCCCCGTGACGACCCTCGACGTGCTCCTCACCGAGGACCCCGCCGACGCCGCGCGGGCCCTCGCCCCGCTCGTCGCGGACGAGCACAGCGTCGGCGGTGCGGCGACCCCGGTTCCGGACGCTGACCTGCCGATGATCTCGATCGTGGTGTCGACGATCGTCACCCGGGTGGAGGACATCGGCAAGCTGCTCGACTTCCTGGAGGACCTGGACTACCCCGACTACGAGGTGGTCCTCGTCGACAACCGCGTGAAGGTGCCCGAGATCGACGCGCTCCCCGGACTGCTCGAGGGCCGCGACGTCCGACTCGTCACGGAACGCCGCCCCGGCTGCTCGATCGGCCGGAACAGCGGGGTGGCGGCCGCGCGCGGCGAGATCATCGCGTTCACCGACGACGACGTCCGCGTGGACCCGCAGTGGCTCCGGTCGATCGGCACGCGCTTCGTCCGCGAGCCGGAGGTCGCCGCCGTGACGGGGATGATCCTGCCCGTCGAGCTCGAGACGCCCGCGCAGATCTGGTACGAGGCGTACTACGGCGGCTTCAGCGGCGAGCGCACCTTCGACCCGGTGACGATCGTCCCGGACGACGTCCCCGGCGTCATGCGGCACGCGCAGGCCTCTGCCGTGAGCCCGGACGGCACCGTCCGCAAGCACTTCGCCGTGTACGGCATCGGCGGGTACGGCGCCGGGGCGAACTGGGCGGTCCGTCGTTCCGCGTTCGACGCCGTCGGCGGCTTCGACCCCGTGCTCGGCGCCGGCGTCCCCGCGCGTGGCGGCGAGGACCTCGCGATCTTCATCGACATCCTCTGGGGCGGCGGCCGCATCGGCTTCGAACCCCGCGCGGTCGTGCACCACCGGCACCGCCAGACCCTCGAGGGACTGCACGGGCAGCTGCACTCGAACGGCGTCGGGTTCACCGCGCTGATGTGCGAGCTCATCGCGAAGGACCGCCGGCACGCGCTGGTCCTGGCGCGGCTGATGCCCCGCGCGGGCAAGATCAAGCTCTCGCAGCTCGTGTCGCGGCTCGCGGGGAAGCGCGATGCGGCCGCCGAGACCATCACCGAGGCGTCGACCACCCGCATCCCCCGGTCCCTGGCGTACCACGAGTTCCGCGGCTTCCCGCTGGGCCCGGCGGCGTACTTCAAGAGCCGTCGGTTCTGGCGCGAGGTCGAGGAGGGGCGCTTCCGCCCCTAGCGCGCCGCGGCGCCCGCGCCGGCCGCCCGCCGCCCGCTCCGTGGGCGATGGAGCGCGGCCCGCGGGCGCGCGCCTACGCGCGGGAGCGCAGACGTCCGCGCACGTAGCGCCACGGACCGCCGAGCGCCGCCACGAGCTCGACGCGCTTGAGCCCGGCGGTCGCCGCGCGGAACTCCTCGTCGACGGGCCACCCGCCGACGGCGTCGACGGCCGCGGACACCTCTCCGGCGCCCTGGCCGAGCGCGCCGAGCTGCCGCAGGGCACCGAACGCTCGTCGGAAGACCGCGAACGCCGTCCGCGGGCGCAGCATGAGCTTCGCGACCCACGCGCCGAGCCCGGTCCCGTACCCGAGGGCCTGAGAGCGCAGCGCCGCGCGGTCGGGGCGGTGCCGGTGCCACACGATCGCGGAGGGCTCCACGGCGAGCGCCCCGCCGGAGAGCAGCACCCGGGTGAACAGGTCGGGGTCCTCCCCCGCGCGGGACGGTGTCCCCGGGCCGAGCGCGACGTCGAACCCGCCGAGGGCGAGCGCTGCCGAGCGACGGAGGGACATGTTCGCGCCGGTACCGAACGCCCCGACCGAGAACGGGAAGAGCGGCAGGTCGGCCGGCGGTGCCGCGGTGCGGAACACCCGGCGGTCGGTGTTCCGCGCCCAGGTCACCCGCTCGTCGAAGTAGCGCTGCGTCGGGGTCCGGAGTTCACCGCTCGGCACGAGGCCGGTGACGCAGACGACGTCCGCGTCGCGGGCGTAGGCGTCGGCGAGCGCAGCGAGCCAGCCCCGGTCGACGACCACGTCGTCGTCGACGAAGGCGACCACGGCCCCTGACGCGAGGGCGAGACCGGCGTTCCGTGCGCGCGAGACGCCGGGTCGGGCCTCCAGGACGTAGTGGAGGCGAGCGTCCGCGAACGAGGCGACCACGTCGCGGGTCGCCGTGGTGGTCGGCGCGTTGTCGACGACGAACACCTCGAAGTCGGGGTGGTCGGACGCCAGGACGGACCGGACGCACCGACGGACGTCGTCCGGTCGGTCGCGGGTCCCGATGACGACCGAGATCCGGCCGTCGGTCGGTCCGAGCGGAACGGACGGGAGGCTCGTGGTGCGCAGGGCGCGGAGGGCCGGTCCCAGCTCGGCCGGGTCCACGTCGCCGGTCGCGTCGACCGCGACGTCGACGAACCCGGCGACCTCCCGTCCGTCACGGACGAGGAGTCGGGCGCGGCGGAAGCCGTCGGCGCCGGCGAGTTCGACGGCGGACGCGGCGAGCGCCTGCTGCCGGTCGACGGCGCCGACCCAGGCCGCGCCGGTCCATGCGGGCGCGTCCGGCGACGGCATCGCGGGCGTGAGGGTGAGCACGCTGGTCGTGGTCGCCTGGTGGTCGCTCATGTCCCCGATGCTCCGGGCACCCTCGCGCGCGGTCAACGGCGTGCCCGCCGGGATGCGGCGACGGTCGTCCCTCTTGCGGTTTGCCGCCACGTCAGCGGTCCGGTCCCCGTAGGATCGCTCGAGACGACCCGACGGCAGCACGTCGGGCACGAGGAGGACGAATGCCGCTGGGCCCCGCGACCGAGCTCGGTGTCGTCGTCTCGTCGGAGCAGCGCGTGGTCGTCGTCGACGCCGCGACCTGCGTCTGCGGGCACGTCCAGGACGCCCACGAGCACTACCGTCCCGGCACCGACTGCGCGCTCTGCGACTGCCCGGAGTTCCGCCGGAAACGCTGATCACGACGGGGCGGTGCGGGAAACCGCCGCTTCCCCGCAGAGGGCCTCCGGTCGCCTTGTCCGGCCCGGAACGGCGCGGTTAGCGTCGCGTCCATGGCCATCCCCAGCACGGTGCCCGCGTGCATCGTCCTCGCTCACGAGGACCCAGCGCACGTCCGCCGCCTCGTCGAGGCGCTGGACCCGTTCCCGGTGTTCCTGCACTGCGACGCGCGGACGCCGGAACCGGTCTTCCGCGCGATGACGGACGGGCTGCCGGAACGGGTCGTGGTCCTCCCCAGGATCCGCACCGGCTGGGCGAAGTGGGAGAACGTCGAAGCGGAGGTGTCCGGGTACCGGGCGGCGCTCGCCACGACGGACGCCTCGCACGTCGCGGTGCTCACGGGCAGCGACTACCCCCTCGCGGACGCGGCCGAGATCACCGGACTCCTCGCAGCGCACCGGGAGCAGTCGTTCCTCGCCGTGCACCCGCTGCCGTTCCCGGCGTGGGGGCGCGACGGTGGTGTGGCCAGGCTCCGGTACCGGCACTGGGCGTGGCGGAAGACGATGCTGCGGCTCCCGGTGCCCCGGCGGATGCCACGGGACGTCGTCCTCGCCGGCGGCTCGCAGCTCAAGGTCCTGGCTCGCCACCACGCGGCAGCGGTCGTCGACGTCGTCGACCGGCGTCCTGACCTCGTCCGCTTCTGGCGACGGAGCTGGATCGCCGACGAGACCTTCGTGCCGTCGATCCTGAGCTCGCCCGCGCTGACCCCGGGGTTCGCCGACGAGCACGTGCCGCACTCGCTGTGGTGGATCGGGTGGGACGGCACGGCGATGAAGAGCCCGCCGTGGTTGACGATCGTCGATGCCGGGCGGCTGCTCGAGCGTCGGACGGGCTCGGACGTGGACCTGCCGCACGTGTTCGCGCGGAAGTTCTCGACCGAGCGGAGCACCGACCTGCTCGAGGTCGTGGACGAGGCGTTCGGGTTGCGACGTCGGGCGTCCCCTGCGGCGCCGGTCGTCTCACCGCCGACGCCGGAGGTGGTCGCACCGTGACCGTGCCCCCGCAGACCCGGCGCGAGGCGCGCGAGGCCCGTGAGGCCTCCGCGGCCGCGTCCGCAGCGTCGTCGTCGGCGTCGTCCGACGCCGCGCTCGGCGCGGTCGACACGGGGAGCGTCGCCGTCCGGAAGGGTGCGAACGCGCTCTTCGGCCGTGGGCTGCTCTACGTCGTCGTCTGGTCGATGCAGCTCGTCGTCTCGTCGCTCATCTCCCCCGTCCTGGCGCACCTCATGCCGCCGGCGGAGTTCGGTGTGCTCGCCTCCGCGATCGCGCTCTACCAGGCGCTCGTCGTGCTGGCAGTGGCCGGGATCGACCAGGCGTCGGTGCTCCAGCGGGCCGAGGACGGCGACGACCGGCGTGCACGAGGACTCCTCGCCGTCGGCATGGTCACCGCGAGCATCGTCACCGTGGTCGCACTCACCACGATCCCGGTCTGGGCCGACGCCGCCGGGTTCATCGGCAACCACCCGCTGCTCCTCGTCGCGGTGCTCTGGACCGGGCCGGCCGCGATCGTGCAGATCTCGCTGGCGCTCCTCGTGGCGCAGGACCGCATCAAGGTGTTCGCGGTGACGAGTCTCCTGTCGTCGATCGGCGGCTCGATCATCGGCCTCGGGCTGCTCACGCTCGTGCACGCCGACGCGACGACGTACGCCTGGGGCGGGGTCGTCGCGCAGGGCGTCGCGATGGTCATCGGGATCGCGGCGACGCGGCCGCGCCTGGCCGGGCTGTTCGACGGCGCGACGAACGCCCGCGCGTTCAAGCTGGGCATCCCGATCGCGCTCGGCAACCTGTCGTACTTCGTGCTGAACGCCGGCGACCGTGTCGTCGTCCAGCGGCTGCTCGGCCCTGAGGAGGTCGCGCGCTACCAGATCGCCTACGTCGTCGGCTCCGCGGTGATCCTGCTCCTGTCGTTCACGAACCAGGCATGGGCACCGCACTTCGCCGCACTCCGCGACGCCGTCGCCCGCCGGCAGCTCGCCATGCACTCCCGCGACGAGCTGTACCGGATGCTCGCGCCCGTGCTGCTGGCCGTCACGCTGGTCTCCCCCGTGGCGCTGCCGATCCTCGCACCGGCGTCGTACCGCGTCGAGGAACTCACCGTCGTGGTGTTCGTGGTCGCGATCACGGCGTTCCCGGTGGTCGCGAGCGGAGCCACCGGTCGTCTGTTGCTCGTGGAGCGGCGCGGCGTGGCGGTCGGCGTGATCGCCGCGATCGCGGGCGCCGTGAACATCGGTGCGAACCTCGCACTGGTCCCGCTGTTCGGCATCGCCGGGGCAGCGATCGCGACGGTGGTGGCCTACGTGGTCCTCGCCGCGATGCAGCTGTTCGTGCTGCCCGACCGACGCGAGTGGCGTGGGCCGGGTCTCCGGATCGTGCTCCCCGTGCTCGCAGCCCTGACGGTCGCGGCGGCATCGCTGTTCGTGCCGCAGGACGTCTTTTGGAACTGGTTCCGCATCATCGGTGTCCTCGGGTGTCTCCCGTGGTTCCTCCGTCGGCTGCGGGCAGCACGAGGAGGTGCGTCATGACCCGACGGAAGCACACGCAGGACGGCTCGAGGCGACTCCGCATCGGCGTCGTCACGACGGGACTCGCGATCACCGGGGGGCTGGAACGCTGCGTCCTCGAGGACACGGCCGAGCTCCTCGCCGCCGGCCACGAGGTCGAGATCTGGCACCGCAACGCCCACTCGCCACGATCCGAGGACGGACGCGCGCCGTTCGAGGCCATGGGTGTGCCGCTGCACGACGCGGTCGACTACCGCTTCGGCATCAGGACGGCCGTCCGCGACGCCTGGCGGTTCGCTCGCCAGGGTCTGCGGCTCCGTCGTGCGAACCTCGACGTCCTGTGGTTGAACCGGCCGGAGTACCTGCCGTTCGGGCGGGTTGCGTCGCTGGTGTCCGGTGTACCCCTCGCGGTCCACCTGCACCACGCGCCGAACTACAACCGCATCGGGCCCATGGCGGGTGGCCGGACCGAGTTCCTCGCCGTGTCGAAGGCGATGGCGACGGCATGGGGCGCTGCCGGCGCGCCTGCCGACCGGATCACGATCGTGCCGAACGGCATCGACACCGACGACTTCCCCGCAGCGACACCGGCAGACGTGCACCGTGCCCGTGCGGTGCTCGGCATCGACGACGCCACACCGACGGTCCTGTACTACGGCCGGCTCACCCGTGCGAAGGGCGTGCTCGCGCTGCTCGAGGCGTGGGCACGCGTGCTCGAGACCGCTGCGGCACGGCAGCCGGAGACGGTCCCCGCGTCCGCGTCGTCCGGGCGACGCCTGCCGCGCCTCGTGCTCGCCGGCGCCCTCTACCCGGACGAGGCCGACGCCGTGAACCGCGCCGTCGCCGAGCTCCCCGAGGACTCCGTGCTCGTCGTGCCGGAGCGGGACGACGTGGTCCCGCTCCTGCACGCCGCTGACCTCGTCGTCGCGCCGTCCATCGAGCCGGAGGGCTTCGGTCGGGTCGTCGTCGAGGCGATGTCCACCGGGCGGCCCGTCGTGGCCGCGGCGTCCGGTGGCACCGGGGAGATCCTCTCCGACGGGTGGGAGCGCTTCACCGTCGACCCGTCGGACACCGAGGTGCTGGCGAAGCGGGTCCTCGACGTCCTCGACGAGGCGGTCCACGACCCCTCCCTCGGGGAACGGTGCCGCACGTGGGTGCTCGACCGCTACGGGCGGGCCCCGCACGTGACCGCCCTGCTCGACGCACTGCAGGCACGCGCGCGGCGCTGAGGCCCTGACCGACGGGGACCGCCGTGACCGGCATCGGCGCGACGGTACCGGCGCAACCGGGCCGGCGCGGCGGTGCCGGGTCGGCTCAGTTGCCCGAGGTGTCGGCGGTCCAGGTCCCGTCGTCGGGCACCGGTCGGCCGCCGGACGGCAGGGTCGCCTGCGGCTCGGCCCCGTCCACGGGAACGTCGATCGTCATCCAGTCGATGAGGAGCGACCCGGCGGCGCTCCGCGGCGGGTGTCCGGCGTTCGAACCGGCCTGCACGACCAGGTGCATGCGCGACGTGGGGATGCTCTGGGTCGTCGTCGCCACAACGGCGTCGTCGACGAGGAACGACATCCGCGCGGGGGTCCACTCGATCGTGTAGGTGTGCCAGTCCGCCAGGGACGCGGCCGTCTCGTACTGGACACACTTCTCCGCGGGGTCCTCGAGGCAGTGCACGTTGAGGGAGGCCGGCGCGCCGAGCGCTCCCTCGGGGAAGTCGATCTCGCCGTCCGACCAGACGTTCTCGTCGCTCCAGAGCAGCACAGCGACCCCGTAGCCGTCGACCTCGTCGCTCTTCATGCGGATGCTGTAGCGCCCGGCGGTCTGCCCACCCCACCGTCCGTCGACCAGGGGCACGATCCCACCGGCGAGCGGGGTGCCGCCCTTGGTGGTCCGGAGGCGCATGTCGAGCATGCCGTCGTGCGCGGTGAGCGCCGACGACTGGTACCGCCCGGTCCCAGCGGTGTCCGCGAACCCGTGGTAGACGGAGAACCGGTCGGCGTAGTCCGCCTCGAACCCGCCCGTCGGGGTGCTGTCGTCGAAGTCCTCCGAGAAGACCCGGTTCCACCCGCTGCCGTCGCTCGTCGGCATGCTCACCCCGCTCGGATCGGCGCCGTCTCCGGTCGCGGTCGTCGTCGACGCCGCGACCACCCCGGCCGCGACGACCAGTGCTCCGACCGCGAAGGCGGTGCGCCGTCCACCGGCGCGGAACGGCACACGGTGCCGGGCGATGCCGGAACCGTGTGCCGGCGCCGCACCGTGTGCCGCCGCAGCCAGCTGGTCGAGCGGACGGACAGCGTCGACGTCGCGGTCGCCGACGCGATCGTCGTCGGTCGTCATCCCGCTGTCGCCCACGCGCGGACTTCCGAGAGCCCGACGTTGACGGTACTGCCGGAGACCCCCGTGGTCGTGAAGCGGACCCACGTCACGTTCCTGGCGGTGAAGTCGACCGTCAGCGCCGAACCGTCGTTCGGGAGCGCGCCGACGGCGACCTGGCTGCCGTCCGAGAACGTCAGGGTCCCGCTCGTGACCTGGTCGTTGGCGTTCGGTCGGTCGTACAGGACGATCCGCTGCAGGGCGACCGGCTTCGACCAGTCGAGCTGGTACCAGATCCCGGTCCGCCCCCACGGCACGACCCACTCGGCCGACGGGTTCGCCGGGTAGCCGGACAGCACGCCGTCGACCGCCTTCGCGACGGTCTGACCGTCCGCCGGGTTGTCCGCCACCGCCGACGGCGTCGCCGAGCCGGTGACGTCCGACAGCGTCGGCGTCGGCGTCGGCGTCGGGGTCGGCGTCGGGGTCGGGGTCGGCGTCGGCGTCGGGGTCGGGGTCGGGGTCGGCGTCGGGGTCGGGGTCGGGGTCGGCGTGGGGGTCGGCGTCGGCGTGGACGTCGAGGTCCCCGCCGGTGCCCACGCCCGGATCTCCGCGAGCCCGATGTTCTGCGTGCTCGCGCTCACGGCCGTGACCGTGAACCGCACCCACGTGACCTGCCGCGCGGCGAACGTCACCGACTGCACCGTGCCGCCGTTGGCGAGTGCCGGGACCGTCACGCTCGACCCGTCGGAGAACGTCAGCTTCCCGCCGGTGACCTGGTCGCTGCTGTTCGGCCGGTCGGCGAGATCCACCTGGGACAGGGTCGTGCCGCCCGCCCAGTCGAGCTGGATCCACGTGCTGGCACGGCCCGATGGGGCGACCCACTCCGCCGACGGGTTCGCCGGGTACCCGCTGACGACGCCGTCGACCGCCTTCACCGCGGTCTGCCCGTCAGCGGGGTTCTCCGCGCTGGCCGTCACCGTCGCAGCCGCCGTGACGTTCGTCGGTCCGGACGTCGGCGGCGGGGTCGTGGTGCCTGCCGGTGCGTACGCGCGGATCTCGGCGAGCCCGATGTTCTCCGTGGTGGTGCTGACCGACGTCACCGTGAACCGCGCCCACGTCACCTGCCTGGCGCTGAACGTGACGGTCTGCACCGCTCCACCGTTCGGGAGCGCCGGGACGGTGACGCTCGACCCGTCGGAGAACGTCAGCGTGCCGCCGGTCACCTGGTCGTTGCCGTTCGGCCGGTCCGCGAGGTCGATCGACGACAGCGTCGTGCCGCCGGACCACCCGAGCTGGATCCACGTGCCCGCACGACCAGACGGAGCGACCCACTCGGCGGTGGGCGCGTCCGGGTACCCGCTGACGACCCCGTCGACCGCCTTCAGCGCGGTCTGACCGTCAGCGGGGTTCTCCGCGCTGGCCGTGACCGTGGCGCTGCCCGTGACGTCGGTCCGGCCCGGATCGACGGGATCGGTGGGTTCGGTCGGGGCGGTCGAACCGGCGGTGTACTCGCGGCTCAGCCACGACGACTCCGGTCGGCTCGAGCAGGCGTCGGCGGACGCACACGTCAGGTCGTCGTAGGGCGCGTACGTGTAGAATGCGTCGGACTTCGCGGCCGTCTGCGCCGCGGTGAGGTTCGACGGCCGGTCTGAGATCGGGTACCCCATGTACCCGGTGAAGGTGTGCGAGCCGCTGTACTGCTGCTGCACCTCGTCGGTGAGGTACCCGACGGTGTGGTGGTCACTGTGGTCGCCGTCGCCGTACGACCCCTCGTAGTCGAGGGTGTGGATGTCGCTCGGCGCGAAGTCCTGCACGATCCCGAGCAGCGTCGACCGCAACTGGGCCAGCGTGTACGTCGCGCTGTGGAACGCGTCCGCGACCGTGCTGATCGAACTGCTGTCGCCCGTGTACAGTCGCTGCAGGCTCTGGTAGCCGTCGCCCCAGAACCCGTTCCCCTCGACGTTGCCGTCCGGGAGCTCCATGAACACCAGGCCGATCCGGGGGTCGGCCGTCAGGGTCTCGGTGTGGAGCGTCCGGCCCGCGACGACGAGGGAACCGGTGGTCCAGTCGGACGCGACGCCCGCGATCTTCGCGTAGGCCGCCTCGAGGCCCTCCTGGCGGCTCTCCCAGTAGTACCTGGGGTAGCCGGCGTCACCGGCCGTGACCACGACGGAGCGGACGCACCGCCCCGCGTCGATGTCTTTCCGGAGCGCGGTGCCCTGGAAGAACAGGTCGTCGTCGGGGTGCGCGACGACGTTGAGCACCCGACCGGCGCTGCAGTCGGCCGTCGGCGTCGCCGCTCCGGCCGTCTCCGCGAGCCCCGGACCCACCACGAGTGCCGCGACGACCGCGAGCACGGCCGCGGCGGACGCGGCGATCGTTCGCCGTGTCCGCCGGGGCCCTCGTCTGTCACCTGGTTGCATGACGCATCCCTTCGCGGGTCAGTTCGTACATCGCCGTCGTGCCCGACGACCACACGCGCTTCCAGTACGGCGAGGACGCCATCGCCCGGGCGAGCTCCTGGTAGTGCGCGTCCGTCTGGTACCCGTAGCGCTCGCCGTAGGCGCCGAACGGCTCGGCGACGAGGGCGTAGTACTGGGTCGCCGGCCACGTGTCGACGAGCTTCGCCGTGATGTCGGACACGTCGGCCTCCGGGTCGTAGGTGGCGGACGGGTCCTGGTAGTTGCCGAGGGCCTCACGGGTCAGGTAGGAGACGTCGAAGTACCGGGCACCGGTGTTGCTCGGCACGGCGATCGCGGATCCCGTGAGGAGCATCACCGAGCCCTTCGGCGCGGTCCGGTCGTAGTACTGCGTGGCTGCCGATTCGCTGCGCGTCATCACGCGGTTCCAGTCGAGTGCGGTCTGCCCGAACGCCCCGATGGCCACGAGCGCGGCGATGCCGGCTCCCGCGACGACGGCGCGCACACCGGCCGGGCGCATCACCCGGCGCACGGCAGAGCCTGCCCACGCCAGCCGTCCGGTCGGCATCGGCAGCGCCGCGGCGAGGATCGCGATCCACGGGGTGGCGAAGAGGACGACGCGGAAGATGCCCTCCTGGCCGTAGTTCGTGGCGACGAGCAACGAGACCGGGCTCGCCGCCGCGAGGAGCAGCCCCCAGTGCACGCGGTCGCGACGGAGCAGCACCGTGACCAGGGCGGCGAGCCCGAGCACCACGAGTGCGGCGGCCGGGACGTCGAACGCCAGCCGCGTGACGAGCGGCTGCGGGAGGAGGGTCGATCCGTGGGACGGCGGCTGCACGTTGTCGAACACGCGCCCGACGTTCGCGAGGGACAGGAACTTGTCGAGCACGTTGCCGTTCATGACCGCGAACACGACAGCGGGCACGAGCACGACCAACGGCAGCCACCACGGGCGGACCAGGCGGAAGACGACGAGCACCACGAGCGCAGCGACCGTCAGGTACGGCGAGATCTGGTGGGTCACGGCCAGCACGATGCCGATGGCGGCGATCCCGACGATCCGGGACAGCCCGACCTTCCGGGCCCGCGGCTTCGCGGCGACGATCCCGTCCACCGACGTCGTGTCGACGCTGCGGAGCGGTCCGGTCGCGAGCACGAGGATCACGAGCGACAGCAGGATGCCGACCGACTGCGGCGAGAAGTAGGTCGTGTTGAGCGACCCGGTCATCGCGATCAGGAACGCCGCGATCCACGGACGCCGTGGTCCCGGGAGCCAGTGCGACGCGAGCACACCCGAGGCGATCGTCGTGCTGAAGGCCAGGAGGACGGGGACCCACGCGGCGATGACCATCGCGTTCTGGATCCCGCCCACGTCGGCCACCCATGCACCGGCGGCGAAGAGCCCCGACCACGTCTGGAAGATGTCAGCGGCGGGGTTCGTCCCACCGTACTGCCGGATGTACTCGAGCACGCCGATGTGCCGAGCGGCCGCCATCACCGTGGGCATGCCGTACGTGATGGCCTGCGCCAGCTGGATCGCGCCGCCGAACACCACCACGGGGACGGCGACGGCACGGCCTCGGACCAGCGCGACCACGGCCGCGGCGACGACGATCGCCAGTCCCACGACGAGCCCGGCGCC
The DNA here is from genome assembly GCF_900086645.1 of Curtobacterium sp. 9128. Taxonomy (NCBI): domain Bacteria; kingdom Bacillati; phylum Actinomycetota; class Actinomycetes; order Micrococcales; family Microbacteriaceae; genus Curtobacterium; species Curtobacterium sp. 9128. The sequence continues at coordinate 2,946,296 of NZ_LT576451.1, forward strand.
GAGCCTGCCGAACAGGCCGTCCCTGATCGGGTCGCCCGTGTGCGTGAGCGCGGTGACGACGACCACGGCGAGCCCGGCCAGCGAGAGCGTCGTGACCGTCGCGGTGGTCCCCCACCGGCGCCGCGTCGGAGCGTCGTCGGCGACGTACCGTGCCCGGCGGAGCTCGGCGAGGTCACGTGGCACGGCGACCGCCACCGCGAGCGCCGTGCCCACGACCACCACGACGAACGGAGCCACCGGGTCCCAGACGTGGAACGTCGCCATCGTGTAGCCGATGCCGATCGTGGCGACGAAGGACCCGGTCACCGCGAAGACCGCGAAGCGTGCGAGGGGCATCGGCCGCAGGAAGAGCAGCGGCGCGACGCCGAGCAGCGCGAAGAGGAACACCGCTGTCGCGCTCGCACGGAGCACCGGGACGCCGACGAGCTGTCCGACCGCGGCGAGGACGAGGACGCCCACCAGGAGGCCGGACGCGACGAGGCGCGCAGCGGGCCCCATCGCACCGGTCGGGACCTCCCGGACCGGTCCAGCGGTCTCGAGACCACGCTGCAGCTCGTGCCGACCGTGCGCCGTCCGGTCGATCGTCCCGGCGCCGCCGATCCGTTCGCGCAGCGCGAGGAACGGCGCCGTGAACGCCGACCGTCGTTCGACCCCGCGGAGCCGACGTTTCGTCGCGGCGAACTCGGCGTCGACGACGTCGAGCGGTTCGGACGCGGCGGACCCGTCGACGGCAGCCGCACGGTCCCCCTGCTCGAGTCCGAGGCGCGCGAAGGCGCTGATGGCCTCTGGAGCAGCGTCGATCGACGCGGCGAGCGTCTCGCGGTCGAAGGCGTTCTTGGTCATCCAGGCTCCGAGTCCGTGGCCGTTCGCTGCGGCGGCGCGGCGCAGCGACGCGACGTCGTCTGCCGATCGCTGCCACGCGATCGCGGCGGGTTCGACCGCGATCGCGGCACCCGCGAACAGCAGTCGTGTGAAGAGGTCGAGGTCGTCCCCGCCGCCGACGCGGGTGCCCGGTCCGAAGGCGGTGTCGAACCCGCCGATCCGGAGGGCCGTCGCGCGGTGCACGGCGAGGTTCGCCCCGGTGCCGTACGCGGACGCGGCGAAGGGGTGCAGTGGGAGGTCACCCGGGTCGTCGCCGAGCCGCAGGACACGGCGACGGATCGTCCTGGCCGCCGGGGTGCGCTCGTCGTGCCACCGCTGCGCCGGCGTGCGGAGCTCCGCGCTGGGCACGAGGCCGGTCACGCACGCGACGTCGGGGTCCGTGGCGAACGCGGTCCCGAGGGCATCGAGCCACCCGGCGTCGACGACGGCCCCCTCGTCGACGAACGCGACGACCGCACCGGTCGCCGCGAGCAGGCCGGCGTTCCGCGCTGCGGCGAGCCCGCCGGACGGTGCGGCGATCGTGGTCACCGTGCGGCCGTCGATCGTCACGACGGCGTCGTCACCCGGCTCGGCCGCGTGCGAGACCACGACGACGTCGAAGGACGGGTACCGGCAGGCGAGCACCGAGCGCATCGTCGAGTCCGAAGCACCGTCCGTGCAGAGCACGACGGTGACGGACGGCAGCACCAGACCTGCTGCCGTCCCGGACACCGACGAGACCCGCGCTGCCGGCGCCGGCATCGGCCGGATCGCGCGCTGCAGGGAGCGGACGTCGATCGTCGCGCCGATGCGGCGGCGCTCGGTGATCTCCGCCTCGACGAACCCGAGGGGCTCGCCGTGGTCGCGCACGAGCAGCCGGGCACGCCGGTACCCCTCGGCCCCGTCGAGCGCGATGACGTCGCGGTGGCTCGAGGCGTGCACGTCCGCGCGGTCGACCTCGCCGACCCACAGGGCGCCGTCCCACGTGGGGAACAGCGGCCCCGTGGTGATCGGCGAGACGACCATCGCCAGGGTCGCACGCGTCACGGTGCACCCACCGGCTGCACGGCGACGGGGACGGGCGTGGGCGACGCCACCACGACGCCGCCGAGGAACCGGCCGACGGCGTAGCCGGTCACGGTTCCGAGCACGCAGGTGACGATCGCGACCGCACGGGTCCCGCCGCCTCGCCCGAGCCGACCGAGTTCACGGAACAGCGCCTTCGGCAGCACCTTCGTCAGGTAGGTCGACTCGCTGGACAGCGAGTCCTTCGCCCCGACGCGACGGCTGAGGACCGCCTTCGAGATGCCCTCGTAGTAGCTCCGGCGCCGCACGTACCGCATCGCGACGCGGTCAGGGGACACACGGTGCGAGACGTTCGACCGCGGCTCGAAGCGGATCCTCGCGGTCGGATCGGCCTGCGCGATCCGGATGCAGAGCTCCGTCTCCTCGCACCCGAGCGGCTGGTTGCCGACCCGGCCGATCCCGGACCGGAACCCGCCGGCGGCGAGGAGCACGTCACGGCGGAACGCCATGCTCGAGCCGATCACATTGCGGACGTCGCCCGGTTCGGTGGGCAGTCCGGTGTAGCTGCAGCCGACGATCCACAGGAGCTCGTCGGGGTAGGGACCCGCACCGGTCGCGGTCGGCCACGACGGGGTCGCCCGACCGCCGACGCCGACGACGTCCGGCAGCGAGAGCGCCTCGACGAGGTGGGCCAGCCAGTCGTCGTCGGCGGTCGCGTCGTCGTCGAGGAAGGCAACGACCTCCGACTCGGCGAGCGCCACGCCGGTGTTCCGCGCGCCGGACAGGCCCCGGTCCTCGGAGTTCTCGACGACCAGCAGCTCCGGCCAGCGTGCCTTCGCACGCAGGAACAGCTCGGGCTCGTGGTCGATGACGACCACCACCTCGGTTGCGTTCGGCTGTCGCTTCGCGGACTCGACCGAGTCCTGCAGGTCGCCCCAGCGCTGCTGCGTGTACGCGCAGATGACGACCGCGACCGTCGGGACGCTCACGCGGCTTCCTCGTCCAGTGCCGGCACGGCGGTCGGGACGACGCGGGGCGTGACCGGGGTGAGGCGCGCGCGTGCCTGCGCCTCGGAGGCGCGGCGACGCTCGTGCATGATCGACTTCAGCACGCGGATGCCGTCGGTCACGGCGTTCAGATTGCTGGTGCCGTGGACGCGGAGCTTCTCGTGGCTCGGCACCTCGGAGATCGCCAGGTCCGCGGCGGACCAGCGGCAGGTCAGGATCGTCTCGATCTCGAAGCCGTCGCCCCACAGCATCGAGCCGTCGGTGGGCTTCGGCAGCGTCGAGGACAGCAGGCCGATCTTGGGCAGCGTGTCCGCCCAGAAGGCGTTGTAGCCGTAGCAGAGGTCCGTGTAACGGGCGCCGAGCAGCAGGTTGCAGACCACGTTCAGACCGCGGTTGCCGAGGCTGCGGACGATCGTGATGTCATCGCTGCCACCGCCGAGGGCGTAGCGCGTGCCCTTGGCGACGTCGGCACCGGCGACCAGCGCGTCGACGAAGCGCGGGATCTCGTCGGGGTCCGCCGAGCAGTCGGCGTCGAACATGACGACGACGTCGCCGGTGACGGCCTCGAACCCGCAGGCGAGCGCGTTGCCCTTGCCCTTCCGGGTCTGCTGCACGACCTTGATCGTCGGCATGAGGCGCTGGGCGGTCGCGATGGTGTCGTCGACCGAGTTGCCGTCGACCAGGATCACCTCGTACACCGGCGGGAGCTTCGGGAGGATGATCTCGAGGTTCCTCGCCTCGTTGCGCGCGGGGATGACGACCGAGACGCGAGGGTCCAGGGGACGGATCGTGCTGGCGGACATGGTGCTCCTGTCGGGTTCAGGGCTGCAATCGGGAAGACCGTCACGGCGACGGTCGATGGCCCTCGGGGTACGCGAGGACTCAGGACGCGGGTACGTCAGCTGCGGTGCACGGCGGTGAGGGTGCACCGTCGTTCCCGTCGGGAGCGGGGGTACGCCGTTCCCTGGGGATTCCCACCTTTGTCGGGGCGGGGTGACGGGTCAATGCGATCGGTGATCCGTTGCGGGGCCGCGGGTGCGGATACGGAAACCCGCAAGCGGGCTGCGGTGGGTCGTCGGGTCGCCCCGGGACGGACGGGAGGCTCGTGGCGGGGTCGCCACGAGCCTCCCGTCCGTCCCGGGGCCGTCAGGGCCGGGTCGGGTCCGTCCCGAGGGCGGCGCGCAGCTCCGCTGCGAGCTCCGCGACGTGCGGTTCGCGCAACAGCGACGTGTGCTCCGCCTGGATGTGCACGGTGCGGTTGTCCCCGCGGAGCACCGAGGACCAGCGCTCGACGTCCGGGTTGTCCTCCGCGAGCACGAAGGTCGACCGCCCGTGGAAGGGCGTCGGCGTGTGCCGGCGCACGATCATCTCGGCGTGGTCGAACATCGCGTCGAAGTCCTTCTGGCCGCCGTAGCGCAGCACCCCGGCGCCGTAGGCCCGTGCACGACGCACGAAGAGGTCCCCGTACGGCACGCCGGACGGCAGCACGCGCTTCACGGCGCGGTCGAGACCGTGTCGGAGCGCGCGGACGGCGGCGTTCCGCGGTTCACGGGGCTCCATCCTGGCGAAGTTGAGCTGCGCGGCCTCGGTCCGGGTGCGGGGCAGGTACGAGTCGAGCAGTGCGAGGTGTTCGATCTCCTCCCCCGCCTCGGTGAGGAGCCGTGCCACCTCGAGTCCGACGATGCCACCGAGCGAGTGCCCGACGATGATGTACGGGCCGCGCGGCTGCACGATGCGCATCAGGGCGATGTACCGCCGGGCGCTCTGCTCGATGCTGCGGTCCGGGATCGCGCGCCGCTCCAGGCCGTGCTGCTGGATCGCGTAGACGTCGTGCTCCGGCAGGTATCGGGAGAGCGGCAGGAACGTCAGGCCGAGCGCGCCGCCGCCGGACAGGCAGAACACCGGCGGGCGTCCAGGGGTCCGCGCCTCGGACACCTTCACGATGTCCGGGTGGCTCGGCAGCGCGCTGGTGCCAGAGCGGACGTGCCGTGCGAAGGTGCGCAGCGTGGGGTGCTCGAGCAGCTCGGACGCGCGCATGTCGACGCCGAGCCGGGCGTGCACGATCGCGAGCATCTCCTCGGCGGAGAGCGAGTCGCCGCCGAGTGCGGAGAAGTCCTCGTCGAGGTGCACACCGCGGAGGCCGAGGACCTCCGCCCAGATCTGCCCCACGACGAGCTCCCACTGGTCGTACTCGCCCTCCACCATCTCGGTCTCGATCGACGGCGCACCGGGGAGCAGCGCGCGGTCGACCTTGCCGCGCTCGTTGCGGGGCAGCTCGGGCATCGGGACGATCGACGCGGGCACCATGTACTCCGGCAGCCGATCACGGAGCGCACGGCGGATCGCCGCGGGTGCCGGGGTCCGACGTCCAGAGCGACCGACGACGTAGGCGACGAGGCGGGTGACGGCCGGCGGCTCGACGAGCGCGGTGACGACGACGTCGTGCACGTCCTCGACGGCGCGGAGCGCTGCCTCGACCTCGCTGGGCTCGACGAGGTACCCGCGGACCTTCACGGCGTCGTCGGAGCGGCCGAGGAGCACCAGGCTGCCGTCGGCCTCGAGCTTCGCGAGGTCGCCCTGACGCCACGTCGGCGTGCCGTCGTCCGTCGCGCCGAGGCGTTCGGCGGTCTTGTCCGGTGCGCCCCAGTACCCGGCGGAGAGGCCGTCGGACTCGATCACGAGCTCGCCGGTCTCGCCGAGGTCGGCCGGGGTGCCGTCCTCGCGGACGATCCTGGCGGTCTTGCCGGGGAGCGGGAACCCGGCGGGGATCACGCCGGGAGCGACGTCGTCGCCCGGAGCGACCGAGCAGTACGCGACGCACCCCATCTCGCTCGCGCCGAAGCCGTTCCAGATCACCGTCCCGGCGTCGAGCACCGGGCGCGCGGCGACGACGTCCGTGCCGGTGGTCGGTTCGCCGACGGTCATCAGGAAGCGGAACGGCAGCCGTGCGCCGCCGGGGACCGCCTGCTTCGTCTGGACGATGGACCGGAGGAGGTGCGGGGTGCAGACGAGCACGTTCACGTCCTCCTCCGGCATCCGCTCGAGGAGTCGTTCGGTGCCGAGGTCCCGCGGGTCGAGGAGCACGATGGCACCGCCGTTCAGCAGGGTGTCGAAGGCCATGAGGTAGCCGGCCGCGAAGGACAGCGGGAGCACGAGGCCCATCCGGTCCCCCGGTCGAAGCCCGAGTGCGACGGCGTCCTGCTCGGCGTTCTGCAGCTGCTGCCGGTGGGTCATCGCGACGCCCTTCGGCATGCCGGTCGACCCGGAGGTGAAGACCAGCACGAGAGGGTCTGTCCCACGTCGCTCCTGTTCGGCGACGCCGGTGCTCCGCGCCACCGCATCGGCGCTGGCCGTGCGGTCCGCGGCGTCCGCCGACGCGTCGAGCAGTGCGTCCAGGTCGTGGACCGGGCCGGCGTCGCCGATGACCGAGGCGGCGAGGTCCGCGTGCTCGGCGTCCGCGAGGACCTCAGAGACGCCCGCGAGCTCGACCACGTGGCGCAGCCGGGCTTCCGGCAGGTGGTCGTCGAGGACCACCACGACGCGGTTCGCCATCGTCAGCGCCAGGACGGCCACCACGGCCTCGGTCGTCTGGCCGGCCATGACGCCGATCGGGACGGGAGCACCGCCGGGGACCGCGCCGACGCCGGCTCCGGTCCGGTCGTCGGGATGCAGCCGCTCGGCGAGGACCGCGGCGAGCGACGACGCGAGCGCATCCGCCTCGGCGAACGTGCACGCGCGGCCGTTGCCGGCGAGGGCCGGCTCGTCCGGGTACGCGGTCACGACGCGTGCCCAGCGGTCGAGGACCGAGTGGTCGTCCGCGGCGGGGACCACAGCGGTGTGGTCCCAACGGTGGTGGAGCAATGCGTCGGTGGACGTCACGGCAGTTCCCCTGGATCGTCTGTTGACCGCCCGTCCGGTACGGCCACTCGGACAGTAAGTCGACGAGTGGTCCCCGTTCCAGGGGTGACGACGGCGGGTGCGGACATCCTGCGGTTCTGCGCATCCTTGCGGGTGCCGCTGAACGTGCCGTGAACGGAGCACGAAAACGGCCCCCGGGACATCCCGGGGGCCGTTCTCACATCTGCTGGGGTACCTGGACTCGAACCAAGAACGACGGTACCAGAAACCGCTGTGTTGCCAATTACACCATACCCCAAAAGACCTGTCGGTCTTCCGTCCCCGTTGTCCGGGGCACGGTCATCTACTGTACAGCATCCCGGAGGTCCGCAAGACCACCGACGAGGTCGCGGTGCACCGCGGCGGCGGTCGTCGCACCGTGCCCGGCGGCGACGATGAGCTGCTCGGGCCCGGGCGGGGTCACGTCGCCGACGGCGTACAGCCCGGGGACCGTCGTGCGTCCGACGCGGTCGACCACCACGAGTCCCTCGGCGTCGCGGTCGAGTGCCGCGTCGACCCAGTCCAGGTCGACGTGCCACGTCGGCCGGACGAACCCGCCCGTGCGCGGCTCCACGTGGCCGTCTGCGAGGCGCACGCCGGTCATCCCGGACCGGTCCCCCTCCAGGTCGGCAACGGGCCGCTCGTCGATCCGCACGCCCGCGTCGGCCAGCCGTCGGCGACCCTCGGCGTCGAGGGGCGCGATGCCGTTCGTGTACACGACGAGGTCGTCCGTCCACGCCGCGATGAGCAGCGCCCGGTCGACGACGTCGGCGGTCTCGCACACGAACGCCAGGGGTTCGCCGGACCGCTCGTAGGCATCGCACTCGACGCAACTGTGCATCGCGGTGCCGTAGAACGCCCGCAGGGACGGCAGCGCCGGGAACTCCTCACGGAGCCCGGTCGCGATGACCACCGTGCGCGCCGTCTCGTCCACCTCGGCGCCGCGCCAGGTCCCGTGCACGCGCCAGCCGCCGCCGTCCGGTGCGACACGGTCGACGATCGCCTGCACGACCGTGGCCTCTGCGTACTGTTCGACCTCCGCGCGTCCGAGCTTCCGGAGCTCGAGCGGCGACACCCCGTCGCGAGTCAGGAAGCCGTGCGACCGCAGGGTGGCGGCGTTCCTGGGACGGTTCGCGTCGAGCAGCAGCACGGACCGCTTCGCCCGTACCAGGTTGAGCGCGGCGCTGAGACCAGCGGGCCCCGCACCGATCACCGCGACGTCGTACACGTCAGCGAGCCGAGAGTGCGCGGAGCCGTGCGAGCGTCGAGTCCTTGCCGAGGATCTCCATCGACTCGAACAGCGGCGGGCTGATCCGACGACCGGAGACCGCGACACGCAGCGGACCGAACGCCAGGCGCGGCTTCAGGCCGAGACCGTCGATCAGCGCGACGCGGAGCGCACCCTCGATCGCCTCGGTCCGCCAGTCGTCGAGCGGCTCGAGCGCGGCGATGCTCGCGGTGAGGACCTCGGTCGGGTCGCCCTTGAGGCTCGCGAGCGCGTCCTCTTCGACGACCAGGTCGCCGTCCGCGGTGAACAGGAACCCGAGCATCCCCGGGGCCTCGCTGAGCAGCTGCATGCGCTCCTGCACCAACGGCGCCGCGGCCTCGAGCACGTGCTCCTGCTCGGGGGTGGCCGGGTCCGAGAGGTACTCGGTCAGGTACGGCTTCAGGCGGTCCCGGAAGTCCGCCGGCTCGAGCAAGCGGATGTGATCACCGTTGATCGACTCGGCCTTCTTGTGGTCGAACCGGGCCGGGTTCGGGTTCACGTCGGCGACGTCGAACGCCTCGACCATCTCGTCGATCGAGAACACGTCGCGATCGGGACCGATCGACCAACCGAGCAGCGCGAGGTAGTTGATGAGCCCCTCGGGGATCATGCCGTTCGCCCGGTGGTGGAAGAGGTTCGACTCCGGGTCGCGCTTCGAGAGCTTCTTGTTGCCCTCGCCCATCACGTACGGCAGGTGCCCGAAACGCGGGATGAACTCGGCCATCCCGATCTCGAACAGCGCCTCGTAGAGGGCGATCTGTCGCGGCGTCGACGACAGGATGTCCTCGCCGCGGAGCACGTGCGTCACGCCCATGAGCGCGTCGTCGACCGGGTTCGTGAACGTGTACAGCGGCTTGCCGTTCGGACGTACCACCACGAAGTCCGGGAACGTGCCCTGCCTGAACGTGATCTCGCCACGGACCAGGTCGTCGAAGCTCAGATCCCGGTCCGGCACGCGGAGCCGGAGCGCTGGCTCACGGCCCTGATCGCGGAACGCCTGGCGCTCGTCGTCGGTCAGGTCGCGCTCGTGGTTGTCGTAGCCCTGCTTGGGGTCGCGACCGGCCGCGACGTTCCGCGCCTCCATCTCCTCCGGCGTCACGAAGGACTCGTAGAGGTGGCCGGCGTCCTTGAGCTTCGCGATGGCGTCCACGTAGACGTCGGACCGCTCGGACTGCCGGTAGGGGCCGTGCGGTCCCCCCACCTCGACGCCTTCGTCCCAATCGAGCTGCAGCCACCGCAGCGCCTCGATGATCTGCTGGTACGACTCCTCGCTGTCCCGTGCCGCGTCGGTGTCCTCGATGCGGAACACGAGCTTGCCGCCGGTGTGGCGGGCATAGGCCCAGTTGAACAGAGCCGTCCGCACGAGGCCGACGTGGGGCGTCCCCGTCGGCGATGGGCAGAATCGGACGCGGACGTCGGAACCGGTGGCGGTGGTGAATGGCGCAGTCATGACGCCGACGATCCTATCGCGGGCGACCCCGGCGGCGGCGGGCGTGTGGACGGCGTTGGATCGGCGCTGGATCGGTCGTGGAACGCAGAAAACCCCTGACCAGTACTGGTCAGGGGTTCCCTGGTGTTGCAAAAGAAGTCCGGCGGCGTCCTACTCTCCCACAAGGTCCCCCTTGCAGTACCATCGGCGCTGAGAGGCTTAGCTTCCGGGTTCGGAATGTGACCGGGCGTTTCCCTCTCGCTATGACCACCGGAACACTGTCGACCATGATCTGGTCTCAACATGTTCCTTCAAGCCGTTGCTGAAGTATTCAGTTGATTCCCGATCGTCTGTCGGGAACCACAAAGTGGACGCGAGCCCCAACACCGAAGTGTCGGGAAATAGTTGTGTTGTCAAGTCTTCGGCTTATTAGTACCGGTCAGCTCCACGGGTCGTTAGTCCCCGCTTCCACATCCGGCCTATCAACCCAGTAGTCTGCTGGGAGCCTCTCACACTCAAGGTGCATGGAAATCTCATCTCGAAGACGGCTTCCCGCTTAGATGCTTTCAGCGGTTATCCGGTCCGAACGTAGCTAATCAGCGGTGCCCTTGGCAGAACAACTGACACACCAGAGGTTCGTCCATCCCGGTCCTCTCGTACTAGGGATAGATCTTCTCAAATTTCCAACGCGCGCAGCGGATAGGGACCGAACTGTCTCACGACGTTCTAAACCCAGCTCGCGTACCGCTTTAATGGGCGAACAGCCCAACCCTTGGGACCTACTCCAGCCCCAGGATGCGACGAGCCGACATCGAGGTGCCAAACCATGCCGTCGATATGGACTCTTGGGCAAGATCAGCCTGTTATCCCCGAGGTACCTTTTATCCGTTGAGCGACAGCGCTTCCACAAGCCACTGCCGGATCACTAGTCCCGACTTTCGTCCCTGCTCGACCTGTCAGTCTCACAGTCAAGCTCCCTTGTGCACTTACACTCGCCACCTGATTGCCAACCAGGTTGAGGGAACCTTTGGGCGCCTCCGTTACTCTTTGGGAGGCAACCGCCCCAGTTAAACTACCCATCAGGCACTGTCCATGAACCCGATCAGGGTCCTACGTTAGACATCCAAAGTGACCAGAGTGGTATTTCAACAATGACTCCACGAACACTAGCGTGCCCGCTTCACAGTCTCCCACCTATCCTACACAAGCCACTCCGAACACCAATACCAAACTGTAGTAAAGGTCACGGGGTCTTTCCGTCCTGCTGCGCGTAACGAGCATCTTTACTCGTAGTGCAATTTCGCCGAGTTCGCGGTTGAGACAGCTGGGAAGTCGTTACGCCATTCGTGCAGGTCGGAACTTACCCGACAAGGAATTTCGCTACCTTAGGATGGTTATAGTTACCACCGCCGTTTACTGGGGCTTAAATTCAGAGCTTCGGTCGAAACCTAACCCCTCCTCTTAACCTTCCAGCACCGGGCAGGCGTCAGTCCGTATACATCGTCTTGCGACTTCGCACGGACCTGTGTTTTTAGTAAACAGTCGCTTCCCACTGGTCTCTGCGGCCTTCAACGCTCACGGAGTAAATCCGGTCACGTGTCCGGCCCCCCTTCTCCCGAAGTTACGGGGGCATTTTGCCGAGTTCCTTAACCACGATTCTCTCGATCTCCTTGGTATTCTCTACCTGACCACCTGAGTCGGTTTCGGGTACGGGCGGCTGCAACCTCGCGTCGATGCTTTTCTCGGCAGCATAGGATCACTGATTTCCCCTAACGGGTACGCGTCGGATCTCAGGCACACAGACGACGGATTTGCCTATCGTCAGCCCTACATCCTTACACCAGGTTCACCTTACGGATACCATCGCCTGGCTCAGCTACCTTCCTGCGTCACACCTGTTCATACGCTAACCGCACCAGCATGGGGTCGAGCGTTAGACCGCACCGCTTCACCCCGAAGGGATCCGCTGGATACGGGTTAGGACTCTTAGCACCACTGGATTAGCTTGGGCGGTTGTTCGCCGGTACGGGAATATCAACCCGTTGTCCATCGACTACGCCTGTCGGCCTCGCCTTAGGTCCCGACTTACCCAGGGCGGATTAACCTGGCCCTGGAACCCTTGGTCTTTCGGAGGACGGGTTTCTCACCCGTCTTTCGCTACTCATGCCTGCATTCTCACTCGTGTGGCGTCCACGGCTGGATTACTCCGCCGCTTCACTCGCCACACGACGCTCTCCTACCACTCCGCACGACTGAACCACGAAGGCTTGTCTAACATGCGAAATCTACAACTTCGGCGGTGTGCTTGAGCCCCGTTACATTGTCGGCGCGGAATCACTTGACCAGTGAGCTATTACGCACTCTTTCAAGGGTGGCTGCTTCTAAGCCAACCTCCTGGTTGTCTATGCAACTCCACATCCTTTCCCACTTAGCACACGCTTAGGGGCCTTAGTTGGTAGTCTGGGTTGTTTCCCTCTCGACGATGAAGCTTATCCCCCACCGTCTCACTGCTGCGCTCTCACTCACCGGCATTCGGAGTTTGGCTGACGTCAGTAACCTGTTGAGGCCCATCGGCCATCCAGTAGCTCTACCTCCGGCGAGAAACACGCAACGCTGCACCTAAATGCATTTCGGAGAGAACCAGCTATCACGAAGTTTGATTGGCCTTTCACCCCTATCCACAGCTCATCCCCTCCATTTTCAACTGAAGTGGGTTCGGTCCTCCACGACGTCTTACCGTCGCTTCAACCTGGCCATGGATAGATCACTTCGCTTCGGGTCTAGGACATGCGACTGAATCGCCCTATTCAGACTCGCTTTCGCTACGGCTGCCCCACACGGGTTAACCTCGCCACATATCACTAACTCGCAGGCTCATTCTTCAAAAGGCACGCCGTCACCCCTACAAGGAGGCTCCGACGGTTTGTAAGCAAACGGTTTCAGGTACTATTTCACTCCCCTCCCGGGGTACTTTTCACCTTTCCCTCACGGTACTTGTCCGCTATCGGTCATCTGGGAGTATTTAGGCTTATCAGGTGGTCCTGACAGATTCACACGGGATTTCTCGGGCCCCGTGCTACTTGGGATACACATCCGGCCATAACACCATTTCGTCTACGGGGCTGGCACCCACTACGGCCCGGCTTTCAAACCGGTTCGACTATGATGCGCTGTAACCGCCCCAGTCCGGCAGAACTGAGTGACGTGTCCCACAACCCCGACCATGCAACGCCCGCCGGCTATCACACATGATCGGTTTAGCCTCATCCGCTTTCGCTCGCCACTACTCACGGAATCACATGTTGTTTTCTCTTCCTGTGGGTACTGAGATGTTTCACTTCCCCACGTTCCCTCTACCCGCCCTATATATTCAGGCGGGAGTCACCAGGTCGACAAGTCGCCTGGCGGGGTTTCCCCATTCGGAAATCCTCGGCTCACAGCTCGATTATCAGCTCCCCGAGGCTTATCGCAGATTTCTACGTCCTTCTTCGGCTCCAGATGCCAAGGCATCCACCGTTTGCTCTTAGAAACTTGACCACAAAGATTAAAATTGCGATCGACTCGACAACACGACCACCCAGAGGGCAGTCCTTGTTGCGAGCGATCTAAGATGCTCGCGTCCACTGTGTAGTTCTCAACATACGATCGGCACCACACTCCCCCAGCCGTAACAGCTAGCTTCATGTGGCCCATCGAAGAACCGAAACGGATTCCTCCGCCGGCCCAACCCCCACCACCACTCTCGTGGGAGGCGGGAAGCCTGGTCCCTCAGGACCCAACAACGTGCACCAGCCAGCCCGCTCACCCCCGACCCCTTCCAACCCGACCCGAAGGCCTGGCGTACTAAGACCGGAAGCTGCGCTCCCGACTGCACTGTCAATGTTCCACCCATGAGCTACCCGTCGGACACGTTCGGTCCGAATCGGGCGCCTGGACACCGCAAGCGGTGCCAGATGCTCCTTAGAAAGGAGGTGATCCAGCCGCACCTTCCGGTACGGCTACCTTGTTACGACTTAGTCCTAATCACCGATCCCACCTTCGACGGCTCCTTCCACAAGGGTTAGGCCACCGGCTTCGGGTGTTACCGACTTTCATGACTTGACGGGCGGTGTGTACAAGGCCCGGGAACGTATTCACCGCAGCGTTGCTGATCTGCGATTACTAGCGACTCCGACTTCATGAGGTCGAGTTGCAGACCTCAATCCGAACTGAGACCGGCTTTTTGGGATTCGCTCCACCTTACGGTATCGCAGCCCTTTGTACCGGCCATTGTAGCATGCGTGAAGCCCAAGACATAAGGGGCATGATGATTTGACGTCATCCCCACCTTCCTCCGAGTTGACCCCGGCAGTCTCCTATGAGTCCCCGGCATAACCCGCTGGCAACATAGAACGAGGGTTGCGCTCGTTGCGGGACTTAACCCAACATCTCACGACACGAGCTGACGACAACCATGCACCACCTGTACACCGACCACAAGGGGGCGACCATCTCTGGCCGTTTCCGGTGTATGTCAAGCCTTGGTAAGGTTCTTCGCGTTGCATCGAATTAATCCGCATGCTCCGCCGCTTGTGCGGGCCCCCGTCAATTCCTTTGAGTTTTAGCCTTGCGGCCGTACTCCCCAGGCGGGGCGCTTAATGCGTTAGCTACGACACAGAAACCGTGGAAAGGTCCCTACATCTAGCGCCCAACGTTTACGGCATGGACTACCAGGGTATCTAATCCTGTTCGCTCCCCATGCTTTCGCTCCTCAGCGTCAGTTACGGCCCAGAGATCTGCCTTCGCCATCGGTGTTCCTCCTGATATCTGCGCATTCCACCGCTACACCAGGAATTCCAATCTCCCCTACCGCACTCTAGTCTGCCCGTACCCACTGCAAGCCCGAGGTTGAGCCTCGGGATTTCACAGCAGACGCGACAAACCGCCTACGAGCTCTTTACGCCCAATAATTCCGGACAACGCTTGCACCCTACGTATTACCGCGGCTGCTGGCACGTAGTTAGCCGGTGCTTTTTCTGCAGGTACCGTCACTTTCGCTTCTTCCCTACTAAAAGAGGTTTACAACCCGAAGGCCGTCATCCCTCACGCGGCGTTGCTGCATCAGGCTTTCGCCCATTGTGCAATATTCCCCACTGCTGCCTCCCGTAGGAGTCTGGGCCGTGTCTCAGTCCCAGTGTGGCCGGTCACCCTCTCAGGCCGGCTACCCGTCGTCGCCTTGGTGAGCCATTACCTCACCAACAAGCTGATAGGCCGCGAGTCCATCCCCAACCAAAAAATCTTTCCACCACCAGACCATGCGGCCGGCGATCATATCCAGTATTAGACGTCGTTTCCAACGCTTATCCCAGAGTCAGGGGCAGGTTACTCACGTGTTACTCACCCGTTCGCCACTAATCCACCCAGCAAGCTGGGCATCATCGTTCGACTTGCATGTGTTAAGCACGCCGCCAGCGTTCGTCCTGAGCCAGGATCAAACTCTCCGTAAAAAAATTACAACCAACACCGAAGTGCCAGCGAGTTGATCTTGACTGTTGACTGTCTACTGACAATCTTCAATCCAAAAGGAATTGTCTCCGACTCGACCAGCAAAACCGGCCGAGCACGGGGTCAATAAATTGGCATTGACAATGTGCACGCTGTTGAGTTCTCAAGGACCAGACGCGCCGAGCTTCTTCTCCCCGGAGGGAATGCCCGCTCGGGCAACTTCGGTACTGTACCACTACTTCAGTGGCGGTCTTTCGACCGGCTTCATTGGAGTGGGTGGTCCCGCTTGAGGTCGGCTCGGCTGGACTGCATCACCGGGGCTTTCGCTCCGGGTGACCGTCTCGGCTTCTCCGCCGCACCTTTGGGGTGACGAGTAAGAACTCTACGCACGATCCGCGGATCGGGCAAACCGGGGCTGCACGACGGCGTGTCGCCCGGAACGACGGGGAACAGGTGTCGTCGAACGACGAAGGGCCCCACATCCGGGTGGATGTGGGGCCCTCGGTCTGGTCGTCACTTGCGGGCGATGACCGGGTTCTTCAACGTGCCGATGCCGGAGATCGTCACCTCGACGACCTCGCCGTCGCGGATCTCCCCCACGCCGGCGGGGGTCCCGGTGAGGATGACGTCCCCGGGCAGGAGCGTCCAGATCGACGACACGAACTCGATGAGCGACGGGATGTCGTGCACCATCTCGCTCGTCGACGCCACCTGGCGCAGGTCGCCGTCGACGCGGGTCTCGAGACGGATGTCCGACGGGTCGATCTCGGTCTCGATCACCGGGCCGAGCGGGCAGAACGTGTCGAACCCCTTCGCCCGGGTCCACTGGCCGTCACGGGCCTGGAGGTCACGGGCGGTCACGTCGTTCGCGATCGTGTACCCGAGGATGACACTCGCGAAGTCCTCGCGCGTGACGTTCTTCGCGAGCGAACCGATCACGATGGCGAGTTCGCCCTCGTGATCGACGCGGCCGACGCCCTCCGGCAGACGGATGGGATCGTCCGGGCCGATGACCGAGGTGTTCGGCTTGAGGAACACCACGGGGTCGTCACCCGACACGTCGTCCATCTCGTCGGCGTGCTCGGCGTAGTTGAGTCCGACGCCGATGACCTTGGAGCGCGGGATCACCGGTGCGAGGAGCTTCGCTTCCGACAGGGGCACCCGCTCCCCCGTGGTCTCGAAGCCCTGGTACATCGGGTCTCCCGCGAGCACCACCAGAGCGCGCTCGTCGAGGATGCCGTACCGGGGGTCTTCACCCTTGCTGCTGAACCGTGCGATCTTCACCGTTCGACCCTACCGACGCCGAGCCCGGGATCAGGACGCGTCGGTCAGCTTGGTCATCCACCCGTGCGGGTCGGGACGACGGCCGGACTGGATGTCGGTGAGCTCTTCTCGGAGGGACATAGTCAGTTCGCCAGCACCGACCGTGGGCGATCCGATCGTGAAGCCGTCGCCGCGGAGTTCGGCGATCGGGGTCACCACGGCGGCGGTACCGCACGCGAAGGCCTCGGTGATGGAGCCGTCCGCGACGCCGTCATGCCACTCGTCGAGGGTCACCCGACGCCGCTCGACCCGCAGGCCGCGGTCTTCCGCGAGCTGCAGGATCGAGTCGCGCGTGATCCCTTCGAGGATGGAGTCCGAGTCGGGCGTCACGAGCGTGCCGTCCGCCTTCACGAGCACGACGTTCATGCCGCCGAGCTCTTCGAGGTACTTGCCCTCTTCGGAGTCGAGGAACATCACCTGCTGGCAGCCGTGCTCGTACGCCTCTTGCTGGGGCAGCAGCGAGGCGGCGTAGTTGCCGCCGGTCTTGGCCGCACCGGTGCCACCCCGACCCGCACGGGCGTAGTTCGACGACAGCCAGATGGACACCGGCTTCGGCCCGGACGTGAAGTAGGCCCCGGCCGGGCTCGCGATGCAGTGGTAGGACACCGCCTGGGCCGCACGGACCCCGAGGAACGACTCCGTGGCGATCATGAACGGCCGCAGGTACAGGCTCGTCTCCGGGGCACTCGGCACCCAATCGACGTCGGTCCTGACCAGTTGCCGGATCGACTCGACGAACACCTCGACCGGCAGCTCCGGCAGCGCGAGTCGGCGCGCGGAGCGCTGGAACCGCTCGGCGTTCGCTTCCGGTCGGAACGTCCACACCGAGCCGTCGGCGTGGCGGTACGCCTTCAGGCCCTCGAAGATCTCCTGCGCGTAGTGCAGCACGCTGGCGCTGGGGTCGAGCGAGAGCGGCCCGTACGGGTGGATCGAGGCGTCGTGCCAGCCGGCGTCGAGCGTCCACTCGACGGTCGCCATGTGGTCGGTGAAGTGCTTGCCGAACCCCGGGTCCGCCAGGATCGTCTCGCGCTCCGCCTCGGCACGGCGCTCAGCGGACGGGGTGGTGGAGAACTCGAGTCCGAAGACTGTCTCGGTGCTCATCGGTGTGGCTCCCTTTCAGGCGGTGGTGGTGCGCGCTGTGGCCGCGGCGGCGATGGCGTCGCCGATCTCGGCCGTGCGACGCTGCGTGGTGCCCCGGTCAGCCAGGTCCGCTTCCACCGCCCGTGTCACCGCCGTCGCCAGGTCACCCCGACCGATGTGGTCGAGGAGGAGTGCGACGGAGAGGATGGCGGCCGTGGGATCGGCCTTCTGCTGGCCCGCGATGTCCGGCGCGGATCCGTGCACCGGCTCGAACATGCTGGGGAAGGTGCCGTCCGGGTTGATGTTGCCCGAGGCCGCCAGACCGATGCCGCCGCTGATCGCGCCGGCCAGGTCGGTGATGATGTCGCCGAAGAGGTTGTCGGTGACGATGACGTCGAACCTAGCAGGCTCCCGCACCATGTGGATGGTGACGGCGTCGACGTGCTGGTAGTCCACGGTGACGTCCGGGTACTCCGCCCCGACCGCGGCCACCGTGCGCTGCCAGAGCGCCCCGGCGTTCACGAGCACGTTGCTCTTGTGCACGAGCGTCAGGTGCTTGCGGGGACGACGGTCCGCCAGGTCGAACGCGTACCGCACGGTGCGCTCGACGCCGTACGCCGTGTTCACCGAGACCTCGGTCGCGATCTCGTGCGGCGTGCCGACGCGGATCGCTCCCCCGTTGCCGACGTAGGGCCCCTCGGTCCCTTCCCGCACGACGACGAAGTCGACGTCCCCCGGGGAGGCCAGCGGTGTGACGACGGAGTCGTAGACCTTCGTCGGACGCAGGTTGACGTAGTGGTCGAAGGCGAACCGCAGCTTCAGCAGCAGCCCACGCTCGATGATGCCGCCGGCCAGGCGGGGATCACGGGGATCCCCGCCGACCGCGCCGAGCAGGATCGCATCGTGCGCCGCGACAGCAGCCATGTCCTCGTCCGTCAGGATGTCGCCGGTCTCGAGGAACCGGGTGGCTCCGAGCGAGAACGGGGTCTCCTCGATGACGAGGTCGTCCGGTGTGACGGCGTGCAGGACCTTGAGGGCCTCGTCCACGACCTCTGGTCCGATGCCGTCACCACGGATGACGGCGAGCTTGAGCGTCTGCGTCATGAGTGCTCCCCTAGAGCGTGATGTCGATCTCGCGGAGCGAGGAGGCGTCGATCGTCGAACGGACGTGCTCGAGGATGTCCGCCGGCACGGGCGAGTCGACGGTCAGGACGCTGAGCGCCTGACCACCGGCCGAGTGCCGCGCGATCTGCATGGCGGCGATGTTGATGCCCGCCTCGCCGAACTCCTTGCCGTAGACCGCGACGATGCCGGGCCGGTCGGTGTAGTCCATGACCACGTGGTGCTTGTCGAGTGCGACCTCGACGTCGTAGCCGTTGATCTCCACGAGCTTCTCGACCTGCTTCGGGCCGGTGAGCGTGCCGGAGACGCTGATCGCCGGGCCTTCGGACTGGGCGCCACGGATCGTCAGCACGTTGCGGTACTCCGGGCTGTCCGAGTCGGTGATGAGCCGCACGCTGACCCCGCGCTGCTCCGCGATGAGCGGGGCGTTGACGTAGGACACCTGGTCGCTCACGACGTCGGTGAAGACGCCCTTGAGTGCCGCCAGCTTGAGGACGCTGACGTCGAACTCGGCGAGCTCGCCGTGGACCTCGACGTCGATGCTGGTCACCGGCGAGGTGGCGAGGGCCGTGAAGACCTGGCCGAGCTTCTCGACGAGCGGGATGCCAGGGCGCACGTACGGGTCGATGACGCCGCCGGCGACGTTCACCGCGTCGGGGACGAGCTCCCCGCCGAGCGCGAGCCGCACCGACTTGGCGACCGAGACGCCCGCTTTCTCCTGTGCTTCGTCGGTGGACGCTCCGAGGTGCGGCGTGACGACGACGTTCGGCAGCGAGACGAGCGGCGAGTCCGTCGGGGGCTCCGACACGAAGACGTCGAGCCCGGCACCGGCTATCTGGTTCGACGTGAGCGCACGGTGCAGCGCGTCTTCGTCGATGAGGCCACCGCGGGCGACGTTCACCACGAAGGCCGTCGGCTTCATGATGGCGAACTGGTCATCCGAGATCATGCCGAGGGTCTCCGGCGTCTTCGGCATGTGGATCGTGACGAAGTCGGCGCGCCGCAGCAGGTCGTCGAGGGAGACGAGCTCCACCCCGAGCTGCTGCGCACGGGCGGTGGTGACGTAGGGGTCGTACGCGATGACCGAGACGCCGAAGGCCTGCAGGCGCTGGGTGATGAGCGCGCCGATGCGGCCGAGGCCGATGATGCCGACGGTCTTCTCGTAGAGCTCGACGCCGGTGTACGCGGAACGCTTCCACGCGCCGGCCGCGAGCGACGCGTGCGCCGCCGGGATGTGCCGCGCGAGCGACAGGATGTGCCCGACCGTCAGCTCGGCCGCCGAGATGATGTTCGACGTCGGGGCGTTGACGACCATCACGCCGGCCGTGGTGGCCGCCTTGATGTCGACGTTGTCGAGGCCGACACCCGCACGGGCGACGACCTTGAGGTTCGGGGCTGCGGCGATCGCTTCGGCGTCGACCTTGGTGGCGGAGCGCACCAGGATGGCGTGCGCGTCGGCGAGGGAGGCCAGGAGTGCGGATCGGTCGGTGCCGTCCACGTTCCGGATCTCGAAGTCGGGCCCGAGGGCGTCGACTGTGGCGGGCGAGAGTTCTTCGGCGATCAGGACGACCGGCTTCGGCACAGCTGCTGTTTCCTCACACGAGACGGGCGGTATCCCACCATCGTATCGACGCGAGCAGGCCGTTACGACCGCGGCAGCAGCCCTGTGGAGAACCACAAGACGGGATGGAGGCCCGTGGCGGCGTCGCCACGGGCCTCCAGTCCGGTGTCAGGAACCGATGCGGAGCGTCGAGGACACGTACTGCAGGAGCGTGAACCAGAGCGCGGAGACCGCGCAGAGCGCGGCGACGAAGACGACGACCGTGCGGACCAGGTCCATCCGGCGCGACACCAGCCAGGCGGCGACGAAGGCGGCCGGCGCGATCAGCACGTCGAGGACGAGCGCCACCCACGGCGTCGACGTCTCGAGGCCGGTGCCGCCGTTCTTCCGGACGAACTCGTTGAAGTCCGACACGGACTTCGAGACGCCGACGAGGTTGCCGACGGCCTGCCAGGTGACGTACGCCAGGCACACGGCCGCGACCCCCCAGACGACCGCCTTGCCGACGGTGACCGTGCGCGGCCGCTCGGAGACGGCGGCGCTCACCCGAAGCTCCTGGTCATGATGAACGGCCACGGGATCAGGACGACCGCCCCGATGAGGAGCCAGACGAACTTGGTGCGGTTCCTGCTCCCCTGCCCGAGCCAGAGCGTGGCGGCGAACCAGAATGCGGGAGCCATGATCGCGAGGACACGCATCACCTCGGACACGATGCCCGCGACACCGGAGCCCGTGACGGTGAGGAGACTCGCGCTGACGAGCCACGCCACCGTGTAGAGCAGGTAGATGCCACCGAACACGCCCATGCCGACGAGTGCGCTCGAACCGAGCGGTTCCTCGGGGTCGTGCTCGCGGCGTGCCTTGACGCGGACCGGGTTGTGCGCGGCGTCGACGTGGGTGGCGTCGTCCGCGTCGCCCCACTGCAGGGCTGCGTCGTCGTCGTGGTCGAGCGCGCCGTCCGGCGGGGACGCCGCGGCGTCGTCGTGTGCGGGAGGTGCCGGGGTCATGCCCACGATTCTACGAGAGACGCGGCGACCTCGGGACCGGACGCCCGGCTGACGACGCCGGTCAGGCGTCGGCGGCCTGGGACTCGAGCACCTCGGCGACGACGTCCCGGACGGACGGGAACAGCGGGTGGCTCTCCATGAGACCGGTGAGGATCTCGGTGAGCGCGTGTGCCGTGGCCCCCGACCGGAGCAACGCGTGCAGCTCGATCGACTCGGGGTCGTTCTCGTCGTCGAACTCGAGCGCGACGCGGACAGCGCCGAGCAGGTGCTCCACGGGGAGTCCGCGCTCGGCGAGCTGCGCTGCCGGCCCGACGAAGCGTTCGCGGCGCCCGAGCTTGCGGAGCGGGTTCCGACCGACGCGGACGGTGGTGTCCGGCAGGTGGGGGTTCGCGATCCGGGAGAGGTTCGCGGCCACGTAGTGCGCGTGTTCCTCGGGGTCGAAGCCGTGCTTCGCGATGAGGAGCGCCGTGGTCTCCGCGAGGACGCCGTCGACCTCGGCCTTCACGGCGGTGTCCTCGAGCGCTTCGCGGATGAGCCGGATCCCGCGGACGTAGCCGTGGTAGGCAGCCGTCGCGTGGGCCGTGTTCACCGTGTAGAGCTTGCGCTCGACGAACGGCTGGAGGTCGTCGACCCAGGTCACGCCCTCGATCTCCGGGGGCTCGGCGTCCGAGCTCGCGAAGGGGGTGCGCTCGATGACCCACTCGTAGAACGGCTCGAGCACGACGTCGAGTCCGCCCGACTGCCCGAGCACACCGGACTGGTCGGGGACGATGCGGTCGATCGCGCAGTTCGCGAAGACGGCGGCGATGTCGCGGTCTTCGAGGATCGGGGCGCGACGGATGCTGGCGTGCAGGGAGTCCGTCGCGTTGAAGGCGTTCTCGCAGGCGACGATGGTGACGTCACCGCGCTCGAGCGGCCGCGCCGCGAGCCCTTCGGCGATGACCGGCGCGACGAGCGGCAGCGTGCGGGCACCGACGGCCGTGGTGACGACGTCCGCCTCGGCGATCGCCCGGACGACGGCGTCGCGGTCGGTCTTGCTGCTGAGCGCACGGAACCCGTAGACGAGGTGCTCGACCGGCATCTCGCCGACCTCGTGCACCACGAAGCGACCGGCTTCGTTGAGGGCATGGACGACCCGCTCGTCGACGTCGACGAAGGTCAGCTCGTAACCGCTGGCCACGAGGAACTGGCCCACGAATCCGCGCCCGATCTTGCCGGCGCCGATGTGGACCGCTCGCTTCGTCACCGCCATCCGTCGATCATCCCATGCCGATCGGTACGGTTCTGCCACGGTGCGGGCGCCACGGACGACGCATGTCGCGCAACGCGCTGCGCGTCGCCTGAGGGACGCCGGTCGACGGCGTCGGAGGTGTTGGAGTGCTGCTGCATAACGTTCGGGTCACATCGAGAGGCGGCGGTGCACGGGTGCACACCGCCGCCTCGTCGTCGAGTGGTCTGGGGAAGACTACCGCGCTGCGGAACCGTCGACGTAGTCGGAGTCCGACTGCTTCCACGCGAACAGCTTGCGCAGCTCGCGACCGGTCGCCTCGATCGGGTGGCCCTCGCCCTTCTCGCGGAGCGCCTTGAACTCCGGGGCGCCGGCGTCCTGGTCGTCGATGAAGCGCTTGGCGAAGGTGCCGTCCTGGATGTCGGCGAGCACCGCCTTCATGTTCTCCTTGACCTCGGGCGAGATCACGCGGGGGCCGGAGACGTAGTCACCGAACTCGGCGGTGTCGGAGATCGACCAGCGCTGCTTGGTGAGGCCGCCCTCCCAGATGAGGTCGACGATGAGCTTGAGCTCGTGGAGCACCTCGAAGTAGGCGATCTGCGGCTGGTAGCCCGCCTCGACGAGGGTCTCGAAGCCGTACTGGATGAGCTGCGACGTGCCACCGCAGAGGACGGCCTGCTCACCGAACAGGTCGGTCTCGGTCTCCTCGGTGAAGGTGGTCTTGATGCCGCCGGAGCGGAGGCCACCGATCGCCTTGGAGTAGGACCACGCGAGGTCCCAGGCGGAGCCGGACGCGTCGACCTCGACGGCGACGATCACGGGGACGCCACGGCCGGCCTCGTACTCGCGGCGCACGGTGTGGCCGGGGCCCTTCGGTGCGACGAGCGACACGTCCACGCCCTCCGGCGCCTCGATGTAGCCGTAGCGGATGTTGAAGCCGTGGCCGAAGACGAGGGTCGCGCCCTGCTTGAGGTTCGGCTCGATGTCGTCCTTGTAGACGATGCGCTGGACCTGGTCCGGCGCGAGGATCACGACGACGTCGGCCCACTTGGTGACCTCGGCAGGGGTGAGGACCTCGAAGCCCGCCTCTTCGGCCTTCTGGCGGCTCTTCGAGCCCTCCTGCAGACCGATCTTCACCTCGACGCCGGAGTCGCGGAGGTTGAGGGCGTGGGCGTGGCCCTGCGATCCGTAGCCGATGACCGCGACCTTCTTGCCCTGGATGAGGGTCAGGTCGGCGTCGGCGTCGTACACGATGTCAGTCACGGTGCGTGATCTCCTTGGTTGTGGTTCGTTCGGGGCCGGGTGGCGCTCAGCGCACCCGGTCGGTGATGCTCTTCGGTCCGCGGCCCATGCCGAGGAGGCCCGCTCGGGCGAGCTCCTTGATGCCGTAGGGCTCGAGCACGCGGAGGATCGCCTGGATCTTGCCGGGGTCACCGGTCACCTCGACGATGAGCGAGTCGTTCGCGACGTCGACGACCTGGGCGCGGAACAGGTTCACTGCTTCGAGCACGGCCGAGCGCGTCTGGTTGTCGACACGGACCTTCACGAGCATGTGCTCGCGCTGGACCGACTGCGAGAAGTCGAGTTCGACGATCTTGATGACGTTGACGAGCTTGTTGAGCTGCTTGGTCACCTGTTCGAGCGGCAGGTCCTCGACGTCGACGACGACCGTGATGCGGGACAGGCCAGCGACCTCGGTGTTGCCCACGGCGAGGGACTCGATGTTGAAGCCGCGGCGGGCGAAGAGCCCGGCGACGCGGGTCAGCAGACCCGGCTTGTCCTCGACCAGGAGGGACAGGACGTGGCTCATGCGGTCTCCCCCGTCATGTCGGCGTCTTCCTCGTCCCAGGTGGGAGCGAGGGCCTGGGCGTACTCGATGGACGAGTTGCTGACCCCCTGCGGGACCATCGGCCAGACCATCGAGTCACGGCTCACGACGAAGTCGATCACCACGGGCCGGTCGTTCGTCTCGAGGGCGAGCTTGATCGCCGCGTCGACCTCGTCGGCCTTCTCGACCCGGATGCCGAGCGCACCGTAGGCGTCGGCGAGCTTGACGAAGTCCGGCACACGACGCGTCGAGTGACCGGTCTCCAGGTCCGTGAACGAGTGGCGGCCGTCGTAGAACAGCGTCTGCCACTGCCGGACCATGCCGAGCGACGAGTTGTTGATGATCGCGACCTTGATCGGGATGTCGTTGATGACACAGGTCGCGAGTTCCTGGTTCGTCATCTGGAAGCAGCCGTCGCCGTCGATCGCCCAGACCACCCGGTCGGGCTCGGCGACCTTCGCCCCCATGGCAGCGGGGACCGAGTAGCCCATCGTCCCGGCGCCGCCGGAGTTCAGCCACGCGTTCGGGCGCTCGTACTGGATGAACTGCGCCGACCACATCTGGTGCTGGCCGACCCCGGAGGCGTAGATGCCCTCGGGTCCGGTGAGCTCGCCGATGCGCCGGATGATCGCCTGCGGGGCGAGCAGTCCGTCGGTGGGCTCCGCGTACCCGAGCGGGAAGTCGACCTTGAGCTGGCGGAGCTTCGTCCACCAGTCGGCCGTCGATGCGCGGTCCTCGACGGGGATGCCGCCCCACGCGTCGAGCAGGTCGATGAGCACCTCGCGCGCGTCGCCCACGATCGGGACGTCGGCGAAGCGGATCTTCGAGATCTCGGCGGGGTCGATGTCGACGTGCACGACCTTGGCGTCCGGCGCGAACTCGTCGGCCTTGCCGGTCACGCGGTCGTCGAACCGGGCGCCGAGCGCGACGATCAGGTCGCTGTCCTGCAGGCCGAGCACCGCGGGGACGGTGCCGTGCATGCCGGGCATGCCGAGGTGCTGCGGGTGCGAGTCCGGGAAGGCCCCGCGAGCCATCAGCGTCGTGACGACGGGCGCACCCGTGGCCTCGGCGAACGCGAGCAATTCGGCCGTCGCGCGCGAGCGGACGACGCCGCCGCCGACGTAGAGCACCGGACGCTCGGCACCGGCGAGGAGCTGCGCGGCCGCGGTGATCTGCTTGCCGTGCGCCTTGGTGACCGGCCGGTAGCCGGGCAGGTCGATCTTGGGCGGCCAGACGTACGGCGCCGACTTCTGCTGGGCGTCCTTCGTGATGTCCACCAGCACGGGACCCGGGCGTCCGGTCGTCGCGATGAGGTGCGCGGCGGCCAGGGTCGCCGGCACGTCGGCCGGGTCGGTCACGAGGAACGAGTGCTTCGTGATCGGCATGGTGATGCCGACGATGTCCGCTTCCTGGAAGGCGTCGGTGCCCATCAGCGTCGAGAACACCTGGCCGGTGATCGCGATGAACGGCACCGAGTCCATGTAGGCGTCGGCGATCGCGGTGACGAGGTTCGTCGCGCCGGGACCGGACGTCGCGATGGCGACGCCGACCTTGCCGGACGCGGACGCGTAGCCCTCGGCGGCGTGGCCGGCGCCCTGCTCGTGTCGGACCAGGATGTGGCGGATCGTCTTCGACGCCATGAGCTCGTCGTAGAACGGGATGATCGCGCCGCCGGGCAGCCCGAAGACGTCGGTGATCCCGAGGTGCTCGAGTGTCCGGAGGACGGCTCCCGAGCCGGTCAGGACCTCGGGAGTGCGACGCGCTCCGGTGGCCGCGGACAGCGGTGTGGCTTCCGTGGGCATGAAGGGTTCCTTGCCTGGAGAGATGGCGGTGGTGCGGGTGTCGAACGCTAGCCCGTGACCGCGCCCTTGGCGGCGGACTGCACGAGCTTGGCGTACTTCGCGAGGACTCCGCGGGTGTAGCGCGGGGGCAGCGGAGCCCAGCCGTCACGGCGGGCTTCCAGCTCGGCAGGCTCGACCAGTAGGTCGAGCGAGCGAGCCGCGATGTCGACACGGATGCGGTCGCCATCGCGCACGAATGCAACTGGACCTGCGTCCACTGCTTCCGGTGCGATGTGGCCGATGCACAGGCCGGTTGTGCCGCCTGAGAATCGTCCGTCGGTCAAGAGTAGTACATCCTTGCCGAGGCCAGCGCCCTTGATGGCCGCGGTGATGGCGAGCATCTCACGCATGCCGGGGCCGCCCTTGGGGCCCTCGTACCGGATGACGACGACGTCGCCCTTCTGGATCCTGCCCTCGGTGAGGGCGTCCATCGCCGAGCGCTCGCGGTCGAACACGCGCGCCGGCCCTTCGAACACCGATGCGTCGAAGCCCGCGGTCTTCACCACGGCGCCCTCCGGCGCGAAGGAGCCCTGCAGGATCGTCAGGCCACCGGTCTCGTGGATCGGGTTGTCGAGCTTGCGGAACACCTCGCCGTCGAGCTCCGGCGGGTCGATCTCGGCGAGGTTCTCGGCGACGGTCTTGCCCGTCACGGTCATGCAGTCGCCGTGCAGCAGGCCGGCGTCGAGCAGCGCCTTCATGATCACGGGGATGCCGCCGTTGCGGTCGACGTCGACCATGACGTACTTGCCGAAGGGCTTCATGTCCGCCAGGTGCGGGACCTTGGAGCCGATGCGGTTGAAGTCGTCGAGGCTCAGCTCGACCTCGGCCTCGTGCGCGATCGCGAGGAGGTGCAGCACGACGTTGGTCGAGCCCCCGAGTGCCATGGCGACGGCGATGGCGTTCTCGAACGCCTCCTTCGTCAGGATCTGTCGGGCGGTGATGCCGTGCTCGAGCATGTTCACGACGGCCTCGCCGGAGCGGTGCGCGTAGTAGTCGCGGCGGCGGTCGGCGCTGGGCGGCGCGGCGGAGCCGGGGAGCGACATCCCGAGCGCCTCGGCGACCGAGGCCATGGTGTTCGCTGTGTACATGCCGCCACAGGCACCTTCGCCGGGGACGATCGCGCACTCGATCTTCTTGAGCTCTTCTTCGCTCATCGTGCCGGCCTTGCACGCGCCGACGCCCTCGAAGGAGTCGATGATCGTGACTTCCTTCATCGAGCCGTCGGCCTGCTTCACGTAGCCGGGCATGACCGACCCCGCGTAGAGGAAGACGCTCGCGAGGTCGAGCCGCGCGGCGGCCATGAGCATGCCGGGGAGCGACTTGTCGCAGCCGGCGAGCAGGACGGTGCCGTCCAGGCGCTCGGCGTTCACGACGGTCTCGACGCTGTCGGCGATGACCTCACGGGAGACGAGGGAGAAGTGCATCCCCTCGTGGCCCATCGAGATACCGTCCGACACCGAGATGGTGCCGAACTGCAGGGGGTACCCGCCGCCGCCGTGGACGCCTTCCTTGGCGCCCTGGGCGAGCCGGTCGAGGCTCAGGTTGCACGGGGTGATCTCGTTCCAGGACGAGGCGATGCCGATCTGCGGCTTCTCCCAGTCCTCGTCCCCCATCCCGACGGCACGCAGCATCCCACGCGAGGTGGTTGCTTCGATCCCGTCGGTGACGACTCGGCTCCGCGGCTTGACGTCGATATCAGGCATGGAGTGAGTCTAGGACCGATTGGGATACCAGTGGCGCACTTTCATGCGTACGCATCGGCCTGGAGGCTGTGGTCACGTCCTCAGCGCACCGCACGCAGTCTCGCGAGCTGCTTCAGGACGTCGGTCAGGGCCGCCGGATCGGCGACCCGGTGGCCGGCGAGCGTGTCGCCCTCCCCCACCTTCACACCGACGTCGCCGTCGCGGAGCACCCGGAAGGCGTCCTCGTCGGTGACGTCGTCCCCGGCGAAGAACACCGCCTCGGCACCACGGAGCTCGCGGAGCCGGTCGATGGCGTCGCCCTTGGTGACGTGTCGCACAGCGAACTCGAGGATGTCCTTGCCGCCGCGTTCGAGGACGTCGGCGTCGGCCTCGTGCGCCGCCGCACTCGCTGCGGCGTTCGCCTCGGCCGCGACCTCGGCGCTCACCCGGCGCGTGTGCACGCCGTGCCCTGCCGGCTTGTGCTCGATGACGACCCCGGGGAAGCGCTCCCCGACGGCGTCGAGCGCCGCACCGATCCGCACGACGCGGTCGTGCTCCTCGGCGGTCAGTGCCTCTTGGTCGTGGCCGTCGACGCGCCACTCCACGCCGTGCGAGCCGACGAGCGACATGTCCTCCGGCGCCTGCGTGACCCGGGCGAGCGAGTCGAGCGGGCGGCCGGAGACGAGCACCACCTCGGTGTCCTTCGCGCGCTGCAGCGTCAGGACCGCCGCCCAGCTCCCCGGCAGGGCACCGACCTGACCGGGGTCGTCGGCGAATGGCGCCAACGTGCCGTCGAAGTCCAGCGCGACCAGCAGCGTGCTGGACGCCGCCAGGTCCGCGAGGGCCGTGTCGAGCTCCGGAGCCGCCGTCTCGTCGACGTTCGTGGACTGGTCACGCATCACGGGCCTCCCGGGTGTCCTCCGCTGCACGCGCGGTCTGCGCGTCCTGGTCGAAGATCGACATGTTGTCGGTCTGGGCCTCGCGGTGCCGTTCCGCACCGGTCGGGTCGATCCGCGCGTTGCGCGGAGCGTGCCGGTCGAGTGCCTCGAGGAACGAGCGCGACCAGCGGGCGACGTCGTTGTCGCGGACGCGCTTCCGGAGCGCGCGCATCCGCGTCGAGCGCTCGCGCTTCGGCATCTCGATGGCACGCTGGATCGAGTCCTTCAGGGCGCCGATGTCGTGCGGGTTGATGATCACCGCCTGCTTCAGCTCGTCGGCGGCGCCGGCGAACTCGGAGAGGATCAGCACGCCGTCGTTGTCGAAGCGGGTGGCGACGTACTCCTTCGCGACGAGGTTCATGCCGTCCCGGAGCGCGGTCACGAGCATGATGTCCGCGGCCAGGTAGAGCGCCACCATCTCCTCCCGCGGGTAGCCGTGGTGCAGGTACGAGATCGGCTGGTGCGTGATCGTGCCGAGGTCGCCGTTCAGCCGCCCGACGCTCAGTTCGATCTCGTCGCGGAGCATCCGGTACGTGTCGACACGCTCCCGGCTCGGGCTCGCGACCTGCACGAGCGTGGCGTCCTCGACCTTGACCCGGCCGTCCTGGATGAGCTCGCCGAAGGCCTTGATGCGGTGCCGGATGCCCTTGGTGTAGTCGAGCCGGTCGACGCCGAGCAGCACGGTCTTCGGGTTACCCAGCCCCTGCCGGATCTCGCGGGCGCGCTCCTGCACCTCGGGGCGGCGGGCGATCTCCTCGAAGCTCTCGGCGTCGATCGAGATCGGGAAGTGCCGTGCCTCGACGTGGCGGACGGTGACGCCCTTGCGGCTCCGCGGGGCGTTCGGGTCGTCGACGGGGACGTCGATCGTCGAGCCCTTCGTCGTGTAGCCCTTGATGTGCCGCACCGCGCGGAGGAAGTCGCTGGCGTCGTCGTGCCGTTGGAACCCGATCACGTCCGCCCCGAGCAGGCCGTCGAGGATCTGCGCACGCCACGGCAGCTGCGCGTAGATGCCGACCGGTGGGAACGGGATGTGGTTGAAGAAGCCGATCGTCAGGTCCGGGCGGAGCTCGCGGAGGAGCGCCGGGACGAGCTGCAGCTGGTAGTCCTGCACCCAGACGATGCCGTCCTGCTCGACGATCTCGGCGATCTGCTCGGCGAAGCGCTTGTTGACGCCCTTGTAGGAGTTCCACCAGTCGCGGTGGTAGCTCGGGTGCTCGATGACGTCGTGGTAGAGCGGCCAGAGCGTGTCGTTGCTGAAGCCCTCGTAGTACTCCTCGACCTCGCTCGTGCTGAGCGGGACCGGGACGATGTGGATGCCCTCGTTGTCGAAGGGGTCCACCTCGACGTCCGGCTGCCCCACCCAGCCGACCCATGCGCCGTCGTTCGCGCGCATCACCGGCTCGAGCGCCGTCACGAGCCCGCCGGGCGAGTGCCGCCAGCCCTCGTTGCCCTCGTCGTCCACGACGCGGTCGACGGGCAGGCGGTTGGAGGCGACGACGAAGGAGTACTTGGCGGAAGAGCTGTGGGGTGCTGGCACGGGTCCGAAGTTACCAGCGTGCCGACAGCTGATTCCCGGAGGATCCGCGGCTTCCGATATGCTGCATCCCGTGTCGGGGGAACACGGCGTGCCGGAGGGGCTGGTGCGCGGCCGCCCGGCCGGAGAGGACTCCCGCCGTGAGCGACACCCCACCCGTCCCCCCTCGAGAGCCCGACGCACCTCGAGAGTCCGACGCACCTCGAGAGCCCGATGCGCTCGGCCGACTCCTCCGCTCGATCGGCGGTCGGGACTGGCTGGCCGCAGCGATCGCCGGCGCCGGCGCCTGGGTCGCGGCCTACGTCGTCGCGGGGATCTCGCTGCTGCTGACCGTGGCGATCGTCGCCGTCGGGTCCGGGTCGTCCGGAGGCGCGTCGATCGACGGCGGATTCGTGCCCGACTCGGGCACGGCGTCCTCCGCTCCCGACCTGCAGAGCCTGCTGTCCGGCATCAGCGTGCTGCTCGGGGCTCCTGCGCAGCTCGTCGCCCTCGCCGACTTCGGACGACTGCACGTGTCGGGGTCCGTGCCGCTGTTCGGCCTCTCGGGCTCCGCGTCGCTCGGCGTCGCACCGGCGCTCGTGCTCGCGGCGCAGGTCGTCATCGCCGTCGTGCTCACCCGCCGGATTCGCAGCCGCTCGCTGGGCGTGCCGCAGCTCCTCGTCACCTCGGCGGTGACCGGGCTGGTGCTCACCGCGTTCACGACGCTGGCCGGGCTCGTGCTCGCCATCAGGTTCCCGGCGTCGTCCGGGGTGTCGATCAGCGCCGTGCACGCGATCGGCATCGGCAGCATCCTCGGCGCGTTCGTCATCGGCGCGGTGTCCGCGCTCCTGGCCCGCCCGTCCGTGCTCGCACGAGGCCGGGTGCTCGCCGTCCGCACGTTCGGCACCGCTCGCGTCGCCGTCGGGCAGGTCGGGTTCCTGGTCGTGCTCGTCACGGTCGTCCTGGTGGTCGTCGCGCTCGTCGTCCAGCCGTCGTGGGGGTCGGCGCTGCCGCTCGTCGTCGGGAACCTGGCGTCGGCGATCGTGTCGCTCGGGTTCCTCGGCGGTGTCGGGGTGTCCGGCTTCGGCAGCGGCGCACAGACCGCCTCCGCGTTCGGCGGCGCGTCCGGCTGGCTCTGGCTGCTCGTGCTCTTCGTCGCCCTGACCGCCGTCGCCGCCGGCCTCGCACTCGCCGTCCGACGGAACGACCGCGTCAGGACCACCCTCGACTGGGTCGTGTCACCAGCGGTCTGGCTCGTCGTCGGCGTGGTCGTGTTCGTGCTCGGTACCGGGGTGTTCTCGTACTCGGCGACCGGGTCCAGCGTCGTCGGCGGCTCCGGGTCGATGGGCGTCGCGCCGTGGACCCCGGTCGTGTTCGCCGCGTGGGGTGCGGCGATCGAGGTCGTCGCGCGGTACCTGGCTCCGGTGCTCGTCCCCCGCCTGGGATCGCGGATCGTCCTGTTCACGTCGCGCCTGGTCGGCGCGGACCCGCGCCCGGTGACACCCGGCTGGGCAGCGCCGGCGGCCGGCGCGGCGCCGACGGGCGCGGCGCCGACGGGCGCGTCGGGTCCCGCTTCCGCCCAGGCCGCGGGGTGGTCGGGTGTCCCGGCCGCGGGGGACCAGCCGGCCGCCGATGCCTCGCAGCCGTTCGTCGGCGCATCGCACCCGTCCGCCGGCGCGTCGCAGCCGTTCGTCGGGCCGGATGCGGCGAGCGCCGCTGCGCCCATGTCGCCGCGTGCCAAGAAGGTCCTGGTCCGGTCGCTCGTCGCCGGTGGCGCCGTCGTGGTGGTGGTCGTCGCCGGCGCGGTGACCACCGGGATCCTGCGCTCGAACGTGTGGGGCCCTGCGCCGACGGTGCGCAGCTACGTCGACGCGATCGCCCGGGGCGACGCCGCGACCGCCGAGCGGATGAGCGAGGTCCCCGAGGACGCCGCGATGCTCGACGCCGCCGTGCTGAAGAGCGCGAAGAACCGCCCGAGCGACGTCCGTGTGGGGCGGGTCGCGACGAGCGGCGACCGTGCCGTGGCCACCGTGAGCTACACGCAGGGCGGCAAGAACCGCTCCGGTCAGGTGGAGCTCCGTCGGACCGGGACGAGCTGGCTCGTGAAGGACGAGTGGCGTGTCACCGCTCCCCTGGCGGAGTCCGTGTCGATCACCGCCGCGTCCGCGCTCGAGGGCGCCCCGGTCACGGTCGGCGGGAAGCGGGTCGGGACGATCTCGGACGGGACCTTCCGGTCGCTCGCCTACCCGGGCACCTACCGGGTCGAGGTCGGCGGGACGAAGTACTTCACCGGGGGCACGAAGACGCTGTCGATCGGCGGCTCGTCGAGCCCGTACGTCGACTTCACCCCGAAGCCGACGAAGCAGCTCACGACCGACGCGGAGAAGTTCGTCACGGACGAGATCACGGCGTGCGCCGCGAAGACCGACGTCGACGCGCTGAGCGGCTGCCCCTGGTACGGACCGTACGACGCGGACGGTGCGGTCGAGTACGAGGTGAAGACGATGCCGGAGCTCAAGGTGGAGACCTCGGGTTCTGGCAGCATCCAGGTGACGAGCACCTCGGACGGTGTGATCGGGTACGACTACACGTCGTACTTCGGGGACAGCGGACACCAGGAGGACACCTTCGACGTCTACGAGTTCCTGAAGGTCGAGGACGGCAAGCTGGTCTCGGCGTACTGAGCCGGACCTGTACGGACTGCGCGCTCGGCGAGGCTTCCCCGCCGGGCGCGCAGGCGTCCCGTCACTAGGCTGGCGCGCATGGTCAGCACTCGCTCGTGGCGGAACGGATCGGCAGCCGAGCGGGACTTCCCCGTCGAACGCGTCTCGGACCTCGTCGCCGAGGATGACACGTTCGTCTGGATCGACTACACGGACCCGTCCGCGGCGGACCTCGAACACGTCGAGGTCGAACTCGGCATCCACGCGCTCGCCGTCGAGGACGCGGTCGAACGCGGGCAGCGCCCGAAGCTCGACCGGTACCGCGACAGCCTGTTCCTGGTCGTCTACGACATCGCCGGGCGGAACGCGGACGGCTCGGTCGTCGTGCACGAGGTCAAGGCGTTCGTCACCCCCCGCGCGCTCGTCACGATCCACGGTGCCGACTTCGACATCGGCGAGGTCTCGAGTCGCCTCGACGCGAACGCCGACCAGGCAGACCACGGGGTGCCGTGGCTGGTGTGGGGGCTGCTCGACGCGGTGGTGGACCACGCGTCCGCGGTGGTCGAGGACATCGAGCAGGACATCGACGAGCTCGAGGACGACCTGTTCGAACGCGGCAACCCCCGCGAGCAGCAGATCCAGCGCCGGTCGTTCGCGCTCCGGAAGGGACTCGGGGTGATCCGTCGGCTGGTCGTCCCGACGAAGGACAGCGTCGCGTCCCTGCTCCACGGGGACGCCGAGACGATCGCCGACGGCATCCGTCCGTACTTCCGCGACGTCGAGGACCACCTGGTGTCGATCGCCGACTCCGCCGACCAGCTGCGGGACGCGGTGTCGAGCGTGCTGGACACGAACCTCAACCTGGCGTCGAACCGGCAGAACACCGTGATGAAGAAGGTGACGAGCTGGGCGGCGATCATCGCGATCCCGACCGCCATCACGGGGTTCTTCGGGCAGAACGTGACGTTCCCCGGCGAGGGGCAGTGGGGCGGCCTGTTCGTCTCCGTGGCGCTCATCGTCGTGTCGAGCCTGGTGCTCTACCGCGTGTTCAAGCACCGCGACTGGCTGTAGCGCCCGACGCGGACACCGAGCGGCGCGCTACACCCCCAGGGCGAGCACGCCGGCGACCACCGTCAGTGGCGCGACGACGCAGCCGAGCGCCATGTACTTCCCCCACGACAACCGGATGCCCTCGGCGGACAGCCGAGCGTGCCAGAGGAGCGTGGCGAGGGATGCCCACGGCGTGATGAGGCACCCGGCGTTCACCCCGATGAGCAGCGCCGCGTAGCGGAGGGCCTCGTGGCCGGCGGCCGGCTCGAGCACCAGGTACGCGGGCAGGTTGTCCATCACGTTCGCGGCGACCCCGCCGGCACCGGCGAGGAGCAGCAGCGACCCGGTGTCGGTGCCGCCGGAAAGCGCGCGCACGATCGGGTCGGTCACCCCGGTGGCGTGCAGCGTCTCGACCACGACGAACAGCCCGGCGGCGAACACCAGCGTCGACCACGGCACCCGCGACGGCCGCAGCTCGCCCGGTGCGCGGAACGCCGCGACGACCACGAGCACCACAGCGGCCGCGAGTGCCGCGATCCAGACCGTCACCCCGGCGGTGAGCGCGACGACGAGCGCGACGAGCACCACCGACGCGGCGGTGAAGAACACCGGGTCGGCCGGGCGACGGACGTCGACGGGCGTGTACCGGCCGAACAACCGCCCGCGGAAGACGACCAGCAGCACGGCACACGGCACGACGACGCCGGCGAGCGCCGCCCACACCATGAGCCCGGCGAACGGGATCGGCCCGTCGAGCCCGATGCGGTCGACGGCGAGCAGGTTCGTCAGGTTCGAGACGGGGAGCAGGAGTGACGCGGTGTTCGCGAGCCACACGGTGGTCAGCGCGAACGGCATCGGCGGGAGCCCGACCCGACGGGCCAGGGCGATCACGATCGGGGTGAGCAGCACCGCGGTGGTGTCGATCGACAGGAACACCGTGCACAGGACGGCGAGGACGACGACCGCTCCCCACAGCCCGATGGTCCGCCCACCGCCGATGCGTGCGGCGACGTCCGCGAGGCGGTCGAACACGCCGGCGTCGGCGGCGAGTTCGGACACGATCGTGAGCCCGAGCACGAACCCGAGCACGGGCACGACCCGGTCGGCGAGCTCGGCGAGTTCGGGCAACGGGAGCAGCCCGAGTGCGACGCACACGGCGCCGACGACCAACAGACCTGCCCCGATGACGGCTTGACGCACGATGACTCCTCCATGAGCGGCCGCGATCGGCGGCGCTCCAATGTACAGACCAGTAGCGTGGACGCCGACGACGACAGGAGGAATCCGTGCGCAAGTTCTTGTTCAACGGTGCGGTGTGGAGTTCGATCATCAGCGGCTACAGCGTGCTGCAGACCACCAGGCAGGGGCCGCGTGACTGGCGTCTCGCCCTGACGTGGGTTGCCTGGTTGGCCACCACGATCGTGGCGATCGGCACGGTCGTCGAGGACGACCGTGCCGTCCGAGCGCGTCAGCCGTGAGCTGAACGCACCATCAGACGGACGGCCCGACCGGGCCGTCTGACGGACGGGAGGCCCGGTGCCAGCTGGCACCGGGCCTCCCGTCCGCGCGGAACGCGTCTACTGCTCCGACCGCGGGATGTGCGCGGTCTGGATCGGACCGGTGAAGAGCGCTGCGCGGTCGTCCTGGTCGGGTGTGAAGAGCGCGGAGTCGGACGCCGTCGACGCGGTCCGCCGGCGCGGCGCGACCTCGTCGACCATCTGCACGCGCTGGATCGGGAGCGCGTCCGGGTGGGTGCGCTGGATCCAGTCGACGAGTTCCTCGCGGATGTAGCAGCGCAGGTCGAACAGGGACGGGGCATCGTGCGACGTCGCGAGCACCCGGACCCGCACGTACCCCTGCACCGCGTCGGTGACCTGCAGCACCTTCACGCGCTGGTCCCAGAGCTCGGTGCGGGACAGGATCCGGTCGAGCTCGACGCGCATCTCCCCCGGGCGCACCCGCCAGTCCAGGTCGAACTCCACGGCACCGAGCAGTTCGCTGTTCGTCCTGGTCCAGTTCTCGAACGGCGTCGATGTGAAGTAGGTCGAGGGCAGCACGAACCGGCGGTCGTCCCACAGGTGCACGACGACGTACGTCAGGGTGATCTCCTCGATGCGCCCCCACTGCTGCTCGACCACGACGACGTCGTCGACCCGGATCGAGCCGGAGAACGCCAGCTGCATGCCGGCGAACACGTTGCCGAGCGTCGATTGCGCCGCGAGACCAGCGATCACCGAGATGAGCCCGGCGGAGGCGAGGACACTGGCACCGGCGGCCTCGACCCCGGGGAACGTCAGCAGGATCGCGCCGACGCCGATGATCACGAGGACGGCGACGGTGAGTCGGCGGAGGATGAGGACCTGCGTGCGGATCCGCCTGGCGACGCGGTTGTCCGGCACGTCGACGCGGTACTTGTGGAGCCCGAGGCTCTCCAGGAAGATCGCGAGGCCGCAGGCGAACCACGTGCCGACGCCGATCGTGACGACGAGGAACACGTGCGAGACGGTCGCGCGCCACTCGTACGCGGACGTCGCGGGGATCGAGGACGCGAACGCCGTCCAGAGCAGCGCCACGAGCAGGAGCGTCCTGGTGGGGTGCTTCGTGCGCCTGGACAAGGAGGCCGCCCAGCGCTCGTGGCGCCCGAGCGCCCGGAAGACGAGGTGCAGGACGAGCGAGGCGACGGCGGTCACGAGCAGGGCGAACCCGATCGAGACGAGGAGTCGGAGGAGGATGTCCATCCCTCCATGCAACCAACTGGACGACGCCCGTCGCCCAGCCGGCCACAAGACGACGGGAGGCACCGTGCCTCCCGTCGTCTTGAACTGTTACTTCGACGACGTGAGCGAGTCCACGTAGTCCTGGTGCTCCGACGCCCACTTCTTCGTGATCGCCGGGTACTCGCTCGCCTTCGCCCCGCTGTTGACCAGCGCGTTCTCGAGCGAGTAGAGCGTGTCGGAGTCCATCGAGAAGTCCCGCATCCACTTCGACGCCTGCGGGAAGTCGCTGGCGAAGTCCTTCTTGGCGATGGTGTGGATCTCCTCGTTCTTGCCGAGCGCGCCCTTCGGGTCCTTCAGGTCCTTGATCGGGAACGCGTCGTACGCCCAGTGCGGACGCCACAGCGTCACGACGACGTCCTCCTGCTTCGCGATCGAGGCCTTGAGGTCGGCGAGCATCGCCGGCGTCGAGCTCGTGACGAAGTCCATCGAGCCGAGGCCGTACTGCGGGATCACCTTGTCCTGCACGACCGCGGTCTCACCGGCGGCCGGCTCGATGCCGATGATCTTGTTCCCGAAGTCCGACGCGTTCGCCTCGAGGTCCTCGATGGAGTCGATCTTCGAGTACTCGGGCACGGCGAGCTCGAGCGACGCCTGTTCGTTCCAGGCACCGAGGTCGGTGAGCTGGTCGCCGTACTTGTCCATGTACTGCTTGTGCGTGTTCGGCAGCCACGTGTCGAGCACGACGTCGTAGTCACCGGACGACAGCCCCTGGTAGGCGGGGGCGACGTCGGCGTTCGTGAGCTGGACGTCGTAGCCCTTCTCCTCGAGGACGTACTTCCAGAGCTGGCTGGCTGCGGTGTCCTCGTCCCAGCCGTTGAAGACGACGATCGACATCGACTTCTGGTCGCCGTTCGCGACGTTGCCGGTCGCGCCGTAGTACCCGGGGGGCATGCAGGCGCTCAGGCCGACGGCGGTGGCCGCGGCGAGGGCCGCTGCGGCGATGGTGCGCTTGGTCCGCTGCATCATGGTGTGGTCCTTCCTCATGCGTCGACGGGCTGGCGGTCGGGGGTGGTGCTCGCGGTGGCTGGTGCCGCCGTGGCGGCGGCCTGCACGGGCGCGGCGATGGACGCCGGCTTCTGCTTGCGACGCCACGGCCGGGAGGCTCCCCCAGCGTCGCCGCCGAGCGCTGCGGTCAGGCGGTCCAGCAGGATCGCCAGGACCACGACCGACAGACCGGCCTCCGCTCCGAGCCCCACGTCGATGCGGTTCAGCGATGCGACGATCTGCTCCCCGAGGCCGCCGGCGCCGACCATGCCGGCGATGACGACCATCGAGAGCGACAGCATGATGACCTGGTTGACGCCGGCCATGATGCTGGCCTTGGCGAGGGGCAGCTGGATCTGGCGGAGGATGCGCCACGGGCTGGAGCCGAACGCGGCGCCGGCCTCGACGACCTCGCTCGGGACGCCGCGGATGCCGAGCTCGGTGAGCCGGACCCCAGGAGCCATCGCGAAGACGATCGTCGCGACGATGCCGGGGACGACGCCGACGCGGAAGAGCAGCAGCGCCGGGATCAGGTAGACGAACGCCGGGGTCGTCTGCATGAAGTCGAGCACGGGGCGGATCACCCGGCTGGCGGCGTCGGAGCGCGCGGCCCAGACCCCGAGCGGGATGCTGAAGACGACCGCGAGCCCGGCGGCGACGATGACGAGCGCCAGGGTGTCCATGGCGTTCGTCCACTGCCCGACACTGACGATGAACAGCAGGCCGATCGCGGAACCGAGGGCGAGCTTCCAGCCCTTCAGGGCGAAGGCGAGCGCGACGAGGACCAGGGTGACGACCCAGAACGGCGGGGTGGAGAGGAAGTACTCCATCCACGCGTCCATCCAGGTGAAGACGTAGCGGACCACGTCGAAGAACCCGGAGAGGTACGTCGTGATCCAGGTGACGACGGCGGACACCCAGCTGCCGAGGGGCAGGTGGAAGTCCCCGAAGGAGTTCGTGCCGGGGGTGATCACGCGTGATCTCCTTCCGTGGTCGCGGCGAGGGTCTCGTCGAGGTCGTCGTTCGAGATCCGGGTGACGGGCTCGAGCGTCTGGATCGGGCTCGTCGTCGTCGGGACGTTGCCGAGGGCGGCGAGGAGCGTCACGCGCGGCACGACGCCGAGCAGCCGTTGCTCGTCGTCGACGACCGCGATGGGCAGCGGCGACTCGACGGCGAGCTCGAACAGGTCGGTGAGGGCCGTGTCCGGTGCGACCTGGGCGAACTCGGTGTTCACGATCGCGTCGAGGTTCGTGTCGCCGGCCTTGACCTGGCGCATCACGTGCCGGTCGCGGACCCAGCCCTCGAGCTTCCGGCCGCGGCCGGTGACGAAGACGGCGGCGGTCTGCAGGTCGCGCATGACGCGGAGCGCGCCACGCGGGCCCGCGGTGAGCGGGACGACGGCGCGGGCCGGTTCCATGACGCTCGAGGCGGTGAGCACGCGGGCGCGGTCGACGTCCTGCACGAACTGCGCGACGTAGTCGTTCGCCGGGTCCGTGAGGATGTCCTCCGGGGACCCGATCTGCACGATGCGTCCGTCGCGCATCACGGCGATCCGGTCGCCGAGGAACATCGCCTCGTTGAGGTCGTGCGTGATGAACACGATCGTCTTGCCGAGACGCTGCTGCAGGTCGACGAGCTGTTCCTGCATCTCGCGACGGATGAGGGGGTCGAGGGCGCTGAACGCCTCGTCCATCAGCAGGACGTCGGTCTCGGCGGCGAGTGCACGGGCGATGCCGACGCGCTGCTGCATGCCGCCGGAGAGCTCGTCCGGCTTGGCGTCGGCCCAGACGTCGAGCCCGACGAGGTCGATGACCTCGCGGGCCTTGCGGAGTCGCTCGGACTTCTCGACACCGTTGACCTCGAGGCCGTACGCGACGTTCTCGATCACCGTGCGGTGCGGCAGCAGGGCGAAGTGCTGGAAGACCATCGACACGCTCGACCGGCGGATGTCGCGGATCTCCTTCGGCGCCGCCTTGGTGACGGTGCGGCCGCCGATCTCCACGGTGCCGGCGGTCGGCTCGAGCAGCCCGTTCAGCATCCGGATGAGGGTCGACTTGCCGGAGCCGGACAGGCCCATGACGACGAAGATCTCGCCTGGCTGGACGTCGAACGACGCGTCGATGACGGCCGCGGAGCCGAACTCGCGGACGTCGTCGCGGGAGGCGCCGGCAGCGAGACGGCGAACCGCCTCGGCGGGGCGTCGCCCGAAGACCTTGGTGATGTCACGGACCCGGACAGCGGGTGCCGTCGCAGGGGTGTCCGGCGCGGATGCGTGCCGGCTCTCGGGTGGGGCGATGGTCAACGGTGCTCCTCGCACGACCGTGGCGCGCGGCGCACGACGGACGTGTTGTGGTTGCGAACGGGTCGTCCGGCACCCTGTTCGTCGCGACCGCTGCAAGCCGTGCGCGAAGGGCGCAGGGCGAGCGATCACGCACGCGGGGGTCGTACTCGGGACGACCCCGGTCCGGCCGACCGTACGGCCCCCGCTGTGTTGCCCGGAGGACGCGTCCTGATCGTCGGTGTCCCCTGAGGGGACGTTCAACGCTATCGACCGTTGTCCCCCGTCGCGAATCGACGTCCGCCGGAGGACCGGCACCCGTGTACCCCGGGCACGGCGTGTCGCGCGGACCCATGCGGGTCGCGATCGTAACCGTCTCGTTACATTTCAGGCTCCTCGGAGATTTGTGTGCCGCCCCTGCTGCACCGCGCATGTAGCGTGGCGCGCATGACAGCGCAGAACGACACCGGGGTGGACCGCGCGCCCGCGAACGACTTCTCGCACGAGCAGGAGGGCTACCAGCACGGTCTGAAGCCCCGCCAGCTGCAGATGATCGCGATCGGCGGTGCGATCGGAACCGGCCTCTTCCTCGGTGCCGGCGGGCGACTCCACACGGCGGGACCGGCACTGGCGGTCGTGTACCTGATCGCGGGGGTGTTCGGGTTCTTCATCCTGCGTGCGCTCGGCGAGCTCGTGCTGCACCGCCCGTCCTCGGGGTCCTTCATCTCGTACGCCCGCGAGTTCTACGGCGAGAAGTTCGCGTACGCCGCCGGCTGGATGTACTTCCTCAACTGGGCGATGACGTCGATCGTCGACACGACCGCCGTCGCCGTCTACCTGAAGTACTGGTCGGCGTTCACCGCCGCTCCGCAGTGGCTCCTCGCGCTCATCGCGCTCGTCGTCGTCCTCGCCGCGAACATGGTCGCGGTCAAGGTCTTCGGCGAGCTCGAGTTCTGGTTCGCCATCATCAAGGTCGCCGCGCTCGTCGCCTTCCTTGTGATCGCGCTCATCTGGCTCATCTGGGCGTTCCCGGTCGAGGCCGGCGGCCAGCAGGTGCAGACCGGCTTCTCGATCTGGGCGGACAACGGCGGGCTCCTGCCGAACGGCCTGCTCCCGACCGTGCTCGTCGTGCAGGGCGTCGTCTTCGCGTACGCGGCCATCGAGCTCGTCGGCACCGCGTCCGGCGAGACGCAGAACACCGAGAAGGTCATCCCCCGCGCGATCAACTCCGTCGTCTTCCGCATCGCGGTCTTCTACGTCGGCTCGATCGTGCTGCTGTCGCTCCTCCTGCCGTACACGGCGTACAAAGAGGGCGAGAGCCCGTTCGTCACGTTCTTCTCATCGATCGGCAACCCGCAGGTCGGCGCGATCGTCGGGTCGATCATGAACTTCGTCGTGCTCACCGCAGCGCTGTCGTCGCTGAACGCCGGCCTCTACTCGACCGGCCGTGCGCTGCACTCGATGGGCATGAACGGCTCGGCGCCGAAGTGGACCACGAAGATGACCCGCGGCGGTGTGCCGTACGCCGGCATCCTGCTCACCGCGGCGTTCACCGTCGCCGGTGTCGTCCTCAACTACTTCATCCCGAGCCAGGCGTTCGAGATCGCCCTGAACATCGCGAGCCTCGGCATCATCACCGCGTGGGGCACGATCATCCTCTGCCAGATGCGCCTGCGGTCCTGGGCGAAGCAGGGCCTGGCGAAGGAACCGTCGTTCAAGCTCCCCGGCGCTCCGGTGACCTCGTGGTTGACACTCGCGTTCCTGGCGTCCGTCATCGTACTGATGGCGATCGACTACCCCGTCGGCACGTACACGATCGCGTCGCTCGTGATCGTGATCCCGCTGCTCATCGTCGGCTGGTTCCTGCAGCGCGACCGGATCCTGCGCATCGCGTCCCTCCGCGAGGGCGTCACCGGCCCGTACCCGATCACCGGCCGCGACCCCGCGAACCAGGTGCGTCGCGGAGACGACCGCGACGGGGGCGATCAGGCCTGATCGTGTCCGCATCGCGCAACGCGGCGTCCCGGTGATGCCGAGAGGTCCGGCACCCGTCGGTACGATCAGCGGGTGCCGGACCTCTCCCCTTCTCCCGAACTCGACCTGCAGCTCACGTGGCGGGGCGCCTTCGGACGCGTCCGAGTGTTCCGCGACCGGGTGCACGCAGAGACGAGCTACGAACGCGACGCGCTGACGACGGTCCCCATGGACGCCGTGCAGGGGTGGCGCATCGAGCCGTGCGACTTCGACGCAGTGTGCGTCGAGTTCCTCACGCCCGACGACACCTACCGCGTGCTGCTCGACACCTCGGACGAGGGGGTCGCGGCCCTGGCACTCCGCCGGACCCTCGGCACGCCGGCGCCGGCGGCGAACTGACCCGGTGACCCAGCCGCGTCACGGCCAGCTCGGCGCGTCGATGCCCGCGGCGACCCGGTCGCCCCAGACGGCGTCGAGTGCGGCTGTCTGACCCGCGTCGAGCACCACCCCGCCGACGGCGACGTTCTCCTCGAGGTGCTGGACGCTCGACGTCCCGGGGATGAGCACCACGTTCGACGCGTGCCCGAGCAGCCAAGCAAGTCCCACCTGCGCCGGTGTCGCTCCGACCTCGGCCGCGACCCGCACCACCGCGGGCTCCTCCCCCACCTTCGGCAGTCCCGGGAAGGCACCACCGAGCGGGAAGAACGGCACCCACGCGATGTCCTCGGCGACGCAGAGCTCCAGCAGGTCCTCGAACTCGCGGGCGACGAGCGAGTAGGCGTTCTGCACGCACACGATGCCCGCCGGCACCGCACGGCGGACGACGTCGGCCGTCACCGCGCTGAGCCCGATGCCACCGATGAGGCCCTCGTCCCGCATCGCCACCATCTCCGCGAGCTGGTCGTCGAGGTCGACCAGCTGCTCCCCCTCGGCGCGGAGCCCGGGGCCGGTGTCCGCCCGACGCAGGTTGACGACGTCGATGCGTTCGCGCCCGAGCGTGCGGAGGTTCGACTCCACCTGCGCGCGGAGCTCAGCCGGGCGCTGGGCGAGGGCGAGGGGCACCGGTGCGTCGACGCGCACGGCCCCGACCTTGCTGACGACCGTGATCGCGTCGGAGTCGCCGAACGCCCGCCGGATCACGTCGTTCGCGACGCTGTTCCCGTAGAAGTCCGCCGTGTCGACGTGGTCGACGCCCAGCTCCGCGGCGCGGTGGAGCAGCGCGACGCCGGCCGCGGGGTCGCCCTCGAACCGCTCGAGCGCCATCGCGCCGTAGCCGATGCGTGTGACGGTGCGGCCGCCGAGCGAGCCGGTGTCCAAGGGTGCTGACATGGGGAGCCTCCGGTAGTCTGTCCAGCAAGCGGAGGTCCCTCCGCTTGCGTTTCCATCCTAAACGGAGGCAGCTCCACTTTGTCCAGCCCCGACGCGCACGTGTCCCGTCGCCCCCGCGCCGACGCCGCGCGCAACCGCGAGAAGCTCGTCGATGCGGCTCGAGCGGCGTTCACGACTGCCGGCGAGGACGCCTCCCTCGAAGCCGTCGCCCGCTCCGCCGGGGTCGGGATCGGGACGCTCTACCGGAACTTCCCGACACGCGAGGACCTCGTCGCCGCCGTGTACGCGGTCGAGCTCGATGCCGTCCTCGGCACCGTCGACGGCTTCCTCGCCGAGCTCCCCGCCGAACGGGCGCTCCGCGCCTTCGCCGACCGGTACGCCGGGTTCGTCCAGACCAAGCGCGGTATGGCGGAGACCGTGCGGGTGGGGGCGATCCGCGGAGCGGCCGAGACCGTGCACACCCGTGAGCGCGTGAACGCCGCCGTGCAGCGGTTCCTGGACGCGGGAGTGACCGACCGTACCCTCCGCACCGACGTCGTCGCAGATGACGTCACCGCGGCCCTGATCGGCGTGCTGCTGTCCACGCGGGACACGACCGATCCGGCGCAGACCGGCCGGCTGCTCGACATCGTGGTGGACGGACTCCGCCGGCACGATCGGTAGGCGTCCCCACGCGCCAGCGGCCCCTGCACCGTCGGCCGCTGCACCGTCGGGCGCTGCACGTCGGGCGCTGCACGTCGGGCGCTGCACCGTCGGGCGCTGCCGGGTCAGTCGTCCGTGTCGACGACGTTCGTGACGACGTCGCCGGAGCCCGCGTCGATGCGGATGCTGT
The DNA here is from genome assembly GCF_900086645.1 of Curtobacterium sp. 9128. Taxonomy (NCBI): domain Bacteria; kingdom Bacillati; phylum Actinomycetota; class Actinomycetes; order Micrococcales; family Microbacteriaceae; genus Curtobacterium; species Curtobacterium sp. 9128. The sequence goes on from NZ_LT576451.1 coordinate 2,990,277, forward strand.
GCTTGGTCCCGGAGTCGTCCCGGACGTCGCCCTCCCAGACGACCGTGCCGGCGTGGTCGTCGAGGCCGAGTTCCGTGACCGCCCCTGCCACCTCGTCCGTGAGACGCGCTGCAGCATCCCGGACGTCGATCTTCGCGGCGTCGACGAAGCGCTGGTTCTCGGCACGGTCGTCGGCGTCGGCGTCGTCGGTCACCGGGTCGCCCGTGGTCGCGGTGCCGTCGGCGTTCGTGTGGACCTCGTGCTCGGCCTGGTCGGAGGTCACGACGAGGACCTCCCACGCGGAGCCGTTCTGCTCCTGCTCGACCGAGATGACGGTCCCGGAGCCGACGGCGTCGCGAGCGGTCGCGACCGCGGCGAGCAGGGCGTCGTTCGACGCGGCGACCGTGGTGGCCGATCCGGACGCCGCCGCGCTGGACGATCCCGACCCGGACGAACCGGATCCGGACGGATCGCCCGAGCCGCTCGCGCACCCGGTCACGGCGAGGGCGCCGGCGACCAGGACGGTGGCGGACAGGGCGAGGCGGCGGGTGCGGGGCATGTCGGTGAGGTTCATGCGGCAAGCCTGGCGGGAGGGTGCTGAAGCAGTCCTGAAGCCCGCTGGTCATCCACCGAGTGCGATGCGCACGACGAAGCGGGCACCGCCGAGCGGCGCGTCCTCGATCACCACGGATCCACCGTGCGCGCGCACCGCGTCCCGCACGATCGCGAGTCCGAGCCCCGATCCCCCGTCGTCGCGGCTGCGGGCCTCGTCGAGGCGCACGAACCGCTCGAACACGCGGTCGCGTTCCGGTCCCGGCACCCCGACGCCGTCGTCGTCCACGGTGAGGACCGCCCACGTGCCCTCCGCACGCACGCCCAGCGCGATCCGTCCCGACGCGTGCCGGACGGCGTTGTCGACGAGGTTCCGCACGACGCGCGACAGCACAGCAGGATCGCCCAGCACCCTGGCCGGCCCGACCCCGGATCCGTCGATCGACACGAGCCCGGCGGAACGCACCCGGGAGACCTCGGCCAGCACCAGATCGTCCAGGTCGACCGCGCGGCAGTCGGCGACCCCGCGTTCGTCGAGCTTCGAGAGCACGAGGAGTCCGTCGACCAACCGCGCGAGGCGGTCGTTCTCGGCCGTGACGACCTCGGCGAGCTCACCGACCCCGATCCGGTCCGGGTGCGCAGCCGCCACCGACGCGTGCTGCCGGACGGACGCGATCGGCGACCGCAGCTCGTGCGACGCATCCGCGACGAACTGCCGTTGCGCCGATGCCGACCGGTCGAGCCGCTCGAGCATCGCGTTCATGGTGTCCGCGAGCCTGGCGACCTCGTCACCGGTGTCCGGCACGGCGATCCGGGCGCCGCGAGCGTCGCCGCGGACCGCGTCGACCTCGCGCCGGATCCGGTCGACGGGGCGGAGCGAGCGCCCGACGACGATCCAGGTCCCGACGCCCATCAGCGCGACGAGGACGGGGACGCCGACCGCGAGCAGGGTGGTGACGGCCGTCGTCGCCGTGTCCGCGGACTCCAGCGACGAGCCGAACACGATCGTCGCCTCGGTGCCGTCCGGCAGGTCCACGTCGTCGGACACGAGCAGCCACCGCTCACCGTCGTGCGTCCAGCGGCTCGTCGCCGGTCGGGAGCGCCGGCGGGTCGGCGTCGTCACCGTGGGCCAGGACCTCCCCGTCGTCGCCGACGACCTGCACGAGGACGTCGTCGTAGCCGTCCACCGCGGCGGCACCGTCCGCCTCGACCCGGGCGGTCGCCTGTTCGAGCCCGCTCTCCGCACTCGACCTGACCCCCTCGACGAGCACCAGCCGGAGGACCACCACGAACGCGGCCGATCCGACCACGAGCGCCGCGAGGACCAGCGCGACCGCGCCGAACGTCGTCCGCGCGCGGAGACTGCGGAGCCGCCGGCGCCGTTCAGGCACCGTCGGCCGCCAGCCGGTAGCCAGCACCACGCACCGTCTCGATCGAGTTCCGCCCGAAGGGCCGGTCGACCTTCCGACGCAGGTGTCCGACGTACACCTCGACGATGTTCGGGTCGCCGTCGAAGTCGACGTCCCAGACGTTCTCGATGACCTCGCGCTTCGAACAGACCTGGCCGGCACGGCGGGCGAGGAACTCGAGCACCGCGAACTCGCGGCTCGTCAGGTCGAGCCGGTGCGCGCCCCGCGCGACGGTCCTGGCCGCAGGGTCGACCACCAGGTCCCCCACCGCGAGCACGCTCGGTCGCTCGCGCGCTCCACGGCGGACGAGGGCGCGGATCCGCGCGACGAGGACGGGGTGCGAGAACGGCTTCGTGACGTAGTCGTCCGCGCCGGCATCGAGGGCCTCGACCTGGTCCCACTCGCCGTCCTTCGCGGTGAGCATGAGCACCGGCGTCCAGTTCTCCTCGGCGCGGAGCTGGCCGCAGACCGCCCACCCGCTCATCCCGGGCATCATCAGGTCGAGCACGATCGCGTCGTAGCCGAACTCCCGCGCGTGCCAGAGTCCGTCGACACCGTCGTGAGCCACGTCGACCGCCCACCCTTCGGCCTCGAGCCCACGGCGGACACCGTCGGCGAGCCGCACCTCGTCGTCGACCACCAGCACACGCATGTCCTGCATTCTGGCGGCCGGCGCTGAAGCGCGCCTGAAGCGGTGGTCCCGACCAGGGCCGGACTGGAGGCACGGTGCGGGCCCGCCGCGCGCCTCCCGTCCGACCGACGGTCCGGACACGGCGGCCCAGGCGCCGTCAGACCAGCAGCAGGATGCCCGCGACGATCGACGCGGCGGTGATCGCCAGCGCGACCAGCAGGAGCACGAGGTGGACCGTGTAGAACGTGGTCGGGCGCCCCGACGCGTCGCGCGCCCTGGTGTCCTTCGCCACGCGCTGGAAGAAGCGCGGCCAGGCGATCAGGTTGAACAGGGCACCGACGAACAGGACGACTGCGGCGAAGACGAGCACCCGACGAGTCTACGCAGCAGGTGTCGGAGATCGGTGGTGCTCGGCCGCCCCCAACGCGGCCGAGTCCCACCGGGTGATCGCCACACGCTGTGTAGCAATTGCTACAGACCTTACACGGTGGGGGTGACCACGTCGAGCCATCCCGTGGGATCGACGTCCCGTTCCGCTCCGTGCCGAGCACCACGGACGACGTGCAGGCGCGCCGGCGCCGGCCACGCGGCGACGAGTCGTTCGCTCGTCACGAGCGGCACGGTGGTGTCGGCGTCGCCGTGGACGACGACGAGCGGTGGGGTGACCAGCGGGCGTCGCGCCGGTCGGAGCGACACGGGTGCTGGCTGCCCCGCCAACCGGCAGAGGACGGGCGTGGCGAGGACGGCCCGCGCCGCGGTGGCCACGATCCTGCCGAACACGCCCCCACCAGCACCGTGTGCGATCGTCTCGGACCAGTCGACGAGCGGGCCGGTGAGCACGACAGCGCGGACCGCCACCGGGAGCGGCTCTGCAAGCGCCCTGAGCCACAGGGACGCACCGAACGACCAGCCGAGCAGGGTGACCTCCTCGGCGCCGCGATCCGCTGCGAAACGGATCCACGCGAGGGCCTCTGCTGCCTCTCGGGCACCGAACGCGTGCCGCCGTGCCGGTCGCCGAGCGGAGTGCGACGCGAACAGGCAGGCGGAGCCGAGCTCCCGGAACGCTGGCGCCACCTCCTGGTGTCGGAGCGGTTGCGACCCGAGCCCGGGCAGGAACAGCGCCCACCGCCCGCCGTCGTCGGGTCCGGGCGCGATCCACCCGGGCAGGTCGTCGATCGACACGCTCGTCAGTGACGGGTCCGGGACGATCTCGGGGGTGTCGTACAGCGCGGCCGCGCGCCTGCCCACGAAGGACGCTGCCGCGACGGAGAGGCCACCGAGCGCCGCGACCGCGACCGCGCCGCGCTTGACCGCCCTAGGCCACATCGAGCGCGGCCTCCGCACGCGCGAGCACCGCGCGCTCCCGGTCGGTCAGGGCTGCCCGGGAGCTCCGGACACCGTCGTTGATCTCGACGATCAGCCGGCTGAGTCGGGTGGCGGGGTCGGCCGACACCGGGTACTCGTTGTCCGTGCCCACCCGGGCGTGCAGTGACTCCAGCGCGCGGATCGCCGTCGTCACCGCACGGGACCGACGCGCCTGTGCGACACGGTGTCCGATCACCAGGAGCAGCATGCCGGACGCGACGCAGATCACCGCGCCGGGCGTGGTGACGTCGTACGGCGGCGAGAGCGTGCGGGTCAGGGCGACGTCGCCGAACACGTGCGCCAGGTCCATCACCACGACGACGACCATCCGGACCACGCCGAACACGCCGCCGACGACGAGCACCCACAGCCCGACGAGGTCGGTGCGGGTCCTGGCCTCGCGCACGTGCAGCACGCAGATGATGCCCGTCGCCCCGAGCGCGACCCCGAGGTAGAGCGTCTGGGCGATCGAGTACACGGCCGCGGCGGGGTGCGTCCCCGCGACGAGCATGAACGTCGTCGTGGTCGCCGGTTTGTCGAGCACGACGAACGCGGTCACGATGACGACGCCGACGACGATGCACGACACGACGATCGCGTTCCGGAGCCACGGCCCCGCGGCGCCGACGGCCTTCGCGACGCCCCAGAGCAGTGTGCTCGTACCGGCGATCATCAGGCAGTCGCTGACGACCGTGACGACGTTGACCCCGCCGAACAGCGGGTCCAGCCACAGGTAGAGCGGGTCGACGTTCGTGACGATGGTCGCGCAGAACAGCAGGAACGTCACCGCGAGCGTGCGGTCTTGGCCGCGCTGCAGCACGAAGAGCGCGACGGCCCCGGCGACGAGCAGGACGGCCTGGACGACCGACAGGATCACCCGAAGACCCCGCGGAAGGCGCTCGGGCGGCTCCGGTGGTCCCGGATCAGCTGCGCGAGCCGGTCCGCGAAGAGCTCGGCCTCGCGCTCGAACTCGTTCTCGAACAGACCGCGGGCCATCGCACGCTCGACCTTGTACTCCGGCAGGTCCGGGATGACGTCGCGGATGTAGGCCGACTGCGCGGAGACCTCGTGGTGCGCGTGCAGGACGTGCCCGAGCTCGTGTCCGATCACGAACGAACGGAAGGTCTGCGACGGCGTCGGCGAGATCATGATGAGGTGCTCGTGCTCGAGCGTCGCGACGAACCCGCAGACCGGCTCGGTCGCGAGGAACGCCTCTTCGCGCACGACGACCGGCTTGCCGACGAGCTCGGACGCGGCGGCGACGGCCTGGTCCACGCCGGACCAGCGCTCGTCGCGCCCGCGCGCCCAGAACGCGTCGATGCGGGACGCGGTCACGGCTCGATCCCGCGCTGCGACTCCTCTTCGATCACCGCAGCGATCCGTCGGAGTGCTTCCGGCGAGAGCTCGCCGGGGAACGTCCGTGCCGCGAAGCCGCTGACGCGCGCCGAGCGGAGCGACCGGACGAGGGCGAGCTGGGCGCCGATCCGCTCGGGGACCTCGCTGTCCTCGAGCAGGAAGCGCTCGTCCACCTCGAAGAAGCCGGCGAGGAGCTGCAGGAGCTCGGTGTCCCGGTTGCGACGGCCGTCGCCCGAGATCATGTACGTCCACTTCGCACGCGAGAGCGATCCCCCGCGGGCGTCGACGTAGTCCTCGATCGCGGAGAACGGCACCGGAGCACCGCGCTGCGACTCCTCGAAGTCGAGCAGGAGGTTGAGACGGCGAGCAAGCTCGGCGGCGTCGAGGGCCCCACCCTTCGGCTCCCTGGTGATCATCGTTCCCGACCCCCTCGGATACACGGAAACCCCCGCCGAAGCGAGGGTCCCAGTCGTGTGCACCCCCTCGGACTTGAACCGAGAACCCACTGATTAAGAGTCAGTTGCTCTGCCAATTGAGCTAGAGGTGCATGCCCAGATCACTCCGGACTCCGTCACAGCTTGTGTGCCGCAACGGGAATCAACAATAGCATGGGTTTTGCGCGCCCGTGACCACCTCCGGGTGCCGACCGAACAGGAGCACCATGACCGACCGTCTCGCCGCCGGCGACACCGCCCCCGACTTCACCCTGCAGGACCAGGACGGCACCGAGCACACCCTCGGATCCCTGCGTGGACGCAAGGTCATCGTGTACTTCTACCCCGCTGCGTCGACCCCCGGGTGCACGACCGAGGCCTGCGACTTCCGCGACAACATGTCGTCGCTCCAGGCGGCCGGGTACGAGGTCCTCGGCGTGTCGAAGGACGAACTCCCTGCGCTCAAGAAGTTCCAGCACGAGCAGGCGCTCACGTTCCCGCTCCTCAGCGACCCCGACCTCGCCGTGCACAAGGCGTACGGGGCATGGGGCGAGAAGAACAACTACGGCAAGGTCGTCACCGGCACGATCCGTTCGACGATCGTCGTCGACGAGGACGGCACCGTGCAGCTCCCGCTCTACAACGTGAAGGCGACCGGCCACGTGGCGAGCCTCCGGAAGAAGCTCGGCCTGGTCTGACACCAGGACGGACGGGAGGCGCGGTGCCAGCTGGCACCGCGCCTCCCGTCCGTTCTGCAGTGGCCGTCTACTCGACGCGACGCGCGAGCGCGGACGTCACCGACTTCGACAGCACCAGCGTGATCGCGAGCAGCGCGGGGATGAGCAACGCCCACCCGACGGCCGGCACCCGGAAGACGCCCTGGAACGCACCGATCGCGAGTGCGCCCTGCATGACCTGCCAGACGATGATCCCGCTGCGGACCCAGGCGCGGCGGTGCCAGAGGCCGACGAGCATCGACCCGAGCCAGAGCGCGGCGATCGCGGTGAGGACGGTCAGGGCGATGCCGGAGGCGAGGCTCGTGGCCGGCGAGACGAGCACCTCGACGAGCAGCACGACGGTCACGACGACGAGTGCGGCGAACTCGAGCGCGAGCACGACGAGGAGCACGATCATCGCCCTGGACCTCGGCTCGTGGACGTCCGGGGTGGTCGGGGTGGTGTCAGACACAGTGTTCCTCCAGCAATGCAACCCTTGATTTGGCCATACCAGTATGGAACGATGTTCGAGGTCGTTTGGACGGCACGATGTGGTGTGCGTCTCCCGTGGTTCGACGCTCTTCTTCCGAGCGTTCTGCGGGCGTCAGACTCTCCCCGCGCGGAATCGCCTCCCCACAGGTTCCCCCCGCACGTCACATGACCATGTGCAGAGTTCTCCAGCCCCGAACCACGGCCCCGGCCTGCCGTTCGAGCATCGATTTTCAAGGAGCACCACCACATGGATTGGCGTGACAAGGCTGCCTGCCTCACTGCGGACCCCGAGCTCTTCTTCCCCGTCGGGAACACCGGGCCGGCCGTGGACCAGATCGAGAAGGCCAAGTCGGTGTGCGCCCGTTGCACCGTGACCGAGATGTGCCTGCAGTACGCACTCGAGAACAACCAGGACTCGGGCGTCTGGGGCGGGCTCAGCGAGGACGAGCGTCGCGCGCTCAAGCGCCGCGCCGCTCGCGCCCGTCGCGCTTCCTGACGCGCTGACCTGACGCCCGCCGCACCCCTCGGGGTGCGGCGGGCGTCGTCGTGCCCGGGGGCGCGTCGTGGGCGCCGCGGCCTTCGCAGCCGCCTGGAGGACCGGTGCCGGTCCGGCGGACCCGGCCCGAGCCTCCCGGCTATCGCTTCGCACCCCGCTGCGGACACCGCGCCCCCGCACGACGGGGCGCGACGTTCACAGCTGGGCGCGACCGCACAACCGAAAGCAGTCCGCACCACGCGCTGACGTGGCGCGGACTGCTTTGCGTTGTGCAGACGGTCGCCCGGAAGCACCGCCGCGCTACGCGGCCGCGGTCTCCCAGCGGAACGGGATCGAGATGGTGACCTCGGTGCCGCTGCCGGTCAGCGTGTGCCAGTCGATCGTGCCGCCGAGCTCGCCCTGGATGAGCGTTCGGACGATCTGCGTGCCGAGGCCCGAGCCGACCTTGCCCTCCGGCAGGCCGACACCGTTGTCGCGCACCTGGATCGACAGGTGGTCGTCGCTGCGGTTCGCCACGATCTCGACCTCGCCGTCGCGGCCGTCCAGCCCGTGCTCCACGGCGTTCGTCACGAGCTCGGTGAGGCCGAGCGCCAGCGGGGTGGCCGCCTCGGACGGCAGGACCCCGAACTCCCCCGTCTTCTTCGGGTGGACCGTGGTGTTGTGCGACGCCGCGACCTCGGTCACGAGCTTCAGCACAGAGTCGAAGACCTCGTCGAAGTCGACGTTCTGGCTGAGGCCGGTCGACAGGGTGTCGTGCACGACGGCGATCGCCGCGACCCGGCGCATCGCGTTCTGCAGCGACGTCCTGGCCTCGTCCGAGTGGGTGCGGCGCGCCTGGATCCGCAGCAGCGACGCCACGGTCTGCAGGTTGTTCTTCACCCGGTGGTGGATCTCCCGGATGGTGGCGTCCTTGGTGATGAGCTCCCGCTCCTGGTGCCGCATCTCGGTGACGTCGCGGCAGAGGACGACCGCGCCGATCCGCTCGCCGTGGTCACGGAGCGGGATCGAGCGGAGCGACACGGTGACGCCCTTCGACTCGATGTCCGCGCGCCACGGGGCCCGGCCGGTGACGACGAGCGGCAGGGACTCGTCGACGTCGAGCTGCTGGCCGAGGAGCTCCGTGGTGACCTCGGCGAGGGACTTCCGCTCGAGCTCCCCCTCGAAGCCCATGCGGTTGAACGCGCTGAGGCCGTTCGGGCTCGCGAACGTCACGACCCCGTTGGTGTCGAGGCGGAGCAGCCCGTCACTGGCGCGAGGAGCACCACGACGGGGTCCGGCCGGGGCGCCGAGGTCCGGGAAGTCGCCGGTGGCGATCATGCCGAACAGGTCGTTCGCGCTGGCGGTGAAGTTGAGCTCCTGCCGGCTCGGCGTCCGCATCTCGTCCTGGTTCGAGTGGCGCGTGACGACCGCGATGGGACGCTCGGTGGTCTGCTTGCTCTTCGGGCTCAGGCGCCGAAGCACCGGGATGGCACGCACGCGGGTCGGGGTGTCCTCGTACCAGTCCGGCTCGGCGGAGTCGACGACCCTCGCGCTCACGAAGCTCTCGGTGACCTGCTCACGCCACTCCTCGCGGATCTCCTGGCCCACGATGTCGCGGTAGAAGAGCGTTGCGGCAGACGACGGACGGGCGTGCGCGACGGCCACGAAGGAGCCGTCCTCGGCAGTCGGAACCCACAGCACCATGTCCGCGAAGGACAGGTCGGAGAGGAGCTGCCAGTCCCCGACGAGCAGGTGGAGCCACTCCACGTCCGCTTCGGAGGATCGGCCTTGTGCGAGGACGAGATCACTGAGGGTCGACACCGGCCCAGTCTAGGTGCGGCGGCCTGTGGACAGTTCGCCGCCGTCCACAGGCCGAACGTGTGTGAATCTCTCATCTCACATGCACCATACGCTCGCCCCACCAACGAAAGGGGCCGGGGTGGCGCGGGAAGCACAGCGGATCGACGACGATGCGCGGAAGGTCGATGCACAGGCGGTCGTCCCAGTCGCTCCGCCGGATCCGGGGGCCGACGACACCGCACTCGCCGATCCGGCCGACACGGCTCGAGCGCTGGCATTGTGCGTCGCGGAGATCCTGACCGGAGCGCGGGAGGTCGACAGCATCGCGCGGTGGATCACCGACGACGTGCACCGGCACCTGCAGCAGCGGGCCGCGTACGCCGCACGCGCACGGTCAGCGACCCGGCGGGCACACGCACGTGCGACGATCCGGGCCGGCAGCGTCGTCGTGAGCCGGCCACGGGACGGGGTCGCCGAGGCGAGCGTCGTGGTCCACACGCGGAGTCACGCGCGCGCCGTCGCGATCCGGCTCGAAGAGCGGGCCGGGAGATGGCGGGCGACCGCCGTCGGCATGCTCTGAACCAGCGCGCAGACGGACGGGAGGCCCGGTGCCAGCTGGCACCGGGCCTCCCGTTTCGTCGGTGTGTCGCGTCAGCCCTTCTTGGCTGCCTGACGACGCTCGGCTCGGTTGGTCGACGCCTGGCCGGAGGCCGTGGCCGCCGATCCGAACGCGGAACCCTTCTCCGGGCCGGCTGCGGCCTCTTCCTCCGCCTGGGCACGCTGCGCGAGGGCCGTTGCAGCCTGCTCGAGGCGACCACGCTCGTCACGGACCTCGACCTCGCCGTCGATCGACGGAGCGGAGTACTCGAGGCCGGAGACCTCGTCCTCGCTGAGGCCCTTCGCTTCGATGACCGCGTTCTCGCCGTCGGACTGGACCTGCACCTCGAGGTTGAACAGGAAGCCGACGGACTCCTCGCGGATCTGGCCCATCATGCTCTGGAACAGCGCGTAGCCCTCGCGCTGGTACTCGACCAGCGGGTCGCGCTGGGCCATCGCACGGAGGCCGATGCCGTCCTTGAGGTAGTCCATCTCGTAGAGGTGGTCACGCCAGCGGCGGTCGACGACCGAGAGCACCACGCGACGCTCGAGTTCGCGCATCGCCTCGTCACCGAGGGTCTCCTCGCGGTTGGCGTAGGCGAGCTTGGCGTCGGAGAGGATCTCGCGACCGAGGAACTCCCGCGTCGCCTTGCCCTTCGAGCCGGCCTCGGTGATGACCTCGTCGATGGTGATCGAGATCGGGTACAGCGTGCCGAGCTCGGTCCACATCGCGTCGAGGTCCCAGTCGTCCGGGCTGCCTTCCCCGGTGTGGGTGTCGATCACGTCGTCGATGACGTCCTTGAGGAACGTCTGCGTGCGCTCGTGGAGGTCGTCGCCCTCGAGGATCTGCCGACGGTCGCCGTAGATCGCCTCGCGCTGGCGGTTCAGGACGTCGTCGTACTTCAGGACGTTCTTGCGGATCTCGGCGTTGCGGCCCTCGACCTGCGACTGCGCCGAACGGATCGCACGGCCGACGAGCTTGTTCTCGATCGCGAGGTCGTCGGGGACGTTCGAGCGGCCCATCAGGCTCTCGGCAGCGCCGGAGTTGAACAGGCGCATCAGGTCGTCGGTCAGCGACAGGTAGAACCGGCTCTCACCGGGATCGCCCTGACGGCCGGAACGACCACGCAGCTGGTTGTCGATGCGGCGGGACTCGTGACGCTCGGTACCGAGGACGTACAGGCCGCCGGCTTCGCGGACCTTGTCGGCCTCTTCCTTGATCTCGGCCTTGACACGGTCGAAGACCTCGTCCCATGCGGCCTCGTACTCGTCCGGGGTCTCCGTCGGCGAGAGGCCCTTGGCGTGCATCTCCTGCACGGCGAGGAACTCCGCGTTGCCGCCGAGCATGATGTCGGTCCCACGACCGGCCATGTTCGTCGCGACGGTCACGGCGCCGAGGCGACCGGCCTGGGCGACGATCGCGGCTTCACGCGCGTGGTTCTTCGCGTTGAGGACCTCGTGCTTGACGCCCTTCTTCGCGAGGAGCTTCGAGAGGTACTCCGACTTCTCGACGCTGGTGGTGCCGACGAGGACGGGCTGGCCCTTCTCGTGGCGCTCCGCGATGTCCTCCGCGACCTGCTCGAACTTCGACTTCTCGTTCTTGTAGACGAGGTCGGTCTGGTCGATGCGCTGCATCGGGCGGTTCGTCGGGATCGGGACCACGCCGAGCTTGTAGGTCGACATGAACTCGGCCGCTTCGGTCTCCGCGGTACCGGTCATGCCCGAGAGCTTCTGGTACAGACGGAAGTAGTTCTGCAGCGTCACCGTGGCGAGCGTCTGGTTCTCGGCCTTGACCTCGACGCCCTCCTTCGCCTCGATGGCCTGGTGGATGCCCTCGTTGTAGCGACGGCCCATCAGGATGCGGCCGGTGTGCTCGTCGACGATGAGCACCTCGCCGTTCATCACGACGTAGTCCTTGTCGCGCTTGAACAGCGCGTCCGCCTTGATGGCGTTGTTCAGGAACGAGATCAGCGGGGTGTTCGCCGACTCGTAGAGGTTGTCGATGCCGAGGTAGTCCTCGACCTTCTCGATGCCGGGCTCGAGGACACCGACCGTGCGCTTCTTCTCGTCGACCTCGTAGTCCTCGCCGGGGACGAGGCGCGTGGCGATCGACGCGAACTCGGTGAACCAGCGGTTCGCCTCGCCGGAGGACGGGCCGGAGATGATGAGCGGCGTGCGCGCTTCGTCGATGAGGATCGAGTCGACCTCGTCGACGATGGCGAAGAAGTGGCCGCGCTGGACCATGTCGGCCGCCTGCCACGCCATGTTGTCGCGGAGGTAGTCGAAGCCGAACTCGTTGTTCGTGCCGTAGGTGATGTCGGCGGCGTACTGCTCGCGACGCTCGGCCGGGGACTGGTTCGCGACGATGCAGCCCGTGGTCATCCCGAGGGCGCGGAACACGCGGCCCATGAGCTCGGATTGGTACGACGCGAGGAAGTCGTTGACCGTGATGACGTGCACGCCGCGGGACGGGATCGCGTTGAGGTACGCGGCCGTCGTGGCGACGAGGGTCTTGCCCTCACCGGTCTTCATCTCGGCGATGTTGCCGAGGTGGAGCGCCGCACCGCCCATGAGCTGGACGTCGAAGTGCCGCATGCCGAGGGTCCGCTTCGACGCTTCCCGCACGGCGGCGAACGCCTCCGGCAGGAGGTCGTCGAGGGTCTCCCCGTTGGCGTAGCGCTCGCGGAGCTCCTTCGTCTCGTCCTGGAGTTCCTCGTCGGTGAGGCTCGCGAAGTCGTCCTCGAGGTCGTTGATGGCCGAGGCGTACGCCTTCAGCCGGCGGAGGGTGCGCCCTTCACCGACGCGGAGGACCTTCTCCAGCACGTTTGCCACGTGAACTCCTTACGAGTGGACGCACCCGGTCGGCGCGTCCGATTCAGCCAGTCATGCTAGCAACCCGCTCGATCCCTCCGCTGGGAGCCGCACACGTGTGCGCGGCCCGCGAACGGACCGCGCACACGTCGACCTGGCGGTGGGGATCAGGCGATCGCCGCTGCCGGCGTCCGTTCGGCGGGGGCATTTGCGCCGTCGCCGTCGATGCCGATCACGCCGTAGTCCCATCCCTTGCGGCGGTAGACCACGCTCGGGCGGCCGCTCTCCGCGTCCACGAAGAGGTAGAAGTCGTGCCCGACGAGCTCCATGTAGTAGAGCGCGTCGTCGACGCTCATCGGCGCGGCCTGGAAGACCTTCTCGCGGATGACCACGGGGCAGTAGACGTCGTCTTCTTCCTCGTGGTGGTCCTCGTCGACCACCGTGATCGCTCCGGTCGCGACGTCGTCGATCAGCTTGCCGTCCGCCGGCGTGACGCCCATCCCGTCGAAGGCCGTCCCGGAGGCCTCGGCGACGGATGTCGGGCGGTGACGCCCACGGTGCACCTTCCTGCGGTCACGCGCTCGGCGCAACCGCTCCATGATCCGCGCGAATGCCAGATCGAACGCCGCGTACTTGTCCGATGCCGCCGACTCCGCCCGGACGAGCGGACCGGGGCCGATCAACGTCAGCTCGACACGGTCCTCGCCCTGGCTGCCACCGCTCTTCTCGTGGTGGCGACTGATGCGCACCTCGAAAGCGAGGGCGCGGTCGGCGAGCACGTCGATCTTGTCGGACTTCTGTTCGACGTAGGTGCGGAATCGGTCGGTGATCCCGACGTTCCGGCCCGTGATCGTCACGTCCATGCGCGGCTCCCATCCGTACTTCGGCGCGTCGCCTCCATCCGGCGAACCCGAACGCCTTGTCCCGGAGGCTAGACCCGCCGGGACCCCCGCGTCACCCGTTGCTGGCGAGTCGTGCCGGACACCCACCGGATGCCCAGACACCGACCGGATGCCCAGACTCCAACCGGATTTTCGGTGGATACCGGGTGTTCACCGATCCCGCCGTCGCGCATCAGCTGTCCACGCTCGCGGTCGCGACGCATCGCGTGACCCGTCCGCCGGCAGCCCGGACGGCGCGGATGGCCTCGGCCATGGTGACGCCGGTGGTCACGACGTCATCGACCACCACGACGTCGCGTCCGGCGAACCGCGACGCGGACAGGGTGCCGACGGTGGCGGCGACGCGTTCGACCGCGGTGCGTTCCTTCTGCCCGTCCGCGTCGCCACGCCCACGTCGGAGCGGCCGTGTCCCGCGGACACCACCGCGCGCGAGCAGGAGCACGACGGTGTCGAACCCGCGCCGACGTCTGCCCCGTGGGGACGGCGGGACCCGGACCACGACGGTCCCCGGCGGCGACGCGGCCAGTGCCCGCCGGACGAGTTCAGCGGTCGGACGTCCGAGCAGGGCTGCGACGTCGACCCGGCCGCGCAGCTTCAGTTCGAGGAGGAGCGTGCGGACGAGTCCCTCGTACTCGAACGCGGCGTCGAGACGGACGCCTGCGACCAGCCGGACCCGCCGGGGCCGACGTGCGAGGTCGGCTCGACAGGCCGGACACACGGCACGATCCCGGGCGCCGCACCCCAGGCACGACACGGGCAGGAACAGCCCGACGACGGCGAGGACCGCATCGCGCCAGGGGGCGGGACCAGTTGTGGAGGGCATGCCACGATCCTCACCGCACCCGGCGCCGGGCGGGAAGTGGACCGCCGGACGGTGGACGAGCCTCCAGTCCGGTGCACTGTGGAGGAGGCGGGCTAGCGCTGCGTCCCCAGCACGTCCGCGGTGACCCCGATGCGATCCCAGCCGCCACCAGTGGACTGCAGCACCTGCCCGTCCATCGTCCGCAGCAGCAGCGATCCCCCGCTGCCCCCGGTGATCGCGGTGGCCGTGCCGTCCGGACGCTGGAGCGTCGTGGACTGCCCGCCGATCGTCGAGCGGACCACGGTCTGCCCGGTCGAGGTCTGCCCGAGCGACGCGACGTCCAGGTCGCTGACCCACGTGGCACCGATCGCGGTCCCCGACGCCGCCTGCAGCCGCACCGGTGCACCGAGCGCCGTCGGCGTCCGGTCCGAGTCGCGGATGATCGCCATCACGTACAGTCCCGGCCCGTCGTCGGTGTCGATGAGCGCGAGGGCCCTGGCCGAGTCACGGGACACCTGGAACGACACCAGCTTCCCGTCCGGCAGCGTCGACGACACCTGGTGCGGGTCGCCGCCGAGACCGTACGCGGTGATGCTCCTGGTGTCGGACCGTTCACCGACCCAGACGAACCCGGCGTCGTCGATGGACGGCGCGATCGTGGAGCTCCTGGTGTCGATCCGGAGCTCCGGCTTCCCGCTGCGCACCACGAAGATCCCGTCGGCGTTGCCCACGGCAGCTTCCGAACCGGCGGCGCTGAGCGAGATGGAGGTCGGCCGGAGCTTCGCGATCGTGCTCCCCATGCCGCCCCCGAGCGCCGTGACGTCCCCGGTGCCCGGCGCCGCGTACCCGACCGTGTCGCCGTCGTCGACGAGCGGTCGGGGGTCGACGTCGGGGTTCAGCACCGCCGAGGTGCCGCTGGAGTCCGGGACCGAGAAGCTCGCTCCCTCGGCCGTCAGGTCGACGGACGAGATGGTCGCCACGGACGACAGCGACCGAGCGAGCTGCTCGCGCATGCGGACCTTGTCCACCGTCGTCGCCCGCAGGGCGTCGCGTGACAGGTCGACCTGGGCGTTGCCGCTGTCGACGGTGACCGCGTTCAGCGAGAGCTGCGTGCCCTCGGGGAACGACGTCACGACGGCGCCCTTCATCCACCCGGCCGGACCGGCGAGCAGCGCGCTCACGATCCGGGTGCTCGTCGACGACCGGGCGAGGAACCAGCGCTCGTCGGGGATCAGGTACCGGTACGTCGGGTCGTAGAAGTACAGCGCGTGCGCCTGGAACACCTGCTCGAAGCTCACCGGCGACAGGATGATGCCGTCGGGCGCGTAGCTGATCCGCCACTCGCCCCCTTCCTTCACGAACTGGAAGGTGAGCGTCGACGAGGTGGGGCGGACCGCCGGGGTGTACTCGCCGTCGCCGTCGACGGTCGCGCTGGCGGTGAGCGTGTAGGTGAGCTCGCGGGTGCCGACCCGTTCGACGTCGCCGTCGCCCTGCCGGACCGTGACGCTCTGCCGCGGGTTCCACTTCTGCGAGAACGAGTCGCTGAGGAACTCCCTGGCGATCGCGTAGTTGTCCTGGGCGCCGGTCGCGGCGTCGATGAACTTCTCGAGGACGGTGTCCTGGTCCTGCCCGTCCTGCGGACCGCTCGGCCGGAAGTCCACCCCGGAGACGGAGTCGCCCTTGAGGCTCTGGCCGTCGCGGACCGGGCCACCGGTGGGGATCGCCGCGCACGCGGTGAGCGCGACGAGCGCGACCGCGGCGAGCGCGACCGCGGCGAGCGCGACGCCGACGGTGCGGCGGACACGCGTGCGCGCGCCCGTGCCGGCACCCGTGCCGGTGATGGTGCGGCGCGGCATCATCTGGAGCCTCCTTCTCGGGGACCGTCGTAGGACTCGTCGAGCTCCGGCAGCGGGATCGCCGACGTCGCCGTGACCTCCTGCCCCTTGCGCGGGACCGTGAGCACGAACGCGGACCCCTCGCCCGGCCGGCTCCACACGTCGATGCGGCCACCGTGCAGGTTCGCGTCGCCGAGGCTGATCGCGAGGCCGAGCCCGGTCCCGCCGATGGTGCGCTTGCGGCTCGGGTCCGCTCGCCAGAAGCGGTCGAACACGCGAGCGGTGTCCTCTGCTGGCATGCCGACCCCGTGGTCGCGGACGGCGATCGCGACGGTCTTCGCGTCGCTGTCGACGACCACGTGCACCGGTTTGCCGTCCCCGTGCTCGATGGCGTTGCCGACGAGGTTGCGGAGGATGCGCCGGATGCGCCGGGCGTCGAGCTGCATCGTGGTGTGCCCGCCCGGGGTCGCGAGCCGGAGGTCCACGCCGACGCGCTCGGCGAGCGGACGGAACTCGTCGACGATGTCGGTCGTGAGCGATGCCGGCACGACGGGCTCCGTCTCGAGCTCGACGGCCTGCGCGTCGTACCGGGAGATCTCGAGCAGGTCGGCGAGCAGGAGCTCGAACCGCTCGATCTGGTCGTGGAGGAGCTCGGCCGACCGTCCGACCGCCGGTTCGAACGCGTGCCGGGCGTCGTAGAGCACGTCGCCGGCGAGCCGGATCGTGGTGAGCGGGGTGCGGAGCTCGTGTGAGACGTCGGACACGAAGCGCTGCTGCACGCGGGAGAGTTCCGCCAGCTGGGTGATCTGGCGGCTCACGGCATCGGCCATGCCGTTGAAGCTCCGCGCCAGGACCGCGACGTCGTCCTCGCCCTTCACCGGGATGCGTTCGTCGAGGCGGCCGGCGGCGATCTTCCGACTGGTCTCGGCCGCACCCCGGATCGGCACGACGACGAGCCGGACGACGAGCGACGTCACCAGGGCGATGAGCACGATGAGCGCGACACCGCCGATGGACAGTGTCTGCGACACGAAGTCGAGGGTCTGCTGTGCGTCGGAGAGGTCGTAGACCAGGTAGAGCTCGTACTGCCCGGCGCTCGGGATCTGCAGCGTCGACCCGACCGCGAGCCCGGGTTCGCTCCGGCCGGCGTCGTCGAGCCGGACCGGCTGCAGGCTGAGGTTGCCGGTGTTCTTCCCCACTTCCTTCCGCAGGGCGTCGGTGATGACGGCGTCCGGGAAGTCGGGGCTGGCGAGGTTCTGCAGCGTCTGCGACGTGGACTGCTTCGGCGAGCGCTCGATCGCGATCCTGGTGCCGCCTGGGCTCGTCGTGTTCGACAGGATCGCCTGTTGCGCCTCGTTCTGCAGGGTCTCCAGCTCGGACTGGTTGTTGTCCTCGGCCGCGGTGGCCGCGTCGAAGATGCCCTGCGCGACGTTCGTCGCACGGGCCGACTCCGCCTCGATCTGGTCCCGGCGCTGCGAGTAGACGTTCGTCGAGATGCTCACCATCACGGCGGTGCCGATGATCGCGACCGCGAGACCCGTGGTGGCCACCGTGATCGCGACGGACCGGACCATCAGGGAGCGGCGCCACAGGAACGCGACGCCGCGCCAGAGTCGCCTCGCCCACGACCGCATCCGTCGGCGCGCGCGCCCGAGGGACGTCAGGCCGGCCGAGGACGGCGGCACGGTGGTCAGGCTCCCCCGGCGCGGTAGCCGACGCCACGGACGGTGGACACGATGCGCGGGTTGTCCGGGTCGTGCTCGATCTTCGCGCGGAGGCGCTGGACGTGCACGTTCACCAGGCGGGTGTCCGCCTTGTAGTGGTAGCCCCAGACCTGCTCGAGCAGCATCTCGCGGGTGAAGACCTGGTTGGGCTTCTCGGCGAGCGCGCGGAGCAGGTCGAACTCGAGCGGCGTGAGCGCGATGACGGCGTCGCCGCGACGGACCTCGTGCCCCGGGACGTCGACGGTGAGGTCCCCCACGTGCAGCACGGCGGCATCGGACGCCGTCGGGCGCAGACGGGTGCGGATGCGGGCGACGAGTTCCTTCGGGTTGAACGGCTTCACGACGTAGTCGTCCGCACCGTTCTCGAGCCCGGCGACGACGTCGGAGGTGTCGCCCTTCGCGGTGAGCATGATGATCGGCGTGCCGCTCTCGGCGCGGATGCGACGGCAGACCTCGATGCCGTCGATACCGGGGAGCATGACGTCGAGGAGGACCAGGTCGGGCTTCGTCGAGTGGAAGGCGTCGACGGCGTCGTTGCCGTCAGCGCTGAACTCGGGCTCGTAGCCCTCCGAGCGGAGGACGATGCCGATCATCTCGGCGAGGGCCTGGTCGTCGTCGACGACGAGGATGCGCGGTGTCATGTGATGTGGACTCCGGGTGCGGTGCGGGGGTGCCCGGGCAGGCACCTCCCGTTCACGATAGCCGAGCCCCCATCAGGCTGCGTTTTCCGACAGGATGGGAGGGACCGCGTGTTGCCTCGCGCGGCCGACGTGAGGGGGCGGTTCGATGGCCGGCGACGAATGGCGCGTTCCGGGGACGGGTGCACAGCCGGGAGGCCCCGGTCCGGTCCCGACGCCACCCCCGTTCCCGGGTGGGTCCGCTCCACTGCCCCCACCGCCACGTCCGGCCGCGTCGCGTCCGGTGATCCCGCTGCGGCCGCTCGGCCTCGGCGACGTCCTGGCCGGTGCGTTCACGGTGTTCCGGCGGAACGCCCGCGTGCTCCTGCTCTGGAGCCTGCTGCTCTCCGGCGTGCTCGGGCTGGTGTCCACGCTCGTGTCGACGCTCGGCCGACAGTCGTTGCAGTCCAGGATGTTCTCCGCGGTGGACGGCTCCGGATCCGGTGACGCCGACACGATCTTCGCCGGGTCCGTGCTGCTGTACCTCGTGCTCTCCGTCGCGGTGCCCTTCCTCGCGTGGCTCGCCCGCGGGTTCCTCGTCGCACCGGTCGCCGTCGACACCGGGCAGCGCGTGCTCGGACGGCGAGGCACCTTCCGCGGGCTCTGGTCGCTGCTCGCCGGGCGTCGACTCTCGGTCGTCTGGTGGATGCTCCTGCAGCTCGCCGCCGGGCTCGTCGTCGGGGTGCTCTTCGGCGTGGTGGTCGTCGGGTTCGTCGGTGCCCTGACCGCGAGCAACAGCGGCGTCGGCGGCTTCGTGCTCGGGATCATCGGGATGGTCCTCGGCTTCATCGTGCTCGTCACGTTCCTCGACACACGGTTCGCGTTCACCGTCGCGACGATCGCGCTGGAGGGCCGCGGGGTGTTCGCCGCGGCGGCGCAGTCGTGGCGGCTCACCCGCGGGGCGTTCTGGCGCACGTGCGGGATCCGGCTGCTCGTGACGGTGGTGTTCTCGTTCGCGGCCGGGATCGCGAGCACGCCGCTGACGATCGGGGCCGCGCTGTTCTCGGGCGTGTTCGACCCGCTCGGGCAGACCGGCACGGGCTCCGGCGTCTCGGCGGGTGCCGTCGTCGCGCTCGTGGTCGGCAGCCTCCTGGTGATCGCCGTGCAGTGCATCACCGACGTGCTGAGCGCATCGGTCACGACGTTCCTGGCGATCGACCGACGGATCCGGACCGAGGCGCTCGACCAGCGGATCGCGTCGCACCTGGAGACCGGGCAGCCCGTCGACCCGTTCGCTCCGGCACCGCCCGTGTCCCGGCCGCCGTGGCCAGGGGCCGGCCCGTGGCAGCAGGGCTGGCCAGGGCAGCAGGACCCGCGGCAGCCGCAGCAGTACGGCTGGCCGCAGGCGCCGCAGCAGTGGGGTCCGCCACGACCCGGCGGGCAGTGATGGCGGCGGTCGACCCCGACGAGGCCCGTCGACTCCTCGAACGCGAACTCGGTCGTGCCGAGTACGACGGCGCGCACGTCACGTGGTGGGACCGGTTCTCGCGGGGGTTCTTCGAGTGGCTCGGCTCACTCCGTCCCGACGGCATCGGCTCGCCCGCGTTCGGCCGGACCCTGCTCGTCATCGCGATCGTGGTCATCGTCGCGGTGGTCGTCCTCGTGGTCGTCGCCCGCGGCCTCCCCCGGCGACGGGCCCGTCTGCGCGCCGAGCGCCTCGGTGGGGTGCTCGACGACGACGACCTGCGCTCGGCGGCCACGATCGCCGAAGCCGCTCGCGCCGCACTGCGGTCGGGTGACTGGTCGACCGCGGTCCTCGAGGGCTACCGTGCCCTGGCCCGCGGACTCGGCGAGCGCGACCTCGTCCCAGACGTCCCCGGTGCGACCGCTCGGGCGATCGCGGTGCGGGCCGCGGTCGTGTTCCCCGCGTCCGAAGCCGCCCTGCACGACGCCGCGAGCACCTTCGACGCCGTCCGGTACCTCGGGGCCGAGGCCGACGAACGCGTCGCCCGGCAGGTCGTCGAGACGGAGAGCGCCATCAGGGGCGCCCGACCGGCACGCACGACGACACCGGCGGTGCCCGCGTGAGCGCGACGACGAACGCGCCCCCGGTCGACAGGGCGCCCGCAGCAGCCACCCCTGATCGCCGCGGTCCACGGTTCGTGTTCTGGATCGTGGTCGTGCTCGTCGGGGTGCTGCTCGCGGCACTGACCGCGATGATCGGCACCGGCAACGGCCCGTCGAACGCCCCGCTCGACCTGTCCTCGGCGACCGCGAGCGGCTCGAAGGCGCTCGTGCGGGTGCTCGAGCAGCAGGGCACGGACGTGGACGTGGTGCACGACGCCGACCGGCTCGGCAGCGGCACGGCGTCGGTCGGGGGCACGGTGTTCGTCGACGACTCCGCCGGGGTCCTCGCCCCTGCGGTCGCTCGGCGCATCGCCCGCACCGTTCCCGACGTGGTCCTCGTGACGAGCGACCCGGCCGTGCTCGAGGCCTTCGGGGTCGACGCCGAACCCGCCGCGTCGATCGACACGACCGACACGGTGTCGACCACGTCGTGCGACATCGCCGCCGCCCGCTCCGCCGGCCGGGTGACCACGACGGGGACCGGCTACACGGTGCCCGCGTCGGCCGGGGTCCGCTGCGCGCCGACCGGGACGGGAGCCGACCGCACGTGGGGCCTCGTCGAATCCCGGACCGCCGCCGGGAGCGTCACCCTCGTCGGCACGACCGCCGCGTTCCGGAACGACACGATCACCACGGCCGGCAACGCGGCGCTCGCGCTCGGGCTGCTCGGCGGCGACGACCACCTCGCCTGGTACGTGCCGACCGCCGGGACCACCGACGCAGCACCGACCCTCGGCGAACTCGCGCCGCCGTGGGTGCCGAGTGCGATCGCGATCCTGGCGCTCGTCGCGGTGGCGGCCAGTGTCTGGCGGGGTCGCCGGCTCGGCCCGCTCGTCGTGGAGCAGCTCCCCGTCGTCGTCCGCGCCTCCGAGACCACCGAGGGCCGCGCACGCCTGTACGCCAGGACCCGCGACCGCACGCACACCCTGGACACGCTCCGGCTCGCCGCGATCCGCCGCATCGGCCGGACGCTCGGGTTCCCCCGATCGGCGCACGTCGACGACGTCGTCCACCGCGCGGCGACCGCGACGGGCCTGCCCGCGCGGCACGTCGGCGCGGTGCTCGTCGGTGGACCGACGACCGACGACCGCGCGCTGGTCGATGGAGCCGATGCGCTCGACCAGCTCGAGCGCGCCGTGAGCCGAGCCGTCTCCGGGGACGCACCACGGGCCTCCCGTCCGGCTGCCCCGGCCCCGTCAGCAACCGCACCTGCCACCGATCCCCGACCAGGAGGACGACCGTGACCGACCACCCCACCAGCGCACCCGGCGCACCCACCGTGACGGCGGACCCGCTCCGCGACGCCTTCGGCCGGGTCCGCGCCGAGGTCGGCAAGGCCGTCGTCGGACAGGAGGGCGCGGTCTCCGGCATGATCGTCGGCCTGCTCGCCCAGGGGCACGTCCTGCTCGAGGGCGTCCCCGGCGTCGCGAAGACCCTGCTCGTGCGGAGCCTCGCCGCGGCGATGTCGCTCGACACGAAGCGGATCCAGTTCACCCCGGACCTGATGCCCGGTGACGTCACCGGCTCGCTCGTCTACGACGCCTCGACGAGGACCTTCCCGTTCCGCGAGGGTCCGGTGTTCACGAACGTGCTGCTCGCCGACGAGGTCAACCGCACCCCGCCGAAGACGCAGTCGGCGCTCCTCGAGGCCATGGAGGAACGCCAGGTGAGCGTCGACGGCACGGCGAAGCCCCTCCCCGACCCGTTCTTCGTCGCCGCGACGATGAACCCGATCGAGTTCGAGGGCACCTACACGCTGCCGGAGGCGCAGCTCGACCGCTTCCTGATGAAGCTCACGCTCGACGTGCCGCCCCGTGACGTCGAGTGGCAGGTGCTCCGCCGGCACGCCGACGGGTTCGTGCCACGCGACGTCCGGTCCGCCGGCATCGTCCCCGTGGTGGGCGCTGCCGAGGTCACCGCCGCACAGCGTGCCGTCCGCGGCGTCGGCGCTCGGGACGACGTCCTGGCGTACATCGTCGACCTCGCCCGTGCGACCCGGCAGGCGCCGTCCGTCCGGGTCGGCGTGAGCCCACGTGGAGCCACGGCACTGCTCGCCGCCGCGAAGGCCTGGGCATGGATCACCGGCTACGACGCGATCACCCCCGACCACGTGCAGGCGATGCTGCTGCCGGTGTGGCGGCACCGGCTCCGGGTGGCCGCCGACGCCGAGCTCGAGGGCGTGGGCGCCGACGGGGTCCTGCAGCAGGTGCTCGAACAGGTGCGGGTGCCGATCTAGTGGCGATCTCCGGCCGGTTCGTCGCGCTCCTCGCCGTCGCGATCGTCCCCACCGTGCTGCTCGGCAGCGGATGGGGCGGTCTGGCGTGGGTGCTCGTCGTCGTGCTCGCGGCCGCGCTCGACCTGCTGCTCGCCGCCGACTTGCGCACCGTGCGCGTCGATCGGCGGATGCCGCGGCTCGCCAGACGGGACACCACCGCGGACGGCACCCTCGTGCTCACGAACGACGGGACGAGGACGCTCCGAGCACTCGTGCGCGACATGTGGGAGCCGTCTGCCGGGCAGGCACCCCGGCGCATCACCATGACCGTGCCCGGTGGTGAGCGTCGGACCGCGCGGATGCGCTTCGCGCCGTTCCGTCGTGGCCGTCGGAGGAGTTCCGGCGTGGCGGTGCGGGCGTTCGGACCCCTCGGGCTCGCCGCCCGGCAGCGTGTCCTCGCGGCACCGGCCGAGCTCGTCGTCACGCCGCCGTTCCGCTCCCGCCGACACCTGCCGTCGCGCCTCGCCCGGCTCCGGGAGCTCGACGGCGAGACCACCCTGCAGCTCCGCGGGCACGGCACCGAGTTCGACTCGCTCCGTGACTACGTCCGCGGCGACGACGTCCGATCGATCGACTGGCGGGCGACGGCCAGGCGGCAGGACCTCGTCGTGCGGACCTGGCGCCCCGAGCGGGACCGGCGGGTGATCGTCGTCGTCGACGCCGGTCGGGCAGGGGCTGGTCGGGTCGGCGACGAACCGCGTCTGGACACCTTCATCGAGGCCGCGCTCCTCGTCGGCGCCCTCGCTGCTGCGGCCGGCGACCGGGTGGACCTCGCCGTGGTCGACGACGGTGTCCGCGGGCGCGTGCACGGCGCGACGCGAGCCGACGTGGTGCAGCGGTTCGGGGAGACGCTCGCGCTCGCGGAGCCGGGCCTCGCCGCGACCGACTGGGCAGCGGTGCCGGCGCTGGTGGCCTCCGTCACGACGCAGCGGTCGCTGGTGGTCCTCGCGACCAGCCTCGACTCCGTCGGCGCATCAGGGGACCTGCTCACGGTGCTGCCGGCGCTGGCGCGGCGGCACGCGGTGGTCGTGACGGCCGTCGACGACCCGGCGGTGGCCCTGATGGCTCGCGGTCCAGGGGGCGACGAGCGGGACGGACGTGCACCGGGCCTCCCGTCCGCCGGTCGGGACGTCTACCGCCGCGCTGCGGCGGAACGCTCGCTGCTCGATGCCGACGGCGTGGCGGAGGTCGCGCGCCGGGCGGGCGTCGAGGTCGTCCGTGGCACGCCGGAACAGGTGCCGCCGCTGGTCGCGGACGCCTACCTGCGTGCCAAGGCGGCCGGGAGGCTCTGAGCGCCTCCGCCGTCCGGGTCCCGGCCAGGGGCGGCTGGTCCGGGTCGTGGCCGGGTGTCGGTGCGGATCGGTCTCCGGGGCGGGTCCGGGTCACCCGAGGGCATCGAGTGCGCGGACGTGGTGACCAGTGGGGCCGCTCGGTCACCACGTCTGCGCACTCGATGCCTGCGGGGGGGCGATCCGGTACGGAGCGGTCAGCCGGCGACGATGGCGGAGGCGCCTCGGTCGAACTCCTCGACGTCGCCCCGCTCCCCCGCCAGAGCCGCGCGACGACCGATCACCCACTGGTAGGACAGGACGACCGCCAGCGCCACGGTCCCGATCCCGATCTTCACGGGCCACGGCCAGTCCTGGCGCGTCACCGTCCCCTCGACGATCCCGGACAGCAGCAGGGTCAGCACGAGTCCGATCGCGACGGCGATGAGGGCGCGTCCGTCCTCGGCCAGGGCCTGCGCACGGGTGCGCTGTCCCGGTGCGACCCATGACCAGAAGATCATCAGGCCGGCGCCGCCCGCCAGGAAGATCGAGTAGAGCTCGAGCTGCCCGTGCGGGGCGATGTAGAGGAAGAAGTCGCCGAGACGCCCCTGCGAGTGCATGATCGCGCCCGAGACACCGAGGTTCAACGCGTTCTGGCCGATCGAGTACGGCACGAAGAGCCCGGTGATGCCGAACGCCACCATGCTCGCGGCGATGTACGCGTTGTTCGTCCACACCTGCGCCGTGAACGCACCGAGGCCGTGGTCGGAGTAGTAGTCCACGAAGTCCTGCGTGGCGTACTGCCGCAGGGACTCCTGGGTCCCGAACGTGGCGACCGCGCCGGGCGTCGTCGTGATCCACACGCCGGAGACGAGCGCGATCACCGCCGTCGCGACGGCCACCCAGATCGTCACCCAGCGGATCCGGTACAGCGCCGCCGGGAGCTGCAGGACGAAGAACGAGGTGAGCATCGTCAGCGGGTCGGTCGGCGCGCCGGTGAAGCGGAGCCGTGCGCGGAAGAGCGTCAGGGAGAGCCGGTCGCCGGTGGCGGAGCGCGGAGCGACACCACGGATCCGGGCGAGGTCGGTCGCAGCGGACTGGTAGCCGGTCACCAGGCGGTCGACGTCCTCGCCGCTCGACGGCCGACGGCGCGCCAGCCGGTCGAGCTCCTGCCACTGCTGGCGGTGGACGTCGGCGTACGCGTCCAGGTCCATGCGGTGTCCCCCTCGTGCCGCTTGCGGTGTGTCCGACAGAATGTTCCCATGCCGACGCGCGCCACGCCCAGGGACCTCGCCGACCGCCGCTTCGTGCGGACGCTCGACGAGACCACCGACGAACTGGTCGTGGGCGAGGCCGTCGCGCTCGACGTCGTGCCGGCCGGCATCATCGCGCGGCTCGCGGCAGCGCTCCTCGACGGGCTCTGCCTCGTCGCGCTGTACGTGATGCTGCTGATCGGGATCGCCAGGGTGTGGCCGTCGGGTGTCGACGAGGCATGGCTGGCCGCCGCGCAGATCGCCGTCCTGGTCGTCGTGCTCGTGCTCGTGCCCGCCGCGATCGAGACGGTCACGCGGGGGAAGAGCGTCGGCCGCTACGCCCTCGGAACCCGCGTGGTGCGGCTCGACGGCGGCGCCGTGACGTTCCGGCACGCGTTCGCCAGGGCGCTCGTCGGGCTGCTCGAACTCTGGTCGACGCTCGGGTCCCTGGCGCTGCTCGTCGCGCTCTTCGGCTCGCGGCCCCGGCGTCTCGGTGACCTGCTCGCCGGCACGGTCGTGCAGCACGAGCGCCTCGCGCGGTCCACCGACCCGGTCGTGCTGCTGCCCCCGTCGCTGCAGGCATGGGCCGCGGTCGCCGACGTCCGGGCGCTCCCCCAGCGGCTCGAGAACCGGCTCGGCGCGTTCTTCCGGGGCGCGGCCTCGGTGCAGCCCTCCCTGCGGCTCGCGACGGCGACGGCGTTGGCGGCCGAGGTCGCCGAGTACGCGCACCCCGTGCCGCCCGTGCCGGCGGAGGAGTTCCTCGCCGGGGTCGTCGCGCTCCGTCGTGCGCGGGACCGGCGGGCGTTCGGGTCCCGCGCGGCGACGCTCGACGCGGCAGCCGCGACCGCTGGTGCGCGCCCGCCGGGTTTCCCGCGCTGACGCGGCGCGGGGCCGGCGCGGGGCCGGCGCGGCGCGGGGCCGGCGCGGCGCGATCGCGCCCCCGCATGAACATCGCGCCCCGCTGTGACGGGGCGCGACGTTCGTGACGGGGCGCGATCGGGCGAGCGGCCACGCCGGCCGACGCCGACCGCGTCAGTAGCGGTAGTGGTCCGGCTTGTAGGGGCCCTCGACCGGGACGCCGATGTACGACGCCTGCTCCGGGCGGAGCGTCGTCAGCTGCACGCCGAGCGCTTCGAGGTGCAGGCGCGCGACCTTCTCGTCGAGGTGCTTCGGCAGGACGTACACGCCGGTCGGGTACTCCGAGCGCCGGGTGTGGAGCTCGATCTGTGCGAGGACCTGGTTCGTGAACGAGTTGCTCATCACGAACGACGGATGCCCGGTGGCGTTGCCGAGGTTCATCAGACGGCCCTCGCTGAGCACCAGGATCGAGCGTCCGGTCGGCAGCCGCCACTCGTGCACCTGCGGCTTGATCTCGATCTTCTCGGCGCCGGGCAGTGCCTCGAGGCCGGCCATGTCGATCTCGTTGTCGAAGTGTCCGACGTTCGCGACGATCGCCAGGTGCTTGAGGCCGAGCATGTCGTCGACGCCCACGACGCCGAGGTTGCCCGTGCACGTCACGACGATGTCCACCTGGTCGATGACGTCCGACAGGCGAGCGACCTGGTAGCCGTCCATCGATGCCTGCAGCGCACAGATCGGGTCGACCTCCGACACGATGACGCGCGCGCCCTGGCCGCGGAGCGCTTCCGCCGCCCCCTTGCCGACGTCGCCGTAGCCCACGACGAACACGACCTTGCCGCCGATCAGCACGTCGGTCGCGCGGTTCAGACCGTCGGGCAGCGAGTGCCGGATGCCGTACTTGTTGTCGAACTTCGACTTGGTGACCGAGTCGTTGACGTTGATCGCCGGGAACTTCAGCTCACCGGTGCGTGCCAGCTCGTACAGCCGGTGGACGCCGGTGGTGGTCTCCTCGGTCACGCCCTGGATGTCCGCGGCGATGCGGGTCCAGCGGTCCGAGGACTCGGCGAGCGAGGCGGCGACCGTGTCGAGCACGATGCGGTACTCGGCGCTGGCGTCGTCGCCCGCTGCGGGTACGGCACCGGCGGCCTCGGCGTCGGCACCGGTGTGCACGAGCATCGTCGCGTCACCACCGTCGTCGAGGATCAGGTTCGGGCCAGCCCAGTCGGCTCCGGCGGCAGCGGCCTCGGCGCTCCAGTCGAAGATCCGGTTGGTGCACCACCAGTACTCCTCGAGTGTCTCGCCCTTCCACGCGAACACCGGGACGCCGGCTGGTGCGTCCGGTGTGCCGGTCGGGCCGACGGCGATCGCGGCGGCGGCTTCGTCCTGGGTGGAGAAGATGTTGCAGCTCGCCCACCGGACCTGGGCGCCGAGCGCGGTCAGGGTCTCGATGAGCACGGCGGTCTGCACGGTCATGTGCAGCGACCCGGCGATACGCGCGCCGGCGAGCGGCTGCGATGCGCCGAACTCCTCGCGGAGCGCCATGAGCCCCGGCATCTCGTTCTCGGCGAGGCGGATCTGGTGACGACCGGCCTCGGCGAGGCCGAGGTCGGCGACGCGGAACGGAGCTGCGGCCTGGGTTTCGGTGGGCATGTGGTCCAGTCTCCCACGGTGATCGTGAGCGGCGTCACGGGCGCGGACACGGCCTCCCGTCCGGGGCCGGCGCGATTCGCTGAGGCGCCGCTCCGCGCTCGAGACACCGCAGGATCCGGCGGCGCCTCGTGCCGAGCGGGGCGCTTCGAGCAGGTGGGGGCCGGTCCGGTGCGTGGTCGCCTCGGGGTGCCGGTCAGTCCGCGGCGCGCTCCTCGCGGAGCGGCTCGCGCCGGATGACGTGCCAGCCCTGCGGCACCCGCAGGCGCGCGGCGTGCCGCGCGCAGAGGTCGTAGCCGTGCGGCTCGACGCGGGTGGACAGCGGGCCGACGACGACCATCGAGTCGCCGTAGTCGTACGTCAGGGTCGACGATGCGCTCGCGCCACAGGCGACCTTGCTGCAGATCCGTACGTCCATACCGTCGACGACCCTACCGAACCAGGCGGTGGACGGCCCGCCGCGTACGATGTGGGGATGCGCCGCAAGCCCCGTCTCGTCACCCCGGTCGACCGTGGCCGAGGGCGCTCACGCCACGGTCGGGGGTACCGGTCGAGCGTCACCGGTCCTGACCTCGCTCCGATCATCACGCGGGCGGAGGCGTTCGACCGCATCGTCGGCGACACCGCGCACTACCTGCTCGGGCTGTGGCCGGACGAGCTGCACGGCGTCGTCTTCCAGGTGGCGGACATGCCGACCGACCCGACGCTCCCCGACAGCATGCCGCGGTGGCGGGTGGACCACGCCGAGCGCCGGGTGACCGTCTTCCGGATCCCCGTCGAACGGGTGACCCGCTCCCCCGAGAAGGACGACGTCGACCGACGGATCATCGTGGAGACCGCGGTCTTCCGTGCCGTCGCCGAACTCATCGACAAGGACCCGTGGGACCTGGCTCCCGACCGCTACCGCCACTGGTGAGGCCCTGGGCGCGCCCGCGCGGGACGCAGGCAGCGCGTCAGGGGTAGACGCGCACCGGGGTGGAGACCTCGGTCTCGGGGCGGATCGGGAAGCCGGCCACGCCGTCGTCACCCTGGTACGTGATCCCGGCGACGAGGCCCTTCGCACCGGTGATCGTCAGTTGCTTGGCGGTGTCCACGCCGACCGTCTCGGTGGAACCGGACGGCACGCGGACGGACTTCCGGTCGTCGCCGGACCGGATGACGACCGTCGCGTCCTCCGTGGTCGGGTTGACGACGTTCAGCCGGGCACCGTCGCCAGGCGCGACCGACGTGATCGCCTTCGCGCCGAGCGGCTCGGCCGAGGCGAACCACCCGAGGTCCGTCCAGTCGTGGTCGGTCGGCGTCGTCGTCCTGGCACCCGCCACGACGGGCTCCGTCGAGCTCACCGAGAACGAGTACCGGCCGTCCGGGAAGTCGTCGAGCGAGACGTCGGTGACCACGCCAGGCTCCGCGGTGGTGTTCACCGTCGTGCCGCCGCCGTCCGCGGTGGTGATCCCGAGCGTGACGCGAGCGGCCTTGTCACCGGGGACGAACAGCCGGACGATCGGGGCCGCATCAGCGGTGTCGTCGCCGCGCTGGGCTTCCTGGGCTCCGCGGAGGACGACGCCGGGGATGACCTGGCTGCGCGACGGGGCCGCACCGCCGGAGACGATGTCGAACCCACCGGGGGTCAGCGTGCGGACGACGGTCTCCTGCATGTGCGCGACGATCTGCCCGCCGGAGGAGGTGACGTGCACCACCGTCGAGCCCTGGTCCGAGACGAACCCGGACAGCGGCACGACCTTCTGCGAGTTCGGCGCGACGACGATGCCGGTGGTGCCGGGAGCACTGACGGTGCCCGTGCCGTCGTAGATCGACAGGTCGACGGTGGCGTTCACGTCGGTCGGGTTCGACAGGGTGATGAGGCTGGTGCGGCCGGTCTCGGTCGAGCCGCCGACGAGCCACGTCGACTGCGACGGGTCGTCGCACGACGCGGCTGCCACGCCGACGAGGTCGCCGTTCGACACGTTCTGGTAGCTCGATCCGGCGACCTGCGGGGTGGTGTCGCCCGCCGGCGCGGTGAGCAGGGTCGGGTCGCTGCTGCCGTTCGTGCTCGACGCCAGGTCGGATCGCTCGACGGACTCCCCCGTGGTCGCCGTCGCCACCGTGGCCGTCCCGACCGTGGTCGCCTTCGTCGCGTCGTTGCCGGCGTCGTCGGAGAGCCGGAGGGCGCTGCCGGCGCACACGCGCTCGGCGTCGGCCGGCACCGGGGTCACCGTGCGTCCGGCCGGTCTGCCGGGGGCCTCGGTGGTCCCGAACGCGTGGGCGGCTCCGATCGTGCCGACGGCGACGACCACCGCGATGGCGGTCGCCGTGCCGCGGACGATCCAGCGGCGCGCGGGGGTGGTGCTCATTCGTCGCGCTCCTCGTCGAAGGTGGTGGCGGGTTCCTCGGCCTCGATGACGTTCGAGGTGGCACGGCGCCGGCGCGGGGCGGTCGGGACGGCGAGGAGTGCTGCCGCGCCGAACACCACCCCGAGGACCACGAGGTACAGCACGTGGGTGGTCTTCGCGGCGGCCGACCCGGTACCGGTGCGGTCGACGTCGCCCTCGTAGTGGAACAGCTGACCGCTCGTGGTCTCACCGATGCTGGTGAAGAGCGCGTTCTGCCCGATCGCACCGGCAGCGCGGTCGTGCACGGCCTTCGCCTGGTCGTCCGCCGGGGCGTCGTCGAGCAGCACGAAGCTCACGCCGAGCTCCTTGAGCGCGGGACGCGGGTCGTAGCCGCTCCGGCTGGCGAGGTTCCCCGCGAGGGTGGCAAGGCGTGACCCGGACGGCGACAGCGACAGCGCCGTGGCGTCGAGCGTGGACTGGTCGTCGAGCGTCGAACCCTGTCCGCGCTCGAGCGAGACCGCGAGCGAGCCGTCCGTCTGCGGGTCGACGACGAGGGTGCCGACGTCGGGGTTCGCCTGCGCCTCGGCGTTCACGTAGGCACTCAGCACCCGGCCGGTGGTCGGCTGGATCACCGCGTTGCCGAGGTAGAACGCCGCGAACGCCGGCGCGACGGCGACCCCGGCGAAGACCGTCGCGACGAGCCCGATGACCGGAGCCTGCCGCGGCACGGTGTCGATGCCGATGCAGGCCGCGAGGACGATCGCCAGCCAGTACACGGTCAGCCCGCTGCCCGGCCACACGATGGTGGTCGTCGAGCCGACGCCGGTCACGGTGACGTGGGTGGCGGCGAACGCGGTGGCGAAGCCGAGGAGCGCGGCGATGAGCGCGGCACCAGCCACGGACCAGCGGTGCCCGAGCATCGAGCCGAGCGCGGTCACCGCGATCGGCAGCGCCAGGATCGCCAGCGCGATCGGCAGCGCCGCGAGGACGAGGGACAGCGGCTCGCTGACCGGCAGCCACCCGTTCCAGTCCGGCAGCGGCTGCCCGATCGCGAGCTGCAGCGCGGAGGGGGCCCTGGTCGCGGACGGCACGCCGGGGTCGGCGAAGATCCCGAGCACGTTGCCGCGGGCGAGCTGGGTCAGCACGAGCGGCAGGAAGAGCACCGCGGCGGGGACCGCGATGAAGACCCGGCGGTGCGCGTGGCGCCAGCCGATGCCGAGCGCCACGAGCCACCCGACGAGCAGCACGGGCAGGAGCGACGGCGCGGACGCGGCGACGCCGGCGAAGAGCAGGGCCGCACCGGACGCCGACGCCCACGAGCGGTGCGCCTCGAGCACGGTGAGGAAGAGCCACGGCAGGAGCACGTGGGCGATCACGGCACCGAGGTGGCCGGTCGTGACGGCCCCGACCAGCGACGGCGCGATCGTGTACAGCGCCGCACCGATGACGGGTACCCACGTGCGGGTCGTGACCTTGCGGACCACGAACCACGCACCGAGCGCCGACACCGGGAAGGCGAGCAGCATCACGACGACGACCGCGGTAGACGGTGACCAGAAGACGATCGACCCGAGCACGGCGAGCACCGCGGCGAAGGGGTCGCTCGGTCCGGTGAACCCGGTGCCGAGGGTGTGCCAGCCGTAGCCGACGTTCTGCCAGAGCTGCCCGACCGTCGTCGACAGCGGCAGCAGGCCACCACCGGTCAGCGCCGGGGAGCCGAGCAGCGGGAAGAGCGTGACGACGCTGAGGACGGCAGCGGCGAGGACGACCCAGATGCCGCCGTCGCCGAGGAACGACGCCCGGGCGATCGGCGCGTCCTCCACCCGCGCGAGCTCGACGTCGCGCGAGGTCGTGCGCCGTTCGTGCACGCGACGCCAACTGACGCGCAGCGGCTCGACCGCCGCCCATCCGAGCTTCTTCGTGCGTGCGAGTGCCGTCCTGGACCGACCGGCGCCGCCGCCGAAGGCCACGGCGAACGCTGCGGCCAGTTCACCGGACACCGCTGCCGGGTGCTTCGCGACGAGGTGCCCGATCGCACGACCGAGCGCGAACGGCACGAGCGTGAGCCAGTGGATCCAGAGCACCCCGGCCGATGCGTACGTCATGCGGCGGTGCAGCTGCGCCTGCCGGTGCAGGCGCACGCGACGGCCTTCGGAGACGCGCTTGCGTCCGAACTCCTCGATCGGGCCGGCGCTCGTCGTCCGCGCATCGGGGACGACCGCGACCCGGTGGCCCGCGAGGCGCACGCGCACGCAGAAGTCGAGTGCGGCGTCGACGTCGGGCAGCGCCTGGTCGAAGCCGCCGAGCGCGACCCACACGGAGCGGCGCACGAGCATGCCGCCGGCGGCGACCGCCAGGACGTCGGTGTTCCGGTCGTGCTGCCCCTGGTCGAGTTCGTCCTGCACGAGCACCAGCGAGCGGCCGAACCGGGTCATGCTCTCGCCGAACGCGCGGATGCGGGAGGGGTCCTCGTCGTCCACGAGCTTCGGGCCGGCGACCGCCACGGAGGGGGCGATCTCGACGGCCGCGAGCATCTCGGCCAGTGCCGTCGGCGCCGGCGCGTTGTCGTGACCGACCAGCCAGAGCCACTCGTCGACCGCTTCGTCGGACTCGGGGTGCGGAGCAGCCTTCTCGCCCGCGGCGACCGCGTCGCCGAAGGAACGTCCGGCGGGGATCCTGGTGAGCTGGGCGGATCCGCCGAACTCGAGCTCGGCGGTCGACCCGTCGGTGGAACCGACGTCGACGACGACCAGGTTCTCGGGGTGGCGGGTCTGGTTCGCGAGGGCGGCCAGGGTCCGGTCGAGGTGGTCGGCACCGTTCGCGCAGACGAGGATCGCGGTGACACGGGGCTGAGCGGAACTGGGCTGCATGACGGGCGTCACTCTACGGTCTGGAGGCCCGGCCACAGCCCGACGGGACGGCGTGCCGTGAACCTGTGGGGACGATCAACGCATGGTGCGAGGCGGACGTTCGTCCAGCCTCCAGGGTGGCTACGCGGCTACGCGCGCTTGCGGAGCTTGCGACGCTCGCGCTCGGAGAGGCCGCCCCAGATCCCGAAGCGCTCATCGTTCTCGAGCGCGTACTCGAGGCACTGGGCCCGGACCTCGCACGAGGTGCAGATCTTCTTCGCCTCCCGCGTCGAGCCGCCCTTCTCGGGGAAGAAGGCCTCCGGGTCGGTCTGCGCGCAGAGGGAGTCGACCTGCCAGGCAAGCGGGTTCTCCTCGTCGTCGCCAGCGGCTCGGCGGACACCCGGGACGCCGAGCGCCACGGGGTCGACGTGCCAGTCCTCTGGAACTCCGGCGTGGAAGTCGGAACCGCTCACCCTGATCACCCCTTGGTTCGTCTCGCTGTCGCCGCCTGTCGCAGCGTGTCTTGCCTGTAATTACAGCGGTGTGATTCGTCGGAGTCAAGTCGCGGATCATAGAAGGCACTGACCGTTCCGGCGTGTCATGTCCCCCATTCGGGCGTGTCGCGCCGGTTCTGTCGGCGTCTCGGGGGACAACGGGGTGCGGTACATGGCGGACGTGCCTCGGTTGCGCGCGTTGCGCCCCCATGCGAACATCGCGCCCCGTCGTGACGGGGCGCGATGTTCGTGGCTGGGCGCAAACCGGGACACGGAGGCAGGCACGGCCGTGCGCGGGACGCGGGCCCTACGCCACGCGGCGGCGGGCCTCCCAGGCGCTCGTGACCATCTCGTCGAGGGTGTGGCGCATCGCCCACTCGAGGTCGCGGGATGCGGCCTCGCCGGTCGCGACGATGCGTGCCGGGTCGCCGGGGCGGCGCGGGGCGACCTCGGGCTCGAAGGCGATGCCGGTTCCCCTGGCCATGGCGTCCATGATCTGCCGGACGCTGACGCCGTCGCCGCTGCCGAGGTTGTACGCACGGTCGAGCGGCTCCCCCGCCTCGAGCTTCCGTGCCGCCACGGCGTGCGAGTGCGCCAGGTCGGCGACGTGCACGTAGTCCCGCACGCAGGTGCCGTCGGGGGTGGCGTAGTCGTCGCCGTTGATCCGGGGGGTCTTGCCGGCGAGGAGCGCGTCGAACACCAGCGGGAAGAGGTTGTGGGGGCTCGCGTCGTAGAGGTCCGGCTCTCCCGACCCGACGACGTTGAAGTAGCGGAGCGACGTGGTGGTGAACCCGCGGGCGACCTCCATGTCCCGGAGCAGCCACTCGCCGATGAGCTTCGACTCGCCGTAGGGCGACTCCGGGTTCTTCGCGGTGGACTCCACGACCGTCTCGACGTCCGGCGTGCCGTACACCGCGGCGCTCGAGGAGAACACCACCTTGTCGACGTCCGCGTCGGCCATCGCCCGCAGGAGCGTCGCCATCCCGGTGACGTTCTGCTCGTAGGTGTGCAGCGGACGCTCGACCGAGACGCCCGCGTACTTGAACCCGGCGACGTGCACGACGCCCGTGACGTCGTGCTCCCGGATCGTCCGCGCGAGCAGGTCGGCGTCGAGGATCGTGCCCTCGACGAACGGCACGTCCGACGGGACGAACGCGCGGAAGCCGCTCGAGAGGTCGTCCAGCGCGACGGTGTCGATGCCGTCTGCGCCGAGCGCGCGGACGACGTGGGATCCGATGTACCCGGCACCGCCGGTGACCAGCCAACTCATGCCAGCCACGCTAGCGGACCGCGTGACGCGGACTCCCGCGCACCCGGTGCGCGAACCCGCTCGTCGCTACTCGCTGGTGCCCGTCACTCGCTGGTGCCCGTCACTCGCTGGTGCCCGTCACTCGCTGGTTCCCGTCGCGATGAAGACGGTCGACGTGAGCCCGGTGGTCGAGTCGGCCTCGACGGTCACGTCGCCTTCGTCCGGCGTGATGAAGCACGACTCCCCCTGCCGCAGCAGCGTCGCGGACCGGGCGCCGACGAGTGTCACGACGCCCTCGGTGCAGATCGCGATCGACGGGCCGGACAGCGGCGCGACGCCACCGGTGCCGAGCCCAACGGGCTTGCCGTCGCCGGTCACGCGGACGAGC
Source organism: Curtobacterium sp. 9128 (assembly GCF_900086645.1). Lineage (NCBI taxonomy): Bacteria > Bacillati > Actinomycetota > Actinomycetes > Micrococcales > Microbacteriaceae > Curtobacterium > Curtobacterium sp. 9128. Next base: position 3,025,515 of record NZ_LT576451.1, read on the forward strand.
GCGAAGCCGACGCCGTCCGGCGCGAACCGGTCGACACCAGAGGCGAGCGGCTCCGGCACGAGCACCGGCGCCGGGTAGGCAGTGAAGTCGAGCACGTGCAGCAGCTCCTGCACGTCGACGTGCTTCGGCGTGAGCCCCCCGCGCAGGACGTTGTCGGACGGCGCCATGAGCTCGATGCCGAGGCCGTCGAGGTACGCGTGGATGTTGCCGGCCGGGAGGTACATCGCCTCGCCGTGCGCGAGCGTCACGCGGTGCATGAGCAGCGAGACCACGACACCGGGGTCGCCCGGGTAGCGCTCGGCGAGCGCAGCGGCGGTGGCCAGGTTCGGGCTGACGTCCCCCGCTGCGACCGCGTCGGTGGCGAGGTGGCCCACGGCGTCGACGATCGCCAGGGCGGACGGGTCAGCGGTCTCGAGCCAGCGCACGGTGTCCTCGAGCCCCTGCTGCAGGTGTGCGACGAGCGGGCCGAGGCGTCCGCTGTCCGCGTCGAGTACCTCGACGTCGGCGAGCGTCGACTCGATCGGCCGGAACCCGCTCAGGGCCTCGAACCGCTCGCTCAGCGCGACCACGAGCTCCGGCTTCGGGAACGGGTCCTTGTAGTTCCTGGCGGGGTCGTCGAGCGGGACGCCAGCCGCGTTCTCGCGCTCGTACCCCGCTCGTGCCTGCTCCGGGGTGGGGTGCGCCTGCAGGGACAGCGGTGCGGCGGCGGCGAGGAGCTTCAGCAGGAACGGCAGCCCGGTGTGCCCGGCGCCGAGCGCGGTCTCCGGTTCCGCGGCGATCCAGTCGAGGACGGTGTCCGCGCCACCGACCATCGCCGGGTTCACGACGACGCTCGGGCTGCCGGGGTGCGCGCCCAGCCAGAGTTCAGCCTGCGGGGCGCCGGTGACGGTCCGGCCGAGGAGTTCTGGGATCGCGGTGACCGATCCCCACGCGTAGTCGCGCGCCGTGTTGGTGATGCCGAGGAACATGCCCCGAAGCGTATCGGGCACGACCGTCAGGCCGCCTCCTGCGCACTGGCACGATCCGCGATACATAGACTTTCCGCGATGTCCGACCAGCCCGCCGCCACTCGCCGCCGTCCCGACGCCACGCGGCCCGACACCACACGGTGGGACATCCAGGGGCTCCGCGCCTTCGCCGTGCTCGCCGTGGTGCTCTACCACCTCTGGCCGAACCGGCTCCCCGGCGGGTTCGTCGGCGTCGACGTCTTCTTCGTCATCTCCGGCTTCCTCATCACCGGGCACCTGCTCCGCGAGCAGACCGCGACCGGGCGGATCGCGCTCGGCCGGTTCTGGTCGCGGCGGGCGAAGCGTCTGCTCCCCGGGGCGTTCCTGACCCTGCTCGCGACGGGTGCTGCCGTCCTCGTGCTGGTCCCGAGCACGCTCTGGGGGCAGTACGGTCGCGAGCTCATCGCGTCGACGATCTACGTGCAGAACTGGCAGCTCGCGTCCGACTCGGTGGACTACCTGGCGTCGGACAACCAGCCGTCGCCGTTCCAGCACTTCTGGTCGCTGTCGGTCGAGGAGCAGTTCTACATCGCGCTGCCGATCCTGCTCGTGCTGCTCGCGCTGGTGCTGCGGCGCACGCGGTGGCACGCCCCGGTCCGCACCGCCCGGGTGCTGCTCGGCGCGGTGGTCGTCGTGTCGCTCGTCTGGTGCGTCGTCGAGACCCGCACGGCCCCCGGCATCGCGTACTTCTCCACGGCGACGCGTGCGTGGGAGTTCGCGCTCGGCGGGCTCGCGTCCACCGTCACGCTCGCGGCTCCCCGCACGCAGGTGGCCAGGCTGGTCCGGACGGGAGGCTCGTGGCTGGGTGTCGCACTGCTGCTCGCGTCGCTCGTCGTGATCACCCCGGCGACGGCGTTCCCCGGCATCGCCGCGCTCCTCCCGGTCTCGGGAGCGACGCTGGTCGTCCTGCTCGGCGCCCGCTCGGGACTCGACGTCCTCGGCCGCTTCGCGCCCGTCGCGTTCCTCGGCCGGATCTCCTACGCCGTGTACCTCTGGCACTGGCCGGCCGTCGTCCTGCTGCCGATCGCCACCGGGCACCCGCTCGGCACGCGGAGCAAGGTCGCGATCCTCGTCGCCTCGCTCGTCATCGCCGCCGTGACGACGCTCTTCGTCGAGGAACCACTCAGGTTCTCGACCTGGGTCCGTGCGCTCCGCCCGCGTCGTGTCGCGCTGTACGGAGCGCTGAGCACCGTGCTCGTCGTCGCGCTCGGCGCCTCGACCCTCGGCGCGCTCCATGTCCAGCAGGTCCAGGCGGCGGCGTTCCAGAAGTCGCTCGAGACCGGCGACGTGGACTGCTTCGGTGCCGCTGCCCGGATCGGGAGCGCCCACCCCTGCGTGAACCCGAAGCTCGCGGACGTGCGGGTGCCCACTCCCGCGGCTGCCGGCAAGGACGACGTCAACAGCTACGCGTGCTGGTCGAACACGACAGCGGACTTCAACGTCTGCTCGCTCGGGCCGAAGACCGGGTACACGAAGCACATCGCGGCGATCGGCGACTCGCACAACAACGCCCTGCTCAGCGCGTACGCCGCGATCGCGAAGCAGCGGAACTGGCGGATCGACGTCGCCGGGCACGTGGGCTGCTACCTCACCACCGCGGAGCAGCAGGCGCCGTCCCAGGCGTACACGGACTCGTGCGACGGCTGGAAGCGGTCGGCACTCACCTGGATCCGGCAGCACCCCGGGCTCGACGCCCTCGTGGTCACCCACGCGACGACGAAGTCGCCCGTGATCGTGCCGGATGGTTCGACGAACGAGGACACCGTCGTCCGGGGACTCGTCGGGGCGTGGAGCGCCGCGACCGAGGCCGGTGTGCCGGTCATCGCCATCCGGGACAACCCGGTCGCGCGGGACGACGTGCTGACCTGCCTCGGGAAGATGTCCGGACCGACCACCGACGCGTGCGACTCCCCCAGGGCCGACGCGCTGTCGTCGTTCGACGGATCCGCAGAGGCCGCCGCGACGCTCAGTGACCGTGCACGCACCATCGACCTCACCGACTCGTACTGCACCGCGACCGCGTGTCCCGCGGTGATCGGCGGCGTCGTCGTGCACCGCGATCCCACGCACCTGACCGCGACGTTCGCGACGACCCTCGCGCCGTACCTCGGCGCCGACATCGCGAAGGCACTCGGATCGTTCGGGGCGTGACCGGCGCTAGCCTGTCCCGGTGACGAACACCTGGCCCCTGGCACGCGGCACCGTGCCCGAGCGTGAGGCCTTCGCCTTCGCCACCACGATCCTGTTCACGATGTTCGCCGGCGACGCCGTGCCGAACATGCTGACCTGGTACGGCGCAGCCGTCGTCTGGGCGCTCGAGGCAACGTGGGGCATCACGATCGTCGTCCGGGCGAAGCCGACCGTCGCGCGGACCCCGAGGGCACTGTGGCTGTTCCTCGCCTGGTGCCTGGTCTCGGTCGCCTGGTCGCACTGGCGTGCGGCGACGCTCGCGAGCATGGCCGCCCAGCTCCTCTGCGTGCTCGTCGCCTTCGCGATCGCCTCCACGCTGACGTGGCGGCGCATCCTCGACGCCGTCAGCGCCGCGCTGCGCTGGGTCCTCGGCCTGTCGCTCCTCTTCGAGGCCGTGGTCGCCGTGGTCGTGCGGCACCCCATCGCGCCGATCTGGACCCACTACGGCGACCGCAAGATCCCGGACGCGTTCTACTTCTCCCGCGCCGAGCTCTTCACGGGCGGGCGCATCCAGGGCTTCCCCGGCAACGCCAATCTGCTCGCGATGGTCGCCCTCCTCGCGGCGATCGCCGTCGCCGTGCAGTTCGCCGAAGGTCGGATGGGCAGGAACCGCGCGATCGGGTGGCTCGTGGTCGCCGCAGCGGTGTTCGTCCTGACGCGATCGTCGACCGTGATCGTCGCAGCCGCGGTCGTGGCGGTGGCGTTCGCGCTCGCCGTCCTCGTCCGCCGGGTCCCGACCGAGCGCCGGACACCGCGGTACCTGCTCATCGCCGCCGTCGCCGTCGTCGTGGTCGTCGTCGGTGTCCTGGCCAGGGGCGCGATCGCCGGTCTGCTCGGCAAGAGCTCGGACTTCACCGGCCGGAGCGACATCTGGTCGGCCGTGCTCGGCATGATCGACCAGCACCCCGTCGTCGGCTGGGGCTGGATCGGGTACTGGTGGCCGAGCATCCACCAGCTCGCCGACCTGGCACCGCGCAAGGGTGTGACCTACCTGCAGGCGCACGACGCGTTCCTCGACGTGTGGATGCAGACCGGTCTGATCGGGCTGATCCTGTTCGGCATCTACGTCCTCACGACGCTGAACCGCTCGTGGTCCTGCGCGACGCGGATCGGGTACGGCGCCGACCAGCTCCCCCGCCCCTTCGACCCGGTGTCGCTCTTCCCGTTGCTCGTCGTCGTGGCGCTCCTCGTGCAGTCCCTCGCCGAGTCGCGGCTGCTCTACCAGGGCAACTGGGTCCTCTTCGCCCTCATCGCGATCAAGACGCGCATCGTGCTCGTCGGCGAGGAACCGGTGTCGATCGGCGACGGCCCGCGTACCCCGCACGGCAAGCGCGAGTTCCGCTGGGCAGCACGGTCCTGACCGACCGCCGAGGTCTCAGCGGTCCCGCAGCACCAATGAGCACGGAACCTCGGCCGCCCACGGCGCCGTCCTGATCACCAGGATGCGTCCGGGCTCGGCGCGGCAGGCAGCGATCGACTCCGTCACCTGCGGCGCCCACACGGGGCCGGCGCTGCGCTGCGCCGGACCAGGTGCGACGTTCAGGACCGACACCGCGACGACCAGCGCGACCACGCACCAAGCGACGGCCGCCCCGATCACGCGACCCGTGCCTCCCGTCCGCTGCTGCTCGACCAGGACGGCCGCAGTGAGCACGACCGCGGAGAGCAGCAGCATGCCGGCGGCGGCCGCGTAGCGGGTCGCGCCGAGCGTCGCGAGGTGCGCGTCGTCGAGCGATCCCCAGCGGCCGTCCGCCGAGCTGTTCGCGACGAGTGCCGCCACCCAGACGGCGACCGACCCGCCTGCGAGGCCGACGAGCAGGAACCTCGCAGGCCAGGTGCCGACGACCATCGCGGCGAGGACGAGCAGCACGAGGACGACGACGGGGACGGCCACGACCCACCAGCCGTGCGCGGCGACCGCCCGGCCGACCGCGGCCACGTCCCGGTCCCACGTCGCTGCGACCGGCTGCACCAGGTACCCGGCGACGACGTCGACGACCGACGGGTCGCCGCGGACGGACGACCGGTGTGTCGTCAGCGCGACGACGGCCTGCGCCGCACCGGCACCGAGTGCGACGACGGTGACGGGCAGCGCCCGGAGCCGTGGCGCCGACCTCGGGAACCACGCCAGGAGCAGCAGCGGCAGGAACAGGACCGTCTGCACCTCGGTGAGGACCGCCACCAGCGCGAGCACGGCGACGACCGAGGCGCCCCACCACGTCCTGGCGCGGTACGAGAACAGCCACGGGACCGCGACGAGCATGTACCAGTGCAGGTTCGCCGCCGTGCCGCTGATCTCGTACGGCGCCAGCGGCAACACGACGGGCACGGCGGCGAGCACCAGGCGGAGCGGCCACGCCCTGACGACGTCTCGGGACAGCAGGAACACGGTGGCGCAGACCGCTCCGGCGATCGCGCAGGACGCCGCCGAGACGGTCAGCGCGTACTGCTCGATCGGGCGGGCGACACCGAGGTCGACGACCAGCCGGGGCAGGAGGTGCAGGTACCCGGCGTACGGGTGCAGCAGCGACCCGTCGACGCCGAGCGCCAGACGTTCGCGGAGGAACAGCCCGCCGTCCTCGGCCCACGCCGTCCCGCGGGTGACCGGGCCGAGCCGGTACCACGCGAGCGCGGTCGCCCCGATGCCGACCACCACCGCGGCGAGCGCCGTCAGCAGGGTCCTCCTCGTGCGTTCCATCGACGGCCGACGCTACCGGTTCATCGCCCACAGCGATATCAACACGGTGCGATATCAACCCGGTGCGATGTCAACCCAGTGCGATACCGACGCACCGGGCGGACCGGGAGCCGGGACACGGGGCGGTGCGAGAGGATGGTGCGGTGACGGACGGCAGGGTGACCAGGCGAGCGCTCGCACGCCGGTACCTGTCGGCGTGGATCGGGTTCTCGGCCGGTGGCCGCTTCAGCCAGGCCCTCGCGACCGTGATGCTGCTCTTCGCGTTCGGGCAGCCCACCGTGCACGCACTCGTCGGCACCGCGGGGACGTGGGCGGTCCTCGTGACGCTGGTCGTCCTCGCCGGGCTCAGCCTGCTCGGCCAGCGCTACCGGATCGAGTGGCACGGCGTGCTGCCGCTGTCGCTCCTCGCCTTCGTCGGCTACTGCGCGCTCAGCGTCCTGTGGAGCGAGTACTCCTGGGTGGCGCTCCGTGGGTTCGTCGGCACCGTGTGCTTCGTCGGGCTGGGGCTCTACCTGGCGCTCGGCCGCGACCTCGTCCAGGTGATCCGCGCGTCGGGTGACGCCTTCCGCATCCTGCTCGTCGTGGGTCTCGGACTCGAGGTCCTGTCCGGGCTGGTGCTGGACGTGCCGATCCCGGCGTTCGGGATCCACGGCGACATCGCGTACGGCGGGCCGATCCAGGGCATCGGCGAGACCCGCAACTTCATGGGGTTCGTCGCGGCCACGGCACTCGTCACCTTCGTCGTCGAGTTCCTCACCCGCTCCGTGACGATGTGGCGCGCCGTCGGGTCCACCGCGCTCGCCGTGATCGCGCTCATGCTCGTGCAGTCCCCCATCACCGGCCTCGCGATGATCGCGCTCGCGGTGACCGCCCTCGCACTCTGGTCGCTGCGGCACGCGCAGGCACGGACCCGGCCGGTCGTGAACGGGGTGCTCGCCGCCTTCGTGGTGGGGGTCGGGATCGTCGGGGTGCTCGCGCGGCACCGCATCCTGGCGGAGATCGGTGCGGCGGGCGGCAGCGCCATCCGGATCGACCTCTGGTCGCAGATCCGCGTCTTCATCGGGCAGTTCCCGATCCAGGGCTGGGGGTGGGTCGGCACGTGGCCGAGCGAGCCGGTCGTGCCGTTCGCCGTCTTCGTCGACCCGTCCGGCGCCCGGTTCACGTCCGGGCTCAACGCCTTCGTGGACGCGTGGCTGCAGATCGGGCTCGCCGGCATGCTGATCCTGCTGCTCACGGCGCTGCTCGCGTTCGCCCGAGCCTGGGTCACGGCCACCACGTTCCCCGGTGTCGCCTACGTGTGGCCGGCGGCGATCCTGGTGCTCCTCGGGGTGACGAGCACCGCGGAGAGCTACCTGCTGCACGGCGCGGGCTTGATGATCTTCACGACGGTGCTCGTGGTCGCGGCCAGGCGGCGGTCGTGGCGGCGGTTGCTGCCGCGGAACGACCACGCGGGCTGACACCAGAAGAGGGGTCGTCTGCCTGTACGGATCGACAGCCGCCTGGCTCCTGCGCACCCGTACGATCCCAAGGTGCCCGTGCGGGCCACCGTCGCGGGAGCGACGGATTCCGAGGGGGAACCATGCTGTCGTCTCGTCGACTCGCCGTCGTCTCCGTCGTCCTCGCGGCCATCGTGACGACGGCCATCGCCGGTCCGGCGTTCGCAGCGCCCTCGACGGACGCAGCCACAGCCGCGCCGTCGGCAGCCGCGACCGCACCGGCCGCTACGACCGCGCCGGCCGCCGCGTCGTCCGCCTCCGGTGCGCAGCCCACGGCGCGCTCCCTCCCCGACGGCGGCCGCTACACCCCGCTGGACACCACCCGCGCATGGCACGGGACGGTCAGGGCCCCGGGGACCTCCGTCGAACTCCAGACGCTCGCGCACCTGCCGGCGGACGCGACGGCGGTCGTGGTCAACGTCGAGGTCGAACACCCGACACAGGACGGGTGGATCCGGGTCGCTCCGTACGAGTCCTCGGCCCAGGGAGCGACGCAGGTGTTCCGCGCGGGCCAGACCGTCTCCGGACTCACGACGGTGGCACTCCGGGTGAACGTCGGCGGCATGGTCGACGTCACCCTCTCCGGCGGGTCGGCGACGGTGTACCTCGACGTCGCCGGTTCGTACGGGCCGACCGGGTCGACCTACGACCCGCTCCCGCCCGCCCGCATCGCAGCGCCGAGCGTCGGCACCGCTCCCGTGCGAGTGCCCGTCGCGGGTCGTGGCGGCGTCCCGGCGGACGCGACCGCCGTCGCGCTGAACGTCGAGGTCGGCTCCCCGACCGCCGCCGGCTACGTCCGGGTGACGCCGGCCGGCCGTGACGCGGCCGTCGCGTCGCAGGAGTTCGAACGGGGGCGGACCATCTCGAACCTGGTCATCGTCCGGCTCCGGGACGGTGCGGCGCAGGTGAAGCTCTCCGCGGGACGCGCGACGGTGTTCGTCGACGTCGTCGGGGCGTACCGACCGGGCGACGACGGCTCGGTGTTCGTGCCGGAGGATCCCGTCCGCGTCGGGACGACCACGGTCGGACGCACGGCGACCCCGGTCCAGGTGACCGGCATCGGTGACATCCCGGGGGCTGCGAGCGCGGTGGCGGCGACCGTCGAGGTCGAGCGCACGACGGCGGCCGGGTACGTGCGGGTCACGACGCCCGGGACCGACGCGCAGGTCGCGACCCAGGTGTTCTCCGCGGGCGGGGCGCAGTCGAACACCGTCATGCCCGCCGTCACGGGGACGGACACGGCCAGGTCGATCGACGTCCGCGTCTCCGCGGGCACCGCACGGGTCGACGTCGACGTCGTCGGGTACTTCCTCGACGGGTCCGTGGGCATCGGCTTCGGCGAGTCCGTCTCGAGCCTCGGGTGCGTCGGATCGAAGCTGCCCGCGAGCACCGCGACCCGGCACGCCGCGTTCGTCGTCGTGTCGGCCGATCATGGCCCCGGCGAGCCGAACCCCTGTCTCGCCGCCGCCCTCGACGTCGCCTCCACCGCGGTCGGCGCCCTCGGACAGCCGGCCGTGCAGTTCTCCCTGCAGGCCGGACACTGGTTCACGAGCTCGGCGCCGGACCCTGCGCACCCCTGGCCGACGAGCGACGCGATCCCGGGCGGTCCGACGGTGACCGGGAGTCCGTACGGATCGTGTCACGCGATCGTCGACCAGGCGTGCTCGTACGTGCTCGGGTACTGGCACGCCGTCATCGCTGCGCGGCAGCCCGGGATCACCGACCCCGGTGCGCACCGCTGGTGGCTGAAGGTCGACACCGACGGCGGGTGGGTCGTCCCGTGGCTCGGGTCCACGCGCGAGCTCGGCAGGAACCGGGCGTACCTCGAGGGCGAGACCGCGTACCTGGAGTCGATCGGCGCGTCCGTCGGCGTGATCGGTCACACCCCGGGGTCCGTCGCGCAGCTGATCGGGACCGTTCCCCCCGAGAGCGACCTGGCCCAGCTGCCCACCTCGACGATCTGGCAGAACGCGCTCGACCTGGCCGCGGCACGGCGAGCGTGCACGACGGTCTCCCCGATCCTCGGCGGCCCGGTCGAGATGCTCAGCTTCCAGGGGTACGACCGCTCGGCGCTGGTGAGCTGCCGATGACCCGCGCACACCGGATCCGTGAGAGGAACTCCCCGCCCGTGACCACACTCCGCCGTCTCACGATCGTCCTCCTGGCGTCCGCCCTCGCCGTCGCGGGCATCGGCACCGCACAGGCCGGAGCAGCCGCGGCGGCACAGGCCGATCCGACCGCGCCCGCCGCGGTGGCCCCGGCCGCCCAGACCGCCCGGACGTTGCCGGCGGGCGGCCGGTTCACTCCGGTGGACACGACGAGGATCTGGCGTGGCACGGTCGGCACGAAGCCCGTGCGCGTCGAAGTCCCGCAGCTCGTCGGTCTCCCCGGCCTCGGGAACGCAGCGGTGCTGAACGTCGAGGTGGAGCACCCGACCGCTGCCGGATGGGTGCGGATCACCCCGGACGGCGCGACCGCAGCCGTCGCGGACCAGGTGTTCGCCCGAGACCAGACGATCTCCGCGCTGACCACCGTCGGCGTGGTCGACGGTGCCGTCCTGGTGTCGATCAAGTCCGGCACGGCGACGGTCTCCCTCGACCTGTCGGGGTACTACGCGGACACCGTCGGCTCGACCTTCACCCCGGTGAGCGCGGTCCGGACGTTCACCGGCACGGTCGGCACCGCTCCGGTGCGCGTCCCGCTGGCCGGCCGGGCCGGGATCCCGACGGACGCCACCGCCGTCGCCGTGAACACCGGCATCGGCTCCCCGACGACGTCCGGCTACGTCCGTGTCACGCCGGCCGGCCGCGACGCGCAGGTCGCCACCCAGGAGTTCACGGCGGGCCGTCCGGTGTCGAACCTGACGATCGTGCGCCTGGTCGACGGCGCCGCACAGGTGAAGGTGTCTGCAGGGCGCGCCCAGGTCTTCATGGACGTCGCCGGGTACTACACCGCGGACGACCGCGGCTCCGCCTTCGTGTCCGTCGCCCCCACGAGGACCGCGACCGTGCACCCCACCACGACAGCGAGCCTGGTCCCGGTCACCGGGACGGGCCCGGTGCCGGCGACCGCGTCGGCGGTCGTCGCCACGGTCGGTGTCAGCGCCCCCAGCGCGGCCGGGTACGTCCGGGTCACCGCTCCCGGTCAGGACGCGCAGGTCGCGGTCCAGTCGTTCCGCGCTGGTGAGGCGGTCTCCAACCTCGTCATGACGCCGGTGAGCGGGACGGACCGGACGAGGAACCTCCAGGTGAAGGTCTCGTCGGGGTCGGCGACGGTGTTCCTCGACGTCGCCGGGTACTTCGTCGACGGCTCGACCGGGTCCGCCGTCGGGGTCGACTACGGGCAGGGCGCGTGCTCGAGCCCCGCGAACACGGTCGACACCAGGCGCGCGCCGTCCGACGCCGCGTTCGGCGTCGTCGACGTCGGGAGCCGCACGAGCGCCGCCTACCGGTCAGCGTGCGTCCCCCCGCTCCTGGCGGCCGCGCAGACGGCGGTCGGCATCGCCGGCGAGGACCGTGTGCAGTACGTGATGCACGCCGGCAACCACGGCGACAAGTACGCGGCACGGTTCCCGGACGTCCTCCCCTGGCCGACCAGCGACACCGCTCCCACCGGCGGCCCGGTCGTCACGGGCAACCGGTACGGCTCGTGTGCCGGCGCGCTCGACGAGGCGTGCTCCTACGTGCTCGGTGTCTGGGCGGCGTGGGACGCGACCTCCGTCGCCGGTGTCCCCGACCCGGCCGACCAGATGTGGTGGCTCGACGTCCACAACGCCAGGTGGGCGGTGCAGGACGACCCGGCGTTCGGCCAGGCGTACCTGGAGGGCGCGACGACCTACCTGGAGTCCCGCGGTGCCCGCGTGGGCATCAGGGGGACGGCCGACGAGCTGTGGCAGCACCTCGGACCGGTGCCCGCGACCAGCGTCATCGCCGACCTGCCGTCCGCGGCGGTCGTTGCCGGGGACCTCACCGACGCGCACCGGATGTGCGTCACCGGGGCGCCGCTCCTCGGCGGCCCGCTCGAACAGGTGGTGTACTCCGGCGGCGGCGGCAGCCGCGTCGTCTCCTGCCGCTGAACCACGGCTCCAGACGCTGGAAGCACCGGACGGGAGGCACGGTGCGGGGCCGCCCCGTGCCTCCAGGACGGCCGTGGCTGGCCAGGCGGCCGTGGTCGCGTGCCGCGACCGGCTACCGTGATCACGTGCCGCTCCGCCTCCCCGAACGCATCGCGATGTGCGTCGTCGCCGCCGCGTTCTCCGTGCTGAACCTGCTCAACAAGCTCCTCTGCACGGTTCCCCAGCCCGCCGACGTGTCCCGCGGCGAGTACGTCAACCGCTACGGCTGCTGGTCGGACGTGGTGTCGCTGTGGAACCAGCGCGACCTCGGCGCCCACGTGTTCCCGTACGTGTTCGGGACCTACCGCGGCGATCCGCCCGTCCTCGGCGGCGGCACGGTCGAGTACCCGACCCTCACCGGCGTCTGGGTGTGGTTCACCGCGTTGTTCGCGCACTCGGCGGCGTCGTTCCTCGTCGTCACGGGTGTGGTCGCTGCGCTCCTCGCCGTCGTCGTCACCCTCGCGCTCGCCCGCATCGCCGGGCGGCGGGCGTGGGTGTTCGCCGCGACGCCCCCGCTCGCGCTGTACGCGGCCTACAACTGGGACCTCCTGCCGGTCGCCTGCACCGTCGCCGGTCTGCTCGTGATGACCGCGGCGCCCCGGTCCTGGCCGCCGCTCGTCCGCTGGGCCGTCACCGGGTTCGCCTTCGGTGTCGGCGGGGCGTTCAAGCTCTACCCGCTGATGTTCCTCGCCGCGCTCGTGCTCGCCGCGTTCCTCGACCGTGACCTCGACCTGCCCGGTCGCCTCCACCGGTCCCTCGTCGCGCTCGGCACGGGTGTCGGAGCGGTGCTGGTCGCGAACGTGCCGTTCATGGTCGTGAACTTCGAGGGGTGGCTCTCCGTCTTCCAGTTCCAGGCGGGGCGACCGATCGGCGCCTCGACGCTGTCGGTCTGGTACTACGGACTGCTCCCGTGGTCCGCGGACCTCGACGGCCCGTTCCAGGACACGATGTCGATGCTCGCGACCGTGTCGACCGGCCTCGGCATCCTGGTCGTCCTCGGCGTCACGGTCGCGATCGGAGTCCGCACGGGACGCACCCCCTGGATCCAGTCCTCGGCCGCGATGCTCTGCGTGTACATGGTCTGCAACAAGGTCGACTCGCCGCAGTACGTGCTGTGGCTGCTGCCGTTCTTCGTGGTGCTCCGCCTCGGGGGGTGGTGGATCGCCGCGTACCTGGTGACGGACGTCGCGCTCACGACGGGCTTCTTCCGGAACGGGTACTACGCGGCGATCGGCCAGACCGGGGACACCTGGGCATCGCAGATGATGACCGCGGGGATCTGGGTGCGTGCCGCGCTGCTCGTCGTCTTCGTGGTGGTGTTCCTCCGGACGCCGGTGGTCCGCCGACCGCTCGCCGACCGGACGGCCACCGGGAGGCGTCGCGCCGATGTGTCCGTGGACGCACCACCCGCGCGGTGACCACGGCCGGACACCCCGTGCCCGTACACTTCCGGTGACCGTCAGGGGGACGGTCCTGATCGAAGGAACGCCATGACGCGCCCGCTCCACCGGTTCGCCCTCGTCGTCACCACCGCACTCGTCGCGATCGGCCTGGTCAGCGCCGGCGTCGTCGCGGTCACACCGTCACCGGCAGCGGCAGCCGCGCCCACCACCGGGCGGTACGTGCCGGTGGACACCGCCCGCGTCTGGTCCGGAACCGTCGGCACCTCCCCCACCGTGGTGACGATCGCCGGCAAGGTCGGCGTCCCGTCGAACGCCACCGCCGTCGTCGTCAACGTCGAGGTGGGCACCCCGACCGCGAACGGGTACGTCCGCGTCACGCCGCGTGGGTCTGACCCGCAGGTGGCGACCCAGGAGTTCTCCGCCGGACAGACGATCTCGAACCTCTCGACCGTGAAGCTCGCGCGAGGCGGTGTGCAGGTCAAGCTGTCGGCGGGGACCGGCACCGTGTTCATGGACGTCTCCGGGTACTACGTGGACGGCTCCGGTGCGACGTACACCCCCCTCGACGCGACGCGCGTGTTCCAGGGGACGGTCGGCACGACGCCCGTCCGGGTCCCGCTGACCGGAGTCGGCGGGGTCCCGTCGACGGCCACCGCGGTCGCCGTCAACACGCAGGTGCAGGACACGACCGCGAACGGGTACGTGCGCGTCACCCCGTCCGGCCAGGATCCGCAGGTGGCCGCGCAGGTGTTCACCCGCGGGACCGCGATCTCCAACCTCGTCATCGTGAAGCTCGTCGGGGGCGCTGCTCAGGTGAAGGTGTCGAGCGGCACCGCGACGGTGTTCATGGACGTCTCCGGGTACTACGAGAACTCGGACAGCGGTTCGGTGTTCGTGCCCCTCGACACCACGCGCGCCTACGCGGGCCCGGTCACGACCACGGCACGCGTCGTCCGACTCTCCGGCACGGCCGGTGTCCCGGGGACCGCCACCGCCGTCGTCGCGAACGCCGAGACCGAGAAGACCACGGCGGCCGGGTACCTCCGGGTCACCCCGGCCGGCAAGGACGCCCAGGTCGCGACCCAGGTCTTCGGGGCGAACCGCGCGGTGTCGAACCTCGTGATGGCGAAGGTGACCGGCAGCACCGTGAACCGCGGTGTCCAGGCGAAGGTGTCGGCCGGGTCGGCCACGCTCGACCTCGACGTGGCCGGGTACTTCATGGACGGGTCGTCCGGATCGGGCATCGGCGCGGACATCTCGTGGCCGCAGTGCGGCTCGGCGTCGACGTGGCCAGACGACATGGCGTTCGGCCTGATCGGCGTCAACAACGGCCTCGCGAACAACGACAACCCGTGCTTCGGGCAGCAGCTCGTCTGGGCGCTGGGATCGGCCGGTGGGACGACACAGCCGAAGGTCCAGCTCTACGTGAACACCGCGAACCCGGGTGAGTACTTCAAGAACAACCCGGGCGCGAGCCGGGCGTCATGGCCGACGAGCAACGCGGGGAGCGACTCGACGAGGCCGACGAACCCGTACGGCACGTGCACGAACGACACCGCGGGGCTCACGTCGACCGCGTGCTCGTGGATGTACGGCTGGAACCGCGCGGTGGAGGACGCGAACGACCGCAGCGTCTCGAACCCGGGCAGCTACCGGTGGTGGCTCGACGCCGAGACGAACGGCACGTGGCAGAGCGGGATCGGCCAGAACCGCGCGACCCTCGAGGGGATGACCGCGTACTTCACGTCGATCGGGGCGTCCGTCGGGCTGTACTCCTCGCCGTCGGAGTGGAGCACGCTGTTCGGCTCGGTCCCGTCGTCGAGCGCGCTGTACCGCCTGCCGAGCTGGCGCGCGGTCGGCACCGCCACGCTCGCCACGGCGCAGCAGTCGTGTGCGGCCACCCCGTTCACCGCAGGCGGGCGCATCGAGATGGTCCAGTACGTCGCCGACGGGTTCGACCGGAACGCCACCTGCGTGTAGGGCTCGGACTCAGCGCCGGTCCGCCCGCGGTCGGACGGACCGTCGTCGGGCGAACCGGCGCTGCAGTCCCCACTGGGTGACGCGGAGCATGGCCTCGAGCACGATGGCCTGACTCATCTTGGAGACACCGCGGAGCCGGTCTCGGAACCGGATCGGTACCTCGACGATGGTGCCGCCGAGGTCGTGCACGCGGAGCGTCATGTCGACCTGGAAGCAGTAGCCCTTGGAGTCGATCGAATCGAGGTCCATCCGGGCGATCACGTCGGCGCGGTAGACGCGGAACCCCGCGGTGATGTCCCGGACGTCGATGCGCAGCATCCACCGGGCGTAGGCGTTCCCGCCGCGGCTCAGGGCCTCGCGGTACTTCGGCCAGTCGACCACGGAGCCGCCGGGGACCCACCGCGACCCGATCGCCAGTGCGACCCCCGCGTCGCCCACGACGGCCTCGATGAGGGCGGGCAGCCGGTCTGCCGGGTGCGACCCGTCGGCGTCCATCTCGACGAGCAGGTCGTACCCCCGCTCGAGTCCCCACCGGAACCCGGCGACGTACGCGCTCCCGAGCCCGAGCTTGCCGGCCCGCCGCATCAGGTGGACGCGATCGTCGTGGGCCGCGATCCCCGCGACGACGTCGCCGGTGCCGTCCGGGCTGCCGTCGTCGACGACGAGCACGTGCGCGGTCGGCACGGCACCGAGGACGAGCGACAGGATGTCACCGACGTTCTCGGCCTCGTCGTACGTCGGGACGATGACGAGGGGAACCGGACTGGTGGTCATCGGGCGGGGGTGCTCCCCGGCTCGTCACGGCCGATCGTCCTGCTGGCGATCTCGGACGGCGTCGCGGACTCCGGGGCGGAGTGCTCGGTCGGCAGCCGGCGCTGCGCAGCACCCGGCGCCGAGTAGGTCAGGTAGTTGAGCCGGCTCGTCTCGCGTCGGAGCCGTGTCACGCCCTCCAGCACGAAGCCCAGTATCCACGTCAGGAACGCGATCACCATGAGCGATGCGGCGAGGAACGCGGTCGGGAACCGCGGGACGAGTCCGGTGCGTCCGAACTCGATGAAGAGCGGGATCGCGAGGACGATGCCGACCACCGCGAACAGCGCGCCGATGATCCCGTGGAAGAGCACCGGGCGCTCGAACCGGATCAGGTGCGCGATGAGGGAGAGGATCTTGAAGCCGTCGCTGTAGGTGTTGAGCTTCGACTCGGTGCCGGCAGCGCGGTCGCGGAACCCGACCGGGACCTCGGTGTGCGGGACGCGGAGGTTCATCACGTGCACGGTGAGCTCGGTCTCCGTCTCGAACTCGCGGGAGAGCGCGGGGAACGACTTCACGAAGCGACGCGACATGACGCGGTAGCCGCTCAGCATGTCCGAGACGGGCGTCCCGAAGAGCCGGCCGACCACGCGGTTGAACATCCGGTTGCCGGCTTCGTGACCGGGACGGTAGGCGGTCGACGTCGGGTCGTCCTGCCGGACGCCGAGGATGTGGTCGTACGGTCCCTCGAGCAGGGTCCTGATCATCTCGGGGGCGGCTGCGGCGTCGTAGGTGTCGTCGCCGTCGATCATCAGGTAGACGTCGGCGTCGATGTCGCCGAACGCTCGGCGGATGACGTTGCCCTTGCCCTTGGTGTGTTCGTACCGGACCTCGGCACCGGCACGACGCGCTTCGTCGTCGGTGCCGTCGGTGCTGTTGTTGTCGTAGACGTACACGTGGATGCCCGGGACCGCCTGCTTGAGGTCGGTCACCACCTTGTGGATCGCGGGTGCCTCGTTGTAGCACGGGACGATCGCGGCGATGACGAGGTCGTCGAGAGTCACGGGTAGGGTCCTTCAGTGTCACGGATCCGTCGAGCGGCGGGGTCGTGGTCACGAAACCCCTGCGAGAGGCTAACAGTTCCCGTGCTCGACGGCGGACGCGCCCCGCGGAACAGGAAGGACACCGTGTCGAGAGCATCCGAGTGGTTCGTCGGGCACCTGCGCCGAGGGGGCTCGTTCCTCGTCGTCGGGGGCATCGGCTTCGTCGTCGACGCAGTCGTCTACAACGTGCTGGTCTTCTGGGGCGGCCACGGCCCCCTCTTCGCGCTCCCCCTGCTCGGCAAGGTCATCGCGATCGCCGTCGCCAGCGTCGCCACCTACTTCGGCAGCCGGCTGTGGACCTACCGGGACCGGAGCGGCGAGCAGACGCTGAAGAGCTTCGGCGTGTTCGCACTGCTCAACGTCATCGCGATCCTGCTGCAGCTCGGCTGCCTCGGGTTCTCGCGCTACGTGCTGCACCTCGACTCCCCGCTCGCCGACAACGTGTCCGGCACGCTCGTCGGGCAGGCCGTCGCGACCGTCTTCCGCTACTTCGCGTACGGCAAGTGGGTGTTCCCGGACCGCAAGGACGGCGCCGAGGAAGCGGTCCGCCAGGCGGTCTGAGCGACGCTCAGCGCTTGTCGACCTCGTAGATCCAGAGCGTCTCGGCACCCTCGGTGATCTTCCGCACCGGCGAGATGCAGTCGTCGGTGACGGGCTGGTCGGACAGCACGTACTGCACGTTCTCCTGCGCGAAGCGGCTGCACCCGTCGAAGCTCACCTGGATCTGGTCACGGACCGGCAGGAAGAGCTGCGGCGCCCCGTCGCCGTCGAGCCAGTTGACGTTCGCGAGACGGTTCCAGACGTCCGAGGACTTCCCCGACGGGTCGATCTCGTCCCACATCTCCTCGGGCGGGTAGGTCTGCACGCCGTTGTAGGAGTGCGCGCCGCTCTCGAGGAGCATCGCCGTCGGGACGTACCCGCCGATGCCGACCCAGTGCGCGTCCGGGTCGTCCCGGACGATGGCCGAGACCGCACGGCCTGCCGTCGTCTCGGTACCGAGGTCGTACACGCCGCGGTACAGCGGGTTGACCTGTCCGCCGACCGCGACCGAGACGGCGAGCACGAGGAGCGCGCCGACGGCGATCCACCGACGCGCGATGCAGACGACCGCGACGACGAGCAGGACGGCGGCGTACCGCCAGGCGTGGGAGGCGAGCACGATCGACTGGCCCGCGTGCAGGTGGGTGTACACGACGGCGATCGATCCGGCCACGAGGACGACCGAGTACCCGGCGACGAGCCACGGGGTGCGCGCCGCACCGGTCCCGGCTTCGGCGCGCCGGCGATCGAGCCGTGCCGCGATGAGGGCGACGGAGGCCAACCCGAGCAGGTCGAAGGCGAGCCGGAGTCGCGCGTCCGTGCTGCGGTCGAGCAGGAGCAGGTGCGCCACGGCGTCCCAGTGCGGCACGAAGACGAACGCGAGCAGGATGAGCAGCACGACGACGGTCGCGAGTACCGGCCAGTCCATCCGCCGGCGTCGGAGCGAGGTGACGAGCAGCCAGAGCAGGACCGGCAGCACGAAGACGACGACCATGATCGGCGCGGCGCCCTCCGACTGGTTCACCGCGAGTCCGCCGATGTGTCCACTCTGGAACGACCGCTGGAACGGGCCGCTGAACAGCGACATCAGTGCGTTGTAGTTCGACGCACCGGTCGCCTCGAGGCGCTGCCCCGGGTACACGGTGCCGAGGACGGCCTTGATGGTGTCGATGCGGGTGAGCGCCCACACGCCGATCACCACGACGGCCCCCACCGCGGCCGACGCGAGCGGGACGAGCCGCAGGAGCGTGCCGCGCCACGGGACGCCGGGGGTGCGGAGCCGTTCGACCAGGAACCCGATCGCGAGCGCCACGAGCACCACGCCGGCCGGGACCATGTACGGCACGTAGATGCTCATCACCATCGTGACGGTGAGGTACCCGGTGATCACGGCGGCCACGATCGACGGCCAACGCCGGGTGGAGCGGAACGCCCACAGCACGGCGGTGAGGCCGGCGAAGGCCCACGCCACCGGCCAGATCGTCGTCGGCAGGAACCACCACTGGATCATCGGCGACAGGCACAGCGCGACGGCCAGGAAGGCCGCGGTCGCCGGGCGGCGCGGCATCACGGTGACCGCGAACACGTACGCGGCGACCAGGGCGCCGAGGACCGGGATCCACCACCGCACGGCCATGCCCTGGTCGAGCGGCAGGAAGAGGAAGCCCACGACGTGCGGGCGGAAGACGCTCGACCAGTCCCACGACGGCAGGTCGTTCTGGATGGTCGCGTCCATGCCACCGGGGAACGACTGGTTGACGACCGGGAAGCCCTCGCGCACCTGCGACACGATCCAGCTCGACTGGACGAGCCACTCGTCGCTCCTGATGCCCTGGGGGTGGCCGGCGAGGAGGTTCGGGTCGGTTCCCGTGCCGAAGCTCTGCCAGTACACGCCGGTGGAGCTCCCGGAGATGCCGAGCGCCACGAGCACGACCACGATGAGCGCCGCGACGACGGGGAAGCCGAGCAGCACGACGAGGTTCGGGAGTCCGGACGCCCTGGGCTCGACGACCCGTTGCCAGCCGGCCTCGAGGCGGACCCACGCCGTCAGGAGCGGGTTCCGTGTGCGGGCTCGGTCGGTGGTGGGTGCGCTCACGCGGTGATCTTTCGGGTTGGTTCGCCTCACCCGACGGTGACGGCCTGGCAGCCGAGGAGGACGTTCTTCCCGGCCCCGACATTTATCGCATACGAGCAGACGGTGTGCGAACCGGCTCGCGCGGCGAAGGACTGGTTGATGCCGTGCGCGGAGCCCGCCGCCGGGTAGATCCGACCCACGTCGGCGCGCGCCGCGTTCGCCGGCCCGGACGCGACGCCGACGCCGTCGAGGTACGTGTCGACGCGGATGGCCGTCTTCTGCTGGTCGGGATCGATCGTCCACCCGTTCACCTGCACCCGGCCGGCCGCGGGCGACGAGGCGTCCATGCCGCCGAACGGCGAGGAGTTCGCAGCGATCGTGGCCGTGTCGCAGCCGAGCGCGGTGTCACTGCCGCCACCGACGTTCTTCGCGGTCACGCAGATCGTGTGTGCACCCTGCCGGAGGTCGTAGGACACGTTGATCCCGTGCTTCGCTCCGTACTTCGGGTACACCCGACCGATGTCGCCGCGCGTGGCGTTCGCGGTGGAGGTGCCCATGGCGACACCGTCCACGGTCAGGGCGATCTGCACCGGTGCCGTGGTGTCCGGGTCGATCGTCCAACCGTTCACGGTCGCGGTCGACCCGCTCGTCGTGACGTCCATGCCACCGAAGGGCGACGCGTCGGCGACGGTCACGCTGCGGCAGCCGAGGTTCGTGCTGCCGCCGGGCCCGGTCGCGTTCAGCCCGTAGACGCAGACCTGGTGCGTGCCGGCCGACGCCGAGACGGTCGTGGCGATGCCGTGTGCGTTGCCGTAGTTGGCGTAGACGCGCCCGACGTCGGGACGTGACGCGTTCGCGACCGAGCGACCGCGGTTGCGCCCGTCGACGTAGACGTCCACGGAGATCGACGCGGCAGTGTCGGGGTCGATCGTCCAGCCGCCGACGGCGATCGTGCCTGCCGACGGGGACGACACGTCCATGCCACCGATCGGGGACCCGGTGGACACCGCGACGGTGACGCACTGGCCGATCTGGGCGTTGGACCCGGAGCCGATGTTCACGCCGACGGCGCAGATCGAGTGCGTGCCGCCGCCGACCGTCAGGGTGTTCAGGATCCCGTGGTTGTTCCCGGCACCCGGGTAGGCGCGGCCGACGTCCGGTCGGGATGCGTTGGCGGGCAGGGTGCCGAGGAGCTTGCCGTCCGAGTACCACTGCACCTGCACGGTGGCTGCCTTGTTGTTCGGGTCGAGCGCCCAGCCGCCGACCTGCACGTAGCCGGGGCCGTACTGCTTGGCGTCGATGCCGCCGAAGGGGTTGTCGGCGGTGGAGACGCCGAACCAGTCGTTGTAGAGCCGCCAGAAGTTGCGGTTGCCGTAGGCCGAGCAGCCGTCGCCCGTGCCGTACAGGTTGTTCAGCGCCGCCTGGTTCGGCGTGTACGGCGTGTAGTAGTACAGCGCCGCCGTCGCCTTGTTCTGGATGTAGACGCTCTTCGTGCCGCACGCCGCGTTCGGGCTGTACTGCACGTTGCGGTTCGCGCCGGGGCCGAACCAGGTGAAGTAGTTGCTCGTGCCGGCGGGGTTGCCGTAGCGCTTCCACTGCCACGACGCCCAGAAGACCTGGTTGCCGACACCGGAGTACGCCGGGTCGCATCCACCGTTGGCGCTGTCCGGGCACGCGTAGCCCATGGCCCGGGCGAGCACGGCCGCTGACGGGTTGCGGGCGGTGCCGCCGTTCACCAGCGTCTGCTCCTTCTGGAGCGTGACGAGGATGACCTTGGGGTTGATGCCGCACGCGGCGCCGACACGGGCGATGATCTGCGCCGCGGAGAGCGAGGTCCCGCCGGCGACGGCGTTGCACATCGCGTCGGCACCGTGGCTGTTGAGCGAGTAGCGCCCGACGTTGAGGCACGAACTTGACGCGCAGGTGCCGACCTGGGCGTTGAGGAAGGTCTGGATGGCCGTCTCGGACATCCCTCCCCCGTTGTAGAACTCGGAGTCCGGGATGATGTTGCCCGGGTCGAACTGCGAGCCGCTCAGTGCGGATGCGGAGTCCTGCGACGCGGTCGGTCCGGTGATCTGGAAGCCGACCAGGACGCTCGCGACGGCGAGCACGCTCGCGGCGACGGCGATGAGCTTTTTCACGTCGGGGGCCTCCCTGGGGCGGCGACGGGGGTGGTTGGCACGCGCTTCGCGGTGGCGGCCGAAGCCGGATCCCTGGAACCGGCCAAGTCACACGTGCCACAGCAGGCTACCTCGATCACAGTGATCACACAGCCCCCAAGCCCTCCCCCGAACGGGAGGCGCGGCGCGGCTCCGCGCCGTCAGTGCGTTCCCGAGATGGTCACCACCTGAGTGCGTGTTCAGTCTGCGGTGTCGACCAGCGTCTCGACGCGCACACGCGCGGCGCGGTCGAAACCGTCCGCCCGGCGGGCGCGACGCGCGTGGCGGAGCACGGCAGGGGCCTCCAGGACGAGCCGGCGCCACGCGGACGGCGCGAGCTGCGCGCCGGACGGACGCGCCAGGTCGCGCAGCATGCGCACGACGGTGCGCACACCGACCCGGAGCGCGAAGGCCGGTGAGCCGTTGCGCACCACGACCGCGAGGCGGTTCCGCATGCTCTGGTACCGGACGAGCGGTGAGTCGCTGCCGGAGCTGGCGGCGTGCCGGTGGACGACGACCGCATCGGGGGCGTAGCGGACGTCGAACCCGGCGAGCCGGAGCCGCCACGCGACGTCGAGGTCCTCGTAGTACATGAAGAGGGACTCGTCGAAGCCGCCGACCTGCTCGAGCGGTCCGCGGCGCAGGAACACCGCTCCCCCGGAGAACCCGAACAACGGCGCCGACTCCGGCGCGTCGTCGATCGGGCGCAGCCAGTCCCGGTCGCGACCGTTGCCGGCGCGGTCGACGACGACGCCGGTGCCGTTGACGAGCGTCTGACCGGTGCCGGACCGACGCCAGCGCGTCCCGTCCCCGGCGACCAGGTCGTCGTCGCCGCGGTCGGCGCCGGTGACCCGGGTGAAGGCGCCCTCCAGCACCGCGGTGGCGGCCACCGCGGCGACGACGTCACCGCCGGCGGCCAGCACCGCGAGCCCGCGGTCGAGGAACCCGTGGTCCGCGACCGCGTCGTTGTTGAGGAGCACGACGACGTCACCGGAGGACGCGCGGATCCCGCGGGTGACCCCGCCGGCGAACCCGGAGTTGGTCGGCTCGGCGACGACGACCGCGTCCGGGTGGTCGGCGCGGTAGGCGGCGACGGTCGCGTCGTCGGCCTCGTTCACGACGATCACGAGCTCGATCGCCGCGTCGACGCGCTGCGAGCGCACGGAGTCGATCGCCCGACGGGTGAGTTCGGGCTGGTGCCAATCGACGATGACCACGGAGACGTCCACGCCGCCAGTCTCCCAGGCTCCCGGGCGGTCCGAGCCCCGGGCCGCCCGCACCGTGGATACGGCGTCGGTATAGTGGTGCCGCCTTCCGGGGCACCACCGCCAGCCGACGTATGGAGTTCGTCCGTGTCCACTTTCGCGCCTCGCGTGTCCGTCGTCGTCATCAACTTCCGCGGAACCGACGACACGCTCGAGTGCATCGCCCGCCTCAGCGAGGTCGACTGGCCGGCGGACCGTCTCGAGATCGTCGTCGTCGAGAACGGGTCGGGTGACGACAGCGAAGCGCGCCTCCGTGCCGCGCTCGGCGAGCAGAAGAACGTCAGGATCATCGTCTCCGAGGAGAACCTCGGGTTCACCGGCGGCAGCAACCTCGGTGCCCGTGAGGCGAGCGGCGACGTCGTCGCGTTCCTCAACAACGACGCCAAGCCCGACGTCAACTGGGTCAAGGAGGGCATCGCCGGGTTCGCACCGAGCCCCCGCGTCGCCGCCGTGGCCAGCAAGGTCCTCGACTGGGAGGGCAAGACGATCGACTTCGTCGAGTCAGGGCTCAGCTGGTTCGGCATGGGCTACAAGAACCACATCGCCGAGCTCGACGACGGCCGCTTCGACGAGCCGCGCGACCTGCTCTTCGGCACCGGCTCGGCACTCTTCGTGCGCCGCGACGTCTTCCTCGAGGTCGGCGGCTTCGATGAGGGCCTGTTCATGTTCTACGACGACGTGGACCTCGGCTGGCGCCTCAACCTGCTCGGCTACCGCGTCCGGTTCGCGCCGCGCTCGGTCGTCTACCACAAGCACCACGGCTCGATGAAGTCGTTCGGCGACCACCGCGAGATGTACCTGCTCGAGCGGAACGCCCTGCACCTGCTCTACAAGAACCTCTCCGACGAGAACCTCGGCACCTTCCTGCCGGCAGCGCTGGCGCTCCTGGCCCGCCGCGCGGTGGCGAAGAGCGGCCGCGACTCCGGCGAGTTCGACATCCGCCGCTTCACCGGCGCACCGGACGAGTTCGACCCGACGACGCCGATGTCCAAGGAAGCCGTCGCCGGCCTCTACGCGCTCGACCAGTTCGTCGCCGACCTGCCGCGCCTGTCCGAGGACCGCCGCCGCATCCAGGGCCAGCGGGTGAAGACCGACAAGGAGGTCTTCCGGCTCTTCGGCGACGCGTTCAAGCCGCTGTTCGAGGACGGCTACTTCCTCGAGGGCTACCAGGCCATCATCGAGGCCTTCGACGTCGAGCAGCCGATGCACCGAAACCGTGTGCTCGTCATCACCGGCGACGCCCTCGGCGAGAAGATGGCCGGCCCCGGCATGCGCGCGTGGAAGATCGCAGAGGCCCTCAGCGAGCACAACGACGTCCGTCTCGTGACCTGGAACGTCGCGAACCGCAAGTCCGACACGTTCGAGGTCTCCCGGGTGCCGCTCCAGCACGAGCGCACCATGAAGGACCACGAAGAGTGGGCCGACGTCATCTTCTTCCAGGGCTACGCGCTCCACCACTTCCAGACGCTGCAGCGCTCGAACAAGATCATGGTCGTCGACCTGTACGACCCGATGCACCTCGAGCAGCTCGAGCAGGCTCGCGACAACGGCGACGTCGGCTGGCGCAACCAGGTCACCTCGACGACCGAGGTCATCAACGCCCAGCTCGAGCGCGGCGACTTCTTCCTGTGCGCCTCGGAGCGCCAGCGCCTGTTCTGGCTCGGCCAGCTCGCCGGAGTCGGTCGTGTCAACCCGGACAACTACCTGGCGGACGACAACCTCAACAAGCTCATCGCCATCGCGCCGTTCGGCATGGACTCCACCCCGCCGAAGCACGAGCGCAAGGCGATCCGCGGCGTGACGCCCGGCATCGGCGAGGACGACAAGGTCGTCATCTGGGGCGGAGGTATCTACAACTGGTTCGACACCCCCTCGCTGGTCCGCGCCGTCGCGAAGGTCGCCGAGACCCACGACGACATCCGGCTGTTCTTCCTCGGCGTCGCGCACCCGAACCCGGACGTGCCCGAGATGGCGATCGTCTCCGAGACCCGCCGCATCAGCGACCAGCTCGGCCTGACGAACAAGCACGTGTTCTTCAACGAGCAGTGGGTCGCACTCGACGACCGGCAGAACTACCTGCTCGAGGCCGACGCCGGCGTGTCGACGCACTTCGCGCACATCGAGACCACGTTCTCGTTCCGCACGCGCATCCTCGACTACATGTGGGCGAACCTGCCCATCGTCACGACGGACGGCGACAGCTTCGGCGACCTCGTCGCAGCGGAGGGCATGGGCGTCGCGGTCAAGGAGCGCGACGTCGACGGCCTCGCCGCCGCACTCGAGTCGATGCTCTACGACGAGCAGGCGGCGCAGGCCGCTCGTGACGCCGTCAGCCGTGTCCGCTCGGACTTCACGTGGGACCGCGCCCTCGCGCCGCTCGTCGAGTTCTGCAAGGACCCGCACGTGGCCGCGGACCGCGCCCACGAAGCCGCGGTGCCCGCGGGGTCCGTCGCGGCCGGCGGACGTCCGCGCGTCGCCCTCAGCCCGGCCCGCCAGCGCGAGCTGCAGTTCCACCAGATCGCGAACAGCCGCCACGGCATCTCCCGTGACGTCCGTCTGGCGACCTGGTACCTCCGCGAGAACGGCGTCTCCGGGCTCCGCGACAAGGTGCAGAACCGGGTGCGCATCATGCGGGAGAGCAAGAACGGCCGCTGACCTCAGGCGGCCCCCAACGGCCGCCGATGTACAGTTGTCCGTCGCCCGCGTCGAATGTAAGGACCCCTTTTGAGCAACATCGTCACCGAGCGGTTCGATCGCCTCCGGCAGGAACACATGGTTCCCGCCGGTCGACCGGCCACGGCCGTCATCGGGTCGCTGCGCGAGATCTTCGCGCACCGGCAGCTGCTCGACCTGCTGATCCGCCGCGACCTGAAGTCGCGGTACAAGGACAGTGCCCTCGGGTTCGCCTGGACCCTGATCCGTCCGCTCGTCCAGCTGGCGATCTACTACTTCGTGCTCGGCGAGATCCTCGGCGCGTCCCGGAACATCCCCGAGTTCGCGATCTACGTGTTCTCCGGGCTGACCCTGTACGGGCTCTTCAGCGAGATCGTCGCGGCCGGTACCGCGTCGATCGTCGGGAACGCCGGCCTGATCAAGAAGATCTACCTGCCCCGTGAGATCTACCCGCTGGCGAGCGTCGGCGCCGCGCTGTTCAACTTCGGCGTCCAGCTCGTCGTCCTGCTCGCGGCCGCGATCCTGCAGAGCGGCTTCGCCTGGATCCGTCCCGACCTGCTGTACTTCTTCCCGGCGACCCTGGTGATCCTGATCTGGGCCACCGCGTTCGCGCTGCTGCTCGCCGCGGCGAACGTCTACCTCCGTGACATGCAGTACCTCGTCGAGGTCCTCGTGCTCCTGCTCATGTGGGGCTCCCCCATCGTCTACAGCTGGCAGATGGTCGCGACCCGCGCACCCGAGTGGCTGCTGAGCATCTACACGTCCAACCCGATCACCCTCGCCGTCCTCGGCATCCACCGTGCGTTCTGGACCGCCGGTGCCGACTCCGAGTACCCGTCGCACCTGCTGCTCCGCCTGGTCGTCGCCGGTGTCGTCGGCCTCGTCGCGCTGCTGGTCTGCCAGCGGGTGTTCGCCAAGCTGCAGGGCAACTTCGCCCAGGAGATCTGACCCGATGAGCATCGACAACGACATCGCCCAGGAGACCCGGTCCCCGTTCACCGACGCACCGGCCGTCGTCACGGTCAAGAACGTCTCGAAGCGCTTCACGATCCGCAAGGACAACTCCCTCAAGGAGCGCATCGTCACCCTCGGCCGCGCCGGACGTCGGCACAGCGAGGACTTCTGGGCGCTCAAGGACATCAGCCTGGACATCCCGGCCGGCACCACGATCGGGCTGCTCGGCCCGAACGGCTCCGGCAAGTCGACGCTGCTGAAGACCATCGGCGGCATCCTCGAACCGACGACGGGTTCGGTCGAGCGCCGTGGTCGTCTCGCCGCACTCATCGAGCTCGGCGCCGGGTTCCACCCCGACCTGACCGGCCGCGAGAACGTCTACCTCAACGCCGCGATCCTCGGCCAGACGCAGGAGGAGACCGAGGCCCGCTTCGAGGACATCCTGCAGTTCTCCGGCATCGGCGACTTCATCGACACCCAGGTGAAGTTCTACTCGTCCGGCATGTACGTCCGGCTCGCCTTCGCGGTCGCGATCAACACCGACCCTGATGTCCTGCTGGTCGACGAGGTCCTGGCGGTCGGTGACGAGCAGTTCCAGAAGAAGTGCCTCGACAAGATCCGCGAGTTCCAGGAGCAGGGCCGCACGATCATCCTCGTGTCGCACTCCCTCGGACAGGTCCAGGAACTCTGCGACTCCGCCGTCGTCCTGCACCACGGCGAGGTCAAGTTCCAGGGCTCGGCGCGCCTCGCGGTGAAGAACTTCCGCGAGATCCTCGAGGGCCGTCGTGTCGCCGAGGCCGAGGCCGCGAACCCCGAGGCGGACGCGAACCCCGGCAAGGTCGAGCACGTCGAGCTCGAGATCCCCGGCCGCGCCCCCGGGGCCGAACACCGCCACGGCGACGACCTGGTGATCCGTGCGACCTTCTCGCACAAGGACGTCCTGCCCGAGTGGCGTGCCGGCATCAAGATCGAGACGCACCTCGGCCACCCCGCGTTCGGCATCGACAGCCGCCAGACGCAGGTGCGGCACGATCCGCTCCGCGGCACGGCCACCGTCGAGTGGCACCTCACCGACCTGCGGCTCGGTGGCGGCCAGTACTTCGTGCACGTCTTCCTCGCGAAGCCGAACGGCGAACACATCGTCATCGAGCGCGAGGCCGCGCGGTTCGTGGTCGTCGACGAGGACACGCAGTCCGGCATCGCCTGGACGAAGACCACCGAGCGCCAGGTCAAGGGCTGACGTGCAGGAACGGCCGGTGCTGATCGACGCCACGTCGGTCCCGCCGAACCGTGGCGGGGTGGCTCGGTACATCTCGGGGCTCCTCACCGGCCTGGCCGACCTCGACGTCCGCGTCGACGTGATCGCGAAGCCCGGTGACCTCGACTGGCTCCGCGGGCTCGCACCGGTGCACCGCTACCACGCGGCGCCGGGGTGGACCGCCTCGCGGCCGGCGCGGTTCGTCTGGGAGCAGATCGGCCTGCCCCGTGCGGTGCGCCGTGTCGGGGCGACCATCCTGCACAGCCCGCACTACACGTTCCCGGTGACCCGTGCCTCCAGGACGGTCGTCACCCTGCACGACGCGACCTTCTTCAGCGACCCGGCCGCGCACTCGAGACTGAAGGTGCTCTTCTTCCGTACCTGGACGCGCCTTGCGCGCCGGTTCGCCCGTGCCACGGTGGCACCGAGTGCCGCCACGGTCAGCGAGCTCGACCGGTTCGCCGGTCCCGCGCGGACGGCGACGGTGGTCGCCCACCTCGGGGTGGACGCCGCCCTGTTCCACGCACCGGGCGCCGACGAGGTCGCGGCCTTCCGCAGCACCCACCGGATCGACGACGGCACGGAGTGGATCGCGTTCCTCGGCACCGTCGAACCACGGAAGCGCGTGCCGGAGCTCATCGCAGCGCACCGTGCCCTCGCCGACCGCACCGGCACCGACGTCCCCGCGCTGCTCGTCGCCGGTGGCCTCGGCTGGGACGAGACCGCCCGCGGACAGCTCGAAGCGGCCGGTGACCGACCGGGGGCGCCGCTGCGCTACCTCGGGTACCTGCCGATCGACCAGCTCCGCGCCTTCCTCGGTGGCTCCCGCGTCGTCGCCTACCCGAGCATCGCCGAGGGCTTCGGCCTCCCCGTGCTCGAGGCGATGGCGTCGCGTGCCGACGTCCTGACCACGGACCGTCTGGCGATCCCGGAGGTCGGCGGCGACACCGTCACCTACACCGAGCCGGACGCCGGCCCCATCGCGGACGCACTCGAGCAGCTGCTCGCGCAGGACCCCGCGGTCAGGGCGGACCGCGTGGAGCGCGCCGGTGCTCGTGCCGACGGCTTCACCTGGGCCGCGTGTGCCCGTGCCCACCTCGGGGTGTTCGCATGAGCGGGCGGGCCGCGATCGTCACGGTGTCGTACAACTCCCTCGACGTGCTGCCGCCGTTCCTCACGTCCACGGCGGACGCCAGCGCCGACGACGTCGAGGTCGTCGTGGCGGACAACGACTCCGCCGACGCCGACGAGCTCCGCGGCATCACCGAGGCGGCCGGCGCACGCTTCCTGGAGCTCGGCGAGAACCGCGGGTACGGTGCCGCGGCGAACAGCGCGGTCGCCACGCTCGACCGGGACGTCCGATGGGTCCTCGTCTCGAACCCCGACGTCGTGCTCGAACCGCTCGCACTCGACCGGATGATCGCCACGGCGTCCGCCGACACCACGATCGGCGCCGTCGGGCCCCGACTCCTCGAACCCACCGGCGAGGTCTACCCCTCGGCGCGGCTGGTGCCGTCGCTCCGGACCGGACTCGGGCACGCCGCGTTCGCGAACGTCTGGCCGGGGAACCCGTGGACCAAGCGCTACCGCCAGGACGGCGACCACTCCGCCCGGCGCGACGCCGGGTGGCTGTCCGGCGCGTGCGTGCTGGTCCGCCGGGACGTGTTCGACCGGCTCGGCGGCTTCGACGAGGGCTACTTCATGTACTTCGAGGACGTGGACCTCGGCTGGCGGATCGGCAAGGCCGGCTTCCGCAACGTGTACGACCCGTCGGCCACCGCCGTCCACGTCGGCGGGACCGCCACCAAGGGTTCGTCGGAGCGCATGCGGAAGGCCCACCACGAGAGCGCCTACCGGTTCCTCGCGCAGAAGTACTCCGCGTGGTGGCTCTGGCCACTCCGCGTCGCGCTGAAGGTCGCACTGTCCGTGCGTGCCCGCGCCACCCACACCCGCTGACCCACTAGCGTCGTACCGCAGCCCGACCCGTTCCCGAACCGGAGTTCTCCCCGATGATCCTCGCCGTCACCCTGATGGTCCGCGACGAAGCGGACGTCATCCCCGCCTGGCTCGACTACCACGTCGCGCAGGGGTTCGACGTCTTCGTCATCACCGACAACGGATCAGTCGACGGCACGACGGAGCTCCTGACGGCCTTCGCCGAACGCGACGACGTGACCGTGGACCTGCGACACGACCCCGTGCACCGGAAGCAGCAGGGCACCGTCGTCACGGGCATGGCACGCGACGCGGCGACCGTCCACCACGCCGACTGGGTCGTCAACGCCGACGCCGACGAGTTCATCGTCCCGGTGGACCGTTCCCTGACGGTGCGACAGGTCTTCGAACGGCTCGACCCCGCCATCGGCGCGTTCACCGTGCCGGTCGTGAACCTCACCGGTCGTCTCGCGAAGTCCGGCGGGGGCATCGAGCGACTGCACTGGCGTGACGAGCGCTCCGTCGACGACCTCCGTGCGGCCGGCCTCGTCGCACCACCGACCACCAACGCGATCCACGTGGGCTCCCCCGACGTCACCGTCGTGCAGGGCAACCACCAGGTGAGCGTCGCCAACGGCGCCCCGGTGCCCGATGCGCTCCGGCTCGAGGTCCTGCACCTGCCGTGGCGCTCCTGGAAGCAGTACGAGCACCGTGTCGACGTGAGCGGCAAGGCCTACGAGGCGAACCCGGACCTGACCCCGAGCCCGCGCCACCACGGCATGCGCGACTACCGGCGGCTGCACGAGGGCGTCCTGCAGTCGACCTTCGCGCTCCGGTTCGTCACCGACGAGGACGCCGTCGACGGCCCGTTCACCCGGGACGACGGCGTGGCCGAGGTGCTGCGCCGCGCCGGCTCCCCCGCCGTGGACGCCGGAAGCGACCCGCTCGTCCCCGCGGCAGAACTCCTCCGCCTGCAGACCCTCGGGCGCGCGATCACCGAGCGGGACCTGCGGATCGAGGAGCTCGAGGACCAGGTCCGCGTCGGCGAGGAGACGGCGAACACGCTCCGCTCGACCGTGCAGTTCGAACGGGAGCGTGCCGAGGCCGCGATCCGCGAGACCGCCGCCCGTGACGCCGAGCTCGCCGCGATGCACGCCAGGCGGGTGGTCCGGCTCGCCGACAAGGCCGGGGACCTCGCGCGCCGGGTCCGCCGCCGCTAGCGAGCCGACGCGGCGCGCGCGCTCCTGACGGCGTCGAGCAGCACCGCTGCCCGGCGCGCGAACGAGTGCTCCGCGCCGATCCGTTCCCCGCGGACGCGGCGCTGCTCGTCCGTCGCCGCTTCCCCGCCCGCGACGAGCGCCTGCAGCGCCTCCACCGAGTCGTACGTCCGGACCGCACCGTGGAACAGCTCGTCGACGCCTGGGACCGGGTCCGTGACGACGAGCGCTCCTGATGCCGCGGCGTCGAAGAGCCGGTTCGACAGGAACCCGTCCCGCGCCATGTCGTCCCAGTGGTCGTTCAGCACGACGCGAGCGCTGCGGTAGAGCGCCGGCAGCTCGTCGTTCGGCACGAAGACACCGCGGTGCACGCCCTCCGGCAGCAGCCCCTCCCAGCCCTCGCCCCACACCGCCATGTCGGCACCGGCCGCCACGGCGTCGCGGACCACCGGCCGGAACACCGCCCGGGTCTTGCCGACGAACGCCGTGTCGAGCCCCGCGTACGCCGGGTCCTGGCTGCCCGGGTGGAACCGCGCCGGGTCGGTGGCCTGCAGGAGCGGAGCAATGGGCAACCCGGTCGACGACGCCGTGCGGGACGCCCACGCCGGTCCGGCAGCGAACCGCAGGTCGTAGCGGGCGAGTTCGGCCGGTGTCAGCAGGTCGGGGTGCGAGATCACCCAGAGCACGTTCGTCGCCGATGGGTGCACGGGGGTGTCGTCGAGCCCGCGCAGCGTCAGTGCGACGTCGTCCAGGTGCTCGGAGAACGGCCGGACGTGGGACTCGCGGTGGTCGATCACGACCTCTTGCCCGAGGGACCGGAGTGCGGCGGCGAGGTCGCGCGCGAAGAACGTGTCGCCCCAGTCGTCCCCGCGGGGTCCCGGGTGTGCGGCGATCCGGATCGACCACCGGAGCCGCTCGCCGCGGTCGAGGAGCGTCAGCCGCCCCGGACCGCGTTCGGCCCGGACGATCGGCTCCCGCAGCGCGACCGGTGCGCCCACCTGGTCGGCCGACGGCACGCCCGGCACGAAGCCGAGTCGGCCGAGCGCGGCGGTGGCGGTGTCGTCCGTCCGTCCACCCCAGGCGAGCAGGGCGTCAGCGGCATCGGTGTCGTAGCGGCGCTCACGCAGCGCGGTCGTCCGGTAGACCCGGCCGAGCGGCACGACGACGCAGTCGCCGTCAGCACCGTCCGCGGTGTCCCGGGTGAGCCGGGCGACGGCCGTGCGGGTGTCGACGGTCCGGACCGGTGCCGCCAGGTCCGCCGTGCGGGTGGCGAAGCACGGCTCGTCAGCGGCGAAGACGGCGACGCCGTCGAGGACCTCGGCGTCCTCGGCGGGGTGGCCCCGGAGGAGCGACGCGACGGGAGCCGTCGCACGCGGCAGCACCGCACCGGCGCTCGCGACCACGTCGTCCCCGGTGCGGACGACGGCCAGGGCGACCCGTGCCTCCTGGCCGAGCGCGCGGAGCAGGCGGCCGTACCCGTCGACCGGCACCGTGACGGACGCGTCCTGGACGACGACCGATGCGCTCGTCAGGAGCGGGCGTGCCGCGGCGACCGCGCCGCCCCAGGTGGCCGCGACGGTCGCGCGGGCGGCGACGTGGTCGTCGCCGTCGACGACGGCCGGGTAGACGCTCGTCGGACCGGCGTGCACGTCGTACGCGCTCACGACGACCGACGCCGCGCCGGCCGCGCGCGCGGCCGCGACCGCCGCCAGGTATGCGCCGTCGCGGTACGCGGACTCCGCGACGGTGACGACGACGTCGAAGCCGCCGTCACCAGGTCGCGGCGCGTCCGTCACGAGGGACGTGTCGACCGGGAGGCTCGTCTCGCCTCCGTCGGTCGGGTCCGGTGCCGACGTGGCCGGCTCGGGCGAGCCGGGCCGCCCCAGCAACCGGCGCAGCCCCGCTCGGGCCATCGTCAGCCGCGCAGCAGGTTCTGCAGGTAGACGCCGTAGCCGCCCTTGACGAGCGGTGCGGCGAGGTCGGCGAGCTGTGCGTCGTCGATCCAGCCGTTGCGCCAGGCGATCTCCTCGATGCAGCCGACCTTGAAGCCCTGACGGTCCTCGATGACCTTCACGTACTCGGAGGCCTGCATCATCGACTCGAACGTGCCGGTGTCGAGCCAGGCGGTTCCGCGGTCGAGGACCTGCACGCCGAGCTCGCCCGCCTCGAGGTAGCGCTCGTTGACCGTCGAGATCTCGAGCTCCCCGCGGGCGCTCGGCTCGATGGTCTTCGCGATCTCGATGACCTTGTTGTCGTAGAAGTACAGGCCGGGAACGGCGTAGTTGGACTTCGGCTCCGCCGGCTTCTCCTCGATGGAGACCGCGGTGAAGTCGTCGTCGAACTCCACGACGCCGTACGCCTTCGGGTCGGCCACGTGGTACGCGAAGATCGTCGCGCCCTGGACCTCGGTGTTCTTCTTCAGGCTGGTGCCGAGACCGGTGCCGTGGAAGATGTTGTCGCCGAGGACGAGCGCGACGCTGTCGTCGCCGATGAAGTCCTCGCCGATGACGAAGGCCTGCGCGAGGCCGTCGGGGGACGGCTGCACGGCGTACTGGATCTCCATGCCGAGGGCCGAGCCGTCGCCGAGGAGCGCCTTGAACTGCTCGTTGTACTCCGGCGTCGTGATCACGAGGACCTCGCGGATGCCGGCCATCATGAGCGTCGACAGCGGGTAGTAGACCATCGGCTTGTCGTAGATCGGCATGAGCTGCTTGCTGATGCCCTTGGTGATCGGCCAGAGGCGCGTGCCGGAACCGCCGGCGAGGATGATGCCCTTCACGGGTCTCCTTAGTTCTTGGTCCGGAGGGACTCGGTGTAGGCGACGCACTCGTCGTACGTCGGCAGCAGACCGAGCTCGGCCGCCTGCTCGAGCGTCGGTGCGCTGGTGTCCTTCTCGGAGAGCACCGGCTCGCCGATGCCGTCCGGCAGCTCGAGCCCGACGGTCGGGTCGAGGATCGTGATGCCCTTCTCGCGCTCCGGGTTGTAGTGGGCGCTGACGAGGTAGTTCACGGTGGAGGCGTCCTCGAGCGCGACGATCGCGTGGCCGAGCCCCTCGGAGAGGTAGACGGCCTTGCGGTCGACGTCGTCGATGCGGACCGAGTCCCACTGCCCGAACGTCGGCGACCCGACGCGGATGTCGACGATGTAGTCGATGAACGCGCCACGGACGGCCGTCACGTACTTGGCCTGGCTCGGCGCGACGAGGGCGTAGTGGATCCCGCGCGCGACGCCGCGCGACGAGACGGACATGTTCACCTGGCGGAGGTCGAGCGGGTGCCCGACGGTCTCCTCGAGGACGTCGGCGCGGTAGGCCTCGAGGAATGCTCCTCGTGCGTCGCCGTGCTGGACGGGGGTGAACTCCCACGCGCCGGGGATCTTCAGTTCGCGGATCTGCACCGGAGCAGCCTAGCAAGGACCCCGATCACCGCCCTGCGAGCACCTTCACCAAACCGAGACGTGCCGTTGCCCGATTGCCAGTTGTCGATCCGCTACTTTTCCGGATGTCACATCCTTGGGGGAACCAGAGAACATGCTCGCGAACGTCGATGAACCGTCCGGCACCACGGTGCGGGAGCTGCCACCTCGACCGCGGCGTGTCCTCGACCCGGTGCTCGGGCCGATCGGCCGACTGCTGCGCCGACTCGGTGCCGCACCGGTGCTCTACGCGATCGTCGCGGCCGTCACGGTCGGGTACTTCATCGCAGCGGTGCCGGCCGGCTGGGGGCTCGACGAGCAGTCGCACGTCAACCGGGCGTACCAGGTGCAGCAGGGACAGCTGCTCCCCCAGCTCCGGGACGACGGCCGGACCTTCGGTGGGGAGATCCCGACCGACCTGCAGCGCTTCGACATGCTCGGGTGGGACTGGGCGAACCACGTCGACTACCGAGCCCCGTACTTCCAGCGCCACGACTTCCGCGACCGCGCCCAGTACGACGAGCTGGGCTCCGTCGTCCTGGGCCCCGATTCCCCCACCGAGTCCGTCGACTTCACCAACGCGGGCGCGTCGAGCTTCGTGCCGTACCTGCCGAGTGCCGTGGGGATGCGGATCGGCCTCGCACTGCACCAGGACGTCGCGACGGTGATGGTGCTCGGCCGGGTCGTGAACGCCCTCGTCGCGATCGGGTTGACGACACTCGCCATCGGTCTGCTCCGACGCAGCCGGTCCCGCTGGTTGTTGATGGCGGTGGGGCTCCTGCCGAGCGTGCTGTTCCTGGACTCGTACACGACCGCCGACTCCTTCACGACCGCGATCTGCATGCTCTTCGTCGCCGGCATCGTGCGGCTCTGCACGGACCAGCACCCCCGCCTCGCGATCGTCATCGGGACGGCCGCCGCCGGCCTCGGCGTCGTGGCCGCGAAACCCACGTACGTGCTGCTCCTCGCGCTCGCGCTCCTCGTCCCGCTCGCCAGGTGGACCACCGCTCGTCGATCGGACGCCGCCGGGCGACCCAGGACGCTCCGCGAGTTCGGTGCGGCCGCAGCGTTCCTGGTCGTCGCCGCGGTGCCGACGCTCGTCCTGCTGTCCGTGACCAGCCCGATCGCGAAGGCCATCCGACTGCAGCGGGTGGGCGTCTGGCAGGGCATCGACTCCGGCCGGCAGGTGCACTTCCTGCTCGAGCACCCGACGGCGTTGGCCGGCATCCTCGGCCGGTCGGTCGCATCGTTCGGCGAGTGGTGGGTGCACGGCCTCGTCGGGGCGTTCGGGTACAACGCCGTCGACCTCATGCAGCCGTTCAGCACGATCGCCGTCATCGGCGTCGTCCTCGCGGCGGTCGTCGCGGACCGGCTGCCGCGGCTCGTCGCGCTCGGGATGGCCGTCGTCGGAGCCGTGACCGCGCTCGCCGTGATCGTCGCGCTCTACCTGACCTTCAACGTGGTGGGGTCCCCCGACGTCGTCGGCGTGCAGGGTCGGTACTTCGCTCCGCTCGTGGCGCTGCTCGGGGTCGGCATCGCCGGACTCGTCCCGATCCGCGCACGGGTGAGCGACCGCGGCGGCGCGGCGTTGTTCACGACGCTCGCGGTCGTGCCGCTGGTCGCGTCCGTGGTGCAGTGGCACGTGACCCTCTACTGACGCGCGGCGCTGACCACCCAGGGCTCGTCAGACGCCGAGGGCCGCTCGCCACGCCGTCTCGGCACCGATCGACCGCTCGGCCCTGACGTACTCCTGTGCCAGCGCGACCCGGGCGTCCGACTCCGCGAACGCCGTGAGCAGGGCGCGTCGCCACGGGTCGACGCCGTCCCCGGCGAGGAGCCCGCCGTGGGCGTCCACCCCGGCGTAGGAGGGACGATCCGACCCGACGAACGGCAGGCCCAGCATCGCGTACTCCAGGAACTTCAGGTCGCTCTTGGCGTCGTTGAACGGATCGGCGGTGAGCGGCGCGACACCGGCCGACCACCGCGAGGCGTTCGCGCGCAGGAACGCCACGAACTCCGGGTAGTGGGTCCCGCCCTCCGGCAGCGGCAGGCGGTCGAACCACTGGTCGTCGACGTCGGTCACGCCGATCACCTCGAGGCGCACCGGCCGGCCCGTGGCGTCGGCGAACCCGTCGAACACCGGCCGGAGCAGGTCCAGGTCGCCCCCGTGCGTCGCGGAGCCCATGTACAGGACCCGCCTGGGACCGTCCGGGTCGGGACGCACCGGCCCGTCGCCCCACATGCCCGGCTGCACCGCGTTCGGGACGACCACGACGTCGAGCCCCTCGGCACGGAGCACCGCGCCGAGGGGCTCGGTCGACGTGACCACGACGTCCGCCGCTCGGACGATCCGCTGGACGGACTCGAGCCGATCGGGCGCGTACTCGGCACGGGCGAGCCGCGCCCGGGCGTCGTCGCTGAAGAAGTCGTCGTCGATCTCGGCCACGATCCGGGTGCCCTCCCGGGCTGCCCGCTCGAGCGCGGCGTCCACGGAGGCCAGGGGGAAGGCGTCACGCTGGACCAGCAGCACGTCGATGTGCGCCGTGTCGGAGCCGTCCGCCCACCGCACCGGGTCGACCTGCGCGACGATCGCGGCACCCGTCGCGGCCAGGGCCGACATCCGACCGGTGACGCGAATGTGCGCGGATGCGGGGTGCACGCCGCCTGCACCGTGCACGACGAACCCCACCAGCGGCGGCGGTGTGGACACGGTGGCACCGGGTGCCGGTGCGGAGCCTGGACGGCGGAGGAATCGGGCGACGGACGACCGGAAGGGTGCCATCCGACCATCGTGGCACGGCGAGCGTCCAGCCAGGCGCGCGCCCACGGCTCGGCTCCGGTCTGCATAGACTGAGTCGTCTGTGCGCCCGCACGATCAGTGCATCCGCATAGAATGTCCGGCGACTTCCGGGCCGGAACCCGCCGGCCGACGACCCCACAGGACCCACTCCCCCGTGAAACTGTTCGTGCAGATCCCTTGCCTCAACGAGGAGCAGACGCTCCCCTCGGTGCTCGAGACCATCCCCACGTCGATCCCCGGGGTCGACGAGATCGAGATCCTCGTCATCGACGACGGCTCGACCGACCGCACCGTCGAGGTCGCGAAGGCGCACGGCGTCCGGCACTTCGTGCGGCACACGACGAACATGGGGCTCGCCCGGTCGTTCCGCGACGGGGTCGACTACGCACTGCTGCACGGTGCGGACATCGTCGTGAACACCGACGGCGACAACCAGTACCCGCAGTCCCAGATCGCCGACCTCGTCCAGCCGATCCTCCGACGCGAGGCGGAGATCGTGATCGGCGACCGGCAGACGCGGACGATCGAGCACTTCTCCGGCTTCAAGAAGCTGATGCAGCGATTCGGTTCGTGGGTCGCGAGCCGCGCAGCCGGGCTCGACCTCCCCGACGCCGCGAGCGGGTTCCGCGCGTACTCGAAGTACTCGCTCATCCGGCTGAACATCGTCACGCGCTTCAGCTACTGCATGGAGACGATCGTCCAGGCCGGGTACAAGCGCCTGGCGATCGCAAGCATCCCGATCACGACGAACGCCAAGACCCGGGAATCGCGCCTCTTCAAGAACATCTGGCAGCACATGTTCCAATCGGGCTCGGCGATCGCCCGTGTCTACCTGATGTACCGGCCGATGGCGCTGTTCCTCTGGGTGGCGCTCGTCCTCGGCGGACTCGGCGCGTGGCCGCTGGTGCGCTACCTGGTGCTGCTCGCGATGCACACCGGCGGGAACCACCTCCAGTCGATCATCCTCGGTGTGGTGCTGCTCATCACCGCGGTCCTCGCGATCGTGATCGGTGTCGTCGCCGACCTCACCAGGCTGAACCGGACCCTCGCGGAAGAGCAGCTCGACCTGCAGAAGCTCGCACGGTACGGTGACTGACCGCGGCACCGTGGCGGACGAACGCGGGCTCGGCGCGCCCCGTCCGACCCGGTCCGAGGGCATCACCGTCACGGTCGTCACCGCCCTCTTCGTGCTCGTGCTCTGCGCGTTCGCCGTCATCACCCGCCCGTACGACGCCGCCGACGAGATGGCACACGTCGACGCGGTACTGCAGCTCGCGACCGGGCACGCCTGGGCGGCCCCGGGGACGATGCACGTCCTCGACGCCGTGCACGCCTCGGTGTCGTCGGCGTCCGCCGCGACGGCCACGTGGGGCGAGCTGCTCGCCGGTCACCCCGGGTACTACG
The DNA here is from genome assembly GCF_900086645.1 of Curtobacterium sp. 9128. Classification (NCBI taxonomy): domain Bacteria; kingdom Bacillati; phylum Actinomycetota; class Actinomycetes; order Micrococcales; family Microbacteriaceae; genus Curtobacterium; species Curtobacterium sp. 9128. The sequence goes on from NZ_LT576451.1 coordinate 3,063,949, forward strand.
AGCGCATCACCGACCAGATGACGCAGCACCCGCCGACCTACTACCTGATCGGTGCCGGGTTCCTCCACCTCATCGGCTTCGAGGACCTGCACTGGTCCGACGGCGTGCTGGCGCTGCGCCTGCTCGACGTCGCGTTCGTCGCCCCGCTCCCGGTGATCGCCTGGGCCACCGTCCGACGGCTCACCCGGTCCGGGCGCGCCGGGGTCGTCGGTGCAGCCGCCGTGCTGGCGGTCCCGCAGGTCGCGGTGGTCGGATCGGCCGTGACGAACGACGCCCCCGTCCTCCTGTTCTCCGGACTGGTCACGCTCGTGGCGGTCCGGGTGCTCACGGGTGACCGACGGCTCCTGGTCGCGGTCCTCCTCGCGCTGCTCACCGGCGCCCTGGTCTGGTTCAAGGGCACCGGCCTGCCGGCGGTGCCCTTCGTCCTCGTCGCCGTCCTGTTGCCGGCGGTGCGCTGGTGGGGCTGGCCACGCGCCCTCCCGCGGACCGTCGTCGTCGGCGCGGTCACCGCGGCCGTCGGCTCGTGGTGGTGGCTGCACAACCTGCTCGCCTACGGCACCGTGCAGCCGGACGGGTTCGTCGCACGCAAGGCACAGTCGTTCCCGGACGGACAGGGACCTGATCTCGCGCAGTTCGTCCAGGTCACCTGGGACACGATCGTCCGGACGTTCTGGGGCAGCTCGGGGGTCGGCGCCTCGAACGCCGTGACCCCGTACCTGTCGGTCGTCGGCACCGTGCTCGGGATCGTCGTCATCGCGGTGTTCGCGTTCCGTCGGGGACGCACGCTCGTGCCGGCGATCACCCTCGCGGTCCTGCCCGTCGTGATCCTGCTGCTGCAGACGCAGACCACCTGGTCGGCGTACCTCCGGTCGACCGAGATCGCCGGCACCCAGGGGCGGTACTACTTCCCCGCCCTGGTCGCACTCATCGCCCTCAGCGCGCTCGCCTGGCGACGGCTCCCCCGCACCGAGGCCGGTCGTCGCCGACTCGCCGCCGGCATCGGCATCGTCGCGATCGCGATCGCCGTCTACGGTGTCTGGCTGCAGTGGCGTGCCGGTTGGGAGGGACGGTCGTTCCTCGTGACCACCGGCGGTATCGACGACTACGCCGCGAACGGTCCGGTGCCGCTCGCCGCACTGGTGGTCGTCCTGGTGGCGCTCCTGGTGGGTGGCGTTGTCGCCGTGGTGCTCGTGGTGCGCGCGACCCGGTCCGTGGTCCCGTCGACGGAAGGCACAGCGTGAGGCGCTTCACCCGTCCGACCGTCCTGCTCCTCGCACTCACGACCATCGCGTGGATCGCGTTGCTGACGCTCTGGGCCCTCGTCACCCCGGCGTTCGGCACGCACGGCGAGGTCGACGGCGTCGACGCGGCCTTCCGGACCGCGCTCGGGGCCGGCTGGCCCGCCCCGGGGCAGATGCACGCGCTGGCCTCGACACGATGGCTGTTCGAGAACCCCGCCGATCGGTCCACGGTCGCCGCCGTGCTCGCGGCGCACCCGGGCGAGACGACGATCGTCAACCCGTTGTCGCAGCATCCCCAGACGTACTTCCTCGCCGCGGGCGCCGTCCTGCGGATCGCACACTGGGAGTCGCTCCGCTGGGACCACGCCGTCCTGCTGATCCGCCTGGTCGACGTCGTCCTGCTCGCACCGCTCCCGCTGCTCGTCGCCGGGACCGTCCGTCGACTCGTCGGATCGCCGCGTGTCGCCGTCGTCGCACCCCTGCTGCTCTTCGCCGTCCCGAAGGCCGCGCAGTTCGGCGCATCGGTCACGCTCTGGGCACCGCTCGTCCTCATCGCAGCGATCGTGACCTGGCTCGCGGCACGCGTCCTCACCGGCGACCGGTCGTGGTGGACGTCCGTCGGACTCGCCGTGGCGGCGGCGTGCGGCGCGACGATCAACGCGATGGGGCTGCTGCTCGTGGTCTTCGCGCTCACGATCGTGCTCGTCGCCCGCCACGACCTGCGGTGGTCCGAGACCCTCGTCCGCCGCGCGATCGACGTCGTGGTCGTCATCGTCCCGGCGGCGATCGTCGGAGCCGTGTTCTGGCGGAGCCTCCGGACCGGATGGGTCCCGGACGCCGCCCCGCAGCCGGACCCGATCCCCCCGGCATCCCCGACCGGGATGAACCCCGGCGACTTCCTCAACGGGCAGTGGAACGGCGGCACGGCCACGTTCTGGGGCGGACTCGGCGACGACGCGTTCGGATTCACGCCACCGCTCGTCGCCGGACTCACCGTGGTCGGCCTCGGCGTGCTCTTCTGGGCGGCCGTCCGCGCCGACCGTGCCCTGCGTCCGACGTGGGGTGTGCTGCTGTGGCCGGCGCTCGTCGTCGCGGCCGTGCTCGGCTACGAGTGGCGCAACGCCCTCGCCGACAACCAGATCGCCACGTCGAGCGGCCGCTTCCTGCTCGTCGCCGTCCCCGCCCTGGTCGCGGGGTTCGTCGCCGCCGCCGCGTCGCTCCTCCCGAGCACCCGAGCCCGTCGCACCACGGCGCTCGTCGGCGGGGTCGGAGCGCTCCTCATCGCGGCATACGGGCTCCTCATCGGCTTCTCCGGCGCGTACCAGGCCGGACGTTTCGGGCTGACCGGTGCCGGGATCGCCGCCCTCGCCGAGTCGACCCCGCTCGGGTGGCAGGTCGTGGCCGCAGTGGCCGCGCTCCTCGGCGCGGCATCGGTCGCAGCCGTGGTCGCGCTCGTGGTGGTCGTGGCCGCCAGGAGTACGCCGCCGCCGCTCCCGCTAGACTCTCCGCCGACCGTCGAACCGACACAAAGGAACAATCCGTGAAGATCCTCGTCACCGGAGGAGCCGGCTTCATCGGCTCGAACTTCGTCCGCCGGACCCTCCAGGACGCCTACCCGGGCCTCGAGGGCGCCGAGGTCGTCGTCTACGACGCACTGACCTACTCGGGGAACCTGGCGAACCTCGCTCCCGTCGCCGACTCCCCCCGGTACAGCTTCGTGCAGGGCGACATCCGCGACGCCGCGAAGCTCGACGAGGTCGTGCCGACCGTGGACGCGATCGTGCACTTCGCCGCCGAGTCCCACGTCGACCGCTCGGTCCGCGACTCCGGCATCTTCGTCGAGACCAACGTCGTCGGCACCCAGCGTCTGCTCGACGCCGCGCTCCGGCACGGCACCGAGCGCTTCGTGCACGTCTCCACCGACGAGGTGTACGGGTCGATCAGCGAGGGCTCGTGGGACGAGGAGCGCCCGCTCGAGCCGAACTCGCCGTACTCGGCGTCGAAGGCCGGCAGCGACCTCCTCGCCCGCAGCTACCACCGCACGCACGGACTCAACCTCTCGATCACGCGCTGCTCGAACAACTACGGGCCGTACCACTTCCCCGAGAAGGTCATCCCGCTCTTCGTCACGAACCTCATCGACGACGTGCACGTGCCGCTCTACGGCGAGGGCAACAACATCCGCGACTGGCTGCACGTCGACGACCACACCCGCGGCATCGCGATGGTCCTGACCCGCGGTCGCGCCGGTGAGATCTACAACATCGGTGGCGGCACGGAGCTCACGAACAAGGAGCTCACCGAGCTCCTCCTCGAGGCGACCGGCAAGGACTGGTCGTACGTCGATCGCGTCGCCGACCGGCTCGGCCACGACCTCCGCTACTCGGTCGACATCTCGAAGATCCAGGCGGAGCTCGGCTACGAGCCGCAGGTCCCCTTCGCCCAGGGCCTCGCCGACGTCGTCCAGTGGTACCGCGACAACCGTTCGTGGTGGGAGCCCCTCAAGGAGCGCGCCGCGCTCGCCTGAGCACGGCCAGGAACGACGGACGCACGCATGACCCGCTACCTCATCACCGGCGCTGCCGGCATGCTCGGTCAGGACCTCCAGCAGGCCCTGGCCGGGCGTGACGTGACCGCACTGTCCCGAGCCGACCTCGACATCACCGACCAGGCAGCCGTCACCGCAGCGGTGGCCGGGCACGACGTGGTCATCAACGCGGCCGCGTACACGAAGGTCGACGACGCCGAGTCGCACGAGGACGACGCCCACGCCGTGAACGCGCAGGGCCCAGCCGTTCTCGCGACGGCTGCGGTCGCGGCCGGCGCGAAGCTCGTGCAGGTCTCGACGGATTACGTCTTCGACGGCAACGGCACGTCCCCCTACGCCGAGGACGAGCCCACCGACCCGATCGGTGCGTACGGCCGGACGAAGGCGGCCGGTGAGGCAGCCGTCCTCGCGATCGCGCCGGACTCGTCGTACATCGTCCGGGCCGCGTGGCTCTACGGTGCGCACGGTCCGAACTTCGCGAAGACGATGATCCGACTGTCCGCGTCCCACGACACCGTGAGCGTCGTCACCGACCAGATCGGGCAGCCCACCTGGACCGGCGACCTCGCCCGGCAGATCGTGGCGATGCTCGACGCCGACGCGCCGGCCGGGATCTACCACGGCACCAACGGCGGCCAGGGGTCCTGGTTCGACTTCACCAAGGCGATCTTCACCGAGGCCGGCCTCGACCCTGCACGGGTCCTCCCGACGGACAGCGCCGCGTTCGTCCGCCCGGCCCCACGCCCCGCGTACTCGGTGCTCGGGCACGACGCCTGGTCGCGCGCCGGCATCCCGCCGATGCGCGACTGGCGCGAGGCACTCCACGCCGCGGCCGCGGACGGGGTCCTCGCCGCGTGACGGTCACCACTTCGCTCGTCGTCGGGGGCGGCGGGTTCCTCGGCCGTGCGGTCGTCGCCGCGCTCGAGGGCGCCGGCGACCGGGTGCTCGTGCCCCGCGTGCCTTGGGGCGACCAGGACGCAGCAGCAGCGGTCCTGGTCGACGCCGTCCGTGCGCTCCGTGCAGGCGACGGCCCCTGGCGGCTGGTCTGGTGCGCCGGGACGGGCTTCGTGGCGACCGGAGCGGACGCCTTCGCCATCGAGGCCGCGTTGCTGGCCCGCGTGCTCGACCCCGCTGCGACCGCCCCCGACGGGGCCGCCGCGGCGAGCACCCCCGGCATCGTGTTCTTCGCGTCGTCCGCGGGTGCCACCTACGCCGGGTCGACCGGGGTCCCGTTCGACGAGTCCACCGATCCCCGCCCGCTCGCACCGTACGGCTCGAGCCGGCTGGCGGCCGAAGCGCAGTTCCACAGCTGGGCGGCGGCAACCGGCACCCGCGCGCTCGTCGGCCGGATCGCGAACCTCTACGGCCCGGGTGCCAACCTGGCGAAGCCGCAGGGTCTGGTGTCGCAGCTCGCGCTCGCGCACGTCGAGGGTCGCCCGTCGTCGATCTACGTGCCGTTCGAGACCACGCGCGACTACCTGTACATCGACGACGCCGCCGCGATGATCGTGGATGCGCTGGACGCGGTCGCCGCCGACCCGGTCGGATCGGCGCGGACCAAGATCTTCGCCTCGCAGGAGGGCCGGTCCATCGCCGAGGTGATCACGGCCGTCGAGCAGGCGTTCGGCTCGTCGCTCGACGTGATCGCCGGGCAGGACCCGTCGGCGTCCTTCCAAGGCACCGACCTCCGCTTCCGGTCGACAGTGCTCCCGAGCGTCGACGACCGGCAGCTCCTGCCCTTCGCGGACGGGGTGGCGCGCACCGTCGACGCGATCCGATCGGCGGCGAGTTCGACGACACACCCGCAGGACGAACGAGGAGAACGACGAGGATGACCCGCACCGGAACCCGCCGCGAACGGCTCGTCGCATGGACCGCGGCGCACCCATGGGCCGGGTTCACCGTGCTCTGTGCGCTGGTCTTCGTCCTCGCCGCGTCCACGGCCCGCGCCTTCACCTACCCGCCGCTGAACGGCGGCGACGAGCCGGCGCACCTCGACTACGTGATCACCGTCTGGCACCTGCACCTGCCGGTGTTCGAGAACGGGATCACCTACCACGCCCCGTTCGGCGCCACGACGCCGGTGCAGTGGGTGTCGCAGCACCCGCCGCTGTACTACCTCGTCCTCGCGCCGGTCGTCGGACCGCTGTTCGACGGCGGACACCCCCTGATGGCCGTCATCGCCGGACGGCTGATCAGTGCGCTGATGGCCGGTGCCGTGGTCGTGGCCTCGGCGTGGGCTGCGTGGCGGTGCTTCCCCACCGCGCGTCGGCTCCCCGGCGGCGTCGCGATCGTCACCGCCCTCGCGGGCATGCTCATCCAGCAGGGCGGCTCGATCTACAACGACGTCCTGTTCGTGCTGTTCTGCGTGCTCGCGTGCGGCATCGCCGGTGCCGCGCTGCGCTCCGGCGTCGGTCCCGGCCTGTTCGTCGGCGCCGCCCTGGTCGGCGCGGCCGGGATGACCACCCGGTTGTCGTTCGCGCTCTGGCTCGTCGCGATCGTCGTCGCCGTCGTCCTCGCCCGCCGCGTGCGGTTCTGGGGCCTGTCCGGGATCTGGGCGCGGATCGTCGCCGGTGCCGCACCGGTCGTCGCCGCGGTCGCAGCCTCCGGGTGGTTCTACCTGCACAACAAGCGCACGGCCGGCAACTTCAGCGGCCGGCACGCCGACTGGGGCATCCAGAACATGGGCCGTGTCGAGCGCCCCATCCCGGAGGTCGCGTTCGACGGCAAGTTCTGGACCGACCTGTACGGCATCTACCGAGGCGTGCTGCCCCAGTCCGACCCGATCCAGTGGGTGCTGATGATCCTCCCGATGGCCCTCGCGGTCGTGGTCGGCGTCACCCTCCTGGTCCGACGCCGCCGGAGCACACCCGCCGGCCTCGACGCCCGCGCCGGCGTCACCGCACAGCGCCGCGACCGTCTGTCGACGCTGCTCATCGTCCTGATGTTCGTGGCCGTGTCGGCACTGCTCAGCGTGACCGAGATCGACTACGTGCACGGCGGCGGTGCGCCGAACACGCGGTACGCCCTGACGATCCTGCCGGTCATCACGATCGCGATGGCGGCTGGACTGACGGGGTGGCGTCGCGCGTCCGGGATCCTCGTCACCGTGTGGATCGCCGTGTCGTTCGTGCCGTACCTGTCGCTGGTCGGCCTCCACGTCGCCGGCATCGTGCCCCACGCCGCCCGCGTCGTCCAGCTCATGTTCGCGATCTCGGTGGTCGCGGCGGTCGGGTGCGCGGTCGGTGCCTTCCTCGACGCACGGCGCGCCCGACCTGCCGCCGTGACGGAGCCCCGCGAGACCGCAGAACCGGTCGACGTCGAACGCTGACCCGCGCTGCGGGCCCGGTCCGGGAGCGCCGAACGGTCAGCCGCGCAGCGCCGCGGTGAGCAAGCCGCGGTACCGGTCCGCGACGGCGTCGACGGTGTGCGCGGCCGCGGTCACCGCTGCTGCGCGTCCGAGGCGCTCTGCGAGGTCCGGATCGGCGAGCAGTCGATCCACGGCGGCGGCGAGTGCGGCGGCATCCCCTGGTGGCACCAGGAGCCCGTTCTCGCCGTCCCGGATCACGTCGACGATGCCGGGGACGGCCGATGCGACGATCGCGCAGCCGGCGGACATCGCCTCGAGCAGCGCGACGGGCAGACCGTCGCGGTCGCCGTTCGCCGCGGGGACCGACGGGTAGAGCGCGATCGACGCACGCGCGTACTCAGAGGCCAGGTCGTCCTTGCCCCGGGCGCCGAGGAACGTGACGCCGTCGCCCGCACGACGCTCGAGCGCCCCGCGGAGCGGTCCGTCCCCGACGACGACGACCTCGGCCGGGCGCTCCGCCATGCGGTCGAGCGCGTCGAGCAGGACCACGGCACCCTTCTTCTCGACGAGTCGGCCGACGAACAGCACCCGACCGGGCACGCGGGACTCGCGGGCGACCGCCGCGGTGATCGGCGCCAGGTCGACGCCCATCGGGACGACGTGGACCTGGTCGGGTCGTGCGCCGAGCTTGCCGAGTTCGCTCGCCATGTCCGTGCTCATGCAGGTCACGGAGGAAGCGTTCCGGATGACGGCACGCTTGACGGCCTGGAGGACCGGGTTGCGCAGGGCGTAGAGGTCGCCACCCAGCGTGGTCACCACCCGCGGCAGGTCGCCGAGCACGAGCCGGCCGACGGCCCCCTGGGGGATGATCCAGTGCAGGAGGGCGACGTCGGGCCGCGACCGCCGGCGCTCACGACCGAGCGCGGTCGCCATCGCACCGAAGAAGAACGGCACCTGCACCCAGCGAGCGCGCTTCGCACGCAGGTTGTCGACGATCGCGCCGTCGGCGAGGTCCTGCCAGCGGCTCGGGAAGTAGGTGTACCGCCGGACCTCGACGTCGCCGATCCGCTGGTGCTTCCGTGCGCCCTTCGTCATCGGTGCGACGACCACGATCCGGTACTCGTCGGACAGCGCCGTCGCGAGGTCGAGGACGAACCCCGGCGTCCCGTCGCCCGGTTCGGCCGGGAACGTCGACGCGGCGACGAGCAGTGTCGGTCGGGCAGCGGGGTCGGGTTGCATGCAGCGCACTCGCTTAGAGTTGTCGGTCGATGGACGCACGACAGCCTACGGGGTCGACCCCGACCTCCCCGGAACCCCTCGACACGACGGCGGGGCCCGTTCCGGACCCACCCGCCAGACGGGGCCGTCGAGAGCGCGTCCTGACCGTCGTGAAGTGGGTGGCGGCCGTCGTCGCCGTCGGGCTGCTCGTGTGGGGCGTCGTCAAGCAGTGGGACGACATCGCCCGCGACTTCGCACGCCTCGACGCCTCCACGATCACCCTCGGCATCGTGTTCACGCTCGCGGCACTCGTCGCGAACATGCTGTCGTGGCGCTCCATGATGGCAGCGACGGGGCACCGGGTGCGCCTCGCCCCGTCGTCGTCGATCTTCTTCGTCGGACAGCTCGGCAAGTACATCCCCGGTGGCGTCTGGTCGATCGCCGCGCAGGCGGAGCTCGGTCGCGCCCACGGACTCGCCAGGACCGGCAGCGCCGTCGCGTCGCTCGCGTCGATGCTCGTCAGCATGGTGACCGCGGCGCTCGTCGGCATCGTCGCCCTCCTCTTCTCCGCCACGGACGGCCTCGCACACTTCTGGTGGCTCGCCATCGTCGTCGTGATCGGGCTCGTGGCGCTCACCCCGCCGGTGCTCGGACGGCTCATCGCACTCGCGTTCCGGCTGCTCCGGCGGCCGCCGCAGGAGATCTCGCTCACGTGGTCGGGCACGACGATGTCGATGGTGTGGTCCGTCGTGATGTGGATCGCGTACGGCGTCCAGGCCTCCTTCGTGCTCCGGGTGTTCGGAGCCGACGACCCGACGCTGTTCCCGGTGGCCACCGGTGCCTACGCGGTCGCGTGGCTGGTCGGGTTCCTGGTCGTCATCGCACCAGCCGGTGTCGGTCCTCGGGAAGCGGTGCTCGTCCTGCTCCTCGGCTCGGTCGCCAGCCCGTCCGCTGCACTCGCGCTCGCGGTGATCAGCCGTGCGTTCATGACCGTCGGGGACGTCGTGCTCGCCGGCTTCGGTGCCGCGCTGGCGGTGCGCCACCGTCGGCGGGCAGCCGTTCCCGGTGCCCAGGTGGGCGGCCCGGTTCCTCCCGGCGGCCACTGATAGTGTCTGCCATCGGAGCGGCCGGACCGCTCCGATCGACGGCCGAGCCGTTCCGACCGACGGCCAGCAGGAGGCGCACCAGATGACCACACTCCGCGTGATCGTGGACCAGGTGATCGCACCGGTCCCCGGCGGCATCGGTCGCTACGCGGAGGAACTCACCCGGCAGCTGATCGCCACCGCCCCGAGCGGATGCGACGTCGAAGCCGTGGTCTCCGCGGCATCGCCGGCAGAGATCGAGCACCTCACCATGCTCCTCCCCGGGCTGTCCGGGATGGACCGGCTGGCACTCCCCCGTCGTGAGCTCGCGCTCGCCTGGCAGGGCGGCATGGCGCGCGGGGCCTCGCAGGGCATGGTGCACGCACCGAGTGTCCTCGCGCCCCTCGTGAAGCACGATCGCACGCAGGAGCCCGGTCGTCAGACGGTCGTCACGGTGCACGACACCGTGCCGTGGACGCACCCGGAGACCCTCACGCCGCGCGGCGTGCACTTCCACAAGGCCATGGTGAAGCGCGCGTACAAGTACGCCGACGCCGTGGTGGTCCCCACGCACGCGGTCGCCTCGGCGCTCAACGAGATCCACCGCTTCGACGAACGGCTCCGGGTCATCGGCGGCGCTCCGAGCGGTCGCCTCCGGGTGCCCGTGGACGCGGACCTCCGCGCCGAACGACTCGGCCTCCCGGAGCGCTACGTGCTCGCGGTCGGCACCCTCGAGCCACGGAAGGGCCTCACCGCCCTGATCGAGGCGATGGCCCACCCGGATGCTCCGCAGGACGTCCCGCTCGTCATCTCCGGCCCCGACGGCTGGGGCGACGTGGACGTCGTCGGCACCGCCGAGCGTGCCGGACTCGCGCCCGACCGCGTGAAGGTGCTCGGCCGTGTGGACGACGCCGACCTCGCCGTGGTCTACGACCGCGCGACGGTGTTCGTGTTCCCGAGCCTCGCCGAGGGGTTCGGCCTCCCCGTGATCGAGGCCATGAGCCTGGGGACGCCCGTCGTGCACTCCGACGACCCGGCCGTCCGCGAAGTCGCCTCGGACGCCGGCGTGTGCGTCGAGCGCTCCCCGAGCGATCGCTACCCGGAGCGTCTGGCGCAGGCCGTGTTCCAGGTCGTGAACGACCCGCTCCTCCGCTCGCAGCTCGCGATCGCGGGGCCGGACCGTGCCCGGATGTTCGACTGGCGCGACTCGGCGCTCGAGACCTGGCAGCTGCACGCCGACCTCTGAGGCGACGGGCATCCGGCGCCGAATCACGGCTCCGCATCGATCGCCTCCGGCCACCGTGTCGTCCAGCTCCGTCGGCGCGAGCACCTGCCATCATCGGCTCATGGCACGCCGCAACCGCATCACGGTCCTCACCGCTTCCCTCGTCATCGGCATCGGCATGACCGCCGTGCTCGCGGCCTGCTCGACCGGGGACGACGCGGCGCCCAGCGGATCGGCGTCGCCATCGGCATCACGGAGCGCGTCGACCTCCCCGAGCGCGACCCCGACCGACGACCAGACCGGTTCCGCCGACGACGGCACCGGTCCCGGCACGGGCAACGGCAGCGGCGTCGACAACCCGACCTCGGTCGACTGGGCGACCGTGACGAAGCAGGGGCTCGCGGCAGCCGGTGGCGGCACGGTCGTCTCGCTCACCGGAGCCGGCGACAACTGGACCGTGGTCGTCGCCGATGCCAGCGGTGCCCGGACGCAGTCGGTCGTGTCCGCGACGCTCGCACGGGTGACCTCCGGACCGTTCCCGAAGGCATCGGACAGCCAGACGATGGCCGACGACGTCGCGCGTGCGGCGGCGCTGAAGGTCGACGCCGCGGCGGCCGCCGCCGACGCCGAGAAGTCCACCGCTGGGGCGAAGCTCTCGTCGCTCGTCCTCGGCGGGACCGGGGCCGCACCGGTGTGGACGGCGACGCTGACCGTGTCCGGCGCGACCACGACGGTGACGGTCGACGGCACGACGGGGGCGACCACGGCCTCCTGAGCGACGGCACGCGCCGTCTGCGCACGGCGCGTATGCTCTCCCGAACGTGACCGAGGTGGGTCCGCCACGGTCACTGTCGACAGGGAGGACGAGACCGGATGCGAACGACGAGATGGCGCACGATCGCCGTGGGGACGATCCTCGGGGTGGGGGCGGTGACCGCCCTGGCGAGCGGGCCGGCCGCCGCCGTGACCGGTGTGGATCCCACACCGACCGCGACCAGCAGCACGTCGACGGCCGAGGACCCGTCGATCGCCACGATGGACCAGACCGGCAACCACGCCATGGGTGCGAGCATCGCGGCGCACGCCGCCTCGGCGGGGTCGGCTGCCGGTGCCCGGGCCCAGGCGACCACGCAGGCCGCGACCGGCGGCCCGCCGCCTGGACGGGTGCAGGGCATGGACGTCAGCGCGTGGCAGCACGACGTCGACTTCCGCAGCGCGTACGCGAAGGGTGCCCGCTTCGCCTACATCAAGGTGTCCGAGGGCGTCAGCTACACGAGTCCGTACTACCCACGGCAGTACAACGCCTCGAAGAACGCGGGCGTGATCCGCGGGGGGTACGCGTACGCACAACCGTCCCAGGCGAGCGGCACCGCGACGGCCGCGTACTTCTTCTCGCACGGCGGCGGGTGGAGCAACGACGGCAAGACCCTGCCTCCGCTCCTCGACATCGAGTACGGCAGCGCCGCGCAGGGCACCTGCTACGGGCTGAGCCAGACGGCGATGGTCAACTGGATCCTGGAGTACTCGACGGCCGTGTACGACAAGGTCCACCGTTGGCCGGCGATCTACACGACGACCGACTGGTGGAAGCGCTGCACCGGCAACTCCGCGAAGTTCCCGGGCAACCCGCTGTTCGTCGCCCTCTACCCGGTCAACGACTTCACCACGCCCGGCACCGTCGGCGCGAGCTGGGGACGGTGGACCTTCTGGCAGTGGGCGTCGACCGGCACGTTCCCGGGTGACCAGGACGTGACCGTGCACTCCGTCTCGTCGCTCCGCGTGTTCGCCAGCCGCACCGACTGACGAGCGTTCGACCGGCGACCGGCGGCCGGGCTCAGAGTGCGTCGCGGAGGGCCTGCGCCTTCCGCTCGACGACGTCCTCGAGCCCGGCCGCGTACTCGGCGAGCCTGGCCGCGACGCCCGGGTCGGATGCCCCGATGATCCGGGCGGCGAAGAGTCCGGCGTTGGCGGCTCCGTTGATCGCCATCGTGGCGACCGGGATGCCCGCCGGCATCTGGACGATCGACAGCAGGGAGTCGATGCCGTCGAGCCGCGCGAGCTGCACGGGGACGCCGATGACCGGCAGGGTCGTCACCGATGCGACCATCCCGGGGAGGTGTGCTGCGCCACCGGCCCCGGCGATCACCGCCCGGATGCCACGTCCCGCCGCCGAGCGGCCGAAGCGCATCATCTTGTCCGGGGTGCGGTGCGCCGAGACGACGTCCGCTTCGAACGGGATGCCCAGCTCGGTCAGGATGTCGGCTGCCGCACGCATCGTGGGCCAGTCCGAGTCGGACCCCATGATGATCGAGACGAGCGGTGCGGGCTGGGCGGTGTCGGTCACAGGTCGAGCCTACCGGCGGCCGGTCAGCGGACGGTGGCGGTACTGGTCATCGGACCGCGACGGCGGCCGGTCAGCGGACGGCGACGGTCCGGCACCCGAGGTCCGCGTCGCCGCCGCTGCCGAGGCCGACCGCCCGGACGCAGATCCGGTGCGTCCCTGACGGGCTCACCACCCGTCCGCCGTAGCCGTGCGCCGGCCCGGCACGGTACGTCGTGTCGACGTCGGCGCGTGCCCGGTTCGCCGTGAGGCGTCCGGTGGTGTTGCCGTCGACGGTGACCACGACGCTCACAGCGGTGTTGACGGCATCGCGGTCGAACACCCAGCCGGACACGTCGACGCGCCGCGTGGACGGTGACGAGGCGGATCCGAACGTGCCGAAGGGTGCACTCGCCGCGACGGTGACCGTTCGGCACGCCGACGTCGTGTCGGAGCCGACGCCACGGTTCCGCGCGACGACGCACACGCTGTGCTTGCCGGACCCCCCTGGCACGGTGAGGTCCCAGCCGTGCCCCGTCCCAGCCCCGTCCGGCACGGCACCGAGGTCCGCGCGCTGCAGGTTCGCCGTCGCGGCCGCCACACCCCGCCCGTCGACGGTCACCGCGATCCTGACCGGGGACGCGGCCTCGTCGGGGTCGACGGCCCACCCGGTCACCACGATGCCCGCACGAGCGACACCGACCCGTTCGAGCTGCACCACCGGGTCGTGTCCGTACACGGTCACCGCGACGCAGCCGAGCTGTCGATCGGCCCCGGCGCCGACGTTGACCGCCGTCACGCAGACGTTCCTCGTGCCGGAGCCGGCTGCGACCGTCATGTCGAAGCCGTGGTCCGCCCCGACCCCTGCTGCCCGGTCGACGTCAGGACGGGTCGTGTCGGCGAGTGCGGTGCCGACGACCGTGCCGTCCACGGACACCCGTACCGTGACCGGGGACTCCGGGTCGTCCGCGTCGAACGTCCACCCGCGGACCCGGACGGTGCCCGCCCCACCCGCTGCTGCGTCCACCGTGCCCTGCGGCGACGTCACTGCGGCCGGGGCGCCGAGCGAGGCGTTGGCGACCAGCTGCTGCGCGTACGCCGAGTACCACTTGCCCGCGGCCGGGCCCCCGTTGCAGGTCCCGTCGCTCGCACCGGGGGTCTTCACCCAGAGCAGCGCGTCGAGGGCCGTCCCGTCCGTCGCCACCCGCGGCGAGGTCCCGAGTCCGGCGCCGGGGCCGTTGCACCACGTCCCCCGCCATCCACGACCGTTCCGGGAGGTGTCGATCACGTAGTGCGAGCCGCCGGTGAGCGCGGAGACCTTCTGCGCGTACGACTGCTCCTGTGCGGTCGGGTAGTAGTTCGCGACGTTCGTGAAGAACCCGCGGGCCTGCCGCACGCCGGCGGCGTCGAGCCGGGCGGCGATCGTCGCGGGCTGCACCCAGTTCGAGTTGCCGGCGTCGAGGTACGCGGGGATGCCGGCGGCGGTGAGCGCGGCGACCTCCCTCGAGAGGATCCGGTACCGCTGCTGGTCGAGCGCCGGTGTGCACCTGCTGTCGCTCAGCATGGCGAGGGAGTCCGGCTCCACGATGACCGCAGCACGCTTCCCGGCGAGCCCCGCGACGATCTGGTCCACCCATGCGTCGTACCCGGCTTCGTCGAACCCGCCTGCCGAGTAGCCGCCGCAGTCACGCTCCGGGATCGCGTAGGTGACGAAGACCGCCGTGGTGCCGTTCGCCGCGGCGCCCGCCGTCGCGCTCTGGAGGGTCTTCGTCAGGCCGGTGCCGGTCGACCACTCACCGAGCCACGTGGCGACCGGGTACTTCGCGATCGTCGATGCGGCCGCAGCGCCCGCCGGGTCGCTCGAGGCGAGGGCCGCGGCGTTCTTCGCGGCCTCGCTCGTCGGCGAGTTGTACTGCCCGTTGCCGTACAGCTGCGCCGCCGTCCGCGAGCGCAGGTCGGTCGCCGTCGTCGCGGCGGTCGCGCGGTCGGCCCCGATCGGCGCGACGGGCGCGATCACACCACCGAGCACCCCGGCGAGCGCGATGCAGACGGTGAGGGCGGTACTGGTGCGCATGCGCGATCCCCTGGCTGGTCGGTCGTCCCCTGACCGATCCATGGCACCACGCGTTGCCTCGTGCAACCAGCCGCCAGAACGGGTGCCACCACGACGGGTGGCACCCGCACCGGACGCTCGTCAGTCGTCGAAGTGCGACGCTGCCGACCGTGCCCGGTACACGACGTCGTCCGGGTCCTCGCCGGTGACCGTGACGTGCCCGATCTTCCGGCCGGGCCGGGGTGCCTTGCCGTAGAAGTGGTACTTCGCCTCGGGGAACGCCCCGAGCGCGGCGGGGTAGCGTCCGGCGAGGTCGCCGTCCGACGGACCACCGAGGACGTTGATCATGACCGCGACGGGGGCGTTCATCCCGGTGGCGCCCAGCGGCAGGTCGAGGACGGCACGCAGGTGCTGTTCGAACTGACTCGTGGTCGCGCCGTCGATCGTCCAGTGCCCGGTGTTGTGCGGCCGCATCGCGAGCTCGTTGATCAGGATCCGCTCGTCGTCGGTCTGGAACAGCTCGACGGCGAGGACTCCCGTCACCCCGAGTTCCTCCGCGACCCGCACGGCGATCGACTCCGCCAGGTCGGCGATCCGGCCGGCGCTGTCCGGGGCCGGCGCGAGCACCTCGGCGCACACGCCGTCGCGCTGCACCGTCTCGACGAGGGGCCACGCGACGATCTCGCCGGACGGGCGACGTGCCACCGACTGCGCGAGCTCCCGGGTGAACGAGACGAGCTCCTCGACGAGGAGCGCCTGCCCGCCACCGGCCTCGGCGACGGCGATGAACCAGTCCTCGACCTCGGCGGGGTCGGACACGACCCGGACGCCCTTGCCGTCGTAGCCGCCGCGCGGGGTCTTCACGACCGCACGACCGCCGTGCTCGTCGATGAAGGCACGGAGCTCATCGGGGTCGTGCACCGCTGCCCAGTCGGGCACCGGGAGCCCGAGCTCGGTCAGGCGGGTCCGCATCGTGATCTTGTCCTGCGCGACCGCGAGGGGCTCCGGCCCTGGTCGGACGGCCACACCGGCATCGACGAGTGCCCGGAGGACGCTCTGCGGCACGTGCTCGTGGTCGAAGGTGACCACGTCGACGTCGCGGGCGAAGGCGAGCACCGTCTCGGCGTCGTGGTAGTCGCCCTCGGCGGTCGCGGCGATGGCCGCCGACATCCCGGGCCCCTCCGCGAGCACGCGGATGTCGATGCCGAGTTCGACGGCCGCCGGGACCATCATCCTGGCGAGCTGTCCTCCGCCGATCACACCGACCCGCAACGCCATGCTGTGTGTTCCTTCCGCCGCTCTCACCGCACGGTGAGTGCGCGCTGTCTACA
This sequence comes from Curtobacterium sp. 9128, assembly GCF_900086645.1. Taxonomy (NCBI): domain Bacteria; kingdom Bacillati; phylum Actinomycetota; class Actinomycetes; order Micrococcales; family Microbacteriaceae; genus Curtobacterium; species Curtobacterium sp. 9128. The sequence goes on from NZ_LT576451.1 coordinate 3,080,280, forward strand.
ATCGCTGTTCGGCCGGGTGTTCACCGGCCGGGACCGCCGGAGCGGTCAGCGACAACTCTACGGACACTGGAGAACACGTGCGGCGACTCATTGCGCAGCTGGCCCGGTTCGGCGTCGTCGGGGCCGTGGGCTTCGTCGTCGACACGGTCATCTTCAACGTGCTGCGCGCGACGGTGCTCGCGCCGGAGGACGTCCACGCCGGCCCGTTCATCGCGAAGGTCATCTCGACGGTCGTCGCGATCTTCGTGAACTGGATGGGCAACCGCTACTGGACGTTCCGCGACCAGCGCCGAGCCGTCGCTGCACGAGAGGGCTTCGAGTTCGTGGTCGTCTCGCTCGGCGGCATGGTGATCTCGCTCGGCTGCCTGGGGCTCTCGCACTACGTGTTCGGGTTCACGTCCGCGCTCGCCGACAACATCTCCGGCAACGTCATCGGGCTCCTGCTCGGGACCGCGTTCCGCTTCTGGCTCTACCGCGTCTGGGTGTACCACCCCGACCGCCAGACCGCCGTCCGTCCGGTCGCGGACGGCACCGGCGCAACCGGCACCACCAAGAACGGCGCCGGCACCATCGGTACCGACGCCGTCACGGACGAACAGGTCGCACGCTGACGCCAAGCGCGAGCAGCGAACAGGGAGCAGCGAGCAGCGAGCAGCGCTGACTAGCGCCCCATCCCGCGGTAGGTGAAGCCCGCCGCGGTCCAGGCGTCCCGGTCGAGGCAGTTCCGTCCGTCGATCACGACGGGGCTCGCCACCTGCGCGACCACCGCTGCCGGGTCGAGCGTGCGGAACTCGTTCCACTCGGTGAGCACGAGCACGAGGTCCACGTCCTGCAGCGCGGCGGACGCACTGTCGACGTAGGACAGCGACGGGTGGATGCGCGCCGCGGTGTGGTTCGCCTCGGGGTCGTACGCGGACACGGTGGCGCCGAGCTCGAGCAGGCGCGCGGCGATGTCGAGCGCCGGGGAGTCGCGGACGTCGTCGGAGTTCGGCTTGAACGCGAGCCCGAGCACCGCGACCCGCTTGCCGGCGACCGCGCCGCCCAGCAGCTCCGAAGCGAGCGTCACGACGTGGGCGCGGCGACGCAGGTTGATCGCGTCGACGTCGGCCAGGAAGTCGAGCGACTCCCCCACCCCGAGTTCGGTCGCACGGGCCTGGAACGCGCGGATGTCCTTCGGCAGGCAGCCGCCGCCGAACCCGAGTCCGGCGTTCAGGAACTTGCGGCCGATCCGGTCGTCGTGCCCGATCGCGTCGGCGAGCGCCGTCACGTCCGCCTCGGCGACCTCGGCGATCTCGGCCATCGCGTTGATGAAGGAGATCTTCGTCGCCAGGAACGCGTTCGCGCTGACCTTGACGAGCTCGGCCGTCGGCAGGTTCACGACGAGACGCGGGGTCCCCTCGGCCAGGGTCGTCGCGTACACCTCGTCGAGGGCCTCGACCGCCGACGATCCCGCGGGGCCGGACGGCACGCCGTAGACCAGCCGGTCGGGCGAGATGGTGTCCTGCACGGCGAATCCCTCGCGGAGGAACTCCGGGTTCCACACGAGCGTCGCGCCGGGCACCGCGTCCTGCAGGCCGGCGGCGAGCCGCGCAGCGGTCCCGACGGGCACGGTCGACTTGCCGACGACGAACTCCCCGGCGGCGACGTGGGGCGTCAGCGACGCGATCGCGGAGTCGATGTAGGTCATGTCCGCAGCGCCGGTCGGCCCCTGGGGGGTCCCGACGGCGAGGAAGTGCACGCGGGACCCGGCGACCTCGGCGTAGTCCGTCGTGAAGCGGATGCGGCCGGAGGCGATCGCCTCGGCGAGGATCTCGGGGAGTCCCGGTTCGAAGAAGGGGGCGTCGCCCGCGGCGAGCCGCTCGATCTTCACCGGGTCGACGTCGACCGCGACGACCTCGTGTCCGAGTTTGGCCATGGATGCGGCGTGCACGGCACCGAGGTACCCGCAGCCGATGACAGAGATACGCACGGGACGACGGTACCGGACCCCGCGCGAACTTCCGCCGAGAGCGATGACGACGCCTCAGGAGCGGTCAGGGCCCCGCACGATCTCGTCCCAGTCCGGCTCGCGGTGCCGACGGCGGGCCTCGTACGCCTCGACCATGTCGTGCAACACCGCGACCACGAGGTCGGCGTGCGGCACGTCGGCGAGCACCACGGCGGGGTCGTCGCCGGGGAACACGAGGACGTCTCCGGACCGGAACAGCCCCTGCAGCCCACGCCGCCGGACGGTCACGTCGTACCCACGCGAGTGCAGGAGCTCCTGCCGGGTCCTGGTGCCGAAGCCGTGCACGACGACGAGTCGCCTCGTGGTGACCACGTACCGCTCGGTCATCCACCGCACCAGCGGCACGACGCCGCCGAACAGCACCAGCACGAGCACGAGTCCGGCGACCACGGCGTTGATCCACGCGAGCTGCGCCTGGAAGACCCCGAACCCGAAACCGCCGGCGACCGCGACCAGGACGACGAACACCGCCGGACGCACCAGACGACGCGCGTGGGGCCGGAGCCGGGCCACGACGCGTTCGGGCGGTGGCTCGGCGGTCATGCCGTCATGCATACCGCAGGTGGGTGACGTCACCCACGGCGACGCCCCTCTCCGCGCCGTCTCGATCCCGGATCGTGATCCGGCCGTCGTCGTCGATGCCGGTCGCGTCGGCTTCCTCGGTGCTGCCGTCCGGCAGCTCGAGGCGCACCCGCGCGCCGATCGTGCCGCAGCCCGCGCGGACGTGCGACCGCACCGCCTCGGCAGCCACGCCGCCGGCGACCAGGGCGACCACGGCCTCCCGGACGCCCGACCAGAAGGCGGACAGGACCGCATCCGCCAGGTCGACCGCCTCGCCGGTCGCGCCCGCCACGGCGAGCGAGGTGGACGTCGGGGTCGGGAGCCGGTCGGCCGGGATGGTCAGGTTGACGCCGGCGCCGACGACGACGGAGCCGTCGGCGGCGACCTGGCAGAGGATGCCGCAGAGCTTCCTGCCGTCCACGAGCACGTCGTTCGGCCACTTCACGGTCGTCCTGGAGGACCGTCCTGACCCCGCCTCGCCGGTCCCGTCCTGCGCATCCGGCTCCAGGGCCGCGATCACCGCGTCCCGCATCGCTGCGCCGGCCACCAGGGGCAGCCAGCCGCGGTCACGGTCGGACAGCGCGGCACGGACGAGCACGCTCGCCGCGAGGGTCTCCCCGACCGGTGCCGACCACGAACGGTCGAGGCGTCCGCGGCCGGCGGTCTGGTCCAGCGTCACGATCGCGCTGCCGTCCGGCAGGTCGGACGCAGCAGCGAGCAGGTCCGCGTTGGTCGAACCGGTCGTGTCGCGGACGTCGAGGACGGCACCCGCCCGGTCGAGTGCGGCGCGCGAGAGCGGGAGGACCGGTGTGGACATGCACGCAAATCTACGGGCAGGAACCGTGGAGGTCCTCCAACCGACGCCCGCCCCGCCGCCGGTAGGGTGAGCGGGTGACTTCAGGAGACACCCCCGATCTCTCGACGACGGCAGGCCGGCTGGCCGACCTCCGCGAGCGGTACCACGAGGCCGTGACCGCTGCGGGCGAAGCAGCCATCGCGAAGCAGCACGCCAAGGGCAAGATGACGGCGCGCGAGCGCATCGAGCTGCTCCTCGACGAGAACTCGTTCGTCGAGCTCGACGAGTTCGTCCGGCACCGCACGCACGCCTTCGGCATGGAGTCGAAGCGGCCGTACGGCGACGCGGTCGTCACCGGACTCGGCACGATCCACGGACGACAGGTCGCGGTCTACGCGCAGGACTTCACCGTCTTCGGCGGCTCCCTCGGCGAGGTCGCCGGCGAGAAGATCGTCAAGGTCATGGAGCACGCACTGAAGACCGGCGTGCCGATCATCGGGATCCTCGACTCCGGCGGCGCCCGCATCCAGGAAGGCGTCGTCGCGCTCGGCAAGTACGGCGAGATCTTCCGCCTCAACACGCAGGCGTCCGGCGTCATCCCCCAGATCTCGATCGTCATGGGCCCGGCGGCCGGCGGCGCGGTGTACTCCCCCGCACTCACCGACTTCGTGATCATGGTCGACAAGACCAGCCACATGTTCGTCACCGGCCCCGACGTCATCAAGACCGTCACCGGCGAGGACGTCGGCTTCGAGGAGCTCGGCGGCGCACAGACCCACAACGCGGTCTCCGGTGTCGCGCACTACCTCGCCGACGACGAGAACGACGCGCTCGACTACGCGCGCTCGCTCATCGGGTTCCTGCCGGACAACAACCTGTCCGACGCACCCGCCTACGACCTGGCCCCCGAGCTCGAGACGACCGACGCCGACCGCGAACTCGACGTCGTCATCCCGGACTCCGCGAACCAGCCGTACGACGTCACGCAGATCATCGAGCACATCGTCGACGACGCCGACTTCCTCGAGGTGCAGCCGCTCTTCGCACCGAACATCCTCATCGGCTTCGGCCGGGTCGAGGGACGCACCGTCGGCATCATCGCGAACCAGCCGCAGGCCATGGCCGGCACGCTGAACATCGACGCCGGCGAGAAGGCGGCGCGCTTCGTGCGGTTCTGCGACGCGTTCGGGATCCCGATCCTGACGCTCGTCGACGTCCCCGGGTACCTGCCAGGCACCGACCAGGAGTGGACCGGCGTCATCCGACGCGGCGCGAAGCTCCTCTACGCGTACGCCGAGGCCACCGTCCCGCTCGTCACCGTCATCACGCGCAAGGCCTACGGCGGCGCGTACATCGTGATGGGCTCGAAGCAGCTCGGTGCCGACATCAACCTGGCGTGGCCGACCGCCGAGATCGCCGTGATGGGCGGTCAGGGTGCCGTGAACATCCTCTACCGGAGCGAGATCAAGCGCGCGGAAGAGGCGGGCGAGGACGTCGCAGCCGTACGCTCCCGCCTGGCCAACGAGTACACGTACAACGTGGCGTCGCCGTACCTCGCCGCCGAGCGCGGGGAGCTCGACGGCATCATCCAGCCGCATGCCACGCGCGTCTCGGTCATCAAGGCGCTGCGGGCGCTGCGCGGCAAGCGGGCATCACTGCCGCCGAAGAAGCACGGGAACATTCCCCTCTGATGGCGCGCCACGCAGCAGCCGTCCCCGCGGACGAACCGACTCCGGTCGCGGACGTCCACGTCGTCTCCGGCGAGCCGACGCCCGAGGAGCTCGCGGCGGTCATCGCCGTCCTGCAGCACCAGGCCGACGAAGCGGCGGCCGCTGGCCGTGCGCAGATCGAGGTGTCGCCGCGTGTCGGCTGGGAGACCTCCGCTCGTGGGCTCCGCGGCCCGCTGCCTCACGGTCCGGGTGCCTGGGCCCGTTCGCTGCGCTGACGACCGAGCTGGGATGTACCCCTGGGATACCGGACGGTATGCGCGTTGCAGGGTGCACTTCCCGGTCGGTCTCCCCTCGTGCGGGGGACACGTGTCGCTCGAGGGGGACCGGAAAGGGCGTGTTTGTCCCCCATAATGATGACTGACACGATGCGTACTTCCGGGCATAGTTACTGGTGTTCGGTGTACGAAGTACATCGCCGGACGGTGGCCGACTAGGGTACGAAGCCACTGTCCGCTGCGAGCCAGGGCGATATTCGGGTTGTCGCTCTGCCTCGGGTCGTGAACGGGCCGGTCGGGTTTCCTGACCGGCCCGTTCCCCGTTTCCGGGCGTGCTGCCACGTGCCGGGCGCTGCCGACCCGGAACGACAGACTCGCTGTCGTACGACGACGACGCTGTCGCTCGTTGCGGACGCAACGAGCGCCGACACCGCACCACGTGCGGTGGTCGCGACCACCCATCGGACGGGAGGCTCGTGGCGGCGCCGCCACGGGCCTCCCGTCCGGCGCGGAGCGCGTCCAGGGCCGCCCCGGCTACGCGCGCTCGTGCCGCGGGATCTCGAGCCAGAGCGCGACCGAGTCGTCCTCGTCGCCGTCATCGTCGTCATCGTGGGCCGTGCCCAGCGCCGCCGACTCGCTCGCCGCGACGTCGAGCCGCAGGCCGACCACCGTCACCGCAGCGCCCGACCCCTCCGGTACCGTCCGGACGATCACGTTGTCCGCGTCCCACGCCTGCCGGAGCGCGTCTGCGAGCTGTGCGTGGATGCGCCGGACGTCGTCGGCCTCGAGCTCGTCGAGACCACCGTCGTCGTGCAACTGGACGACCGCACCGCGGCGACGGAGGCGCATGACCTCCTCGCGGACGTCGTCGGAGAGCAGGGACCTGCCGCGGATCTCGTCGCGGATGGCCTGCTCGAGGTGCAGGCACTCGGTGCGCTCGGCGTCGGTGAGGTCCCCGCACGAGTCGATGATGCGTTGCAACATCGGCAGCGCCATCCGCGTCGTCTGGCTGAGTCGGAACTGCCGCTCGAACACGTGGGCGTCCTGCGCCGCCTGCCAGTCGGCGGTCTCCTGCTCGGCGCGGATGAAGTCACGGGTGGTGCGGGTCGCGCGGTTCATCACGAAGTTGAAGATCGTCGCGATGGCGACCCAGACGACGCTGCCGAGCACGCCGAGCGCACCCAGCGCGTCGGGTCCCGCCCACGCGACCGTGTACATCACGAGGAACGACACCCCGACCCATGCGAACACGATCCGCTGTCGCACGGCGACGATCACCATGAGCGTCCCGACGGCCGCGATCCACCACGTGCCGAACCCCGGCGTCGCGCCGGCCTCGGCCCCCGGCGCCGCGACGACCGGCATCATGACCGCCGTGGCGAGCGAGAAGCAGGCGACCCACACCGGCAGGACGGCACCCTTGGCGAACAGCGCCGCGCCGGTCGCTGCGGCGTACAGCGCCATGCACGCGAGCACCGCGCCGACGTCGTCGACACGGAACAGCGTCGTCGAGGCGAGGAGCAGGTGGTAGAGCGAGAACAGCGCGGCGAGACCGATCGCCACGCCGGCGGGGATCGAGATCTTCACGACGCCTCCGCCCGGTCCACTGGTCGGGCGGGCCACGTCAGCACCACGCGGGTCCCTGCTCCGGGTGCCGTGTGGATCTCGGCGATCCCGTCGGCAGCGGCGACGCGTTCGATGATCGACCGTCGGACGCCGAGACGACCGGCAGGGATCGCATCGGCGTCGAACCCGGTCCCGTCGTCCCCGACCTCCACGCGCACCACGCCGGAGGCCGACACGTCGACGCTGACCCAGCGTTCGACGCCGTCCCCGGCGTGCTGCACGCTGTTCACCGCTGCCTGGATCGCCGCCGACGCCAACGCGTCCGCGGCGGGTGCTGGCGCGTTGTGCATGCCGAACGGCCCGCCCCGGACCGCCACCGGGGCGGCGAGTGCGGACACCGCAGCACCGATGCGCGCGTGCAGCTCTGCGAGCGGCACCGGTGGCACCTCACGCGGCCCGTCGGACGCCGCCGCGAGGTGGTCGATCGCGTTCCGCGCCATCCTGCTGGCGAGCGTCTTCGCCTCGAGCGTGTCCGCACGTGCGGCCGAGAGCAGCGTGGTGAGGACGCTGTCGTGCACGATCGCGTCGACCTGCACACGCTCGACCTCGGTCGCGTGCTCCCGGATCGCGTGCGAGTACCGGCGCACGGCGGTCGCCTGGGCCGAGTCGACGGCGGCCGCCGCCCGGCGGAGCACCACCGCGAGCACGAGCGTGACGATGCCGAGGATCGTCGTGTAGACGCCGTCGAGGAGCGCCCGGGTCAGTCCGACCTCGCCGCCGGCGGGCGTCAGGCGGATGACGATGTACACGATCGGGACGAGCGCGTTGTAGACGGTCGCCCGCCACGGCGCGAAGCCCATCGCGGCCGCCGTCGTCCCGACGTTGCAGAACCACCACGGCCACGGCACCTGCCCGGCCGGCAGATCGTCGCGGAGCGTCAGCGGCCACGTCACGAGCGCGACGAAGAACACGAGCGCGCACAGGATCTGCGCGGGCTGCGCGAACCGCTGCACCAACGCCGAGACGCCCACGAAGACGAACGATGCGGCGACCGCGACCACGACGACCGGACCCCAGAGCGGGTCGAGCACCGGGAGCTGGTGCACGACCGCCGGCGCGTCGACGACGCCGAGCCCGACCGCCGCGAGGGCGAGCAGGATCGCGAACGCGCGCTCCGTCGACGCCTGCGTGATCCTCGCCCGCACACCGCGGGACGGGTCGGTCCCGAACGGCGCGACGTCGGCCGTCAGCGGCGCCCGGGTGCCGTCAGCGCCCGTCGACATCCGGGTCGATGCCGGAGTCGAGCCCCGGCAGGATGCCGTCCTCGACCGCACGGCGGAGCAGGTCCACCTTCGTCGGGGCCGGACGGCCGACCTCGACGTACTTCACACGGATCCGGTCGAGGTACTCGCGCGCGGTCGAGTACCCGATGCCGAGCTGCTGCGCCGCGAGCTTGAGGGGCAGACCGGATGCGTAGAGATGGAGGATCTCGCGCTCACGACGGCCGAGCTGCGCCTTCGCGAAGTCGCGGTCGGCGTCGATCGCGCTCGCCCACTCGAGGTTGTTGAGGACGTCGCCCCGAGCAACGGTGGCGACGGCGGCCATCACGGTCTTCGTCGCGGACGACTTCGGGATGACCCCGGCAGCCCCTGCCGCCAGTGCCTCACGGACGTTCGCGACGCGGTCGGCGATGCTGTGCACGAGGACGGCCGAACCGGTCCCCTGCACGCCCTTGACGTTCTCCGTCACGGTCGAACCGTCGCCGAGCGACAGGTCCAGGACGACGACGTCCACCTCTCGCCCCTCGAGGTTCGCGATGTACTCGGGCACGCTCGCTGCGGTGAGGACGACCTCGAACCCCTCGTTCTGGCATGCGGCCTGGATGCCGAGCCGGACGGATTCGTGGTCGTCGACGATCGCGACGCGGACCGGCCTCGTGGTGAGTCCGGTCGTCCCTGTGGTGGTGGTCGATTCTGCTGGCACGGTGACCTCTCGTTCCGACGGGCCCGGCCCCTGAAACCGGGTTGCCATCAGCAACCAAGGATACCCAGGTCCGTCTCAGGTTCAGGTCTCGCCACACACAGTGTGCGCTATGCGATCGGCACCAGGCGCGCGACGGCCTCCATGTGGTGCGTGTGGGGGAACAGGTCGAACGCACGCAGCGCCTCGAGGCGGTACCCGAGGTCGGCGAACGTGGCGACGTCCCGCGCGAGTGCGACCGGGTCGCAGGCGACGTAGACGACCTGCGCGGGCTGCAGTGCGGCGATCTGCACCACGACCTCGCGCCCGGCGCCGGCGCGCGGCGGGTCGAGCACGACCGTCCCGGCACGGAAGCGCTGCTTCTCGGCCGCGGACGCCGTCGACGTGGTGCGCGACAGCCAGCGGTCGACCCGACCGGTCTCCGCGCGGGCCCCGATCCACTCGGCGAGGTTCTCCTGCGCGTGCTCGGTCGCGCGCGGGGCGCTCTCGACGCTCGTGATGCGCGCCTTGGGTCCGACGAGGTCGCCGAGTGCCGCGGCGAGCAGGCCGACACCGCCGTAGAGGTCGAGGTGGGTGCCCTCCGGGTCGAGCCGGTCACGGTCGACGAGGTCCTGCACGGCAGCCGTCAGCACCTCGGCGGCGCGGTGGTGCACCTGCCAGAAGCCGTTGTCGTCGACCTGGAACGTCCGCTCCCCCACGACCTCGGTCACGATCGTCGGCTTCTGCTCGTCGATGACGAGGCGCGCACCGTCGGAGCTGCTCGGTGCGAGGACGTCGACGACCGATGCCCCGGGCATCGCCGCCCGGCCGATCGGCGCGCTCTCCTGCACGGCAGCGGTGGCCAGGGGCAGCGAGGAGACCTGCACGACGTCGTGCGAACGCGCGGCGAACGGCCCGGCCGTGCCCTCCTCGTCGACGTGCAACCGGACGCGGGTGCGCCACCCGAGACCGTTCGCCTCGTCGTCACCGGGAGCCGGCTCGACGACCACGTCGTGCCCGAGCGCCTCGGCCAGGTCCATGTGCGCGAAGCGGGAGAAGGAGTCGACGAGCACGTCGTGCTTCAGGGTGCGCTGGTGGGAGAGGGCGATGTGCCCGAACTCCGCGCCGCCCGGGCGGACGGCGGGGTCGCGATCGAGGCCGGCTTCGGGCCAGACGTGGTCGACGCGGTGCTCGCTCGGGGTGACGACGCTGACGGTGTCCGCGCGCCAGAACGACTTCTTCCGGTCCTCGGTCACCCGCGCGACGACACGCTCGCCCGGGATCGCGTCCGAGACGAACACCACGCGCCCCTCGTGCCGTGCCACCGAGATGCCGCCGTGGGCGATCCCGGTGACGTCGAGTTCGAGCAGCGTTCCGACGGATTCACCCATGGTTCGATGTTCCCATGCGTCTGTACCTCGCGAGTACCTCCCCCGCCCGTCGAGCACTCCTCGCCCAGTCCGGCATCGAGCCGGTGCTCGTCTCCCCCGGGGTCGACGAGGACGCCGCGGCAGCAACAGCCTCGGCATCGCTCGGGCGCGACCTCACCGGACCGGAGCTCGTCTCGCTCCTCGCCGTCGCCAAGGCGTCGGCGGTCGCGGACGCCGAGGTCGCGGGCTCCCCGGTCGACGGGTTCGTCTTCGGTGGCGACTCCGCGTTCGAGGTCGACGGGCACCTGTACGGCAAGCCGCACGACCCGGCCGTCGCGAAGGAACGCTGGCGGCAGATGCTGGCCGCCGGCGGCGGCACGCTGTGGAGCGGCCACTGCGTGGTCGACAGACGCCGTGACCTGGACGCCACCGCCCACCGGACGGGAGGACCGGGTGCGGCCCGCACCGAGCCTCCCGTCCGTCTCGGTTCCGGTCTCGGGCCGTGGGCCGGTCCGCTCAGCGAGGTCGCGCCCGGCGGGTCCGCCCTGGTCGCCTCCGGCGACCGCGTCGTCGCGGTCGACAGCGCCGTCCTGACCTTCGCGGACGACGTGTCCGCGGACGAGATCGACGCGTACGTGGCGACGGGTGAGCCGCTCGAGGTCGCCGGGGCGTTCACGATCGACGGTCGGGCCGCTGCGTACATCACCCGGATCGACGGCGCGCCGTCCGCCGTGGTCGGGCTGTCGCTGCCCGTGCTCCGGTCGATGCTGCTGCGGGGCTTCGGCGTGGCGTGGCACGACCTCTGGGCACTGTAGACATCCACACTCCAACGCGGTCGTTCTTTGTGGATGCCGGTCAATTCGCACTCCCGCAGCACGAATACGCTGACTTACCATGCCCCGTATCAGCAAGGTCCTCATCGCGAACCGCGGCGAGATCGCCGTCCGCATCATCCGCGCGGCCCGCGATGCTGGAAAGGCCTCGGTCGCGGTCTACGCCGACCAGGACCGTGACGCTCTGCACGCACGCCTCGCCGACGAGGCCTACGCACTGAACGGCACCACCAGCGCGGACACGTACCTGGTCATCGACAAGATCATGTCCGTCGCCCGCCGCTCCGGCGCCGATGCCGTGCACCCCGGCTACGGCTTCCTCGCCGAGAACGCCGACTTCGCCCGCGCCGTCATCGACGCCGGGCTGATCTGGATCGGCCCGTCGCCCGAGTCCATCGAGCAGCTCGGCGACAAGGTCTCCGCGCGGCACGTCGCCGAGAAGGTCGGCGCGCCGCTCGCCCCTGGCACCATCGAGCCCGTGCAGGACGTGTCCGAGGTGTTCGACTTCGTCGACCAGGTCGGGCTGCCCGTCGCGATCAAGGCGGCGTTCGGCGGCGGGGGCCGAGGGCTGAAGGTCGTGCGCTCGCGCGACGAGATCGTCTCGCAGTTCGAATCAGCAACCCGCGAGGCCATCGCGGCGTTCGGTCGTGGCGAGTGCTTCGTCGAGAAGTACCTCGACAAGCCGCGCCACGTCGAGACCCAGTGCCTGGCCGACGAGCACGGCAACGTCGTCATCGTCTCCACCCGCGACTGCTCGCTGCAGCGTCGTCACCAGAAGCTCGTCGAAGAGGCACCGGCGCCGTACATCACGGCGGAACAGCACGACCGGCTGTACGAGTCGTCCAAGGCGATCCTCCGCGAAGTCGGCTACGTCGGTGCCGGCACGTGCGAGTTCCTCATCGGGGCCGACGGCACGGTGTCCTTCCTCGAGGTGAACACCCGTCTGCAGGTCGAGCACTGCGTGTCCGAGGAGGTCACCGGCATCGACCTGGTCCGCGAGCAGTTCCGCATCGCCGAGGGCGGCGTGCTCGACTACGAGGACCCTGCGCCCCGCGGCCACTCCTTCGAGTTCCGCATCAACGGCGAGGACCCCGGTCGCAACTTCTTCCCGGCTCCCGGCCCGGTGCACGTGTTCCACGTGCCGTCCGGCCCCGGCGTCCGCGTCGACTCGGGCGTCGTGTCCGGTGACGTCGTCTCCGGTTCGTTCGACTCGATGCTCGCGAAGCTCATCGTCACCGGTGCCACGCGTGCCGAGGCGCTGGAGCGGGCTCGTCGTGCGCTTGCCGAGTTCGAGGTCGCCGGGCTCCCCACCGTGATCCCGTTCCACCGTGCGGTCGTGTCGGACCCGGCGTTCGCGACGGACGACTCCACCCCGTTCAGCGTCTACACGCAGTGGATCGAGACCGACTTCGTGAACGAGATCCCGGCGTGGAGCGGTTCCCCCGAGGAGCTCCCGGCACCGGCCGCACGCGACTCGGTCGTCGTCGAGGTGCAGGGCAAGCGCATCGAGGTCACCATGCCGTCGATCGTCGGTGGTGGTGCCGCTGGTGCCGCCCGCCGCCCTGCTGGTCCGTCCGCTCCCCCGCGTCGTCGTTCGTCGGCGGTCAAGGGTGGCCGTGCCGCGTCGGGTTCCTCGGTCGCATCGCCGATGCAGGCCACCGTCGTGAAGCTCGCCGTGGCCGAGGGCGACACCGTCGTCAAGGGCGACCTGCTCGTCGTGCTCGAGGCCATGAAGATGGAACAGCCCGTGCAGGCCCACAAGGACGGCGTCGTCACCGGCTTGAACGCCCCCGTCGGCCAGACGATCTCGTCCGGCCACGTGCTGCTCGAGCTCGCGTAGCGGCGCGGGCGCTTCGCGTTTCGCCGCTCGCGGCTGCACCCCTGTGCGAACATCGCGCCCGGTCACGCCCGGGCGCGATGTTCGTCAGAGAGTGCGACTCGCAGCCGCTCGCCACGCAGCGCCCCAGTTCGGTGCCAGCGGGACCCCTGCTTCGATCAGGCGCCTGGGTAGCTGACCGGCGGGCATCGCATCCGCCCAGGTGACCCGCGCGAAACCGTTCACCTCGTGTCGCGCTCGGAGTCGGTCTTCGCGGCGTTTCTCTGCGACGAGTACCTCTTCTGCAGTCCGCCCGTTCCGCATCTCGGGCCTCGTGTACTTGGTTGCGCCGTCGAACTCGACGATCGTGCCGCTCGCGGGGAACCACAAGTCGACCCGCTCGGCACCGCCCCACTCGTTCGGGAACGCGTGTTGGAGTTCTGCAGGCGGAGCGCCGAGAACGATCGCGCCCCATCGCGTGATGCTCTCGCCGGGTGAGTCGGCAGCGGCATCCGCCGCATCGATCAACCGGAGTGCCCGGACCCGCGATCGTGCTGCGGTGCGATGGGCGAGTTCGTCGCGGATCACCGACTTGGACACCCCGCGACGGAGGACCGCATCCAACACGACAATGGCGCGCCACGGATGCTCTCGCAGGGCGACGTCCACAGCGGTGACGGCAAGCGACGTGACGACGACGCCGTCGACCAGCTCGACCGGTGGCATTCGGCCCGCGGAGCCGACACGCTGGATGCGGTGCTTCGTCTGCCCACGGTCGCGCGCTGGATCGGTCACGACCACCCGGTCCCCGAAGGAGCCGATCCAGGGGAGGCGGTGCTGCGCAACGGCCGACACGTGCGACACGATCAGCGCTGCGCGGCCCGAGTCCACGACGGCCCGGATGAGCGACACGTGTCGATCGTGCGCCGAGGCAGCCTCCCATTCGCTTGCGTCCGCGTAAGCGCCGCGACGGACACGCACGAGTTCGCCGCGTGCAGCAGCCCGACGTATCGCGATCCCGTCGGCTGCATCGACTCCCGCCGCGGTCGACACCAGTTCGATTCCCATCATCCGACGGTCGCATGATCCGGGTGGGGTGCGGGCTCGGGGCGGCGCTCGGTGGAGAAACTCCGTTGTCCGGCGTCCGTTGAGGCATCCCGTGCTGGATTGCGCCCTCTCTCGGACATCGCGCCCCGTCGGGATGGGGCGCGATGTTCGTGAGAGGGCGCAACCTCGCGGCGGGCGCCGACGGCGCGGCGGGCGCCGACGGCGCGGCGGTCCCGCCGCTACGACACGCGGGGGCGGATCGCGTCGGCGAGGGCGTCGACGAGCGACTGGGCCTCGGCGGGGGTCGAAGCCACCGTGTCGATGTAGACCTTCACCTTGGGCTCGGTGCCGCTCGGGCGGACGATGACGCGCGCGTCGCCCTCGAGGTCGTAGCGCAGGATGTCCGACGGCGGGAAGCCGTCCACGCCCGACGCGTAGTCCGTCGTCGACAGGACCGTCAGCGGACCGAGCGTTGCAGGCGGGGAGGTCCGCAGCGCCGCCATGATGTCGCCGATGCGGGCGAGGTCGTCAACGCGGGTCGCGACCTGCCCGGACGCGAACGCGCCGAACTCTGCGGCGAAGGCATCGAGCTGCCCGGCGATGGACGAGCCGGCCGCAGCGAGCGACGTCGCGAGGTCCAGCAGGACGAGTGCTGCGGAGATGCCGTCCTTGTCACGGACGACCTCGGGGTCGACCAGGTAGCCGAGTGCCTCCTCGTACCCGAAGAGCAGATCGGGGACGCGGGAGACCCACTTGAAGCCGGTGAGCGTGTCGCGGTACCCGAGCCCGTACCGTGCGGCGACGCGGGACAGCGCCGGGGACGACACGATCGATGCGGCGAGCACGCCCGACGCACCGGCGTCGACGGCACGGGACGCCCCACGCCAGCCGAGCAGCCACCCGACCTCGTTGCCGGACAGTCGGCGGAACGAACCGGAACCGTCCGGGATCGCCAGCGCAAGTCGGTCGGCGTCCGGGTCGTTCGCGATGACCAGGTCGGCGCCGACCTCCGTGCCCCTGGCCGTGGCGAGGTCCATCGCGCCGGGTTCCTCCGGGTTCGGGAACGACACCGTCGGGAACGCGCCGTCCGGCTCGATCTGCTCCGGGACGACCGCCGGCTCGGCGAACCCGGCCGCGGCGAACACGGCCCGCGCGGTCTCCCACCCGACGCCGTGCATGGCCGTGTAGACGACCGAGGGCTGCGCATCGACCGGCAGCGCCGGGGCGGGCACGATCGCGGCCGTGGCGGCCACGTAGGCGTCGACGAGCTCCGAACCGGCGACGGTGTAGTCCGTCGCGCGAGCGAGGTCGGCGACAGAGCCCACCGCCGCGATGGCGTCAGCGATCGACGCGTCGACGGGCGGGACGATCTGGGAGCCGTCGTCGTCCCCGCCAAGGTACACCTTGTAGCCGTTGTCCCGTGGCGGGTTGTGGCTTGCGGTCACCATCACACCCGCGCCGACGCCGAGGTGCCGGACGGCGAACGCCAGCACGGGGGTCGGGAGCGCCGAGGGCAGCAGCGTGACGTCGAGGCCGAGGCCCCGCATGACCTCTGCGGAGTCACGGGCGAACACGTCCGAGTTGACGCGTCCGTCGTAGCCGATCACCACACTGCGGTCGCGCCCGGTCTCGATGAGGAAGCGAGCGAGCCCGGCGGCCGCCTGGGAGACCACCACACGGTTCATCCGCAAGGGCCCCCACCCGAGCTCGGCTCGGAGACCAGCGGTGCCGAACTGCAGGCGCCCGGCGAACCGCTCGTCGAGCGTCGCGAGCGCGGTCGGATCGCCGGAGGTCGCCGCGGTCAGCACCTCGGACAGCTCGTCCCGCGTCGTGTCGTCCGGGTCCTGCGCGAGCCAGGCCCGCGCGACGTCGAGGACCGACACGTCCTCGCCGAGGTCCCCGTCCCCGATCGCCCCGTCGGACGCCCCCGTGTACGGGCTCACAGCGCCGCCACCACCCGCGCGAGCAGGTCCGCGATCACCGGCTCGGCCGATTTGCCCGCCTCGAGCACCTCGGCGTGCGACAGCGGCGTCTTCTGGATGCCGGCAGCCAGGTTCGTGATGAGCGAGAACCCGAGGATCTCCATGCCCGCCTGTCGCGCCGCGATCGCCTCGAGCGCCGTGGACATGCCGACGATGTGCCCGCCGATCGTCTTGGCCATCTGGACCTCGGCCGGCGTCTCGTAGTGCGGCCCGCGGAACTGCGTGTACACGCCTTCGTCGAGCGACGGGTCGATCGACCGGGCGACGGCACGCAGCCGCGCCGAGTACAGGTCCGTCAGGTCGACGAACGTCGCGCCCTCGAGCGGGCTGTCGGCGGTCAGGTTGATGTGGTCGCTGATGAGCACCGGGGTGCCGGGCGTCCAGTGCTCCTTGATGCCGCCGGCACCGTTCGTGAGCACCATGGTGGTCGCACCGGTCGCCGCCGCGGTCCGGACGCTGTGCACGACACGACGGACCCCGTGCCCCTCGTAGTAGTGCGTCCGCGCACCGATGACGAGCGCGTGCCGCCCGTCCGCCAGCCGGATGGACCGGACCGTGCCGGAGTGTCCGGGAACCGCGGACGCGCTGAAGCCGGGGACGTCGGCGGCGTCGATCGACGACACCGTCTCGCCGATGAGGTCGGCGGCCTTGCCCCAGCCGGACCCGAGGGTCAGGGCGATGTCGTGACGCTCGATGCCCGACCGTTCCGCGATGACGGCTGCGGCGTCGCGTGCGACGTCGAACGGGTCGACGGAGGGGTCGTTGAGCGGGTTCGTGCTTGCCATGGAGCAATGCTACGGGGCGGGCACCCACCCCAGGGACCGGACCCCACCCCCGACTCCTACGGGGCGGTCGGATCCCCCAGGGACTTCTCGACCGCCGCGGTGATCTCGGTCTGGTCGAAGTGGTTCCGGATGACGATGACCTCGGCGTAGGTGCTGCCGATCGCCTCGACGAACTCCTGCGAGGTGAGGATCACGTTCGCGTCGTCGGAGACTTCTCGCACGGATGCCACGTCGGCCGCCACCACCTCGGCGGAGAGCCCGAGCGCCGCGAGGGCCTTCTCGGCGTTCACCTTGAGGATCCCACTCGACCCGATGCCGGCACCGCAGATGGTCACGATCTTCACGCGGACACCCCCATGATCGTCCTGACCTCGGCAGCGGAGGACGCCGCCGCGAGCCGCGACGTCACCGACGCGTCGTTGAACAGGTTCGCGATCTCGCCGATCGACTCCAGGTGCGTGCCGACCTCGGCGACGGCGAGCCCGAGCACGACCGACACGGGGTCGTTGTGCGGGTGGCCGAACGCGACCGGCGATGCCAGGGTCACCACGGACAGGCCGTCCCGCAGCACCGCGGACCCCGGCCGGGCGTGCGCGAACGCCAGCCCTGGTGAGATCACGATGTACGGCCCGTGCTCTTCCACCATGGCGATCATGGCGTCCGTGTAGGCGTCCGTCGCCGCGCCCGACGACACGAGCGCACCACCGGCGAGCCGGAGCGCGTCACGCCACGACGGCGCGGACGCACCGAGCACGACGGCGTCGTCGGAGAGCGGCGGGAGACCCATGCGATCAGGCCTCCGCGTACCCGGTCGTGATGATGGAGATGATCTCCTCGCGGTCTTCGAGCGGCAGGAACGAACCGAGCGCCGCGTTGATCTGGAACGCGGCCAGGTCGTCGAGGTCGTAGCCGAAGGTGCCGGCCAGGAGCGCGAGCTCCTTGCTGAGCGAGGTGTTGCTCATCAGGCGGTTGTCGGTGTTCACCGTGACCCGGAAGCCGAGCTGGTACAGCACGTCGAACGGGTGGTCGGCGAGGTCGTCGCCCCACGCCGCGATCGCCCCGGTCTGCAGGTTCGACTGCGGCGAGAGCTCGAGCGGGATCTCCCGGTCGCGGACCCACGAAGCGACCTCGCCGAGGGAGGCGAGCGTCGAACCGTCACCGGCGTCCGAGAGCTGGATGTCCTCGAACAGGCGGACGCCGTGCCCGAGCCGCAGGGCCCGGCCGTCGACGAGCGCCGAACGGATCGAGGCGATGCCGTCCGCCTCACCGGCGTGCACGGTGACCGGGAAGAGCTCGGAAGCGAGGTGGTCGAACGCCGCGCGGTGGTTCGACGCGGGGAACCCGGCTTCGGCCCCGGCGATGTCGAACCCGACGACGCCGTGATCACGGTGGCGGACGGCGAGCTCGGCGATCTCGAGCGCACGGTCCGCGTGGCGCATGGCCGTCACGAGCTGCCCGACGCGGATCGCACCGTCCGCTGCGACGACCGCTTCCTCGATGCCCGCCTGCACGGCTTCCACCGTCTGGTCGAGCGTCAGGCCGCCCTGCAGGTGCTGCTCGGGAGCCCAACGGATCTCGCCGTAGACGACGCCGTCGGCGACGAGGTCCTCCACGAACTCGCGGGCGACGCGGGTCAGGCCGTGCGCGGTCTGCATCACGCTGGTGGTGACGTCGAAGGTCTTGAGGTACTCGACGAGCGAACCGGAGTTCGACTGGTCGGCGAACCACTGGCCGAGCTCGGCCGGGTCGGTGGTCGGCAGGTCGATGCCGCCGTCCGAGGCGAGCTCGACGATCGTCTCGGGGCGGAGTCCGCCGTCGAGGTGGTCGTGCAGCGAGACCTTCGGCAGGTCGTTGATCACGGCACCCGCGTCGGGCAGTCGGTACGTGGGGGCGTCGTGGGCGCTCATGACGACCAGGCTATCGGTGGTCGCGCCCGCCTCGCCCGTGACGTCCCACAGGTTTGTGGAGAACTGACTGGAGGCTCGCTACATGTGAGCGGACCGGCTCACGTCAGGCGCTCACGGACGATCGGTCCACGCTCGGGAGCGGACGTCCCGATCGACCAGGCCCCGTCGAGCACCTCGAGCGCGCGCGGGATCCGGGACTCCTCGTCCGTGTGCAGGGTCCAGAGCGGCTGCCCCTCGACGACCGCATCGCCGGGCTTCACGTGCAGCTCGATGCCGGCACCCGCCTGGACCGGGTCCTGCGCACGGGCTCGACCAGCACCGAGACGCCACGCCGACACACCGAACGGCAGGGCTTCCTGCGTCACGAGCACGCCGGAGGACGGCGCGGTGACGACGTGCTGCTCGCGGGCCACCGGGAGCGCGGCGGACGGGTCGCCGCCCTGCGCCGAGATCATCCGCCGCCAGGTGTCCATCGCGCGGCCGTCGGCGAGCGCCGCAGCCGGGTCCGCGTCCGGCAGACCAGCGAGCCGCAGCATCTCGGAGGCGAGCGAGAGCGTCAGCGACACGACGTCCGACGGTCCACCGCCCTCCAGCACCTCGATCGACTCCCGCACCTCGAGCGCGTTGCCGATCGTCAGGCCGAGCGGGACCTCCATGTCGGTCAGGAGCGCCGAGGTGGCGACCCCTGCGTCCTTCCCGAGGTCGACCATCGTCTGCGCGAGTTCCCTGGACGCCTCGTACGTCGGCATGAACGCCCCGGATCCGAACTTCACGTCCAGCACGAGCGCACCGGTGCCCTCGGCGATCTTCTTCGACATGATGCTCGACGCGATGAGCGGGATGCACTCGACGGTGCCGGTGATGTCCCGGAGCGCGTAGAGCTTCTTGTCGGCGGGAGCGAGGCCTGACCCGGCCGCGCAGATGACCGCTCCGACGTCGGAGAGGATCGACATCATGCGGTCGTTCGACAGCGACGCCTGCCACCCCGGGATCGACTCGAGCTTGTCGAGCGTGCCCCCGGTGTGCCCGAGCCCACGGCCGGACAGCTGCGGCACCGCCACCCCGAACGACGCCACGAGCGGTGCGAGCGGCAGCGTGATCTTGTCGCCGACACCACCGGTGGAGTGCTTGTCCACGGTCGTCTTGCCGAGCGAGGAGAACGACATCCGCTCCCCCGACGCGATCATCGCGAGCGTCAGGTCCTTGATCTCCCGACGCTCCATGCCGTTCAGGAAGATCGCCATCGCGAGGGCCGCCATCTGCGGGTCCTCGACGTAGCCGCGCGTGTAGGCGTCCACGAGCCAGTCGATCTCCGGGGTGCTCAATGCGGCACCCGAACGCTTCGTGCGGATGAGGTCGACGGTGTCGAAGGGCTCGACGGCCATGTCAGTGCTCCTGTTGGTACGTGACGAGGGTGCGCGGCCCGAAGGCGTCCGGGAGCACCTCGTCGATGGTGCGGATCCCGGAGACGGTCTCGAGCAGCATGCCCTCGGCCGAGTGCTCGAACAGCAGCTGCCGGCACCGACCGCACGGCATGAGCGTCGCGCCGTCGCCGTCCACGCAGGTGAACGCGACGAGCTTGCCGCCGCCGGTCATGTGCAGCTGCGAGACGAGCGAGCACTCCGCACAGAGGGTCACCCCGTACGAGGCGTTCTCGACGTTGCAGCCGGACACGATCCTGCCGTCGTCGGTGAGCGCGGCAGCGCCCACCGGGAACGACGAGTACGGCGCGTAGGCGTGCCGCATCGCGGCCGTGGCCGCGTCACGCAGTGACGCCCAGTCCAGATCGGACGGGAGGCTCGTGGCCGCGTCCGCAGCGGCGGTGTCGGTGACCCCCTGGTCACCTGATGCGTTCGTGTCGGTCATGTGCCGAGCCTCCCGGCTAGCTCTTGATGTACGGCTTGCCGGACGCGGCGGGACCGCGCGACTGCCCGACCAGGCCGGCCACCGCGAAGATCGTCACCACGTAGGGCAGCATGAGCAGGAACTCGCTCGGGACGGGCGAGTTGATCGACCCGAGGACGTTCTGCAGGTTCGACGCGAAGCCGAACAGCAGCGCAGCGAGCGTCGCGCGGATCGGGTCCCAGCGGCCGAAGATGACCGCGGCGAGGGCGATGTAGCCGGCCCCTGCGGTCATGTCCTTGGCGAACGGCCCGACGGAGCCGAGCGTGAAGTACGCGCCACCGAGCCCCGCGATGGCACCGGCGAGCGAGACGTTCCAGAACCGCGTGCTGAGCACGTTGATGCCGACGGTGTCCGCCGCCTGCGGGTGCTCGCCGACCGCGCGGAGCCGGAGGCCCCATCGCGTCTTGAACAGGGCGAAGGTCACGACCGCGACCGCGATGTAGGCCAGGTACACGATGACGTTCTGCTCGAAGAAGACCGGGCCGATGACCGGGATCTGGTGCAGGACCGGGATCGGCAGGACCGGGAACCGGATGCCGACGTTGAGCGTCTGCTCGGCCGGGGAGAGCACCTGCGAGTAGAGGAAGCCGGTCAGTCCGGAGATGAACGCGTTGATGACGACACCGACGATGACCTGGTCGACGAGGTACTTGATGCTGAACGTCGCGAGGACGAACGACACCAGGACACCGGCGACGAGCGCACCGACGAGACCGACCCATGCGGAACCGGTGAGCGAGCCGATCATCGCGGAGACGAACGCCCCGGCGAGGAACTGGCCCTCGATCGCGATGTTCACGACGCCCACACGCTCCGAGATCACACCGCCGAGGGCACCGAAGACCAGCGGGACGCTCAGGCCGAGCGCCCCGACGAGCAGCCCTGGAAGCGGGATCGTCGCACCGGCCGCCGCCCAGGTGAGGAACCCGACGACGAACAGGATGGCGAAGACCGAGGTGACCCAGAGCGGGACCCTCCGGTACCCGTTCGACTGGACGAACGCGTACACGGTCGCCAGGGCGAGCAGGACGGTGACGGTGATGCCGGTCCCCGTGGCGGGGAGCTGCACGTCCGGCAGCTGGACGAAGTCGCCCGCGTTCGCGAGGCGGAACGTCGCAGAACCGTCGCGGCCGAGCAGGACGAAGAACACCAACGCGACGACCGTGAAGACGGCGAATGCGATCGGGGCCTTCCAGCTGCGGGTGGACTCGACGGCGCGGTCGGCCAGCGTCTCCGCTCCGGAGGGCATGGAGGGGCTGATGGTGCTCACGCGGCGACTGCCTTCCGCTGGGACTTCTTGGAGACCTTGCGGCGGGCGCCCGGCTGCGGGATCCGGAAGATCGCGCGGACGAGCGGCGGTGCCGCGATGAACAGGACGATGAGGGCCTGGATGACACCGACGATGTCGATCGGGATGCCGTTGGCGGCCTGCATCGCGTAGCCACCGTTCTTCAGCACGCCGAACAGGATCGCCGCCCAGAAGGTGCCCCACGGCTTCGAGCGGCCGAGGAGCGCCACGGTGATGGCGTCGAAACCGATGCCCGCGTCGATGTTCGACGTGAAGCCACTCGTCACGGCGCCCTGCACCTGGTACGCCCCGGCGATGCCGACGAGGGCACCGGAGATGACGAGCACCCAGATGGTCAGCGACGGGACGCTCATGCCGGCGACGCGTGCCGCACGCGGGTTCTCACCGATCGTGCGGAACCGGAAGCCGAGCGACGACTTGTTGACGAGCCACCACACGACGACGACGGCGATGATCGCGACGACGAACCCGAGGTCGACGCCGTAGCGCGGACCGAACAGCGCCGGCAGCACCGCGGAGTCCTTCATGGCGGGCGAGATCGGGTTCGGGCTCCCCGGTGCCTGCAGCAGCCCCGGAGTGCGGAGCAGGTAGCTGACCAGGTACAGCGCGACGTAGTTGAGCATGATCGTCAGGACGACCTCGTTCGCACCGGTCCGCGCCTTCAGCACACCGACGATGCCGCCCCACACCGCGCCGCCGACGATGCCGGCGACGATGGTCAGGGGGATGTGGATGATCGCGGGCATGTCGAACGCGAACCCGACCCACCCGGCGGCCGCGGCACCCATCAGGATCTGCCCCTGGCCACCGATGTTGAAGAGGCCGGCGCGGAACGACAGCGCGATGCCGAGACCCGCGGCGATGAGCGGGACGGCGTAGTCGATCGACCGGGTGATCGGGACGATCGCCTGCGCGAACGAACTCGCGCCGAAGTTGACGACCGAGCCCTGGAACAGCGAGGCGTACGAGCCGCCGACGGCGGTCCAGATCGCCCGGAAAGTGTCGGCCGGACGGGCGAAGAAGTACCCGGCGGCCTGCTGCACGGCGGGGTCCGTCACCGCGATGAGGATGCCGCACGCCACGAGCGCGAGCACGATCGCGAGGACCGTGACGAGGACGGAGCCGTTCAGGATGCTCTGCAGCGCGGTGTTCCAGCGGTCGCCGCCCGAGTCGCCGGCACGGCGCTCGGTGTCGGCGGCGGAGTCCGTCATCAGGTGCGGCGTGCCCTCGACGTCCTGGATGCGGTCGTCGGTGGGCAGCTCGTCCCCGGCCTGCGCCGGCTGCGTGTTCTCTGGCGTGTTGCTCACGCTGCCAGCTCCGTTCCTTCGGGAAGCTCCCCGGCCATCATGAGGCCGAGGACGTCACGCGGGGTGTCCGCGGGGACGATGCCGATGATCGCGCCGCGGTACATGACGGCGATGCGGTCGGCGAGCGCCACGACCTCGTCGAGCTCCGTGGAGACGACGATGACCGGGACACCGGTGTCGCGGGTGGCGACGATGCGCTTGTGCACGAACTCGATCGACCCGACGTCGATGCCGCGCGTGGGCTGGGCGGCGACGAAGAGGCGCAGTTCGCGGCTCAGCTCGCGTGCCAGCACGATCTTCTGCTGGTTGCCGCCGGACAGCCGACCGGCGGCGGTGGTGCGCGAAGGCGTGCGGATGTCGAACTCGGCGATCTTCTCGTCGGCGAACGCGTCGCGCTCGGCCGACCGGATGGTGCCGGCGCGGACGAACTCGGCGTGGTCGGCGCGGTCGAGCATCAGGTTCTCGGCGATCGTGAACTCACCGACGAGCCCGTCCTCCTTCCGGTCCTCGGGGACGAACCCGACCCCGGCGTCGAGGATCTGCTTGACGCTGCGGCCGCTGATCTCGCGGCCGTCGAGGGTGATCCGGCCGGAACGCATGTGCTCGAGGCCGATGATCGCCTCGGTGAGCTCGGTCTGGCCGTTGCCCTGCACGCCGGCGATCGCGAGGACCTCACCACGTCGCACGGTGAACGAGACGTCGTCGACGAGCACGATGCCGGACGGGTCGGTGACGGTGACGTGCTCGACGACGAGGGCGTCCTCGCCGCCGGTCGCGGGCTCCTTCTCGACGACGAGCGACACTGCTCGGCCGACCATGAGCGCTGCGAGCTCGTTGTTCGTCGCGGTCGGCGATGCCTCGCCCACGACCTTGCCGAGCCGGATCACCGTGATGCGGTCCGCCACCTCGCGGACCTCACGGAGCTTGTGGGTGATGAAGACGATCGCGGTGCCGGCTTCACGGAGCTGGCGCATGATGCCCATCAGCTCGTCGGTCTCCTGCGGGGTGAGGACGGCCGTCGGCTCGTCGAACACCAGCACGGACGCGTCGCGGGAGAGCGCCTTGATGATCTCGACGCGCTGCTGCACGCCGACGGGCAGGTCCTCGACCTTCGCGTCCGGGTCGACGTCGAAACCGAACCGCTCGGAGATCTCGCGGACGCGCTTCCGGGCGCCGGCGAGGTCGAGGCGGCCGCCGAAGGACGTCTCCTCCTGTCCGAGCATGACGTTCTCGGCCACGGTGAAGACCGGGACGAGCATGAAGTGCTGGTGGACCATGCCGATGCCGGCACGCATGGCGTCGCCGGGGCCGTCGAAGTCCTGGACGACGTCGTCCAGGAGGATCTCGCCCTCTTCGGCCTGGTACATGCCGTAGAGCACGTTCATCAGGGTGGACTTGCCAGCACCGTTCTCGCCGAGGAGGCAGTGCACCTCGCCCGGTTCGACGGTGAGGGAGATGTGGTCGTTCGCGACCAAGGGGCCGAACCGCTTGGTGATGCCGCGGAGCTCGAGCTTCATGTCGGGGTTTACGTTTCTGTCGCTGCGGAGCGCACGGGAATGCGGGCGGAGGACTGCTCCCCCGCCCGCATCACATCGTGCTACTTGACGGTCGCCTTCGTCTCGACCTTGATCGAGCCGTCGATGATGCCGGACTTGATGGTGTCCAGCTCCTTCTGCAGACCCGAGTCGACCTTCGACTCGTAGTCGTGGAACGGCGCGATGCCGACGCCGTCGTTCTTCAGCGTGCCGACGTACGGGGTCTTCGAGAAGTCACCCTTGGCGGCCTGCTCGACGACGTCCTTGGTCGCCGGGCGCATGCCCTTCTCGACCGAGGTCAGCGCGATGTCCTTGTAGCGGGGGTCCGCCTCGTAGAGGTCGCTGTCCGCACCGATGAGCACGGAACCGTCGTTCGCGTCCTTGATCGCCTCGGCCGCAGACTGGTAGATCGGGCCACCGACGGGCAGGATCACGTCGGCGTTCTGGTCGAGGAGCGTCTGCGCGACCGACTTGGCCTGCGTGCCGGCCTCGAAGCCACCGGTGAAGGAGCCCTTCTGGCTGTCGACGTCCCAGCCGACGACCTTGACGTCCTTCTTCTTCTGCTCGTTGTAGTACTTCACGCCGTCCGCGAAGCCGTCCATGAAGATGGTGACGGTCGGGATCTGCATGCCGCCGAAGGTGCCGACGACGCCGCTCTTGGAGTACGACGCGGCCGCGTAGCCGGCGAGGAAAGCCGCCTGCGAGGTGTCGAACGTGATCGGCTTGACGTTCTTGGCGTCGATCGAGTTGTCGTCGATGATCGCGAAGTCCGTGTCGGGGTTCGCCGCCGCCTGCTTCTTCGTGGCGTCGGCGAGGTTGAAGCCGACCGTCACGATGAGCTTGCAGTTCTGGTTGATGAGCTGCTCGATGTTCGAGTCGTAGACCGTCGAGTCCTTCGACTCCGCCGACTTGTAGGTCGCGCCGAGCTCCTTGGCGGCGTCCTTGAGCCCCTCGTAGCCGAGCTGGTTGAAGGACTTGTCGTCGAATCCGCCGGAGTCCGACACCATGCACGGGCGGAAGTCGGTGGACTTCGCCGACGAGGAGTCGGACGGAGCGGCGGAGCAGCCGGCCAGGACGGCGACGGTGCCGAGGAGCGCGAGGCCGCTGAGTGCGATCTGACGGGTACGAGATGACACGGGATGTTCCTCCGGGAGCAAGGGCCCGGGTCACTGCGCACCGGGCGATCGTGGCGACAGTACACGACCGCCCGGCCGGTACAGAGCCCGTTCCGACCACCCGGATGATCGGTTACGGGATCGCGACCGCGTCGTAACAGGCCCGTAACGCGGCGCAACGCCGGTGTCCCCAGTTCGGGGGATTTCGTGGTGGAGCGCTACAGGACGTCGTCCCGGCCGCTGATCTTCAGTGCATCCACCACACCCTTGACCCGCTGGGCGTTCGCGCTCGTCGTGACGAGGAGCGCATCGGGGGTGTCCACGACGACGATGTCCTCGACGCCGATGAGCGAGATGAGCCGCTGGCTGTGCGCGACGACGATGCCGCTCGACGAGTCGGCCAGGATGCGGGCGTTGTCGCCGAGCACCGCGAGGTTGTTCGTCCGCCCACCGGACTGCAGTTTCGCGAGGGACGCGAAGTCGCCGACGTCGTCCCAGTCGAAGTCGCCGGGGACCACGGCGAGCCGACCGGCGGCGGCGGCCGGCTCGGCGACGGAGTAGTCGATCGCGATCTTCTTCAGCCCCGGCCAGATCGCGTCGACGACGGCGCCGCGGGACGAGGTGTCCCACGCGGCGGCGAGTTCCTCGATGCCGGCGAGCAGGTCGGGCTCGTTCCGACCGATCTCGGCGAGGAGCACGTCGGCGCGGGCGATGAACATGCCGGCGTTCCAGAGGTAGCTGCCGTCGGCGAGGTACCCCGTCGCGGTGTCGAGGTCGGGCTTCTCGACGAAGTCCAGCACGGCGTGCGCACGCGGGGCGGTGTCGATGCCGAGCGAGTCGCCCGCGTGGATGTACCCGAACCCGATCGCCGGCTCGGACGGCGTGATGCCGATGGTCGTCACGTAGCCGGCGCGGGCCGCGAGCACCGCTTCGCGCACCGACCGACGGAACCCGCGGGCGTCGCCGATGACGTGGTCGGCGGCGAACGACCCGATGACCACGTCGGGCTCGCGCCGGCGGAGGATCGCTGCGGCCAGACCGATGGCGGCCGTCGAGTCCTTCGGCTCGCTCTCGAGCACGACGTTGTGGTCGTGGATGCCCGGCAGCTGCGACTCGACCGCGACCCGGTGGGCACGCCCGGTCACCACCATGATCCGCTGGTCCCCGGACAGCGGCGCGAGGCGGTCCCACGTCTGCCGGAGGAGCGAGGTGCCCGAGCCGGTCAGGTCGTGGAGGAACTTCGGGGCGTCGGCGCGCGACAGCGGCCAGAGGCGCGAACCGATCCCACCGGCGGGGATGATCGCGTAGAAGTCGTCGAGAGGGTCAGCCACTCGCTCACCGTACCGTCCGGTCGCCGCCGTTCCTGGGTACCGACCGCTCGGATGTGCGGGAAGCCGCACGACCTGTTCACCCCCGCCGAACGCGCCGTTCACCGTGCGGCCCCCGTCCGCGTCACGTGCGCCGCGGAGCATGGCGAGTGCCATGAACGCACGCAGCGTGGAGCGCGGCCAGGTCCAGCGGACCGTCGCCGTCGTGACCGAGAGCTTCCTGCCCACCCTCAACGGCGTGACCACCAGCGTCCTGGCGGTCCTCGACCACCTGGAGCGCCGTGGCCACCGCGCGGTCGTCATCGCGCCGGACGCCCCCGGTCTCGCAGCCTGGCGATCCCGCACCGAGCTCGAGCGGTACCGCGGGTTCGACGTGCACCGTGTACCGGCGGTCGCCTACCGCCAGTTCCCGGTCGCCCTCCCCCACCCGGTCCTCGACACGATCCTCGCCGCGTCCGGCGCCGACGTACTGCACGCAGCCAGTCCGCTCCTGCTGGGTGGGCGTGCGATCACGGCGGCCGGGAGGCTCGGCATCCCGTCCGTCGCCGTGTTCCAGACCGACGTGGCCGGGTTCGCCCGCCGCAACGGCCTGGCAGCGGCCGCCCCGTTGGCGAGACGGGTGCTCGCCCGGATCCACCAGGGCGCGTCGCTGACGCTCGCGCCGTCGTCCGCGACCGCGGCCATGCTGGCCGCGGACGGCGTCCCGCGCGTCACGCGATGGGGTCGCGGCGTTGACACCGACCTGTTCCACCCGTCGCGACGGCAGTCGGCGCACGTCCGCGCGTTCCGGAGGCGACTCGCTCCGCGCGGCGAGACCGTCGTGGGGTACGTGGGCCGGCTCGCACCGGAGAAGGAGGTCGAACGGCTCGCCGAGCTCGGCGGCATCCCGGGCATCAGGATCGTGGTCGCGGGAGGGGGGCCCTCCAGGCAGGCACTGGAGCGACGGCTCCGCCACCTCGACGTGACCTTCACCGGTCCGCTGCGCGGCGACGCCCTCGCGGATGCGTACGCGGCACTCGACGTGTTCGTGCACACCGGACCGGCGGAGACCTTCGGGCAGACGCTGCAGGAGGCGCACGCCACCGGCCTGCCGGTGGTGGCGCCGGCATCCGGTGGGCCGCTCGACCTCGTCGCGCCGGGGCTCGACGGCGAGCTCTACGACCCGGAGGTCCCGCAGGCGCTCCGGCAGGCGGTCGTCGGACTGCACCTCGACCGGGACCGCGCCGCGCGCATGGGGTCGGCCGGGCGGCTGCGGGTGGAGGGCACCACGTGGGAGGCGGTCGGCGACCAGCTGCTGGCGCACCACGACACGGCGAGGAACATCGGCGCGCCGCCCGCCGCCGCACGGGGTGTCCGAGCCGAGTGGAACGAGAAGGTCAGCTCCCGGTCATAGGATGGTCGTGTTCCACACGAACACGACGGCAACGGTGCGCCGATCGGCGCCCCGGTCTCAACGGAGGGCGAGCTCATGGCCGAGCAGACCGCAGGGAGTACGGCGACAGCCGTGCCACAGGTGACCATCGAGGCGCCCCGCGCGTCTCGGACCCCCAAGGGGACGCTGTACCGCGGCAGCACCGGTATGTGGTCGTGGGTCCTGCACCGCATCACCGGCGTCGCGATCTACTTCTTCCTGCTCGTGCACATCCTCGACACCGCGCTCGTGCGCCTGTCGCCAGAGGCCTACAACGCGGTCATCGGCACGTACAAGACCCCGATCATGAACCTCGGTGAGATCGCCCTCGTGATGGCGATCGTCTTCCACGCGTTCAACGGGCTGCGCATCATCCTGGTCGACTTCTGGTCCAAGGGGCCGAAGTACCAGCGGGCCATGTTCTGGATCGTCATCGTCCTGTGGGCGATCGCGATCGCGGGCTTCCTGCCGCGCCAGCTCATGAACCTCGTCGCCGACTTCCACTGACCAGGGGGCACCACATGACCACCGACACCATCGCACCCCCTCGCAGCTCCGAGGCCGCCCGCCGCTCCACCAACTGGGAGAAGTGGGGCTGGATCTACATGCGCGGATCCGGCGTCCTGCTCGTCGTCCTGATCTTCGGCCACCTGTTCGTGAACATGGTCGCGGGCGAAGGGGTCAAGCAGATCGACTTCGCCTTCGTCGCCGGCAAGTGGGCCAGCCCGTTCTGGCAGGTGTGGGACACCCTCATGCTCTGGCTCGCGCTGATCCACGGCTCGAACGGCATGCGCACGATCGTCAACGACTACGTGTCGAAGCCCGGCATCCGCAAGACGCTGCTCGTCGCCATCCTGGTCGCGTGCGTCCTGCTGATCGTCCTCGGCACGCTGGTCTGCTGGACCTTCGACCCGTGCCCCGCGGGCGCTGCCGCCGCCGACCTGCCGTCGTTCTGCCCGGCGCAGTAGCGCGACCCACCGCTTCTTCCTCTGCACCCCTGACTCGAGAGATCCACGTGACCGACATCACCGTCCATCACCACCAGTTCGACATCGTCATCATCGGCGCGGGCGGCGCGGGCATGCGTGCCGCGATCGAAGCCGGCCCGAAGGCGAACACCGCGGTCATCTCGAAGCTGTACCCGACCCGCTCGCACACCGGTGCGGCGCAGGGCGGCATGGCGGCCGCGCTCGCGAACGTCGAAGAGGACTCGTGGGAGTGGCACACGTTCGACACGATCAAGGGCGGTGACTACCTGGTCGACCAAGACGCCGCCGAGATCCTCGCGAAGGAAGCCATCGACGCGGTCATCGACCTCGAGAACATGGGCCTGCCGTTCAACCGCACCCCAGAGGGCAAGATCGACCAGCGTCGCTTCGGCGGCCACACCCGCGACCACGGCAAGTCCCCCGTCCGCCGGGCCTGCTACGCCGCCGACCGCACCGGCCACATGATCCTGCAGACGCTGTTCCAGAACTGCGTGAAGCTCGGCGTGAACTTCTTCAACGAGTTCTACGCGCTCGACCTCATCATGGTGGACGTCGTCGGCGAGGACGGCGTCACCCGCAAGCAGCCCGCCGGCGTCGTGGCGTTCGAGCTCGCGACCGGCGAGCTGCACGTCTTCCACGCCAAGGCGATGATCTTCGCCACCGGCGGCTTCGGCAAGATGTACAAGACGACGTCCAACGCGCACACCCTCACCGGTGACGGCGTCGGCATCGTGTGGCGGACGGGTCTGCCGCTCGAGGACATGGAGTTCTTCCAGTTCCACCCGACCGGGCTCGCCGGACTCGGCATCCTGCTGACCGAGGGCGCCCGCGGCGAGGGCGCGATCCTCCGCAACGCCTCTGGTGAGCGCTTCATGGAGCGCTACGCCCCCACCATCAAGGACCTCGCCCCACGCGACATCGTGGCGAGGTGCATGGTGCAGGAAGTGGCGGAGGGCCGGGGCGCCGGCCCGAACAAGGACTACGTGCTGCTCGACTGCACGCACCTCGGTGCCGAGGTCCTCGAGACCAAGCTCCCGGACATCACCGAGTTCGCCCGCACCTACCTCGGCGTCGACCCCGTGACCGAGCCGGTGCCCGTGATGCCGACCGCGCACTACGCGATGGGCGGCATCCCGACGAACACCAACGCCGAGGTCCTGTCCGACAACGACCACGTCGTGCCGGGCATGTACGCCGCCGGCGAATGCGCGTGCGTCTCCGTGCACGGGTCGAACCGTCTCGGCACCAACTCGCTCCTCGACATCAACGTGTTCGGCAAGCGGTCCGGCAACAACGCTGCCGAGTGGGTCAAGACGGCGGAGTTCCTGCCCCTGCCCGAGGACCCGGCCGCGAACGTCCGCGGCATGCTCGAACAGCTCCGCGCCTCCACCGGCACCGAACGCGTCGCCGCGCTCCGCAAGGAGCTGCAGGAGGAGATGGACAAGAACGCGCAGGTGTTCCGCACCGACGAGTCGCTCGCACGCGTCACCGAGACCATCCACACGCTGCGCAACCGGTACATGAACGTCGCCGTGCAGGACAAGGGCAAGCGTTTCAACACCGACCTGCTCGAGGCCGTCGAACTCGGGTTCCTGCTCGACCTCGCCGAGGTCGTCGTCTACTCGGCACGCAACCGCAAGGAGTCCCGCGGCGGCCACATGCGCGACGACTACCCGAAGCGCGACGACGAGAACTACATGCAGCACACCATGGCGTACCTGACGGGCGACCCGCACTCGTCACTCGCCGACGACCACATCACGCTCGACTGGAAGCCCGTCGTCGTGACGCGGTACGAGCCGATGGAGAGGAAGTACTGATGACCGACGCCCTGGTCTCCGACGCCCCCCGCACCGACGCGGCGACAGCACCTCCCGGGTCGTTCCCCGTCACGATCATCGTCCGGCGCTTCGACCCGGACGTCGACGACGAGCCGCGGTGGCAGGACTTCGACGTCATGATGCTGCCGACCGACCGCATCCTCGACGCGCTGCACCAGATCAAGTGGGAGCAGGACGGGTCACTGACCTTCCGCCGCTCCTGCGCGCACGGCGTGTGCGGCTCCGACGCGATGCGCATCAACGGGCGCAACCGTCTGGCGTGCAAGACCCTCATCAAGGACCTCGACGTGTCGAAGCCGATCTACGTCGAGGCGATCAAGGGCCTGCCGCTCGAGAAGGACCTCGTCGTCGACATGGAGCCGTTCTTCAAGTCCTTCCGAGAGGTCCAGCCGTTCCTGCAGGCGAACTCCACGCCGGAGAAGGGCAAGGAGCGCGTACAGTCCGTCGCCGACCGTGCCCGCTTCGACGACACCACGAAGTGCATCCTCTGCGCAGCGTGCACGTCGTCCTGCCCGGTGTTCTGGACCGACGGCCAGTACTTCGGTCCGGCCGCGATCGTCAACGCGCACCGCTTCATCTTCGACTCGCGCGACGACGCGGCCGACGTGCGCCTCGACATCCTCAACGACAAGGAAGGCGTCTGGCGCTGCCGCACGACCTTCAACTGCACCGACGCCTGCCCCCGCGGCATCCAGGTCACCAAGGCGATCTCGGAGGTCAAGCAGGCGGTCATGCGTGGTCGGGCATAGGTCCGTCGCGGCACCAGGATCGGCAGAGGTCAGACCACTAGGCTCCCGCTCATGACGTTCGCGGACACCCGCCCCATCCTCGACCAGCTCGGCTACACGATCCGCTACGTGCAGCTCCCCGGAGAGACACTGCACGAGCCTCCAGTGGAGGGTGCGCTGCGCCTCGTGCCGGCCGATGGCGCGGACACCTTCGCGCTCGAGGTCGTCGACTACGGCACCGCGCGACGTCTGGCGACGGCTCGCGGCGAGTCGGACGCGGTCGAGATGCTCCGCCGGTTCCTGAACCGTCCGTTCCCCGCGCCGCGCGACATCCAGCGGCACGAGCTCGACGGCCTCCGCGACCGCGCAGCGTCGACGTACCCGCAGCTCGCGCAGCAGGTGTCGCAGGCGGGCCCGGACGGCCTCACCATCCAGATCCCGGCGGGTGTCCCGGTCGACCGCATCGGCGGTCCGGACGGGTACCTGCTGCACCCGCTCGACACCCCGATGCCGTCGCGGTCGCTCCCCCCGCACGTCACGGCGGCACCCGAGGTGCACCGCTACGTCGTCGACCGTCCGTTCCTGGTGTCCGTCCGGTTCGTGCAGCCGTGGTTCGAGCAGCCGGGTGGCGCGCTCCGCTTCCAGATCGCCGACCCGACCACGACCATCCGCGACCTCGTCGTCGACGGGTCCCTGGTCCGCGTCCGCGCGGTCTGACGCCTCCCCACGACGAAGCAGGGCCCCGGCACACGCTGGGGCCCTGCTTCGTGGTCTGACCGGTCAGCCGCGACCGGGCTGGTCGAACCGCTGCCCCTCGGGCTTCGACGGCAGGATCGCCAGGATGATGAGGATGATCCCGCCGACACCGGGGATGAACCCGAGGAACCAGAACGGTCCGGCGAGGTTCGCGTCGTGCAGACGGCGCCAGAACAGCGCGATGGTCGGCACGATGATCGCGAGGAACCAGATCGTCGCGATGATCCCGACGATGACGTAGAGCGCCGAGGGGCTCTGCATCGTCGACACGGTGCTGTAGCCGTTCGACACGGTGGTCATCTGCGACGTCGCGGCGCCCACTCCGAGCAGAATGCCGAGCACGATGCTGATGATGCCGTTCGCGAGGTACCACCACCAGAACTCGCTGCGGCTCGCACGACCGTCGAACCGGGCGTACTTCTTGAAGAACCGGCGGACGGCTCCCCCGAAGGAGATCCCGTACCACGGTGCCCACAGTGGCGGCTCGCCATCAGGCCCCGTCGGTGCGGGCGCACCGTACTGCGGCGTGTGTCCGGGCTGCTGCCCGTACGGATTGTCGGACGGGTACTGATCGGTCATGGTGGACCCCCTGGGTGTCGGCTGATACTCCTGTCAGAGTCAATCAGAACGGCACCCGTCCGTCCGAAGAAGTCTCGACTACCGCTGGTCGGGCCGGTCGTACTGCGCACCGGCCGGGTTCGGCTCGAGGCAGCCGAACACGATCCCGGCGAATCCGGCGGCGAACGAGATGAGCCAGAACGGGCCGGCGAGGTTCGCGTCGTGGACCCGGCGCCACCCGAGGGCGAGGCTCGGCACGATCGTCCCGAGTCCCCAGATCCCCCAGAGGAAGAGGAGTCCGAACGCCCAGAACGGCGGCGCCCCGGTCGTGTGGCTGTACCCGTACTGGTCCGTCGTGCTGTTCGCGACGCTCCACGTGATGAGCGCAGCGATGAACCCGCCGTAGAGCACGACCGTCACGATCGCGTTGGCGAGGAGCCACCACCAGAACTCGCTCCGGCTGGCGCGGCCGTCGAACCGCGCGTACTTCGTGAAGAAGCGCTTGATCGCACCGAGGAACCCGATGCCGTAGTGCGGCGCCCAGAGCGGGGGCGTGCCGCCGGGGCCGGTGGGGATCGGTGGGAACGTCGGGTACGGCTGCGCGTACTGGGGCTGCCCGTACGGCTGCTGCGATTGCTGCCCCTGCTGGCCGCCGTACTGCGGCTGGCCGCCGTAGTGCGGCTGGCCGCCGTAGTGCGGCTGGCCGCCGTACTGCGGCTGGTTGCCGAACTGCGGCTGACCGCCGTCCTGCGGCTGGCCCCACTGCGGCCGGCCCTGCTGCCCGCCGTGCCCCGGCTGCTGGCCGGACGGCCCCTGCTGCCCCTGCGTCGGATCGGTGTTGCTCACACTGTCCCCTGTCGTGCGTCGATCGGTGTCCGGCCCCGAGCGGGTCGGGTCAGCCGCGGTCCGGTCGGTCGTACTGCTGTCCCTGCGGGTTCGTCCCGAGCAGCCCGACGATGAGCGAGAACAGGACACCGATCGGCGGGATGATGAAGAGCAGCGCGAACAGGCCGCTGAGGTTCACGTCGTGCAGGCGACGGACGGTCAGCGCGATGAACCCGAGCGCGCACGCCAGTGCCCACAGGCTGCTCAGCCCGTCGTCCGCGTTGTCGATGAACGGCAGCGCGTTGAGGATGCCCCCGACGATGCCGGTCGCCACGTTGCCGAGGACGTACCAGAGCGCCCAGAACCAGAACTCGCTGCGGCTGGCGCGTCCGTCGAAGCGGACGTACTTCTTCCAGAACCGCAGGAAGGCCTGCGGGAACGGGATCCCGTACCAGGGCGCCCACAGCGGCGGCTGGCCCGAGGTCGGCTGCTGGCCGTACGGATTCTGCCCGTACGGGTTCTGGTTCGGCTGGCCGTACGGCGGATACTGATCGCTCACACCGCGATCCTGGCACATCCTCAGGGAACGAGTGCGAGCTTCCCACCCGGGTGCCCGGACTCCAGCAGTTCGGCGGCTTCGCGCGCCGACGCCAACGGGAACGTCCGCGCGACCAGCACGTCGAGCTGCCCGGCTCCGGCGAGGTCGACCAGCCGCTGCCGGACGGAGTCCCGGAACGCCTTGCTCTCCGGCTGGGCACCGCCGACCGCCGGGAACCCGTCCGCCGCCGCCCTGGCCTGCGCGGCGATCGTGACGATGCGGCTCCGGTCGGCGACGAGTGCCAGTGAGACGTCCACGGCCTCGTCGGTCCCGACACAGTCGATCGCGACGTCGACCCCGGTCGGGGCGGCCTCGCGCACACGGTCCTCGAGCCCGTCACCGTACGGCACCCACTCGCCGCCGTACCGCCGGACGGTCGCTGCTCCACGCTCCGACGCGGTGCCGAGCACCCGGGCGCCGAGCGGACGGAGCAGCTGCAGGACACTGAGCCCGACGGCACCCGAGGCGCCGTGCACGAGCACCGTGTCGTTGCCGGAGGCGCGGGTGACCCGGATCACGTCGGCCGCCGTGGCCCCGGCGAGCAGCAGGTTCGCAGCCTCCGGGAACCCGAGCGATGCCGGCTTCCGGAAGACGTCGACCGCGGGCACCGTGAGCGATGCCGTCCACCCGCCGGCGATGCGGAAGGCCAGGACCTCGTCGCCGACCACGAACGACACGTCGGGTCCGACGGCGGAGACGACCCCGGCGACCTCGTAGCCGATCGGCATCGGGTACGCGGAGGGCTCGCCTCCGCGGGTGTGCTTCGTGTCGGCGGGGTTCATGCCAGCGGCGCGCACCTCGATCGTGACCTCGCCGGGTCCCGGCGCCGGGACCTCCACGTCGATCGCTTCCAGGACCTCGCTGCCGCCGGGACGCGGCGCCACCCACTGTGTCGTCATGTCCCGGACGGTACCCGCGCGTGCCGAGCATCGAACCGACCTCGCAGGCTCGGCCGGCGCTGGCGCCGCGCGCCGCTGGCGCGT
Organism: Curtobacterium sp. 9128; assembly: GCF_900086645.1. NCBI lineage: Bacteria > Bacillati > Actinomycetota > Actinomycetes > Micrococcales > Microbacteriaceae > Curtobacterium > Curtobacterium sp. 9128. Next base: position 3,116,043 of record NZ_LT576451.1, read on the forward strand.
CGCAACATGCGGAGCGCGCGCCGGAGGCCCGGTGCCAACTGGCACCGGGCCTCCAGTCCGCGCGTGGCTAGGAGCGCGCGACGCGCACGCGGTCCGCGAACGCCGCGTGCAGCGGGTGTTCCGCACCCAGACCCGTGATCTCGGTCACGACGTCGGCATCCGACTTGTCGGATGCGAGCAGCGCCTGCAGCTCGACGCTCTGCTCGTCGTCGGGGACGTCGAAACGGAGCGCAGCACCCATCGCGTCGAGGAGCGCGACCGGCTCGGTGCCGTCCTCCGCGAGTGCCGCTGCCGGCGAGACGAAGCGCTCGTCGCGCGAGAGCTTGCGGAGCGGCTGCCGACCGACGCGGGTGACCGTGTCCGGCAGGTGCGGGTTCTCGAACCGACCGATGATCGCCTGGACGTAGGCGCGGTGCACCTCTGGGTCGATCTCGTGGCGACGGACGAGGAGGTCGCTCGTCTCGGCGAGCACCGACTCGAGCTCGGACCGGACCGCGGGGATCGCGATGGCGTCGGAGATCTTGTCCGCTCCCGCGAGGAACCCGTGGTACGCGACCGTGGCGTGCCCGGTGTTCACCGTGAAGAGCTTGCGCTCGATCGACGCCGCGAGGCCGTCGACGTAGTGCACGCCGGGGATCTCCGGCTCGGAGCCCCCGAACGGCGTGCGGTCGATGGCCCACTCGAAGTACGTCTCGACGGTGACGTCGAGGCCGGCGCCCTCCGGCTGGGCCGGGACGATGCGGTCGACGGCGGTGTTCGCGAAGACGGCCTTCGCGAGTGCCTGGTCGCGGGTGTCCGACGGCAGTGCGTCGACGATGAACTCGCGGAGGCGGTCGGTCGCGTTGATGGCGTTCTCGCACGCCATCACGGCGATCGGCGCGGCGTCGGCCGGTCGTGCCTGCAGCGCCGCGGCGATCACGGGGGCGATGAACTTCAGGACGTTCGGACCGACGGCGCAGGTGACGATGTCGGCCGCCGCGATCTCGGCGACCACGGCTGCTTCGTCCTGGGCGCTGTTCAGTGCACGGAAGTCCGTGACCTCGTGGTCACGGGCACCGGCACCGACCTCGTGCACGGTGTAGGAGTCGGCGGCGGCCAGGGCGTCGATCAGCGGCGCGGCGACGTCGGCGAAGACGACCTCGTAGCCGGCCTCGTGCAGGAGCAGCCCGACGAAGCCACGGCCGATGTTCCCCGCGCCGAAGTGGACGGCGGTGCGCTGGTCGGTCACTCGTTGACCTCGCCGAGGATGGCCAGGATCGCGGCGACGTCGGGCGCGTCCGTGAGCGCCTGGACCTGGTCCTCGTCGGAGAACACGATCGCGATCTTGGACAGGATGTCGAGGTGCTCGTTGTTCACCCCGGCGATGCCGACGACGAAGCGCACCTCGTTGCCGTCCCAGTCGATCGGGGCCGCGTAGCGGATGAACGACAGCGCGGACGACTTGATGGCGTCCTTCGCGTCGTTGGTGCCGTGCGGGATGGCGAGGAAGTTGCCCATGTACGTCGAGACGCTCTTCTCGCGCTCGAGCATCGCCGGGTAGTACTCACCGGTGACCGCGCCTGCAGCCTCGAGGATCTCGGCCGCCTCCTTCATCGCTTCCGACTTGGTCGGAGCGGTGTCCTCGGCGTGGATGCGGATCTGGCTCTCCTGCAGGACGGGCATGGGTGTTCTCCTTGCTTCGTGGACGTGGTGGAGGGGGCAGGCCGTGGCCCACCCCCTCCGATACTGCACTGCGTTACTGGTTCTTGAGCTGTTCGACGACCTGGTCGTACTGCGGCGCGTTCATGAAGTTGCCGACCGACACGTGCTGTGCGTTCGGGGTCTTCTGCTTGGCGCGGTCCGTCAGCTCTTCCTGCGTGATGACGAGGTCCTCGTCGCCGGACAGGTTCGCGATGGCCTTGTTGACGACGGTGACGCCCTCGATGCCGGCCTTCTTGATCTTGTTGCGGAGGACGCTCGCACCCATCGCACTCGAGCCCATGCCGGCGTCGCAGGCGAACACCACGTTCTCGACCCGGGTCGCGGTCGTGGTGCCGCCGACGGCAGCTGCCTCGTCGGCGTTCGCCGGGGCGTTGCCGCCGAAGAGACCGGCGGTCGCCGCGTTGGCGTCACGGCCCTTGGTTGCCTGCATCTTGTCGAACGCCGCCGCCATGTCGCCGCCGCCGGACGCGAGGTCGCGCTTGCGGGTGGCGATGAGGAAGAACGACGCCACGGCGAAGGACACCGCTGCGGAGAAGAGGACGGACAGGATGACGCCCACGAAGCTGTCCTTCGCGGTCGCACCGAGCACGGCGAAGATCGACCCGGGCGATGCGGGAGCGACGAGGCCGGAGTGGAACGCCACGTTGGTCGCGACACCCGTTGCACCACCGAGGATCACGGCGATGAACAGGACCGGCTTCTGCAGCACGTACGGGAAGTAGATCTCGTGGATGCCGCCGAAGAACTGGATGATGATCGCGCCGGGAGCGGTCGAGCGGGCGATGCCGACACCGAAGAACGTGAAGGCGAGCAGGATGCCGAGACCGGGGCCGGGGTTCGCCTCGAGGAGGAACAGGATGGACTTCCCGGACGCCTGCACCTGCTGCGCACCGAGTTGGTCGAGCACACCGTGGTTGATCGCGTTGTTGAGGAAGAACACCTTCGCCGGCTCGATGATGACGCTCGCGAGCGGCAGCAGCGAGTGCTGGACGAGGAAGTTCACCGCGGCACCGAGCCCCTCGGCGATCAGCTTGAACAGCGGGGCGAGCCAGAAGAACCCGATCATCGCGAGCACGAAGCCGAGGATGCCGGCCGCGTAGTTGTTCACGAGCATCTCGAAGCCCGGCTTGATCTTGCCGTCCCAGATCTTGTCGATCTGCTTGATGAGGTACGCGCCGAGCGGCCCGCAGATCATCGCGCCGAGGATCATCGTGGTGCCGTTGGCGCCGATGATGACGCCCATCGTCATGATCGAGCCGACGACGGCGCCGCGGGTCTCGTAGACCATCCGGCCACCCTGGATCGCGATCGCGAGCGGGATGAGGTAGGTCAGGATCGGACCGACGAGGCCGATGTTGGCCACGCCGTTCGTCTCGCCGAACCCGCCGAGGATGCCCACGGGGGTCCAGCCGGTCTCGATGAAGAAGGCGGTGATGATGCCCCACGCGATGAAGATCGCGATGTTGGGCATGACCATGCCGGAGAGGAACGTGCCGAACTTCTGAACGGCGACGCGTGCGCCGCCCCGCGACTTCGCGGGGGCGTCGGGCGCTGCAACGGACGACGTTGTCATGTGCGGTGACTTTCTGTGTGGTGGTGCTGCTGCTGTGTCAGGGAAGGGGTGGTGCTGGGTGGGCTCAGACGGCGTGCGCGGCCGCGGCGGCGGACTTGGCTGCTGCCGCCGTGGACGCGGCGAGTGCCGCCTGGGCCATCTCGCGGGCCTCGTCGAGGGTGTGCTTGCCGAGTTCGGCACGCACGTCGGCGAGGGCTGCGGGGGTCATGGAGAGGGTGGTGGCGCCGAGTCCGACGAGGACGACGGCGAGGAGCGGGTCGGCGGCGGCCTCGCCGCAGATGCCGACGGGCTTCGACGCGCTGACACCGGCGGTGCCGAGCTGCGCGACGAGACGGAGGACGGCGGGGTGCCAGGGGTCCTGGTAGCTCGCGACGGTGCCGAGCATGCGGTCGGCGGCCATCGTGTACTGGGTCAGGTCGTTCGTGCCGATCGACACGAAGTCCGCCGACTGGAACACCTGCTCGGCCATCAGCGCGAGCGAGGGCACCTCGGCCATCACGCCGGCGGTCCTGATCCCGAGTTCACGGGCGAGGTCGACGAAGTACTCGGTCTCCTCGGCGTCGGCGACCATCGGGGCCATCACCCAGAGGTCGGCCTCGGTCTCGGCGTCGGCCTGCGCGAGCGCGGTGAGCTGGTCGCGGAGCACCTCGGGGTGGTTCCGGAGCGCACGGAGCCCGCGGCGTCCGAGCGCCGGGTTCTCCTCGTCCTTGTCGGTGAGGAACGGCAGCGGCTTGTCGGCGCCGGCGTCGAGCGCACGGACGACGACCTTCTTGCCGGGGAACGCGGCGAGGAGCTGCTTGTACGACTCCTTCTGCTCGTCGACCGTCGGGGCCTTCGGGGAGTCGAGGAAGAGGAACTCGGTGCGGAAGAGCCCCACGCCCTCCGCACCGAGAGCGACGGCGCCGGCGGCGTCTGCCGGGCTCCCGAGGTTGGCGAGGAGCGGCACGACGTGGCCGTCGGCGAGGGCACCAGCGGTGAGGGGCGCTGCGGCGGCGGCGAGGCGGTCGGCGATGCGCTGCTCGACGTCGGCGACAAGTTCGGCGGACGGCTCGGTGACGACGGTACCGGCAGCGGCGTCGACGACGACCGTCTGGCCGTCGGCGAGGTCGTCGGCGCCGGTCACGCCGACGATCGCGGTGATGCCCTTGGCGCGGGCGAGGATCGCGGTGTGCGAGGTCGGGCCGCCGTCACGCGTGACGAGGGCGAGGACCTTGTCGAGGTCGAGGAGTGCGGTGTCGGCAGGGGCGAGGTCGCGGGCGACGAGCACGAAGGGGGTGTCCGACTCGGGGACGCCGGGTGCGTGCACGCCCCGGAGCTTGGCAATGATGCGCTGGGCGACGTCGTCGAGGTCCGTCGCGCGCTCCCCCATGTAGCCGCCCATCGAGACGAGCAGGTCGCGGAACTGGCCGAACGCCTCGAACACCGCACGCTCGGCGTTGGTGCCGCCGTCGATGCGGGTGTGCACGTCGTCGAGGAGCGTCGGGTCCTGCGCCATGAGCGCCTGCGCCTCGAGCACGGCCTGGGCGTCGCCACCGGCGAGCTGTCCGCGCTTGGTGAGGTCCTCCGCCACCGCGGCGAGCGCTTCGTGCACCGCCTGCTTCGCGTCGTCCGCCGAGCCCTCGAGCGCCGTGGTCGACGGTTCGCCGAGCGGGTCCGCCATCCGGAGCACGGGGCCGTGGGCAACGCCGCGGCCGACGCCGGTTCCGAGCAGTTCGGACATTCGAGACTCCTTCATCTCACGCGCGCTTGCGGTGGGGGCCGGTGGTTCTGGTCGTTCTGGTGGTCCTGGTGGTTCGGTGCACAGCGGCACGAACGGACCACGCCCGTGCGGCTTGGCAGCACACTACATCGATCCGCGTTGACAAACAAACACATCCGGGGATAAAAATGCACAAACAGATGCCCGTTTCGGTCTGAGCCGCCCCCAGTTCGGGCGTCGATCCCGACGAACACCGCCGTCCGTGCCCGTTCTGATCCGTTCGGGCCGGACCGGACCGTTCCACCCGACACCCTCACGAGACACCGAGGTCCGATGTACGCACCAGAGCGCCACCAGCGCATCGTCGAGCAGGCGCGCGCCAACGGCCGGGTCGACGTCAAGGACCTCGCCGAGCTGCTCGAGGTCACACCGGAGACGATCCGGCGTGACCTGACGTCGCTCGAGCGTCGCGGCCTCGTCCGCCGCGCCCACGGTGGTGCGATCCCCGTCGAGCGGATCACGCTGCACCCCGGTGTCGGCGATCGCGGCGGCATCAACCAGGCCGAGAAGATGGTCATCGCCGAGGCCGCGCTCGAGGAACTGCCGGAGAACGGCTCGATCATGATCGACGCCGGCACGTCGACGATCTGCCTCGCCGAGATGCTCCCCACCGACCGCGGCCTGACCGTCGTCACGCACTCGCTCCCCGTCGCGATGGCCGTCGCCAACCGCCCGGGGATCGACCTGCACCTGCTCGGCGGCAACATCCGCAGCGACTCCCTGGCCGGGGTCGGCACCTGGACGCACCAGCTCATCGGCATGGTGAGCGTCGACGTCGCCTTCATCAGCATCAACGGCATCACCCCGGAGCGCGGCCTCACGACCCACAACATGGCGGAGGCCGCCGTGAAGAGCGCCATGATCAAGTCGGCCCGCCGGAGCATCCTGCTCGCCGACCACACGAAGTTCGGCCGGGAGGAGTTCGGTCGCGTCGCCCCACTGGCCGCGATCGACACGATCATCACCGACCCAGCCGTCAACCTGGACCTCGTCCGCGAGGTCGAGGCAGCAGGCACCGAGGTCTTCTGGCCCGGCCGTCCCTGACCGCCCGCCCGGTTCCGTCCACCCCCTGCTCGCTACCATGAGCGCACCACCCATCGACTAGGAGTTCATCGATGTCCGAAGCCACCCGCACCGTCACCGTCGCCAGCGGATCCGGTCTGCACGCCCGTCCCGCGTCGCTCTTCGTCCAGACCGTCACCGCGTCGGGTCACCAGGTCACGATCGCCAAGGGCGACAAGTCCGCGAACGCCGGCAGCATCCTCGGGCTCCTCGGGCTCGGCGTCGAGAACGGCGACGAGGTCACGCTCACCGTGTCCGGCGACGACGCCGAGACGACTGCGGACAGCCTGGTCGAGTTCCTGAAGACGGACCACGACGCGGCCTGATCGCGCGCGTCGCGACCACGTCCTGACGGGAGGCACGGTGCCGGCTGGCACCGTGCCTCCCGTCTTTCCTGGTCGCGTCCAGGGCTGTCGGCGGCCGCCGATAAGGTGGTCTGCATGACACGCCTGCGCCTCGCATCCGTCAACGTGAACGGCGTCCGCGCCGCGTTCCGCAAGGGCATGGGCGACTGGCTCGACGGGCGGGGCGTCGACGTCCTCGCCCTGCAGGAAGTCCGCGCATCGACCGACGACCTCACCGCGCTCCTCGGCGACGGGTGGGACATCGTGCACGACCCCGCCTCGGCGAAGGGCCGCGCGGGCGTCGCGATCGCGTCACGGCACACGGCGCACATCCACCGCGTCGAGCTCGGACCGTCGGAGTTCGACTCCGCCGGTCGCTGGCTCGAAGCCGACTACGAGATCGACGGCACCCTCGTGACCGTCGTGTCGACGTACGTGCACTCGGGCGAGGTCGGCACCGAGAAGCAGGACGAGAAGTGGAAGTTCCTCGACGCGATGACCGAGCGACTGCCGGAACTCCGCGAGCACAACCCGCTCGCGGTCGTCGTCGGTGACCTCAACGTCGGTCACGACGAGCGCGACATCAAGAACTGGAAGGGCAACGTCAAGCGTGCCGGCTTCCTGCCCAGGGAGCGCGCGTACTTCAGCCGCTTCTTCGGCGCCGACGGCGAGCAGGTCGAGGGCGCTGACGGATCGACGGGCACCGGCCTCGGCTGGGTCGACGTCGGTCGTGACCAGGCCGGCGACGTCGACGGTCCGTACACGTGGTGGTCCTGGCGCGGTCAGGCCTTCGACAACGACACCGGGTGGCGCATCGACTACCAGATGGCCACGCCCGACCTCGCCGCGAAGGTGAGCTCCTACACGGTCGACCGCGCCGCGGCGTACGACCAGCGATGGTCCGACCACGCCCCCGTGGTCGTCGACTACGAGCTCTGACTCCCCACCCTCTTCCAGCAGTACAGGAACACCACCATGACCACGACCCGCATCTTCTCGGGTATCCAGCCGTCCGCCGGCTCGCTGCACCTCGGCAACTACATCGGCGCCCTCATGCAGTGGAGGGACCTGCAGGACGACCACGACGCGATCTACTGCGTCGTCGACATGCACGCCATCACGAGCCCGCAGGACCCGGCCGAGCTCCGCGCGAGCACCCGTGCCACCGCTGCGCAGTACATCGCATCGGGCATCGACCCGTCGAAATCGACCCTCTTCGTGCAGTCCCACGTGCCCGCGCACGCCGAGCTCGCGTGGGTGCTGAACACCCTCACGGGCTTCGGTGAGGCGAGCCGCATGACCCAGTTCAAGGACAAGTCGGCGCGCCAGGGGACCGAGGCAGCGTCGGTGGGGCTCTTCACCTACCCCGTCCTGATGGCCGCGGACATCCTGCTCTACGACACCGCCGTGGTGCCGGTCGGTGACGACCAGCGGCAGCACGTCGAGCTGACCCGCGACCTGGCGAACCGGTTCAACTCGCGGTTCGGCGACACCTTCGTGGTACCGAAGGCACAGATCGGCACCGAGTCGGCCCGCATCTACGACCTGCAGGACCCGACGAGCAAGATGAGCAAGTCGGCCGCGTCGGACAACGGTCTCATCCGCCTGCTCGACGACCCGAAGCGCACGGCCAAGAAGATCAAGTCCGCGGTGACCGACACCGAACGCGAGATCCGGGCCGACCGTGCCGCCAAGCCGGGTGTCACGAACCTGCTCGCGATCCTGTCGGCGTTCACGCGCACCCCGGTCGCCGAGCTCGAGTCGTCGTTCGCCGGACGGGGCTACGGCGACCTGAAGGGCGAGGTCGCGGACGCGGTGGTCGCCGAGCTCGAACCGGTGCGCGCCCGCACGCTCGAGCTCCTCGACGACCCGGCGGAGCTCGACCGCCTGCTCGCCGTCGGCGCCGAGCGTGCCGAGTCCATCGCCGATGCGACCCTGGCGCGCGTGTACGACCGCATCGGCTTCGTCCCGCGCGTCCGGCGCTGACCGTGTTCCCCGTCACGCTGGCGTCCGAGCGCGTCCGGCTCGACCTCCCCACCCGGGCGGACACCGTCGCGATCACCGAGGCGTGCCAGGACCCGGACGTCATCCGCTGGACGACGATCCCCACGCCGTACCGGCCGCAGGACGCGAACGCCTTCATCGACGCGCTCGTGGGGCCGGGGTGGGCGTCCGACCGCGAGTACACGTGGGCGATCCGGCAGCCGGGCTCCACCTGGCTCGTCGGCGTCATCTCGTACCGCACCCAGCGCCGCGACCTCGGCTTCTGGCTCGCCCCGTCCGCGCGCGGCCACGGACTCGTGCACGAAGCGGTCACGCTCGTCGTGGACTGGGCGTTCGACCGAGGCGCCCCCGACGTGTACTGGGAGTGCTACGAGGGCAACGTGGCATCGGCGAGCGTCGCACGGCGTGCCGGTTTCTCGTACACGGGTACCGGCGACGCCGTGATCCCGAACCGCGACGGCACGCCCGCCTCGGCCTGGAAGGGGCTCCGTCGCGCGGACGGCACGCCCGCGTCCGACCTCGCCTGGCCCGCCGAGTCGTTCGCGGCCGCCCGGTAGTCTCGGACCGTGGACGGCAGCGCACCGACGACTCCCGACCCGGCCCCGTCGGCATCGCCGGCAGAGGTCCGGGCGATGCGCCGCGGGCTCGAACTGGCAGCGCTCGGCCCCGTGCTCGGCGACCACGCCCGGGTGGGCGCCGTCGTGCTCTCCCCCGCCGGCGAGGTGCTCGCAGAGGGCTGGCACAAGGGTGCCGGGACGCCGCACGCCGAGGTCGACGCGATGGCGAAGCTCCGACCCGAGCAGCTCCGCGGGGCGACCATCGTCGTGACGCTCGAGCCGTGCAACCACACCGGACGGACCGGCCCGTGCTCCGTGGCGCTGATCGAGGCCGGCGTGGGGCGCGTCGTGTACGCGATCGACGACCCCGGAGCGGACGTGCACGGCGGTGCCGACCGGCTGCGAGCCGCCGGTGTCGACGTCGTGTCGGGCGTCCTGGCGGACGAGGCCTCCGCGTTCCTCGAACGCTGGCTCGCATCGGTCCGCCGGGGACGCCCGTGGGTGACCGTGAAGTGGGCGTCGAGTCTGGACGGCCGGGCAGCAGCAGCCGACGGCACGAGCAAGTGGATCACGGGAGCGGCCGCCCGCCAGCACGTGCACGAGCAGCGCGCCTCGCACGACGCGATCGTCGTCGGGACGGGCACCGTGCTCGCCGACGACGCGTCCCTGACGGCACGCGGCGACGCCGGCGAACTCCTCGCCGACCAGCCCCTCGCGGTCGTCCTCGGCGACCGCCCCGTCCCCGCTGACGCCGCCGTCCGACGCCACCCCCGCGGCTTCGTGCAGCTGCCAGGACACGACCTCGATGCGGCGCTCCGTGCGCTCGGCGACCGTGGTGTCCGCACGGTCTTCGTCGAGGGCGGCCCGACCGTCGCGTCGGCCTTCATCGCCGCCGGACTCGCCGACGAGTACCTCGTCTACGTCGCGCCGGTCCTGCTCGGCGGCCCCCGTGTTGCGCTCGGTGACGTCGGTGTGGGAAGCATGAACGAACGTCTGCGGTTGGACGTACTATCGACAACCAGCCTCGGCCCTGACCTGCTGGTGCGTGCACGTCCGTCCGGTCGCGACCCTGAGCGACGCCGCCACGACGACCACACGAACGACGGGGCCCGTAACGACCGGAGTACCCCATGACCGACGCGCTGACCTCCCCCACCCCCGGGAGTCCGGTCCAGTTCGAGGTGTCCACGAACGTCCCGACGAGCCACGGCACCTTCGAGATGCGCGCGTACCGCGACCTGGTGACCGGTGCCGAGCACGTGGCGATCATCGGTGCGCTGCCCGACGGCTCCGCACCGACCGACGGCGCGCTCGTGCGGGTGCACTCGGAGTGCCTGACCGGAGAGGCATTCGGTTCGCTGAAGTGCGAGTGCGGTCCGCAGCTCGACGCCGCCCTCGACACGATCGCCGCGGAAGGCGGCGTCGTGGTCTATCTGCGCGGCCACGAAGGTCGCGGGATCGGACTCGTCAACAAGCTGAAGGCCTACCGGCTGCAGGAAGACGGCCTCGACACGCTCGACGCCAACCTGGCGCTCGGTCTCCCCGCGGACTCCCGCGAGTACGGCGGTGCCGCCGGCATCCTCACCGACCTCGGCATCGGCCGGGTGCGGCTGCTGTCGAACAACCCGGAGAAGCGTCGTCAGCTCGAAGAGCACGGCATCACGGTCGACACACTGGTCCCCCTGGTCGTCGGTGTCTCGGCGCAGAACGCCGGGTACCTGGACACCAAGCGCGACCGCATGGGCCACGAACTCCCCGGACACCTGCAGGTCGGCGCACACAACTGACACTGGGATACCAGCTCCTCGGCGGATTCGCAGGTTGCCGACATCCGTCGTACACTGAGGTCTCCCGTCACAAGCGGTACACCACCAACCGAACGCACCCGGTCGAACACCAGCGCCACCTGCGCGAACCGATCGGTGTTCGCAGTCCGGTACCGCTGCGTCGCCTGCACGACGCTCTGCTCGGAGTCCACACCGTCCCATGTCCGCCACATCGGCAGCACCAGCACCAGCACCCGCCACGAACCCGCGTTCCCGCGTCGTCGTCGCGAGCCTCATCGGCACGTCCATCGAGTTCTACGACTTCTACGTCTACGCCACCGCCGCGGTCCTCGTCTTCCCGACCCTGTTCTTCCCGAACGAAGACCCCACCGCGTCGCAGCTGTCGTCGTTCGTGACGTTCGCGCTCGCGTTCTTCGCGCGTCCCGTCGGCTCGATCATCTTCGGCCACTTCGGTGACCGCATCGGCCGGAAGACCACCCTCGTCGCATCGTTGCTCGTGATGGGCACGGCGACGTTCCTGATCGGCTGCCTGCCGACGTTCGACTCGATCGGCATCTGGGCACCGGTCCTCCTCGCCGTGATGCGCTTCGCACAGGGTGTCGGCCTCGGTGGCGAGTGGTCCGGTGCGGCCCTGCTCGCGACCGAGAACGCCCCGAAGGGCAAGCGCGGCGTCTTCGGCTCGATGCCGCAGCTCGGCGCCCCGATCGGCTTCCTGCTCGCCAACGGCCTGTTCATCGCGATCAACGCCGCGATGCCCGCCGGCGCCGACGGAACCCCGAACCCCGACTTCCAGGCATGGGGCTGGCGTCTGCCGTTCCTGCTGTCGGCCGTGCTGGTGCTCGTCGGGCTGTACGTCCGCTTCCGGCTGGTCGAGTCGACGGTCTTCCGCGGCGTGCAGGAGTCCGGCACGGTCGCGAAGGTCCCGCTGGGCCGAGTGTTCCGCACCTCGTGGCGCGCACTCATCGTCGGCACGCTCGGCATGGTCGCCACCTACGTGCTCTTCTACTTCATGACGACCTTCACGCTGTCCTACGGCACCACCGGGTCGACCGCCTCGGCACTCGTCCCGAAGGTCGGCCTCGGCTACTCGCGCGGCGAGTTCCTGACGCTGCTGATGATCGGCGTGGTGTTCTTCGGCATCTTCACGCCGATCGCCGGGCTCCTCGCCGACAAGTTCGGCCGTCGGAAGACCCTCATCCCGACCACCATCGGCATCGCGCTCTTCGGTCTGACGTTCCAGTTCTGGTTCGCCGCCTCGACCGGCCCGATCACCGTCGTCACCTTCCTCATCGTCGGCCTGTCGCTGATGGGGCTGACGTTCGGCCCGATGGGCGCACTGCTCCCCGAGCTGTTCCCGACAAACGTCCGCTACACGGGTTCGGCGATCGCGTACAACGTCGCGTCGATCCTGGGCGCATCGCTCGCACCGACCATCGCGCTCGCGCTGTGGAAGCCCGACGGCAACATCTTCCTCGTCGGGCTGTACCTGACCATCGCAGCGGTCGTCACGCTCGTCGCGCTGCTCTTCATCCGCGAGACGAAGGGCGGGGACTTCGGCGACGGGGACGCACCGCGCGTCCACGCCGACCCGACCGCCTCGGACGGGCACGTGCACACGTCCGGCAGCCTCGCGCCGTAGACGCGACCATCGTCCGAGACGGGAGGCCCGGTGCCAGCTGGCACCGGGCCTCCCGTCCGTCTGCGCGCACGTTCCCACCCACAACGCGCGCAATGGAAAGCCGAATCGCGCGTAGGTGCGCGGAAAAACGGGCCAACTACGCGCGATTCGACCTCCTCCGCGCGATTCGACCACCCCACTCGCCCCCGCTCCCGCTCCCGCTCCCGCTCCCGCCCCGCCCCGCTCCCGAACGACAGCATCGCTGTCGTACGACAACGATGCTGTCGTTCCTTGCGCGCGCGGGATGTTGCAGACGCGTCGCAGCGACAAGGTCGTCGTCGTACGACAGCGACCTTGTCGTTCCGAGTCGATCCCGTCAGTCCGCCGAAGCCAGCAGCGCACCCTGAGCACCCACCGCCTCCCACACCCTGCGCGTCAACTCAGGTTGACAAGCACATCGCGTCAATGTAGGTTGACACGCATGGACCGGCCGACGATCACGAGCCTCGCGGCGGGGGCAGCGGGAGACGATCCGTTCTCCGCCCTCGCCAGCGTGCGCGAGCTCCGTCGCGAGCTCGACCGCACCGAGGAACTCGCCGCGCGACGCGCGAGGAACGCCGGCGCCTCGTGGCAGGAGATCGCGACGCTCCTCGGCGTGAGTCGTCAGGCAGTGCACAAGAAGTACGGCAGAAACTAGGAATCGATGAGCTCCCCCTTCGCCCGCCCGAAGAAGACCGACGGACCCCGCGCCACCTTCGGCCGCCTGCTGTCCTACCTGTTCGAGAACAAGCCCGCGATGGTCGTGATCATCGTGCTGAGCATCCTCGGCGCCGGGGCGTCACTCGCCCAGCCGTTGCTCGTGAACCAGGTCGTCACCGCGGTCCAGCACGGCAACACGCTGAGCATGCTCGTGTGGGCGCTCGTCGTGCTGGTGATCGTCGCCGGTGTACTCAACGGCGTCCAGCACTTCCTGCTGCAGAGCGCGGGTGAAGGCGTCGTCCTCTCGACCCGTCGCAAGCTGATCGCCCGCATCCTCAACCTGCCGATCTCCGAGTTCGACACCCGGCGCACCGGCGACCTCGTGTCCCGCGTCGGCAGCGACACGACCCTGCTCCGAGCGGTCCTCACGCAGGGACTCATCGAGTCCATCGGCGGGATGCTCACCTTCATCGGGGCGATCATCGCGATGGCGATCATCGACCCGCTGCTGCTCGGCATCACCGTCGCGATCGTCATCGTCGCGATCGTCGTGGTCGGTGGGCTGAGCCGCCGCATCCGCATCGCGTCGAAGCGCGCGCAGGAGAAGGTCGGCGACCTCACCGCCGCGGTCGAACGCGGCATCGGCGCCGTCCGGACCATCCGCGCCGCCGGCGCCACCGAGCGCGAGGTGCACGAGGTCGACGGCCACGCGACCGAGGCGTACAAGCGCGGCCTCGACATCGCGAAGATGTCCGCGTTCGTCGTGCCCGTCGCGAGCATCGTGATGCAGGTCGCGTTCATCGCCGTGCTCGGCGTCGGAGGCGCGCAGGTCGCCGCGGGGACGATCACGATCGCCACGCTGATCACGTTCATCCTGCTGCTCTTCATGATGATCATGCCGCTCGGCCAGGCGATGGGGGCAGCGGTCGCCGTCGCGCAGGCACTCGGCGCGCTCGGCCGGATCGAGGAGATCCTCCACCTGCCGACGGAGGACCAGGACGACGCCGCGGTACACCCCGCCGCCGCCATCGCGACCGACGACGCCATCACCTTCGAGCACGTGTCGTTCCGGTACGCCCGCTCCGCGGACGCGTCCGGTCCCGACGGCGCAGAAGCCGCCAACGGCCAGCCGGGAGGCCCGGATCGCCGCCGCGACGTCGCCGACGACGAGCAGGCGGTCCTGCACGGCGTGTCGTTCCGCGTGCCGCGCGGGTCGCGTGTCGCCCTCGTGGGCCCGTCCGGCGCCGGGAAGTCGACGACCCTGGCGCTGATCGAGCGCTTCTACGACCCGACCGAGGGCGTCATCCGTCTCGGCGGGATCGACGTCCGCGGGCTCGACCGCGACGAACTCCGCGCACAGATCGGGTACGTCGAACAGGACGCCCCCGTGCTCGCCGGCACCATCCGGGCGAATCTGCTGCTCGGGTCGCCGAACGCCAGCGAGGACGACTGCGTCCGTGTCCTCGAGGCCGTCAACCTCGGCGACGTGCTGCACCGCGACCCCCGTGGGCTCGACGCGCAGGTCGGCGAGGACGGCGTGATGCTCTCCGGTGGTGAGCGCCAGCGTCTGGCGATCGCCCGTGCGCTGCTCGCCGCTCCCCCGATCCTGTTGCTCGACGAGTCCACGTCGTCGCTCGACGGCGTGAACGAGCAGAAGATGCGCCTGGCGATCGACGCCGTCGCCGAGGACCGCACGCTGCTCGTCATCGCGCACCGCCTGTCCACCGTGGTCGACTCCGACGTCATCGTCGTGCTCGAGCACGGACGGGTCGTCGGGGTCGGGACGCACTCGGAGCTGGTCGAGTCCACGCCGCTGTACCGCGACCTGGCGAAGCACCAGCTCCTGGTCTGACTCAGCCGCGCGGCAACGCGGAGTCGAAGTCGTTGCCGGAGACGTCGACCACGATCCGGTGCTCGGGATTGCGCGAACAGACGGCGACAGGGAGCCACTTCGTCACCTCTTGCTTGGTGCGTCTGCCGTCCTGGTAGTGGTCGACCCACGTCTCCGGGATCTGCACGAACCGCATCGGACGCCCCGGGCACCGGTCGCAATCCGCGGCGAGGCGCAGCCGGTACGGGAACGTCCGCCCCGATTCGTCGCGGATCCCCGCCCAGGCGCGCCCCCACCGCTTCGGGAGCCGGAGCAGGTGTCGCCCGAGGAAGCGGACGATCGAGAACCCGCCGATCCCGATCGCGACGAGGAGCGCCGCCACGAGCACGCCGACCGGGACCGCGGGATCCATCGTCGGCGCCGAACTCAGTCCGTCGCGGAACTGCCCGACGAGTCTCGACACCGAGGTCGCTCCTGTGACGAACCCGATGATCGTCACGAGGCCGGAGACGATGCCGATCCAGGTGGATGTGATCGGGATGCGGGACGCCTTGGTGATCGTGAACTCGCGCTCCGGACCGCCGCCGTCGGCGAAGCCGGTGATCACGATCCCCGAGTTGCCGTCGCCGATGTGGATGCCCCCACCGGCGACGACAGGACCGTGGGCATCACCCCCGACGTTGACCTGCTGCCCGCTGCCGTTCTCGTTCCGGGACGTGTTCCCAGGACCATCGACCATGTCGACCCCTCCGTGACTGTGGTGGTGATGTTTCAGTCAACGGTAGACCAGGCCACCGACATCCCACGAACCGATCAGTCGAGGACGGGCCATCCCGCCGGGGTCAGAGCTGCGCGCCTCCGGGGTTCGCGAGCCCCTCGTCCATGTCGCTGGGTTCGACGTGACCGCCGGCGGCCGCGATCTCCGCGAGTGCCGCCTCGCTGCGCGCCGGGTCCACGCCGACGACGAGGTCGGTGTAGACACCGACGTCGAGGCCCGCGTGGACACCGTCGAGGGCGGTGGCCCGGACGCAGTGGTCGGTCGCGATGCCGACGATGTCGATGGCGTGCACCTTGCGGTCGTAGAGCAGGTCGGTGAGGTCCTCGCCGGACTCGGTCGTGCCCTCGAACGCTGAGTACGCGGGCGCTCCCTGCCCCTTCACGACGTGGACGTCGATGGGTGCGGTGTCGAGTTCCGAGTGGTAGTCGGCACCCGGCGTCCCGGCGACGCAGTGCACCGGCCAGGTCGTCTCGAAGTCGGGCTCGCCGCCCACCGCGAAGTGGCCGCCGTTGTCGTCGTCCCCGTGGTGCCAGTCGCGCGACCCGACGATGAGGTCGTACTCGTCGGCGTGCCGGCCGAGGAACGCCGTGATGCGTGCGGCGACCTCCGCACCGCCGACGACGCCGAGCGCGCCGCCCTCGGTGAAGTCGTTCTGCACGTCCACCACGAGGAGAGCCCTGGTCATGGGCCCATCCAACACCAGGTCGATCATGAGTTGGTGAGCTTGTTCCCGCAGGAGTAGGCGGCAGCGGTGACCGCATCGAGGGCGGGCAGCGCGGCCGCGCGGGAGGACCCGATGGCGTAGAACGCGAACGTCAGCTTCGTCCCGTCGGCCGCGTCGATGTACCCGCCGAGCGTGTTCGCGCTGTCGATCCACCCGGTCTTGGCGTGCACCTTGCCGCGCGCGACGGCGTTCGCCCCCGTGAAGCGGCTGGACAACGTGCCCGACTGCCCGGACACCGGCAGTGCCTGGGCGAGCGTCCCCAGGCCCTTCGCCCCGGCCGCGACCTGGACCATCAGGTGCGCCACGAAGTTCGGCGAGACGGCGTTCGACGCGCTCTCGCCGGAGCCGTCCTTGATGACGATGCCGGCTGGGTCGACGCCGTACGACGCGAGGGCCTTCTGGTAGACGCCGGTCAGGGACGCCGCAGACCCGTCTGAACCGGACTCCTTCGACGAGATCCGCGCGAGCATCTCGGCGAGGGTGTTGTCCGAGTTCGGGATCATCTGGCCGATGAGGGTCGACACCGGCTGCGACGACACCTGCGCGATGGTGCTCTGGCTGGTGGTCGCGCGCTTCACGATCTGGGCGTTCGCGGCACCGACGACGCCGGCGTTCGCCAGGGCCGTCCGGAACGCCGCACCTGCACGCCCGACCGGGTCCTCGGAGCGGGGCGAGGTCGCGGCGCCCGGGTTCGCGCGATCGCCGTCGACCATCAGCGCGGTGACCTCCGGCTGGTACCCGATCGTCCGCTCGCTGACGGGCCACGTCGGGTCCCAGGCGTCGGCGTCGTTCCAGTAGGTGTCGTCGGTGACGATCGTCGAGACCGCGGTGTCGCCGAGCTTCGTCTTCACCTGCTGCGCGAGCTGGGCCAGGGTCGGGGCGCCCGGGTACACCGTCGCGCCGCCCGCCGAGAGCGTCGCGTCGCCGTGTCCGACGAGTGCGATCGTGCCGCTGCCCTCGTCGGTGACCGTCGTCGGGATCGTGTGGTCGCCGCCGAGCACGGCCAGCGCGGTCGCGGTCGTGAGCGTCTTCATGACGCTGCCGGTCTGCGCGGCGGTGTCGCCGTTCTTGGAGAAGAGCATCTCCCCGGTGGAGGCGTTCATCACGTAGCCCTCGAAGTTCCCGAGACCGGCGGCGGACGCCGGGCCGGCGATCGAGCAGGTCCGGAGCGCAGACGGCCCGGGGGCGTCGGACGGCACCGTACGGGGTGCCACCGTCGGGGTCGGCGTCGTGCTCGCCGTCGGCGTCGCGGAGCTGCTCGTCGTCCCCCCGGCCGACGGCGCCCTGGACGCCGATCCGGTCGGAGCGGTCGCCGCGGCGACCGCGACGGCACCGCCGGAGCCGAGCACCAGGACGGCGGCGAGGCCACCGATCGCCCACGGCAGGGGCTTCTGCGCGATCGACCCGCGGATCGCGGTGAACACGCCGCGGAGGCGGTCGGGGACGGACTCGTGCTCGGACATCGGGACCGATCCTACGGAACTGCGGGAGGAGCCTCCAGGCCTGCTGCCGACTCGGCGTCTGCCGACTCGCCATCTGCCGACCCGCCGTCCGCCGCGTACCGGACCCCGACCTGCCTGCGTGCCTCGTCCATCACCGCCATGATCGCGACCGTCTGTTCCGGGTCCATCGCGCCACCCTCGTGGTCGCCGGAGGCGATCATCGCCTCGAACGCGCGGACCTCGTGCGCGTAGCCGGTGAGTTCCTCACGCGAGTCGTACTCCTCCACGACCGCTCCGTCGCGGTCGCGCACCCGCCACGTCGTCGGCGTGTACCAGGTGGCGTCGATGTCGATCCGCCCGTCGTCGCCGATGATCGACGCGGTGTTCGGGGTCCGGACGTCCAGCGAGAAGTGCACCATCGACTGCGCTCCCCCGTCGTGGGTCGTCACGATCCCCATCTGTGTGTCCACTCCCTCGGCGCTGAGCGTGCCGGCCGCCACGACGTCGGTCGGGACGCCGAGGACGTCCACGACGAACGAGATCGGGTACACGCCGAGGTCGAGGATCGCGCCACCCCCGAGCTCCGGGTCGCGCAGCCGGTGGTGCGGATCCGTCGGGAGGGCCTGGTGGTGCGTGGCCTCCACGAACCGCGGGCGACCGATCCGTCCTTCCGCGATGAGCTCTCGGATCATGGTCATCTGGGGCAGGAAGCGCGTCCACATGGCCTCCATGACCACGACGTCCTCCCGGCGAGCGGCATCGACCACGCGACGCGCCTGCTCGGCGGTGATCGTGAACGCCTTCTCGACGAGGACGTGCTTGCCCGCGTCGATCGCGAGCAGAGCGTCTTCCGCGTGGCGGGAGTGCGGTGTCGCGACGTACACGGCGTCGACGTCGGGATCGGCCACCAGGTCCGCGTAGCTGCCGTGGGCCCGCGGGATGTCGAACTCTGCCGCGAACGCGTCGGCGCTCGCCCGGGTGCGGCTGCCGACCGCGACGAACTCCACCCCCGCAGCGGTGCAGTCGCCCACGAATGACCGGGCGATGCCGCCCGTGCCGATGACTCCCCAGCGAACCGTCATGTGCCCTGTCTACCAGCGTCGACGAGTTGTCCACATCCAGCACCCGGCTATGGACTGCACTGCCGATTGCCAGCTAGCGTGCTGGAACGTCCCCCGACCGGGGGCCACTCCCCGAAGATCAGGAACGCCATGCGTCGACCCGTGTCTCCTTCCCGGCTCCTCTCCGCCACCGCTGTCGGCGCGGCCATCGCCGTCGCGGCGACCGTCGTCGGCGGCGCGCCCGCATCGGCGCACGGCTGGGGGTCCCCGGGGCACGGACACGATCCGGACGCCGGGCTGACGCCGCGGACCTCGTTCACGATGGCGGCGGACGGGTCCTCCGGTGCGACGCAGGGCGGTGAGGGCATCCCCAACATCGACTCCGTGAAGAAGACGATCGCGACGTACTACGGCGACCCCGGCACCGGGATCGCGAACCGGACCGACTCGCCCTACATCCGCGAGATGCGGTCGATCGTCGCACGGCAGACGGCGCAGCTGCGGCAGATCCACGACCGCGCGGTCCGGAAGGGCGAGAAGCCCGCGATCGTGCTCGACGCGGACGACACCACGCTGTGGACCTACGACATGGAGGTCGCGGACATGCACTTCGTCTTCGACCCCACCGAACAGGACGTCTGGGTCCAGGACCAGCGCTTCCCCGCCACCCCGTCGATGGTCGGCCTCGTCAACACCGCATCGGCGATGGGGTTCACGGTCTTCGGGCTGACCGGCCGGAACGACGACCAGAAGGCAGCAACGGTGGCCAACCTGACGAAGGTCGGCTACCAGGGGTTCTCCTCGGACGACTTCTTCACGAAGTGGACCGGCGTCGGCGCCAGCCAGCAGCCGTCGTACATCACGTGCGCGACGGCGTCGTGCACCACGGTCGAGTACAAGGCGCAGACCCGCAAGCACATCGAGCAGGACCTCGGGTACGACATCGCGCTGAACATCGGCGACCAGTGGAGCGACCTGCAGGGCGGGTACGCCGACCGGAACCTCAAGCTGCCGAACCCGACGTACTACCTCCCCTCGGCCGACCTCCCCGGGGTCTCCGAGCCGTCGCTCGCGCCGCGCACGCACTTCACGATGGCCGCGGACGGGTCGTCCGGTGCGACGCAGGGCGGTGAGGGCATCCCGAACATCGACTCCGTCAAGAAGACGATCGCCACGTACTACGGCGACCCCGGCACCGGGATCGCGAACCGCACCGACTCGCCCTACATCCGCGAGATGCGGTCGATCGTCGCGCGCCAGGCCCCGGTGATCGCTGCACAGTGCGCCGTCGGCCGGGCGAAGCACAGCAACCCGGCGATCGTGCTCGACGCCGACGACACCACGCTGTGGACCTACGACATGGAGGTCGCGGACATGCACTTCGTCTTCGACCCCACCGAACAGGACGTCTGGGTCCAGGACCAGCGCTTCCCCGCCACCCCGTCGATGACGTCCCTGGTGTCGATCGCCCAGCGGTCCGGCTGCACCGTGATCGGGCTGACCGGTCGGAACGACGACCAGAAGACGGCGACCATCGCGAACCTGCAGAAGGTCGGGTACCCGCAGTTCCGCGCTGAGCAGCACGGCACGCAGACCTACTACACGAAGTGGACCGGGGTCGGCGCGTCGCAGCAGCCGTCGTACGTCCAGTGCGCGACCGCGAAGTGCACGACGATCGAGTACAAGTCGCAGACCCGCGCACACATCGAGTCGACGGCCGGCGGACGGTACGACATCGTCGCGAACGTGGGCGACCAGTACAGCGATCTCAAGGGCGGCTCGGCCGACCGAGCCGTGAAGTTGCCGAATCCGACGTACTACCTGCCCTGATCAGAAGTACCGTCCGTCGCAGGGGGAAGTGAGCGCGAGGAGGCGTCTGCCGTGACCGGACCGGAGCCGTGGTGGACGGACGCGGTGGTCTACCAGGTCTACCCGCGGAGCTTCGCGGACGGCAACGGTGACGGCGTCGGCGACCTGGCCGGGATCCGCCAGCACCTCGACCACATCGCGGACCTCGGGGTCGACGTCGTCTGGCTCTCCCCCGTGTACCGGTCGCCGCAGGCCGACAACGGGTACGACATCAGCGACTACGAGGACATCGACCCGCTGTTCGGCACGATCGACGAGTTCGACGCGCTGCTCGTCGAGGTGCACCGACGCGGCATGAAGCTCGTCATGGACCTCGTCGTGAACCACTCGAGCGACCAGCACCCGTGGTTCCAGGCCGCGAAGCTGTCCCGGGCCTGCCCGAAGCACGACTGGTACATCTGGCGCGCCCCGGTGGACGGCCACGAGCCGAACGAATGGCGGTCGGCGTTCGGCGGGCCCGCCTGGACGTGGGACCCGGGCACGGGCCAGTACTACCTGCACATGTTCACGCCGCAGCAGCCCGACCTGAACTGGGACAACCCGGACATGCGGGCGGCCGTCCACGCCATGATGAACGGCTGGCTGGACCGCGGGGTCGACGGGTTCCGCATGGACGTGATCAACCACATCGCGAAGGACCCGGAAGCGCTGTCTGACGGCAGCGCCGCGTACGTGATGCAGCCGCGTGTCCACGACCACCTGCAGGAGATGCACGAGCGGGTGTTCGCCGGGCGCGACGCCATGCTCACCGTCGGCGAGATGCCCGGTGTCACCGTCCAGGACGCCGCGCTCTTCACGGATCCGGACCGCCACGAGCTCGACATGGTCTTCCAGTTCGAGCACGTCGGACTCGACCACGGGCCCACGACCAAGTTCGACAACCGTCCGTTCGACCTGCCGGTGCTCAAGGCCTCGCTCGCCCGGTGGCAGACCGCGCTCGCCGAGACCGGTTGGAACTCGCTCTACCTCGCCAACCACGACCAGCCGCGGCCGGTGTCGCGGTTCGGCGCCGCGGCCGTGGCCGCAACGGCCGGGGCTGCTCCGCCGGGATCCGGGGCCGACCCGTTCGCGTTCCGCTACGAGTCCGCGACGCTCCTCGCGACCGTGCTGCACCTGCACCGCGGGACGCCGTACGTCTACCAGGGCGACGAGATCGGCATGGTGAACGCCGGGTTCCGGACGATCGACGAGTACCGCGACATCGAATC
This sequence comes from Curtobacterium sp. 9128, assembly GCF_900086645.1. Lineage (NCBI taxonomy): Bacteria > Bacillati > Actinomycetota > Actinomycetes > Micrococcales > Microbacteriaceae > Curtobacterium > Curtobacterium sp. 9128. The sequence goes on from NZ_LT576451.1 coordinate 3,138,060, forward strand.
GCTCAACTGGTACCGCGGGGCGGTCGGGCGCGGCATGCCCGTGGCCGAGGCGCTCGACGCGTTGGCGTTCCGCAGCCGGGACAACGCCAGGACGCCGATCCCCTGGGACGACAGCGAGCCAGCCGGCGGGTTCTCCTCGACCACGCCGTGGATCGGCATGGGGCAGGGATGGCCTGCCGTGACGGTGGCCGCAGACCGTGCAGCAGGCGACCGCTCGGTGTTCGCGCACACGCGCCGACTCATCGATCTCCGGCACACGTCGCGGACGGTCCGGCTCGGTGCGTTCGAGCTGCTCGAGGCCGATCACCCGTCGCTGTGGGCCTTCACGCGGTCCCTGCCGGACGAGTCCGAGCCGCCCCTCGCGGTGGTCGCGAACCTGTCGTCCTCCGCTCTGGAACTCCCGGAGGACGTCGGGTCCCACCTCGGCGACCTGGTCCTCGGCAACCTCGGTGTGCCGGAGACGGGCGCGCTGCGCCCGTGGGAGGCGCGGGTCCACGCGTTCGGGTGACCAGGGACGGACTGGAGGCTCGGTGCCGGTCCGGCACCGAGCCTCCAGTCCGTCATGGGTCGCGTCAGCGACGCGTCGTCGGTCCGCTCACACGTCGCGCGGGCGACGCCGTCGTCGGTCCGCTCACACGTCGCGTGTGCGCGCCGCGGCGATGGCGGCGCCACCGACCACGACGACCTCTGCGAGGAGGACGCCGAACCCACCCCAGCCGTTCAGGACGACCCCCGGCTGGTCAGGGGCCGGACCGGACGACGAGTAAGCGTAGAGCTGCGCCCCCGCGTCCGACGGCAGGAACCGAGAGACGTCGAGGATCCACTGCGCGTCGATCAGGCTGCCGAGGAGCGACAGGATGACCGGCAGTACCAGCAGGATACCGAGCGTGATCGCGATGCCGCCGGCGCTCGACCGGACGAGCAGCCCGATGCCGAAGGCGAGCAGCGCGAGGAGCGTCACGTAGACGCTGCTGCCGAGGATCGGCATGAACACCGAGGGATCCCCGAGGTCGGCCTCCACGCCGTTGCCCGCCTGCAGCGGTGTCGAGATCAGGACACCGATCCACGTCGAGACGGCGCTGACCACGAAGGTGCTCACGGCGAGCACGACAGCCTTCGCCAGCAGCACGCCGGTTCGGCCGGGGTCGGCCGTGAAGGTGGAGCGCACCTGCCCGGTGCCGTACTCGCCGGTGATGATGAGCACGCCGAGCACCCCGACGACGAGCGCGGTGAACGAGACGCTCGCCGTGTTGACGCTCACCAGCGTGCCGTTCGCGGCGTCCGTCGGCATCGCCTGCCCACCCTGGTTCACGAGTGTGCCGAGGAGCACCGCCATCGCGACGGTGAGGGCGACGAGGATCGCGAAGCACCAGACGCTGGATCGGATGCTCCGGAGCTTGATCCACTCGCTGCGGACGAGACGAGGGAGGGACAGACGGACGCCGGACATCGTGTCCGGTGTGGCCATCGCGTGCTGGGCGGTCATCGGGTGCCCTCCGATCGGTACTCGACGTCGTCGCGGGTGAGGGCCATGTACGCCTCTTCCAGGCTCGCGCCCTGCGGAGTCAGCTCGTGGAGCACGACCCCGGCGCCGGCGGCGATCGCACCGACGGTCGGCGCATCGGGACCCACGACGAGGAAGGAGCCGTCGTCCCGTGCGGTGACGCCGGCGTTCGGGCCGATCGCCGCGAACAGCTGGTCAGGGGACGGCGTCCGGACGACGACCCGCGAGCCGCCGCCGGCAGCGCCACCGGCGTTCCCGGCACCGGCGACGAACTCCGCGATCGGGGCGTCGGCGAGGACCTTGCCGCGACCGAGGACGACGACGCGGTCGGCGGTCTGCGCCATCTCGCTCATCAGGTGGCTCGACAGGAAGACCGTGCGACCGTCGGCAGCCATGCGTCGGGCGAGCTGCCGGACCCACAGGACTCCGTCCGGGTCGAGGCCGTTCACCGGCTCGTCGAGGATCAGGGTCTTCGGGTCGCCCAGCAGCGCGGCAGCGATTCCCAGACGCTGCCCCATGCCGAGCGAGAACCCGCCGACACGCTTCCGCGCGACGGAGTCGAGCCCCGTCATGTCGATGACCTCGTGCACCCGCGACTTCGGGATGCCGTGGGTCGCCGCGAGGGAGAGCAGGTGGTTGTACGCACTCCGGCCGGAGTGCACCGCCTTCGCCTCGAGCAGCGCCCCGACCTGGCGGAGGGGGTCACGGAAGGCCTGGTACGGCCGCCCGTTCACGATGGCATGGCCGGCTGTCGGCCGGTCCAGCCCCATGATCATGCGCATCGTCGTGGACTTCCCGGCGCCGTTCGGGCCCAGGAAGCCGGTCACGCTGCCCGGCCGCACGACGAACGAGACGTCGTCGACGGCGAGCTTCGGACCGTAGCGTTTGGTGAGATGGTCGACTTCGATCACGCGGCAACGCTACGGGACCCCCGTTCGGGGCGCGTCATCCCTGCGTACGAGATGCGGCATACATTTCCTCCACCCTGCGGTGGAGGGGCGGTCGGCGAACGGAAGAACCCCTCGTTTCCGGGGAAACGAGGGGTTCTTGGTGGAGCCGCCTGTCGGAATCGAACCGACGACCTATTCATTACGAGTGAATCGCTCTACCGACTGAGCTAAGGCGGCGGACGCTCCGTTCCCGGAGCGGCACGGGTCACAACTATACAGGTTCAGACGAGCGAGCGCGAAACGAGCGCCCCGAGCTCGTCGAAGGACCGCCGCAGATCGTCCACCAGGTGGGACTCGGCCGGGGACTCCGACCACTCCCACCATGCGTGCCGCAGCGTGGCGAGTGACACCAGCGAGGCGAGCCGGGCGCGGCGACGGAGCGCGGCCCCGTCCTCGGCGAAGGTCGGGTCGTCGTTCGCGAGCCGCCGTGCGATCACGGACTCGAGGGTCGACTGGAACTCCTTCATCGACGCCATGCGCTGGCTGAAGAGTTCCGGATTGGCGCGGAGCACCTGCTGCCGTTCCTCGATCAGACCGCGCTCCTCGATGAGCTCCTGCGTCGAGTGCACGAGCAGAGCACCGACGTCCGCGAGCAGCTCCCCGGCCGGACCGCCGGCGACGAAGGCGTCGAGCACCTCGTCTTCCGGCAGCGTCGGGTCGTCCCCGAGGATCGCCTGCTCCTTGCTCGGGAAGTAGTTGAAGAACGTCCGCGGCGAGATGTCGGCGCGGCGTGAGACCTCGTCCACGGTGACCGCGGCGAGGCCGTCCTCGACCGCGATGCGGAGGGCAGCCTGCTGGATCGCGAGTCGGGTGGCGCGTCGCTTCCGTTCACGCAGGCCGGGTTCTGCATCGGGCATGGGCTGATTCTCCCACGCCTGGGTCAAGTCCCCACGCCTGGGCCAGGCCCCCGCCTGGGTCCGCTCCTCGCGCCTGGGTCAGCGCAGCGCCCGGACCACCGTGACGAGGAGCGCTTCGAGTGCCAACAGTGCCGCCACGTTCGCGGCGATGCGCTGCCGCGCCAACGCGATCGCGTCGAGGATCTCGAGGGCGGCGGCCGGCGGGACTGACTGCTTCACCCGGTCGAGGTCATCCTGCATGGCGAGGTTCACCGGCTCCCCCGGTGCACCGAGTCCGATGAGCAACAGGTCACGGTACAGCGAGGAGACGTCGACCAGGATCCGGTCGAGGCCGTCACGGAGACTCCGGGTGGCACGACGCTTCTGGTCTTCTTCCATCGCACGGAGCTGCGACCGGAGCGCCGGCGGCACCGTCCCGCCCGGCTCCACCCCGAGCGACCGGAGTGCTGCGTCCCGCTCTTCGGCGTCCCGCTGCTGGGTGATCGCCTTCGCGTCTTCGTCGGCGACCGCGAGGAGTTCCGCCGCGGCGGTCACGGCGTCACCGACGCTGCGGATCCGGAGCACGGTCTGCAGGGTCCGTCGCCGGCGGTCCCTGGCGTCTTCGCTCGTGGCCAGGCGCTGCGCCATGCCGATGTGGCTCTGCGCCTGCCGGGCGGCGTCCATGGCGAGCGAACGGTCGACACCCGTGCGCGCGACGATGAGGTCCGCGACGGACTCGATGCCGGGGACCCGCAGCCGGACCGATCGGACGCGGGAGCGGATCGTCGGCAGCAGGTCGGCTTCGCTCGGGGCGCAGAGGATCCAGACCGTGCGCTCCGGCGGTTCCTCGAGCGCCTTGAGCAGCAGGTTCGACGTGCGCTCCGTCATCCGGTCGGCATCCTCGATGATGACCACGCGCCAGCGGCCGACCGACGGCGAGTAGTACGAGGACGTGACGAGCTGGCGGATCTCGTCGATGGTGATGATGACCCGCTGTGTCGTGAGCACGGAGACGTCGGGGTGCGTGTGGGCGGTGATCTGCCGCAGGGTGTGGTCGTCGTCCGGGCCGGAGCCGACGAGGGCCGCAGCGAACGCGGTCGCGACGTTCGACCGTCCTGACCCTGGCGGGCCGGTGATCAGCCACGAGTGGGTCATGCCACCGGTGCCGTCCGGGGCCTCGGCGGCGCTGCGGAGGGCGGCGACCGCTTCTTCCTGACCGGTCAGGCCGTCCCACACGCTCACAGCGAGATCCTCGCAGGGACCACCGACGCCGTGGATCGAGCCACGAGCCCGGTCACGCGTCGATCCCGACGAGCGGGGCGAGTGCGCGACGGATCCGCTGCTGGACCACGTCGGCGGGCTCGGCAGCGTCGACGACCAAGAACCGCTCGGGCTCTGCCGCGGCCATGCCGAGGAACGCCGAGCGGACCGATTCGTGGAACGCAGCGGCTTCGGACTCGAGGCGGTCGAAGGTGTCGCCGCGGGCGGCCGCCACACGGGCACGACCCTCGGTCACGTCGAGGTCGAGGAGCACCGTGCGGTCCGGCACGAGGCCGTCGGCCGCCCAGTCGGACACCGAGCGGATGTGCTCGGCACCGAGGCCGCGTGCGACACCCTGGTACGCCACCGATGAGTCGATGTAGCGGTCCTGCAGCACGACGTCGCCACGGGCGATCGCCGGACGCACGACCGTCTCGACGTGGTGGGCACGGTCCGCAGCGTAGAGCAGTGCCTCGGCCCTGGCGGACACGTGGCCGCGTTCGTGCAGCACGATCTCGCGGATACGGAGCCCGAGGTCCGTCCCCCCTGGCTCACGCGTCCGAACGACGGTGCGTCCGTTCGCTTCGAGCCACTCGGTGAGCAACTCGGCCTGGGTGGTCTTCCCCGCGCCGTCGCCGCCCTCGAGGGTGATGAACCGACCGGTCACTTCTTCTTGGCGGGAGCACGCCGGGTCGTCGTCTTCTTCTTGACCGGGCCCTTTGCACGCTTGTCCGCGATGAGCTGGACGGCACGTTCGAAGTCGACCGCTTCGACGTCCTCGCCGCGCGGGATGGTGGCGTTCGTCTCACCGTCGGTGACGTAGGGACCGAACCGGCCGTCCTTCATCTTGATCGGCTTGCCGGACACCGGGTCGGCGTCGAACTCCTTGAGCGCGGCGCTGGCCGCACGCTTCGCGCCGTACTTCGGCTGCGCGAACAGCTCGAGCGCACCGGCGAGGTCGACGTCGAAGATCGCGTCCTCGCTCGGCAGCGTGCGGGTGTCCGTCCCCTTCTTCAGGTACGGGCCGTAGCGACCGTTCTGCGCGGTGATCTCGTCGCCGGACTCGGGGTCGGTGCCGACCGTGCGGGGCAGGTCGAGGAGCTTCAGCGCCGTCTCGAGGTCGACCGACTGCGGGTCCATCGACTTGAACAGGGACGCCGTGCGCTCCTTCGGCGCTGCGGCCTTCTTCGTCGTCTTCTTGGCCTTCGTTGCGGGCTCGGCCTTCGTGGCGGTCGCCGTCGCGGTCGACGCGCTGCTGCTCAGGACCTCTCCCGTGGACGGGTCGACCTCGGGTTCCGGCTCCGGCGTGCGCTCGGTCACGTACGGGCCGAACCGGCCGTCCTTGGCGAGGACCTCTTTCCCGCTCTCCGGGTTGATGCCGACGACGCGGTCACCGACGACCGGCGCCTCGACCAGCTCGCGGGCCTTCTCGGCGGTGAGCTCGTCGGGGGCGAGGTCCTCGGGGACGTTCACCCGACGCGGCTTCTCCGGGTCGTCGCTCGGCGTCTCGATGTACGGGCCGTAGCGGCCGATGCGGAGCGTGAGGCCGGGCGAGAGCTCGACGGAGTTGATCTCTCGCGCGTCGATCTCGCCGAGGTTGTCGATGACCGTCCGGAGACCGCGCTGGTCGCCACCGCCGAAGTAGAACCCGTTGAGCCAGTCGACGCGGTCTTCCTCGCCGCTGGCGATGCGGTCGAGGTCGTTCTCCATCTCGGCGGTGAAGTCGTACTGCACCAGGTCGCCGAAGTAGTCCTCGAGCAGTCGCACCACGCTGAACGCGATCCAGTTCGGCACGAGCGAGCTGCCGCGGGGCGTGACGTACCCACGGTCCACGATCGTCGAGATGATCGCCGCGTAGGTCGAGGGTCGGCCGATGCCGAGCTCTTCCAGGGTCTTGACCAGGCTCGCCTCGGTGTAGCGCGGCGGGGCGGACGTGTCGTGACCCTTCGCCTCCACCTCGTCCACGCCGAGGTGGTCGCCTTCGGTCATCGACGGCAGCTTGGCGTCCGCGCCGTTCGACGATGCCTCGTGGCGTTCCTCGTCCTTGCCTTCTTCGTACGCGTTGAGGAAGCCGCGGAACGTGATCACGGTGCCGGACGCGGTGAACTCGACGTCCGTGCCCGTCGCGGTGGAGGCGATGCCCTCGACGGGCTCCGTCGAGGTGATGCCGAGGACGACCGACGCGGTCGATCCCTTCGCGTCCGCCATCTGCGAGGCGACCGTGCGCTTCCAGATGAGGTCGTAGAGCTTCCAGTCGTTGCCGCGGAGCACCTTCTCCATCTGCGACGGCGTGCGGAACACGTCTCCGGCCGGGCGGATCGCCTCGTGGGCTTCCTGGGCGTTCTTGCTCTTGCCGGCGTAGCTGCGGGGCTTGTCCGGCACCGTCTCTGCGCCGTACAGATCGGCTGCCTGCTTCCGGGCGGCGGCGATCGCCTGCTGCGAGAGCGACGCGGAGTCGGTTCGCATGTAGGTGATGTGGCCGTTCTCGTACAACGACTGCGCGACGCTCATCGTCTGGCGAGCCGAGAAGCGGAGCTTGCGAGCGGCTTCCTGCTGCAGTGTCGAGGTCGTGAAGGGCGCGGCGGGACGACGCGTGTAGGGCTTCGAGTCGACGCTGCGGACGACGGCGTCGCCGGCGCGTTCGATCACCGAGCTCAGGGCGGTGGCCGAGGCCTCGTCGAGGACGACGGCGTCCGAGGTCGTCGTGCCCCGGTCGTCGAAGTCACGGCCGGACGCGACACGGGTGCCGTGGATCCGCGCGATCCTGGCGGTGAACGCGCTGTCCCCGGCCTTCTCGAACCGTGCGGTGAGGTCCCAGTAGTTCGCCGAGACGAACGCGAGACGCTCGCGCTCACGATCCACGACGAGGCGGGTGGCAGCGGACTGCACACGACCGGCCGAGAGCCCCGGACCGACCTTGCGCCACAGCACCGGGGAGACCTCGAACCCGTAGAGGCGGTCGAGGATGCGGCGGGTCTCCTGGGCGTCGACGAGGGCCGTGTCGAGCTCACGCGTCGCTTCCTGGGCGCGCTGGATCGCTTCCTTGGTGATCTCGTGGAACACCATCCGCTTGACGGGCACCTTCGGCTTCAGGACCTGCAGCAGGTGCCACGCGATGGCTTCGCCTTCGCGGTCTTCATCTGTTGCGAGGTAGAGCTCGTCGGCGTCCTTGAGGGCACGCTTGAGTTCAGCGACGGTCTTCTTCTTCGCGTCGGAGACGACGTAGTACGGCTCGAACCCGTTGTCGACGTCGACCGAGAACTTGCCGAGCGAGCCCTTCTTCAGCTCTGCCGGGAGGTTCTTGGGCTCGACGAGGTCACGGATGTGTCCGACTGACGCCTGGACTTCGTATCCGTCACCGAGGTATTGCGCGATCGTCTTCGCCTTCGCGGGGCTCTCGACGATCACGAGCTTCTTCGTGCCTGGCACGTGACTCCTTGATCGATGGTGCTGTCGGCCCTGGGACACGGAAGCGTCCGGGTCGACCGGGACATCGATGACCGGCGGGCCGACAGGCACACCATACACACAGTGGCGGGGATGCCCGCCGGACGATCTCGGTCCGGTCGATCGGCAGGGGTCCGTCGGGGACCGGCGACCGCGGTCGCCCCGAGACGGAGCGGCCCGGACCGGAGCTCGACGACGACGCGGACGAACGCGCCGCTCGTCGAGCAACCGGTGAGGTCCGCCCCGCCGCGCCTGGCCACCCGCGACGCGGCGTCGCACGGTGCACCGGACACCAGCCGGACGGCGGCCGCGGCACCGGCGAGCGCGGCGGCGTCCGCCGTCGACTGCGCACGGACGGACACGACTCGAGCACCGGCGGCCGCGAGCACCGAGCCGACGACGATCGTGGCCGCGGCGACGACCGCGACGAGCAGGACCGTCGCCGACCCGTGCTCGTTCACCGGCCGCCCGTCGCCGCGCACGACGCACCACGGAGGGTGATCGCCGCGAGCGGCCCCGGCCCTGACCGACGTTCGGCGACGACGCACACGAGTTCGTCTGACCGGGTCACGGAGCTCGTCGCGCCCGGGGCGATCCCGGCGAGCGCCGCTCGTGCAGCAGCGTCGTCGTCACGGCCGTACGCCCTGGCGGCAGTCGCTGCAGCAGACTGGAGCCGTCCCTGCCCGTCGACGAGCACGACACCCCCGATGGCCAGCGACACGACGACCGCGAGCACGGGGAGCGCGACCGCGAACTCGACGGTGACCGCCCCGCGCTCGTCGGAGCCGTGCTCACAGCGACAGGGCACCGCGGACGAGTTCGGTCAGGATCGCCTGGACCTCGCCGGAGCGCATCACCGCGACGAGGACCCCCGCGAACGCCACGGCGGCCAGGATGACGACGGCGTACTCGGCGGTCGCGGAACCACGGTCGTCGCGGAGTCGGGCAGCGAGTCCCGAGGTTCGGCGAGCTGGTGCGGATGGTGGGTTCGGTCGTTCGGTCATGATGGGGTCCCTTCTGAACTGGTGCATCCAGCCTCGCGATCCTCCGTCGGGGCCGGGCCACGAGCGGCGAACCCGTGGAGCGATCACCCCGTTCCGTTCACGGTGGAGGAGAGGATCCCGACGACGACGGGCACCACCCCGACGAGGACGAACGCCGGCAGGACGCAGGTCCCGAGCGGCAGCACGAGGCGCACCGCGAGCCGCTCCGCCACCGCGAGCGACTCCGACGCGACGTCGTCCCGTAGGTCCTCGGCCGCACTGCGCAGGAGAGCTGCCGCCGGCACCCCCGCGCGCCGTGCGAGGTCGAGCACCTCGGCGAGCCGTCGTCGTTCCGCAGCGTCCACGGCGCGGTCCGGCAGGGCGGTGCGAACGGCTTCGCCGGCGCCGGACCACGACCCGCCGCCGGACAGCGCCACGGCCCAGGCGTCGAGCAGGACGCCGGGGATCCGTCCGGTGGGTGTCGCTGCGCGGATGAGTCGGGCCGACCAGGCGCGGCCGACCCCGACGAGCAGGGCTGCACCGGTGCAGCACGCCCAGCCGATCGGCGTCCCGGTGAGCACGCCGACCGTGTCGATCCCCCACAGCGATCCCAGCAGCAGTCCGAGCACCGGCAGCGTGAGGACCACGTTCGCGCTCGTGCGGGGCCCCGCGAGCGCCACCCGGACGGCTCGGTCCCCTGCCGCTGCCCGCCGGAGCGCCGCGGCCAGGGCGCGGAGCGTCGGCGCGATCGGCGCACCGGTCCTGGCGGCGACCGTCGTGACGGTGCGCACGTCCTCCCATGCGGGGCAGGCGACCACGGGCGGGCCGGCCGCCGCCGCCAGCGCCCACGCCCGGGACGGCAGTACCCCGGCGGCGACGAGCGTCGCGACACGGTCGAGCAGCCGAGCCGCACCCACGGCGTCCGCTGCACCAGAACGAGCAAGACGAGCAAGACGACCAGGACGACCAGGACGCGTCACCCGCGCCGACCCGACCGGCCGGTGCCCGTTACCACGGGTTCGACGGTGAGCCGCCCTGCCGGGTCGACCCCGAGCCTCCCGGCCGCTGCGAGCCGACGCACGCCCCGCCGACGCTCCACGTGGAGCACCAGGTCGAACGCACTGACCGCCTGCCGGGACAGCACGGTCGGCCCGAGCCCAGCGAGCGCGCCGAGCGCCTCGAGGCGTGCGGGGACGTCGTCGAGTCCGTTCGCGTGGACCGTGCCGGCTCCACCGTCGTGTCCGGTGTTGAGCGCGGACATGAGCTCGCGGATCTCTGCCCCACGGCACTCCCCCACCACGATCCGGTCCGGGCGCATCCGGAGGGATTCGCGGACGAGCCGGTCGAGGCCGATCGCTCCGGCGCCCTCGGCGTTGGCCTGCCGCGATTCGAGCGACACGACGTGCGGGTGGTCGATCCGGAGCTCTGCGACGTCCTCCACCGTCACGATGCGCTCGTCGCGCGGCACGATGGCCAGCATCGCGGCGAGGAGCGTCGTCTTCCCGCTGCCCGTCGCCCCGGACACGAGCACGTTGCGTCGGCGCTGGACGGCGTCCTCCACGAATCCGCGGGGTACCCGCTCGAAGGTCCCGCTCCGCTCGAGCGCATCGAGCGTCGGCGGTGCACCACGAGGCAGGCGGAGGGACAGCGTCGTCCCCCGCACGGAGACCGGCGCCAGGACGACGTGCACCCGGACCCCGTCACCGTGCCGGACGTCCGCGACCGGGGTGCTCTCGTCGACGTGCCGGCCACCGAGCGCGACCAGTCGTGTCGCGAGTTCGCGTGTCCGTTCCTCGTCCAGCACGATCCCGGAGTCGACCAACCCGTCGCCCCGGTCGAGCCAGACGCCCAGACCGCCGGACACCAGCACATCGGTGACGCTGTCGTCCGCCACGAGCGGAGCGAGTTCCTCGAACTCGACCGGGTCGATCCCCCGTCGAGCGCGTCGGGGCACGGCCGCACCCGGGAGGAACGGCGAGGGGACGGCGCGGTGGCGGTGCATCTCCGGAACGCTAGGTCTGCGCGCCGCTCTGCTCGCCGCTCGCCGCGAATCGGGGAGGACGGGCTCGTCGTCCACACCAGTGGACAGTTTTGTCCCCCGATCACAATGCGCGTACCCCGGAGCGCTCGGACGCCGGTCGACGCCGCGGTGCGACCCGCGCAGCGCCGACTCGCGCCGTCCGGGGCGCCGCGGAGTCGGCCCGACGCCACCGGAGGTCCATGCAGCAGCATGGACCGGTCTGTCCACCGTTCCGCGGACGGACGCGGATCGTCCCGAACGGAACCGGTCCGTCGCGCGACGCTGCACGGCGGACCGGTCCGGGGAAAAGAAGAGGCGGCACCGGTTGGGGGGAACAGGTGCCGCCAGGACAACGGAGGATTGGGGGGAATCCGATCCGATGCCGCCGGAAACGAGTCCGGCGGGATCTACTGTACCCCACGACGAGGCCCTGCGGGCAACCCCGACGCGCCGAGTCCTCACCGAATCCCTCCGACCGGAACGAGGACCCGTCGACGACACACGGGTTCCACGGCCCGGAACGCCCTGGCGGCGCCGCGCACGACGCGTCCACACCGAGGGGTAGTCTCCGTTTGCACCCCGGACGCAACGACGCGAAAGGACATCGATGTCCACTCCGACCAACGTCGACGAACGACACGACGACGGCCACCACGACGACAGCAGCACCTTCCCGCCGCCCCCGGAGTTCGTCGCGGACGCCGTCGCGGACCAGGGTCTGCACGACGCGGCCGCCGCCGACCGCGAAGCGTTCTGGGCCGAGCAGTCGAAGAGCCTGCTGGACTGGCGCACGCCGTTCACGCGGACCCTCGACTGGTCGGGGGCACCGTTCGCGAAGTGGTTCGACGACGGCACGTTGAACGTCGCCGAGAACTGCCTCGACCGGCACGTCCGTGCTGGCAACGGCGACCGGGTGGCGATCCACTTCGAGGGCGCTCCCGGCGACACGCGGCGCATCACCTACGCCGAGCTGACCGCCGACGTGCAGCGCGCCGCGAACATGCTGACGGACCTCGGCGTCGAGCAGGGCGACCGGGTCGTCGTCTACATGCCACTCATCCCCGAGGCCGTCGTCACGATGCTCGCGGTCGCCCGCATCGGCGCCGTGCACTCCGTGGTGTTCGGCGGGTTCAGCGCCGAGAGCCTCCGTGCCCGCATCGAGGACGCCGGCGCGAAGCTCGTCGTCACCGCTGACGGCGGCTGGCGCCGCGGGGCCGTCGCCCCGCTGAAGCCCGCGGTCGACGAGGCGCTGCAGGGCGAGGGCACCGACAGCGTCGAGCACGTCGTCGTCGTCAAGCGCGGCGGCAACGACATCGCGTGGAACGACCGCGACCTCTGGTGGCACGACGAGTTCGCCAAGGCGGACCCGACCCACGAGCCGCAGGCCTTCCCCGCGGAGAACCCGCTCTTCATCCTCTACACGTCTGGCACGACCGGGAAGCCGAAGGGCATCGTGCACACCTCGGGCGGCTACCTCACGCAGGCCGCGTACACGCACAAGAACGTGTTCGACATGCACCCGGGCAAGGACGTCTACTGGTGCACCGCCGACATCGGCTGGATCACCGGGCACACGTACGTCGTCTACGGCCCGCTCGCGAACGGCGTGACGCAGGTCCTCTACGAGGGCACCCCCGACGAGCCGAAGCCCGGCCGCTGGTGGGACATCGTCGACGCGTACGGCGTGACGGTCCTCTACACGGCGCCGACCGCGGTCCGCGCCGCCATGAAGGGCGGGCGCCAGGTACCGGACGCGCGGAGCCTGGACACCCTGCGACTCCTCGGCAGCGTCGGCGAACCGATCAACCCGGAGGCGTGGCACTGGTTCCGCCAGGTCATCGGCCACGACCGCACGCCCATCGTGGACACGTGGTGGCAGACCGAGACCGGCGCGATCATGATCTCCGCGCTGCCCGGTGTCACGAAGCTCAAGCCCGGCGCGGCGCAGACGCCGCTGCCCGGCATCGTCGCCGAGATCGTCGACGACGAGGGCCACCGTGCCGACCCCGGCGAGAGCGGCTACCTCACCATCACCGAGCCGTGGCCGTCGATGGCGCGCGGCATCTGGGGCGACCCGGACCGGTTCGTCGAGACGTACTGGGACCGCTTCCCCGGCCGGTACTTCGCCGGCGACGGGGCGCGACTCGACGGGCAGGGCGACATCTGGGTGCAGGGCCGGGTCGACGACGTCATGAACGTCTCCGGACACCGGCTCTCCACCGCGGAGATCGAGTCGGCACTCGTCGGACACGAGGGAGTGGCCGAGGCGGCCGTCGTCGGCGCGGCCGACGAGACCACGGGTCAGGCGATCGTCGCGTTCGTGATCCTGACGTCCGAGGCGGCGGAGGGGGTCGACCGCGACGCCGTCGCCGCCGAGCTCCGCGCCTGGGTCGGCACGCGCATCGGAGCGATCGCGAAGCCGCGGCAGATCACGATCGTGCCGGAGCTGCCGAAGACGCGGTCGGGCAAGATCATGCGCCGGCTGCTCCGCGACGCGGCGGAGGGCCGTCGCATCGGCGACACGACGACGTTGGCCGACCCGACGATCATGGCGACCATCGCGGAACTCATGTAGTCCGCATCACGCAGGTGGGGCCTCCAGTCCGTGTCGGACGGGAGGCCCCACCTGCGTTCGGCGCGTCGGTCACCGCCGTCAGGCGGTCAGCTCCACCACCAGCTCGACCTCGACCGGCGCGTCCAGCGGGAGCACCGCGACGCCCACCGCGCTCCGCGCGTGGACGCCGGCGTCGCCGAAGACCTCGCCGACGAGCGTCGACGCGCCGTTGGCGACGCCGGGCTGTCCCGTGAACGACGGGTCGGACGCGACGAACACCGTGACCTTCACGACACGGGCGACGTGCTCGAGCGACCCGGCGACGGACTGTACGGCCGCCAGCGCGTTCAGCGCCGCCTGTCGCGCCTGTGCCGTCGCGGTGTCCGCGTCGACCTCGGAGCCGACCTTGCCGGTCACCGGCAGCGCGCCGTCGACGAAGGGCAGCTGCCCTGCCGTGTAGACGTACTGCCCGGTCACGACCGCCGGGACGTACGCGGCGACGGGGGCCGCGACGGTCGGGATCTCGAGGCCGAGTTCGGCGAGACGTGCCGCGACGGTCATGCGTCGGCCTTCGGGCGCTTCAGGTACGCAACGAGCCCACCCTCGGGGCCGGTGACGACCTGGACCAGCTCCCAGCCCTCGTCACCGAAGTTGTTGAGGATGGCGGTGGTGTTGTGGATGATCAACGGCGTCGTGAGGTATTCCCAGCGAGTCATGCGGTTCCTTGCCAGCCTTCCGGTCGTGGGTGTCGTTTAGGCTGCATCCTATGTCTGCCCAGAAGACGTCTGCCTCGCGGACCAAGCCCGTCTCTGCAGTCGGCGCCTTCATCGGATTCGTCGGCTTCAGTGTGCTCGCCGGACTCCTGGTCACCATCGGTGTCACCCCGGCCATCGCCGTCGCCGGGGTCACCACGACCTCGACGATCGGCGTGTTCGAGTCGCTCCCGGAGTACATCGAGATCGGCGAACTCCCGCAGCGCAACGAGGTCCTCGCGTACCAGAACGGTCAGCCGGTCCACCTGGCGACGGTCTACGACCAGAACCGTCAGGAGCTGAAGTTCGACCAGATCAGCGACCAGCTGAAGAACGCGGCCATCGACGGCGAGGACAAGCGCTTCTACGACCACGGCGGCGTCGACATGACCTCGCTCGTCCGCGCGGGTGTCGGCTCGCTCGCCGGCGGGCTCGGCGAGTCCGGTGGTGGCTCCACCCTGACGATGCAGCTCGTCCGCAACATCAAGATGCAGCAGGCACTGGAGCTCCCGACGCTGGAAGAGCAGCAGAAGGCGTACAAGGACGCCGTCGAGCAGACCATCCCCCGCAAGCTCGAGGAGATGAAGCTCGCGATCGGGCTCGCGAAGAAGTACTCGAAGAAGGAGATCCTCACCGGGTACCTCAACATCGCGTACTTCGGCGACCAGACCTACGGCGTGCAGGCAGCCGCGCAGCACTACTTCAACAAGAACGCGACCGACCTCACCCCGCAGGAAGCCGCGTCCATCCTGGCGATCGTGCAGTCGCCGAACACCCGGAACCTCTCCGACCCGAAGTTCTACGACGCCAACGTCGCGCGTCGCGACGTCATCCTCAAGTCGATGTACGCCCAGAAGCACCTGACGAAGGAGCAGTTCGACGCGGCCATCGCGTCGAAGCCGGCGGACTACGTGCACCTCACCGCGCCGACCCAGGGCTGCAAGGCCTCGGCGGGCTTCGGGTCGCAGTTCTTCTGCGACTACGCGGTGCAGGTCGTCAAGGAGATGCCCCAGCTCGGCGCAACCGCGAAGGAGCGCAAGGCGGCATGGCGCAACGGCGGCTACACCGTGCAGACGACGCTCGACGTCGGTCTGAACAACCAGCAGAAGGACCTGATCGACAGCTACGCGCCGAACACCGAGGCGCGGTTCAAGCTCGGCGGCACCATCGACTCCGTCGAGGCCGACACCGGCCGGGTCATCACGATGGTGCAGAACAAGAACTACAACCAGCTGGCCGGGTGCGACGTGCAGGGGGCCGATCCGAACGCGTGTGCGCCGTCGACGGACTCCGGCATCAACTTCAACGTCGACTCGAAGTACGGCGGCGGTGAGGGCTTCCAGACGGGTTCGACGTTCAAGGTCTTCACGCTCCTGAACTGGCTGCAGAACGGGCACGGGCTCAACGAGACCGTGAGCGGGACGCCGCGTGCCTTCACGAGTTACCCGATCTGCGGCTCCCGGTCCGGGATCGGCGGCGGCTACACGCCCAAGAACGACTCCGCCGGTGAGGGCGGCAACATGTCCGTCGAGAGTGCGACGTACCGCTCGGTCAACGTCGCCTTCGTGAACATGGCGCAGAAGCTCGACTACTGCGACATCCGGAAGACCGCGGACAGCCTCGGCGTCCACCTCGCCAACCCCCGGGCCACCGTGCAGGGCTACGGCGACGACATGTCGCAGAAGACGACCACGGACATCGCGTTGAACGCGTCGGCCGTCCTCGGCACGAACTACATCGCGCCGCTCACGATGGCCGCCGCGTACGCCGGCATCGCCAACAACGGCACGTTCTGCCGTCCGATCGTGATCGACAACGTCACGAACGCCGAGGGCAAGGCGCTCGGCGGGCAGCAGAAGGAGTGCACGCAGGCGATCGACCCGTCGGTCGCGCAGACCGCCATCTACGCGATGAAGAAGGTGCTCACGGTCGGTACCGCAGGTGGCGGTCGGACGCCGGACGGCTACGACGAGTTCGGCAAGACGGGAACCACCGACGAAGCGGACCAGATCTGGCTCGTCGGCTCCACCTCGAAGATCGCGACCGCCACGTGGCTCGGCAACATCGAGGGCAAGCAGAGTCTGCGCAAGGTCGCCGGCCCGCACGGTCTCTACTCGCTGTCTCGAACGTCGCTGTGGCGTCAGGCGCAGAGCATCGTGAACACCCAGTACGCAGGGGCCCCGTTCCAGGCGCCGAGTTCGTCGTCGATCCGCGGGAACAGCATCACCGTCCCGGACGTGGCGGGCAAGACCACTGACGAAGCCCGCGCCACGCTCAGCGGTGCCGGCTTCACCTACGTCGACGGCGGCACGCAGCCAGGCGCAGGGACTGCCGGGACCGTCCTGTCGACCTCCCCGGCCAGTGGGTCCGCGCTGTCGAAGGGCTCGAGCGTGACCGTCTACACGACGGACGGTTCCCAGTCGACGGTGCCGGAGGTCGCGGGCAAGTCTGTCGGTGACGCCCGCTCGGCGCTGAACGGCGCCGGCTTCGGGAACGTGAGCGTCGCCGATCAGTACCAGCCGGGAGACGGCAAGAACCAGTGCAAGGTCGCCGCGGTCGATCCGGGCGCAGGAACCGCTGCGTCGAAGGACACCACGATCAACCTCACCCTGTTCGGCAACAAGGACGGCAAGGCCCCCAAGGACTGCAAGTGACCCGCGGCCGGGCAGCGCTCGGCGTCCTCGCAGCAGGAGCTGCGGCCGGCGCCGGCGCTGCCGCGTGGGGCACGCTCGTCGAACGGCGGCGGTTCGAGATCCGCTGGGAGACGATGCCGATCCTGCCGCCTGGTTCGCGTGACGTCGTCGTCCTGCACCTGTCGGACATCCACATGGCGCCGTGGCAGGCGGACAAGCAGCAGTGGCTGCGCGACCTGAGCCTGGTCGAACCCGACTTCATCGTGAACACCGGTGACAACCTCGGGCACCCGACGGCGAACGCAGCGGTCGAGTACGCGCTCGAGCCGTTCCGCGGTGTCCCCGGCGCGTTCGTGTACGGCTCGAACGACTTCTACGGCCCCTCCCCCCGCAACCCGCTGAAGTACTTCGGCGGCCCGAGCAAGCTGCACGCGTCCGCGAAGCCGGTCGACCTCGACATCGAACGCCAGACAGCGTTCTTCGAGTCGCTCGGCTGGCTCGACCTCAACGACAAGGCACACGCCATCGAGGTCCGTGGCTCACGCTTCGAGCTCTTCGGCACGTCCGACGCACACCGCAACTGGGACCGCCTCGACCTGCTCCCGACGAACGTGGACGAGATGCGCGGCGACGTCCCCTGGTCCGAAGACGAAGACGGTCCGGCACCGGTGTCGATCGGCGTCACGCACGCCCCGTACCGCCGCGTGCTCGACGCGTTCGTCCGACAGGGTGCCGACGCGATCTTCGCCGGGCACACGCACGGCGGGCAGGTCGCCGTCCCCGGTGTGGGTGCCCTCGTCACGAACTGCGACCTCCCCCGCAAGTACGCGAGTGGCCTCCACCGCTGGCAGAACCGGACGCACTGGGCCTGGCTGCAGGTGTCGGCCGGCCTCGGGACGTCGATCTACGCGCCGGTGCGGTTTGCGTGCCGCCCCGAGGCAGTCGTCGTCACCCTGACCGCCCGCGTCTGACCAGCCGCTCCAGTCCGATCAGAGCGTCGCGCATCCCACCGAGACCTGCATCGCGGTGAACCCGGCGGCGTCCGGCACGCAGAGGACGCGCCAGGTCCCCGGGCCGACGATCCCGTCGATCGTGATCCACGACCGGCTCTGCACGACACGGACCCGACCGTCGGTGAGCGGCCCGTACCGCCGGTCGACGGCGATCGGCGCTTGCCCGAAGCGGAAGCGGTCGTAGTTGAGGAGCGACTGCAGTCGGGCGACGCAGAACTCGTCGTCGACGCCAGCGCGCAGGATCTTCGTGACGCATCCGGCCGGAACGGCCCGTGCAGCCGCGGGGGTCGCCAGCGGGAGCGCGAGCCCTCCGGCGACCACGGTCGAGAGCACGATCGTGCGGAGGGCACCGGCACGGTTCATCGAGGTCTCCAGTTCGTCGAGGACTGACATGCAACGTATCAGTTCGTCTCGATCTCGACTACGCCTCAGGACACATTGTCGATGACCCGAGTCACCTGCCCGCGACGGCGCCCAGCAGAATCGTCACCGCACCGCTCGGTGCGAACGACCAGATGGAGGCCCCAGCTTGCACACCATGATCCGCCGACTCGCCGTCCCCGCCATCGTGCTCGGGGCGGTCGTCGCCACCTTCGGCACGAGCACTGTCGCCAACGCCGCACCAGTCTCGACGAAGGCTGCATCCGGTTGCGTGACGAGCCAGTTCCGTCAGGGATCGACCGGCAACTGCGTGAAGTACATCCAGCAGATCCAGGCGATCACCGCCGACGGCATCTTCGGTCCGGCGACCCGCGCGAACATCGTGGCCTTCCAGCGAGGCTTCGGGCTCACCGCCGACGGCATCGTCGGTAAGAACACCTGGCGCTACCTCTGTGTGCCGCTCGACGGCCCGTCGTGGAGCGCCGCGCAGAAGAACGCCGGCTGCATGAGCCTCTACTGAGCGGTGTGCTCGTGACCATGGCGAGGATGGTCACGAGCACCCCCGATCATCCGCTAGACTTTCCAGGTCGCTCCGTGCGGGCGACGATCACACCTCGGGGTGTGGCGCAGCTTGGTAGCGCGCCTCGTTCGGGACGAGGAGGTCGCAGGTTCAAATCCTGTCACCCCGACACATGAAGGCCCGGGTCCACACGGACCCGGGCCTTCGCTGTCACTGACGTGCCGCCTACAACCATGGACACATCCACCTGCTTCGTTGAGGAACGCAGGAGCGAGCACCCTAGGCTGAAATCTCGCACATGAAGGCTTGGGGTAAAGGTGACGGTTTCTCGTCGATGGTTCATGCTCGGCGCTGGCGCGGTGGGGCTTGCAGCACCACTCACAACGGTGTCGAACGCCAGCGCGACGGCTGGAGCTGCTGCGGACTCCGGGAGCCTCGAGATCGTTCCCCTCACGACCACGAGCTACGTCTTCGATGCGGCCTACACCTCGGCCCTCCCGTTCGCAGAGCTCATGGGAGTGACGATCAGCGGCGATCTGTCACTGCTGAACGGGTCGACCCTGGAGGTCGACTACGACCCGCGGGTGATGTCCCCCACCAGCGCCGACAGTGTTGCTGCATCAGGCATCCGCACGACACACGAACTCGCGGTTGTCGGGGGTGACGGGCGTGACGGCGACACCGCCACGCTGTCGATGGCTCTCCCAGCGCTCGACCGATCGAGCGACATGGAGCAACGAGCAATCACGGTCGGGGTTCCGCTGAAGCGCACCGCGGACTACCCGAACGATGCTGTCGCGGACCCCCGCCCAACACGCGTGCGGGTGCGAACCGATGCTGCGAGCACGGGCGCGGAACTCACCGTGGTTCCTGATCACCCGGACGCTGTGTCGGGCTCGGCCTGGGGCGGGTCGATCGCAGTCGTCTGGGATGACCTCCTCGTGGGAGACAGGGACGGCTCAGATCGTTATTCGTACCCCGCTTACATTCGCTTGAACAGTGTCGGCCCCGGCGATGTCCCGACGGGAACACAGGTGTCGATCGCCGTCGACGCGAGTATCTGCGTGCTCGAGATCACCGACGTGTTCGCAGGGGACGATCCGCTTCAGACTGTTCGGACCACACAGGCCACAACGTCGGACAGCGGCGCAACCACCATCGTCCTCACCCTGCAACAGGCGCTGGCCGCCGGCGCAACGCTGAGCATCGCCCTCTCTGCGCATCCAACTCCGATCACGGACGACCCACGAGACATCAGCATGGCGAGAGTCAGCCTCTGCGGCCCCATCCACAGCGACCCCCTGCAACGTGTGACGGGGGCCGAATCAGCATCGGCCGTGTCCGAGTCGGGGCGGCCGCGAGTCGCAGCCGCTTTCACCAGCAAGATTTAGGAACGATCTCATGGCCGATCTCTGGGTGATGAACTCACAGAAGTGGATCAACACGACCTACGCCTCAGTGAGCGGTGTGCCGCGTCTCGTCGAAGACGGAATCACCGGTTGGGGGACGATGTACGCCTTGACCCGTGCGCTTCAGCACGAGCTCGGGATCACGTCCCTCTCCGATGCGTTCGGACCAGCAACGCACAGCGCGTACGAGTCCAAAGTCGGATCAGTGGGGTCCGCGACGAAACCCAACATCGTCGGGATCCTCCAATGCGCACTGTGGTGCAAGGGTTACACCGGTGGTACGAAGATCGGCGCATGGGACGACGTGATCGCTGCTTCGGTGGGCAACGTTCGAAAGGATGTCGGTCTCGCGACAGGCGTTCGAGTGGACGTCAAGCTCATGAAGTCGCTCCTCACGTTGGACGCCTATGTGCGGGTCGGGGCCGGTTCTGAGCTCGTACGCGCAGGCCAACAATGGCTCAACTCTCGCTACACCACTCGCGCGGACTACTACATCGTTCCGTGCGATGGGCGTTTCACACGCGATGTCCAGCGTGGGCTCATGCTCGCCATCCAGTACGAGATCGGTATGGCCGACGGAGTCGCAAACGGTAACTTCGGCCCGGGTACGCAGACCGGACTGCGAGACCAGGCCAGCGTGACTTCTGGATCGTCGGACGGATCCAAGAAGTTCGTTTCCCTCTTCCAACTCGCGCTCGCCTTCAACGGATACGACGTTGCACGGTCCGGAACGTTCAGTACTGCGACCCGCACGTCAACGCTGGATTTCCAGCGATTCCTGGAGATCGCCGCCACGGGGAACGGCGACTACGACACGTGGGCGGCCCTGCTCGTCAGCACCGGAAACCCGAACCGACCGGTGTCGGGCTTCGACACGACGACTGCGCTCACTCCTGCCTTCGCCGCCGCGCGCCACGCCGATGGATACCGCGTGGTCGGCCGGTACCTGACAGTGACAGGCAAGTCGATCGGCGCCGGCGAGCTCGACACGATCTTCGCAGCGGGCCTCGAACTCGTACCCATCTTCCAGAACTTCAACAACGGCCCGCAGTACTTCACGAGGACGCTCGGCTTGGACCACGGCAAGCAGGCAGCGACGCGTGCCCGACAACTCGGGATACGTGGTGGGGTCACCATATTCTTCGCGGTTGACTACGACGCATTCGAAACCGAGATCGAATCGCTGCTCGTGCCGTACTTCGAAGGAGTCCGCGACGGACTCAAACACTCCGTTGCACAGACCTACGAGGTCGGAATCTATGCGACGCGGAACATCGCGGCAAAAGTTGCAGAGCGCGGACTCGCATCTGCGATCTGGGTGAGCGGGATGTCAACTGGGTACAGCGGCAACCTGGGGTACCCGATGCCCGCCGGTTGGTGGTACAACCAAATCCAGGAGATCACGTCCATCAACATCGATCGAAATGCCGTTTCGGAACGCGCGCGACCGGCAGGGCGCGACCTCGTGATGAGGACCCCCGACTACGACGACGCCACTCGGGCTCTGTACTGGAGACTGGTGGAGACGCAGTTGCTGGCAGAGACGGCCTTGAAGAGCCAGAACCAGGGCGTCTACTCCGACAACATGGCCAACGCCCTGGTCTTCGCGTTCTTGATGAGCGACAAGTACCATTACGGGCCCTTCCTGGTGTACGCCCCGTGGCCCGAAGATCGTCCGGGAATGCCAGCCGCACCGCTCAGCCGCGCACGCGAACAGTACTTCGCAGCAGCGGGGGCCGTCGCGAACCTGGTTCCCCAATACGCTGGGGATCTCGAGCACCTCGCTGTCGTCACGCAGGGCCTGAACTACTGGTGGACCGACGGCGGATCAGCCGTGGTCGGGATGGGAGATCTCGGCGGCTGGGCACTCGACGTCGTCCAGCTCTGGGCCAACTACTGCAAGTTCCAGAAGGGCGAGTCAGTGAAGGCGTTCGTCGAACGCAACCTCGGCGGCACGGATTCTTCCACCTCAGAGTTCACTCTCGTCGATCTCATCTCGGACGCCGACGGATATCTGATCGGGTCTGAAACCAGAGGCCAGACCTCGTTCGTCGACAGCTTCGCCTACTGGCTCGTGCGCTTCCCAGATCCGCGAGACCGGATCGCCGAATTCCTCCGGCGGCGGTTCAGTCGTGACGACATGTCGCTCCGAGATTCGATCATCAGCAACATCGATTCACTGTGGCACGGCTGGCCGTGGCCCGAGGTGCCGAGGAAGGGCTTCCAAGAAGGCCAGGTCGACCCCACGTCCAGCCAACTTGCCGAATTCGCGGCCGCGTGCGCTGACACGCTGATGACGCGCGGCGGGATCAGATGAGTGACCCGCCGACATCCGCACTCGTTGTCTTCCGCTCCGTGATCGCAGTCGCGCTCACTGCTTGCGCGGTCCTCATCGAACTCACCGTCGGTCGGCTGGCCACTGAGTTCACGAATTGGATCCAGTATCCTGCCGGCGTCAACGCGGTCGAACCTGCTGGCTGGTGGATGGCGATGCTCCTCGTCGGGCACATCGCACTCCTCAGCGCGACGCTCCGACCGCGGTCACCGTCGCTTGTCGGAAGGATCGTGACCGTGTCGACGGTGATCGGGATGGTCACCTCGGTGATGTGGGCGGTGGTCCTTCTCTTCCTGATCGCGTTGGGGTCCACCGACAACGCCCATCCGGTCTCGACCGTGATCAACGCCGGCATTCCACTGCTCCACGTCGGCCTCTTCCTGACCACCGCCGCGATCGCATCGACCCGCGTCCGGCCGGGTAGAACGATCGCCCTGGTCGGTGTGGTCGTTGTCGCATGCATCGCCGTCGGCGCAGTGTTGGCGGTTCCGCCTCTGTCCTGACGTCTCGCGCCGGCAGGGATGCGCTGCGGCGAGATCGATGACAGCCGGACGTCGGATGATCCAGGCCTCCGTCGTTCCCGCTGTTCCTCGAGACACATCGATCCATCAGCGTCTGCTCGGCCACTCCGACCACCGCTAGCCTGAAGGGCGACATGCAGACCACCGACCGCCTCGCCCCCGTCGTCGCCCGCATCGGCACGATGTTCCCCGAACTCCGCGACGACCCCGTGATGGCAGCCAGCCTCTTCGAGAACGTGACGTCGATGCTCGAGGACGCACACCACCGGTACGCCCACGGCGATGAACGCGCCATCACCAGCGATCTCCTCCTCGCCGACGAGCACCTCGCGACGGGTGCCCTGCACGCCGAACGCCTGCAGCACCCGGCAGGAGCGATGCTGGCCGCGGAGGTCCTGTTCGACGAGTACCTGCCGATCTTCGTGGACGAGGTCGGGGCGACGACCGCTGCCGAACTCCTCCGCGCGTCACGGGCACTCCACGCGGGCATCTGGAGCCGCTTCCCGGCCGGCGCCGTCGCCTACACCGAGGCGCTGCGCCAGCGCGTCACCACGGCGAACCTCGACTCCCGGGCCCACATCGCGCGCGACCTGCACGACCGGGTCGCGCACGGGATCCTCGCCGGGCTCCAGCGCATCGAGCTCGCCCTGCTGACCGATCCCCCGGCTCCGGAGCGCGTCGCGCAGCTCGAGGCAGCCGCCGCGCAACTCCGCCGTGCCCTCGGCGACGTGCAGAACCTCGCCGTCGCCCTGCACGCCCGGGTCGGCGACGACACGCTCGACGCCGCACTCACCCGCCACGTCGCAGACCTGTTCCCGGACACGGAACGCGTCACGGTCGAGTCGAACGGCTCGCCGGTCACGCTCGTCAACTGGCGGGCGGAAGAGGCGCTGACCATCCTGCTCGAGGCGATGACCAACTGGTGGAAACACGCGCGCGAAGCCCCGGTCCACGTGCGGTTCGATTGGGGCTCGTCGGAGGTCACCGTGACGATCCGCGACGAGGGTCCTGGTTTCGACCAGGGGACGATGGTGCAGGGCCGGCTCGGCCAGACGACGATGCGGGAGCGGGCGTCCCTCGTCGGCGCGCGGCTCGACGTGACGAGCGCTCCTGGTGCCGGGACGACGGTCACACTCGTCGTGCCGAAGGGCGCACTGTGACGTCGGCGGTGACGCACGTCGCGATCGTCGACGACCACCGCCTGTTCCGTGAGGGGCTCGCGACGATCCTGTCGTCGGTCCCGACGATCCGCGTCGTCGCCCATGGGGAGCGCCCGGCCGAGGTCCTGGAGGGCGCAGAGGCGGCGGCGATCGACGTGCTCCTCCTCGATGTCGAGCTCGACGGTCCCCCCGCCCGCACGACCATCGCCACCGTGCGCCGGAACCACCCGGGCATCGCGGTCGTCGTGCTGACCATGCACCGGGACGCCGTCCTCCGGCGGGCACTCCTGGACGCGGGCGCCGTCGACTTCGTGACGAAGGACACCCCGAGCCGCGAGCTCGTCGAACGCATCGTCCGTGCGAGCACCGGACCGGCCGCCCCGGTGACGTTCCCGGTGGACGTCGTCAGCGACACCCAGGCGGGGTCGCCGCTCAGCGACCGCGAGGTCGAGGTGCTCCGGCTGATCGCCGCTGCGCACTCGAACGCCGAGATCGCCACTGACCTCGGCCTCGCGGTCGGGACGGTGAAGCGCCACGTCTACAACGTGTTCCGGAAGCTCGACGTGACCAGCCGGGTGGGAGCCGTGGCGACGGCCACGCGACTCGGCCTGCTCACCTAGCCAGAGCCTCCCGGCCAGCCAGCGGGCACGCGCCCCTCAGCCGACCGCGACGGACGGCCGCACCAGGCGGCCGGCCTCGTGCAGCGACGCCACGACGTCGAGCGCCTGGTGCCGGTACCGCGCCTGTGCCGCACCAGGTGCGACGATCACGCCGTTCGCCCCGGTGGACTCGAGCAGCGAGTTGATCTTCGACGCGACCTGGTCCGCGGACCCGTACGCCTGGCGTTCCGTGCGCGCCGCTATGAACCGGCGCTCGAGGTCACTGAACTCGTAGGCACGGGCCTCGTCCATCGAGACCGGCTCGGGCTTCGCCCCCTGCCGCATCCGGATGAACGAGATCATGCCAGGGGCGCTCTGCTCCTCGATGACGGCGGGGTCCTCGTCCGTGACGACCTGCACGCCGATGAGCGCGTTCGGCTCCGACCGGAAGCGCGACGGACGGAACGAGTCCCGGTAGAGCGCGAGCGCGGCCTCGGTGTTGTCGGACGCGAAGTGGTGCGCGAACGCGAACGAGATGCCGAGCGCACCGGCGACCTGCGCGCTGTAGCCGGAGGAACCGAGCAGCCAGAACTCGGGCACGTCGCCGTACCCGGGGACGGCGCGGATGCGCGCGAGCGGGTTCGACTCGTCCATGCCGGTGAAGAATCCGATCAGGTCGGCGAGCCGCTCGGGGAAGTCGTCGACGTCGAGCCGGTCGGTCCTGCGGAGCGCCATCGCGGTCGCCCCGTCGGTCCCGGGGGCACGCCCGAGGCCGAGGTCGACGCGGTCGCCGTAGAGCGCGCGGAGGGTCCCGAACTGCTCGGCGACGACGAGCGGCGCGTGGTTCGGCAGCATCACCCCGCCGGAGCCGATGCGGATGGTGCTGGTCGCGGCCCCGACGGCGCTCAGGAGCACGGCAGGAGCCGACGAGGTGATCCCGGGCATGCCGTGGTGCTCGGCGACCCAGAACCGCTCGTAGCCGAGCTTCTCGGCGTGCACGGCCATGTCGATGGAGCCCTGCAGCGCCTCGGTGTTGGACTGGCCGTACTCGCGGGTCGCCAGGTCGAGGACGGACAGGTGCACGGATGCGTCGCTCATGTGGGCGGCAACGCCTGCCGCCGCGCGTGCATTCCGCGGTGCGCAGGTGCAGCGCCGCCGGAGGGCCGAACGGTCACGACACACCGCCGCCCGTCCGCCGGGTGGTCACGATTCGTCGCGCCGCGTCGCCGACGACGACGATCCGCGGCCGCTCGCCGGACGCGAGCGGTGTGTCGTGACCGGTGACGACGGCGGACCGGTGACGACGGCGGACCGGTGACGGCTGCGGACCGGTGACGACGGCGGACGGGAGGCCCGTGGTGTGCTCGCACCGGGCCTCCCGTCCGTCCCGTGGCCGGGTCGAGAGCCGCGCTCGCCGCAACGACGGACGCTCGCGTCGCCCCCGGTGCAGTCATCGCACCCGTGCGTGCCTGGGCGCGCGGTCAGGCCAGTTCGCCGTCGAGACGGCCGCCCGACTCCGTCAGGTAGCAGTTCGCGCAGAGGGACTCGTACTCGACGTCGACCCCGTCGATCGCCACCTGCGACCCGTCGAACACGAAGCGGCCGTCGACCTTGCGGGCGTTGAACACGGCCTTGCGGCCGCAGCGGCAGATCGTCTTGAGCTCTTCGAGCGAGTGCGCGACCTCGAGCAGGCGCCGGCTGCCGGGGAAGGCCTCTGTACGGAAGTCGGTGCGGATGCCGTACGCGATCACCGGGACCTCGTCGAGGACCGCGATGCGCAGCAGGTCGTCGACCTGGATCGGGGTGAGGAACTGCGCCTCGTCGACGAGCACGCAGCTGACCGGACGGACCATGCCGTCGAGCCGGTCGGACTCGGGGTCGGTGGCACCGGCGTCGGTGACCGCACCACGCACGTCGACGTCGGCCGGCAGCACGATGTCGACCTCCCGCGTCACGCCGAGGCGGGAGACGATCTCGCGGTCCCCCCTCGTGTCGACGGACGGCTTCGCGAGGAGCACCCGGTGCCCGCGCTCCTCGTAGTTGTACGCGGCCTGCAGGAGCCCCGTGCTCTTGCCGCTGTTCATCGCCCCGTAGCGGAAGTACAGCTTCGCCACTAGGAGAGGAAGCCGTCCTCCGCCGCGCGACGGATCAGGTCGGACTTCTTCGACGCGGGACGGCCGACCTTGGCGTACTTCTCGCGGACGCGGCGCAGGTAGGTCTTCGCGGTCTCGTACTGCACGTTCATCTGCGACGCGACCTCGTTCGTGGAGTAGCCGGACACGTACAGCCGGAGCGCCTCTTCCTCGCCGTGGCTGAGCTTCGGGCGCTGGTGGGCCGTCGCGCCGGTCGGGAGCGGACGCCATTCACGCTGGGTCGGGGTCTCCCGCTCCACGCCCATCACGTCGCGGGCGACGTCCATCACCTCGCGCATCGGGAGCGACTTCGACAGGAATGCAGCGGCACCGGCGGCGAGCGCACGGTCGCGGGACTCCCGCGTGTCGACGCTCGACAGGACGATGACCTTCGCGCCGGCGGCGCGGCAGGTGCGGACGCGGGCCTCGATCGAGACCGGCTCCTTGAGCTGGAAGTCCAGGAACACCAGGTCGGTCGGGAAGCTGTCGCTGTGCACCATCTCGAGCCAGGTGTGCGCGGTGAGGGCCAGGTCGAAGTCGAAGGCGTTCACGGCGATCCAGCTCGACAGGCTGTCGAGGAGGACTTCGTGGTCGTCGAGGATGGCCAGTCGCACCCGGCGGGATCCGGGGTTCGGCAGGGCTGGCATCCCTTCCGTCAGCCTGTTCGGGTCAGTGCTGGTCATACGAGAACCTTAGTGCGAGGGACGAGGGACGGACCGCGACGTCGAGGTCGGGGAAGGTGACGCGGAGGACGGCGAAGTAGGGGTCGAACGTGCGGTGGATGCCGACGTCCGAGTCGGCGACCGCGACGTCGAGGGCGATCTCGACGCGGCCGTCCGCGACGCGCTGCACGGAGGCGCGGAAGCCCGCCGGATCGACGGTGGAGGCGCGGAGCGCGGCCCGGACGAACGTCCTGACGACCGTGCGTTGGTCCGCGTCGAGCGTGCTGATGAGCCCGTCGGGATCGTCGATCGCCGCTCCCGCGCCGCCCTCGGCACGGACGGCCTGCTCGAACCACGTCCGGTCGGCGTCGGCGACCATCGCGCGGCGGATCCCGTCGGCGATGGACCTGGCACGGGCCCGGTCCGCGTCCGTGATCGTCTCGCGGGTGCGGAGCTCGGCGAAGAACGGTGCGACGTCCCGCGCGAGGATGATCGAGCGGTCCTGCTGCACGCTCGCGGCGATGCCGTCGCGCTCGGCCCGCGCCACCGAGTACGAGCCCGCGCGGATCTGCACACGCTCCGCGAGACCGCCGAACGTCCAGGCGAAGACCCCGGCCGCCGCGGTGAGGACCAGGGTCGGAGCGGCCGCGAGGAAGGCCGCGACGGCCACCGGCACGCCGTTCGGGAACTGTGCCGCCGCGACGCCCCAAGCGACACCGTCGACCACCGCGAGGACCACGCCGCCGACCACGAGGTCACGCCACGGGCGGTACGGGGCCACCATCACGATGCCCGTCGCCGTGAGCAGCGACATGAAGTCGTTCAGTGCGCTCTCGTCCGGCCCCCACTGCGCGGCGACGCTCGTCACCGCGGCCAGCGCGAGCAGCCCGACGTGGAGGACGAACGCCCAGCGCGGGAAGGGCGCGCGGAACGGGCTCGACGCCGTGATCACCACCGCTGCGGACGCCGCGAGGAGCAGGACGGTCAGGGCGCTGAGCGTCGGGCTGCCGACGACGTCACGGTCGAACACCGAGACGATGATCGCCCACACGACGCCGACCGCACCGAGGACTACGGCGAGCGGCCTCGATCCCATCGCCCCGAGCGGGTCGTACTGCTGCGCGGTTCTGCCCAGGACTGCGCGACGGATCGTCCTCCGCGTCGTCGGGTCCGGCGCCGACCCGCTCCGGCCGCCGCTCACGACGCGGACTCCAGGTGGTCGTCGCCGTCCGTGCGACCGATCGACCGGACGGATCCGGTCAGCGCGCCGTACGGCACCGTCATCATCACGCTCGTGCCGGTCCCGGGTGACGACCACACCTGCACGTCGCCGCCGACACGGCCGACGCGCTCCCGGACCGAGTTCCGCAGCCCCATCCGGTCGGCGCCGGTCTGCTGTTCGTCGAAGCCGCGGCCGTCGTCGACCACCATGACCGTGCACGCGACGCCGTCGTCGAACACGCTCACCTCGGCGGTGTCGGTGCCGGCGTGCTTCCGCACGTTCGCCAGGCACTGTCCGACCGCACGGACGAGGGCCGTCACCGCGGCCGGCTCGAGTCGCGCGATGGCCGACGGGTCCCCGGTCACGACGACCTCGAGCCCGTGGGCGCGGTGCTCCTCGACGACGTGCTCGAAGGCCTCGACCGCCGCTCCCCCGTCGGCGCGCGGCTCCGGAGCGAGCCACTCGCGGCCGGTGAGCATCGCCACGTCGGACTCGACGGTCCGTGCGAGGTGTTGGTCCATCGGGCCGTCCG
Organism: Curtobacterium sp. 9128; assembly: GCF_900086645.1. Lineage (NCBI taxonomy): Bacteria > Bacillati > Actinomycetota > Actinomycetes > Micrococcales > Microbacteriaceae > Curtobacterium > Curtobacterium sp. 9128. Next base: position 3,167,485 of record NZ_LT576451.1, read on the forward strand.
GTGCCAGCGCGATCGCGCCGAGGTGGTTGAGGACGGTGTCGTGCAGGATCGCGGAGGCCTCTGCCTCGACGCCGGAGCGGTACGCCGACACGTGCTCCTCTCGCGCCGAGCGGAGGAGCTCCGGCTGGACGCGCTGCGACCGTGCCGTGCTGCGGCCGGCGACCAGCACGATCGCCACGACGAACGCGAGCGTCACCCACGCCAGGACGAGCGGATGGCCGGCACCGCCGACCTGGACGATCGCGATGGTCGTGGCGATGCGGCCGACGACGAGGCCGGCGATGGACCAGAGGACGACCCTGCCCGGCACCGCGCCGGCACCGCCGACGAGCACGAGCGGGATCACGACGAGCGACAACAGGTACGAGGTCACCCACGGCACGGCGATCTCGCTCTGGACGACGTGCGTGAACCACCAGGCGCACGCTCCGCCGACGGCCAGGAAGGCGATCGCCGACCGCCACGTGCCGAACTGCACGTGGACGCCGATCATGCCGAGCATCGGCACCAGCGCGAGCACGGCGCCGATGATGCGGACGTCAGGGTCGCTGGCACGGAACAGCAGCAGGGTGATCGCTGCCGCGACGAGGGAGCCGATGGCCGCCGCGTGGAACGCCCGCACCGTCGACCACGCGTTCACGCGCGGAGCGAGGTGCGTGGGGATGCCGAGCACGGTGCATCGTCCTTCCGGGAGCCAGGGAGCGCCGCCCACGATCCAACCACCGATGGTCCGGCCGTGTACCCCGGATCGGGCACCGGGCGACGACTGGGTCGATGATACCGGGCATGGCTGCACCCCTGCTGTCCCCCGAACGCGCACCGAGCGGATGTCAGAAGAGCGTCGGCACCCCGTTCGTGATGCCCTGCACCCGGGACCTGGTGGGTGCGAGCGCCTGCTGCCGGAGCCCACGTTCCCAGCCCGGATCGGCGCGCTTGAGCGGCGAGACCCCCGCCGCCCGGTCGCTCCCCGGGCCGTCCACGGAGAACCCCATCGAGCCCGTCGCCGGATCCACACGTCCGAGACCGACGCCGTGCGCCCGCATGATGGGGCGGATCCGCTCGCCGAGCCACCGTCGGTAGTCCTTCGGCGGGTAGGTGTTGTCGAGGTACATCGACCGGTACCTGCCGACGAGGTCCGGGTGCGTGCGCGCGAGCCAGTCCATGTACCAGGGCTTGACGCCGGGCTTCAGGTGGAGCGCGGAGTACATGACGCTGGTGGCCCCGGCAGCCGCCGCGCGGCCGATCGCGTCGTCGAGGTGCGCCTTCGTGTCGGTGATGAACGGCAGCACGGGCATCAGGAACACCGAGCACGAGAGCCCGGCGTCTCGTACTGCCCGCACCGTGGCGAGCCGTGCCGTCGTCGTCGGGGTGCCCGGCTCGACGGACTGCTGCAGCTCGTCGTCGTACACCGCGATGGACATGGCGAGGTCGACCGGGACCCGCTCCGACGCCGCGACGAGCGCCGGGATGTCCCGACGCAGGAGCGTGCCCTTCGTCAGGATGCTGAACGGCGTCCCCGAGTCAGCGAGGGCGCCGATGATGCCGGGCATGAGCCGGTACTTGCCCTCTGCCCGCTGGTACGGGTCGGTGTTGGTGCCGAGCGCGACGGGGTGGCGGTCCCAGGTGGGCTTCGCGAGCTCACGCCGCAGGACGTCGGCGACGTTGGTCTTCACGACGATCTGCTGGTCGAAGTCCGAGCCGCCGTCGAACTCCAGGTACGTGTGCGTCGGACGCGCGAAACAGTAGACGCACGCGTGCGAGCACCCACGGTACGGGTTGATGGTCATCCCCCACGTACCGCCGTCGATCGCGCCGACACGGTTCAGGGCGGACTTCGCGAGGACCTCGTGGAAGGTCACGCCGGCGAACTCGGGCGTGGTGACACTGCGCACGAACCCGCTGTTCGACTCGAGCCCGGGGAGCATGTCGCTGCCCGACGCGTCGATCGCCTGTCCGTCCCACCGCATGCAGCCATTCGAACACACGTTCGAACAGATGGCAAGGTCAGTGGTGCAGGCCCAGTACCTTCGCCGTACGCTCGAGCGTTTCGTCAGCGAGCTGCGCGTCGTCGCCGAGGTCCTTGCCGTAGGTCGGGACCATCACGCGGACCGCGTCCTCCCAGCGGTCCCAGCGGTCCGGGAAGCACTTGCGGAGCAGTCCGAGCATGATCGGCACGGCGGTGGACGCACCCGGCGACGCACCGAGCAGCCCGGCGATCGAGCCGTCGGCGGCCGTGATGACCTCCGTCCCGAACTGCAGCACCCCACCCTTGTCCTTGTCGGGCTTGATGACCTGCACGCGCTGCCCGGCGATGATCTTGTGCCAGTTCTCCGGCTGCGCCGCCGGCATGAAGTCACGCAGGGCGTCGAACTTCGTCGACTTCGACGCCAGCAGCTGCCCGATCAGGTAGCGCACCAGGTCGAAGTTCGAGAACGCGACGCTGAGCATCGGGCGGAGGTTGTGCGGCCGGATCGACCGGACCAGGTCGAACAGCGACCCCTGCTTCAGGAACTTCGGGCTGAACCCGGCGTACGGGCCGAACATCAGCGATGCACTGCCGTCGACGATGCGGGTGTCGAGGTGCGGCACGGACATCGGGGGCGCGCCGACGCTCGCCTTGCCGTAGACCTTCGCCGAGTGCTTCTGGACGACCTCGGGGTCGTCGGTGCGCAGGAACTCCCCCGACACCGGGAAGCCGCCGTACCCGCGGATCTCCGGGATGCCGGACTTCTGCAGCAGGTGCAGCGCACCGCCGCCGGCGCCGACGAAGACGAACTTCGCGGCGATCGACTGCTTCGAACGACCGACCTCGTTCAGGACGTCGAGCGCCCAGCCGCCGAACACCTTGCCGCGGCTGATGTTCGTGACCTGGTGGTTCGCCTCGAACTCGACGCCGTCCACCTCGAGCTGGTCGAACAGCTGGCGGGTCAGCGACCCGAAGTCGACGTCGGAGCCTGCCGCGGAGTACGTCGCCGCGATCGGCTGGTCCTTCTTGCGACCGGGGATGAGCGCCGGTGCCCACTTCCGGATCTGCTCGGCGTCGTCGCTGAACTCGAGCCCGGCGAAGAGCGGATGGTCCTTCATGGCCTCGTAGCGGGCACGCATGTACTCGACGTTGTCGGCACCCCAGACGAAGGAGATGTGCGGCGTCGGGTTGATGAAGTTCTTCGGGTCCGGCAGGGCGCCGGTCTCGACGAGGAACGACCAGAACTGGCGCGAGACCTGGAACTGCTCGTTCACGACGACGGCCTTGGCGATGTCGACCCGGCCGTCCGGCAGCTCCGGCGTGTAGTTCAGCTCGCAGAGGGCGGAGTGGCCGGTCCCGGCGTTGTTCCACGGGTTCGACGACTCCTGCGCGACGCTGCCGAGACGCTCGTACACGCGGATCTTCCAGTTCGGCTCCAGCCGGTGGATCAGTGCGCCGAGCGTGGCGCTCATGATGCCACCCCCGATGAGGACGACGTCGATCGGTTCCACCTGCTTCACTGCCACCCGACGATCCTACCGGCGTGCGCTGACAAGGCGACCAAGGAAACGGACGGGAGGCTCGTGGCGGATCCGCCACGAGCCTCCCCTCCGTCTTGCTGGTTACGCGGCGACCGCGCGACGCGCGACCACGACCTCCGCGATCTGCACCGCGTTCAGGGCTGCGCCCTTCCGCAGGTTGTCGTTGCTCACGAAGAGCGCGAGGCCGTGGCCCTCTGGTGCGGACTGGTCGGCGCGGAGGCGGCCGACGAACGTCGGGTCCTGCCCGGCGGCCTGCAGCGGCGTCGGGACGTCGGAGAGTTCCACCCCCGGAGCGCTCGCGAGGATCTCCGTCGCGCGCTCCGGCGTGAGGGTCCGCTCGAACTCCGCGTTCACCGAGATCGAGTGCCCCGTGAACACCGGCACGCGCACGCAGGTCCCGGCGACGAGCAGGTCGGGCAGCTCGAGGATCTTGCGGCTCTCGTTGCGGAGCTTCTTCTCCTCGTCGGTCTCTCCCAGGCCGTCGTCGACGATGCTCCCGGCGAGCGGGACCACGTCGAAGGCGATCGGGCGGACGTACTTCACCGGCTCGGGGAACGTGACCGCACTGCCGTCGTGGGTGAGACGAGCGGTGTCCTGCTCGAGCGCGGCCTTGGCCTGCCCGAGGAGTTCGTCGACGCCGGCGAGCCCACTGCCCGACACCGCCTGGTAGGTCGTCGCCACGAGACGACGGAGCCCCGCCTCGGCGTCGAGGACCTTGAGCACCGGCATGATCGCCATGGTGGTGCAGTTCGGGTTCGCGACGATGCCCTTCTGCGCCGTCTCGATCGCGTGCGGGTTGACCTCGCTCACGACGAGCGGCACCTCGGGGTCCATCCGCCAGGCGCTCGAGTTGTCGATCACGAGCGCGCCCGCTGCGGCGAACTTCGGCGCGAGGGCGCGGGAGGCCGTGGCCCCCGCCGAGAAGAGCGCGATGTCGATGCCCGACGGGTCGGCGGTCTCGGAGTCCTCGACGACGACGTCCTGCCCGCGGAACGACAGCGTCGTGCCGGCGGAGCGGGCGCTCGCGAAGAAGCGGACCGAGGTGGCGGGGAAGTCGCGTTCCTCGAGCAGGCGGCGCATCACGGCGCCGACCTGGCCGGTGGCGCCGACGACGGCGACGGTGAGCTCCTGGGACATGGCTGCTCCTCTCAGCGGCCGGTGCCGGCGTACACGACGGCTTCGTTGTCGGCATCGAGACCGAACGCCTGGTGGACGACGCGCATGGCGTCGTTCAGGGTGTCGGCGCGGGTGACGACCGAGATGCGGATCTCCGACGTGGAGATCATCTCGATGTTGATCGACGCCTGGTGCAGCGCGCGGAAGAGCTCGGCGGAGACGCCGGCGTTCGTGCGCATCCCGGCGCCGACCAGGGCGAGCTTGCCGATCTGGTCGTCGTACTGGATCCCCTCGAAGCCGATCTCCGACTTCGCGACGCCGAGTGCGGTCAGGACGCTCTGGCCCTGGTCCTTCGGGAGGGTGAACGAGATGTCGGTGCGCCCGTTCGAGGCTGACACGTTCTGCACGATCATGTCGATGTTCGCGCCGGCGCGGGCCACGATCGTGAAGATCTCGGCCGCCTTGCCCGGCTGGTCGGGCACGCCGACCACGGTGATCTTGCCCTCGGAGAGGTCTCCGGCGATGCCGGTGATGATCGGTTCTTCCACGGTTTCCCCCTCTGCAGGGTTGTAGACGATGGTTCCCTCGACGTTGCTGAACGACGAGCGGACATGGAGGGTGACGCCGTGCCGACGGGCGTACTCGACGGCACGGATGTACAGGACCTTGGCACCGGAGGCTGCGAGTTCGAGCATCTCCTCGCTCGTGATGCGGTCGATCTTGCGGGCCTTCGGCACGACACGGGGGTCGGCGGAGAAGATGCCGTCGACGTCGGTGTAGATCTCGCAGATGTCCGCGTCGAGGGCGGCTGCGAGGGCGACGGCCGTCGTGTCCGAGCCGCCGCGTCCGAGAGTGGTGATCTCACCCGTGGTGCGGTTGAAGCCCTGGAAGCCCGCGACGATGGCGACGTGGCCGGCGTCGAGCGCCTCACGCACGCGCTTCGGGGTGACGTCGACGATGCGGGCCTTGCCGTGCTGGGCGTCGGTGAGCATGCCTGCCTGGCTGCCCGTGTACGACGAGGCCTCGACGCCGAGGCTCTTGATCGCCATCGCCAGGAGCGCCATCGAGATGCGCTCCCCGGCGGTGAGGAGCATGTCGAGCTCACGGCCGGCCGGGATCGGGGTGACCTGGTGCGCGAGGTCCACCAGTTCGTCGGTGGTGTCGCCCATGGCGGAGACGGCCACGACGACGTCGTTCCCCGCCTTCTTCGTCTCGACGATCCGCTTGGCCACGCGCTTGATGCTCTCGGCGTTCGCGACGGACGATCCACCGAACTTCTGCACGATCAAGGCCACGGGTAGGTACTCCTGGGGACGACGGTTCCGCGACGATGCGCGGCTTCCACAATGGTAGGGGGTGTTTCGGGGATGTTGCGTGTGAGCGGGTGTCCACGCAACGATCGTGCGTGACGATGCCCGCGCGGCACCGCGGTGACGCGGTTCAGCCCCCGACGAGCCGGCGCCCCTCGAAGGCGCGCCCGAGGGTGACCTCGTCGGCGTACTCCAGGTCGCCGCCGACGGGGAGGCCGGACGCGAGCCTGGTCGTGCGGATGCCCATCGGCACGAGCAGGCGGCTGAGGTAGGTGGCGGTCGCTTCGCCCTCGAGGTTCGGGTCGGTCGCGATGATCACCTCTTCCACGGTGCCGTCCGCGAGCCGGGTCATGAGCTGCTGGATCCTGAGGTCGTCGGGGCCGACGCCGTCGATCGGGCTGATCGCGCCGCCGAGGACGTGGTACAGCCCGCGGAACTCGCGGGTGCGTTCGATCGCGGCGACGTCCTTCGCTTCTTCCACGACGCAGATCACGGCGGGTTGGCGTCGCGGATCGCGGCAGATGCTGCACCGTTCCGACTCGGTCACGTTGCCGCAGATCTCGCAGAAGCGCACCCGCTCCTTGACGTCGGCCAGGAGCTCGGACAGCCGTGATGGGTCGAACGACTCGCTCTGGAGGATGTGGAAGGCGATCCGCTGTGCCGACTTCGGACCGATGCCGGGCAGACGACCGAACTCGTCGATGAGGTCCTGCACGATGCCGTCGTACATCAGATGCCCTCGCTCAGGGAGGTCTCCTCGATGAACTGCGCGCCGAGGATCTCACGCACGACGGCCTCGCCGTACCGACCGGGAACGGGCGGGCGACGGACCTGCGGAGCCGCCTGCTGTGCGGGTGCCGCGGGTGCCTGGGCCGGTGCAGGCGCTTGTGCCTGTGCCGGTGCCTGTGCCGGTGCCGGTGCGGGCGCGGTCTGGGTCTGGGGGTTCCGCGCCGGTGCTCCGCCGGGCCCCGGGTCGGGGAACGGTGCGCCGTCGTCGAACGGTTCGTCGTCCAGCGGGTAGTCGTCGACGGGGACGTCCGGCGCCGCCGGTGCCGGTGCCGGCTGCGAGACGGGCCCACGGCCGCCGGCCTTCAGGGCGTCGAGGGCCGCCTGGGTCTCGGCGACCGGTCCCGACGTGGGCGTCGAGGCGGGAGCGACGGTGTCGTCCGGACCGATCGAGCCCATCGGTGCGGCCCAGGTCGGTTCGACGTCGTCCGGGACGGCACCGACGGTGGGGTCCGTCGCCGGGATGGTCGCGACGGCCCACTCGGTGACCGGGCCCGACGGCGCCGGTGTCTCGGGTGTGCGCGCTGCGGCGGTCTCCGCGGCGGGTGCCGAAGCCGGTGCAGGGGTGTCGGTGTCGGCGTTCGTGGTCTGCACTGGTGACCGCGGCGCCGAGGACGGCGCCGCCGACGCGGGCGCCGGCTGCGCCCGGTCCGTGTGGGACGATGTCGGCTCGGATGGCGCAGCGGCCGACGCAGCAGGAGCGGCCGGGGCCGGGCCGACGCAGCAGGAGCGGAGGCGGGCTCGGGCGATGTCGGCGTGTCCTGGCGCGGGGCCGGACGCTGTGGGGCTCCCCCAGGACCACCGGCACCTCCGGGACCACGCGCGACGAACTTCACGCGGAACCCGAGCACGTCGATGATCGCAGCCCGGACGAGTTCGCTGACGCTGGTCGCCGGGTCGGACATCTCCTTGAACGAGGCGACGTCCTGCTGACTCGGGAACGTCAGCGTGAGGACGTCGTCCCGCAGGGCGGTGACCTGCGCCGGCTGGACGACGGTCCACGCCGACCGCTTCGCGCGCTGGACGTGCTCGAGCACCTGCGACCAGGCGTCCCGCATCTGCTGCAGCCCGACCGCGGCGATCGGCTGGATCGCGGGCTCGGTGCCGATGACGGAGCCCATGCCCGTCGACGACGCCGATGCGTGTCCGTCCGGTTCCGGAGCGCTCGGTGCGGGTGCGGGTGCAGGCGCGGCCTCGGGTGTCCCCGGTGCGACGGCCGCCCAGGACGCAGCCGCGTCCTGCGCGGCGTTGGTCGGAGGCGTGGCCTCGACCGGCGCGGGTTCGGCGCGACGCGGTGCAGCAGCCGGCGTGGTCGAGGGTTCGGGACGGCGCTGCTCCGGAGCGGCTTGCGCCGCCGGAGCCGCCTGGACGGACGGTGCAGCCTGGGCGGTCGGAGCAGCCTGGGCCGGGCGGGGAGCTGCCACGGCTGACCCGGACGGCACGGCTTCCGGGCCACCCTGGTGTCCACCGGCGTCGCCGACACCGACCCGGCGCTCGAGCCGCTCGACCCGTGCGAGCGCACCACGCTGCGTGTCGTCGGCTTCGGGGACGAGCATCCGCGCGATCATCAACTCGAGGTGCAGGCGCGGCGAGGTCGCGCCGGTCATCTCGGTGAGGGCGCGGTTCGCGATGTCGGCACCACGGGACAGCCCGTTCGCGCCGAACACGCCCGCCTGACGGGTCATCGTGTCGAGTTCTTCCGGCGAGACGCCGCGGAGCACCGCCCCGGCGCTCTCGTTGGTGGCGGCGACGACGATGAGGTCGCGGAGCCGCTCGAGGAGGTCTTCGACGAACCGTCGGGGGTCCTGCCCGGTCTGGATCACCCGGTCGATCGCCGCGAAGGCGGAACCAGGGTCGGCGACCGAGAGCGCGTCGACCACGTCGTCGAGCAGCGCGCTGTCGGTGTACCCGAGCAGGGCGACCGCACGTTCGTACGCGATCGCGCCGTCTTCGCTGCCGGCGATGAGCTGGTCGAGCAGCGAGAGCGTGTCGCGGACGGAGCCGCCGCCGGCCCGGACGACCAGCGGCAGCACACCGGGCGCCACCGACACGGACTCCTGCGTGCAGAGCTGCTCGACGTACTCGAGCATCGCCGCCGGTGGGACCAGGCGGAACGGGTAGTGGTGCGTGCGGGACCGGATCGTCCCGATCACCTTCTCCGGTTCGGTCGTCGCGAAGATGAACTTGACGTGCTCCGGCGGTTCCTCGACGAGCTTCAGCAGCGCGTTGAAGCCCTGTGGCGTGACCATGTGCGCTTCGTCGAGGATGAAGATCTTGTAGCGGTCACGAGCCGGCGCGAACACGGCCCGGTCGCGGAGGTCACGGGCGTCGTCGACACCGTTGTGGCTGGCGGCGTCGATCTCGATGACGTCGAGCGATCCGCTGCCGCCGCGCGCCAGCTCGACGCAGCTCGGGCAGACGCCGCACGGGGTGTCGGTGGGGCCTTCCGCACAGTTGAGGCAGCGCGCCAGGATGCGGGCCGACGTCGTCTTGCCGCAGCCGCGCGGGCCGCTGAACAGGTACGCGTGGTTGACCCGGTTGGTCCGGAGCGCGGTGCGCAGCGGGTCGGTGACCTGCGACTGCCCGATGAGCTCGGCGAAGTTCTCAGGCCGGTAACGGCGATACAGGGCGGTGACCACGCGACAAGGGTAGCCGGGACGACCGACAGCCGGGGCCGGTGTGGAGAGCCGCCACTCGGGGTGGACCCGACCACGTCGTGACGCCGGGTGCGTGCGTGGACGGCACCGCGCCTCCCGGCCGTCAGGACGACGACCGGGAGGCGCGCTGCGGGAGGTGCCGACCTACCCCTGGTTGCGGCGGCGGATGCCGCGCGCCAGCCGGGAGAGGCCGAGCAGCAGGAACCCGAGGACCACCAGGCCTCCAGCTGCCCCGGCGAGCGGGGCGACGTCGGCACCGGTGAAGGCGAGACCACCTGCGGTGCTGCCCGAGCCGTTGCCGGCGCTGCCGGAGCCGTTCCCGGGGCCCGATCCGGGCAGGCCCGGCGTACCGGGTGCGCCGGGGGCTCCCGGGGTCCCCGGCGTGCCGGGGCCGCCCGGGTCGACCGCTGCGTCGACGATCATCGTCCACACCTGCGGCTCGGACGTCGCGCCGTCGACCGTCTGGGTCGCCGTGATCCGGTGCGTGCCGACCGCGAGGCGCAGCACGACCCGCCAGGTCCCGTCCGTCCCTGCCGTCACCGTCACGGGGTCGCCTCCGTCCGCCGTGACCGTCACCGTCGCGCCGGGTTCGGCGGTACCCGTCACGGGCCAGTCGACGAACCCGTCGCTGCCGGCGGTCCGGTGCGACCCGGACGGCGGCGAGGTGACCGCGAGCGGGTCGACCGCTCTGACGACGATCGGGACCTCGGGAGCGGTGCTGTTCGTGCCGTTCACCGTCTGCACGGCGCGGATCGTCCAGCGTCCCTCCGGGACGCGGTCGAAGCTGACGCTCCAGTTGCCGTTCGCGTCGGCCCTCGTCGTGCGCACCTGCCCGGTCGACAGCGTGACCGTGATCGTGGCACCCGGTGTGGCGTGGCCCGTGACCGTGAAGGACCCGGTGTCGTCCGCCCCGGTGCCGGGGATCAGCTGGCCGGGGACCGGCGAGGTGATCACCACGTCCTCCGGTTCGGCGACGACCACCGTCACCCCGCTCGTGACGGGGTCGGAGGTCCGGCCGCCGACCGTCCCGGTGACGGACACGGTGTGGTCGCCCGGCGGGATGTCGCCCACCGTGACGGTCCACGACCCGTCGGTCCCCGCGGTCGTGGTCACCGTGGTGCCGTCGATGTCGACGGTCACGGTGGCCCCGGGCTCGGCGGTGCCGCTCACCGGGATGGACACGCTGCCGCCGGTGGTCGGGACGACCTGACCGTCCGACGGACTCGTCACCGAGACCGGCGTCGCGGCGACGACCGAGAAGCCGACCTCCGGAGCGGTGACGTCCGTGCCGCCGACGGTCTGCGTCGCGCGGATCGTGTGCTGCCCCTCCCCGACACCCGGCACGGTGACCGTCCAGGCCCCGTCGCCGTTCGCCGTGGTCGTGACCGGCGTGCCGCCGTCGATCGTGACCGACACCGGTGCGTCCGGAGCGGCCGTTCCGGTGACGGTGACGTCGGTCGACCCGCCGAGCACCCGGTACGCCGTCCCGGCTGCCGGCGACGTGACGACGATCGCGTCGGCGTCGGCGATCGCGACCGAGAACCCACGGCCGACCGGATCGGACGTCGTGCCGTTCACGACCTGCGTCACGGACAGGGTGTGGTCTCCCTCGCCGAGTCCGTCGACGGTGGTCGTCCAGCGGCCGTCCTGACCGACGATCGTCTCGACCGGGTCGCGCCCGTCGACGACGACGCGGACCGTGGCGCCCGGTTGGCCGCTGCCGTTCACGACGACGTCCGCACCCGTGGTGCCCGACGGCAACGTGATGGTCGACCCCGCCGCCGGGGCGTCGATCGCGAGCGTCGTCGCTCCGGCGACGGTGAAGCGGGAGGTCACCGGTGCCGAGGTCGAGCCGCCGGTCGTCTGGGTGGCCCGCACGGTGTGCTGGCCGGTCCCGACGCCGTCGAACTCGACCGACCACGTCCCGGCGTCCGTCGCGGTGACCGTCTGCTGGTCGCCGTCGTCGAGCGTGACCCGGACGGTGGCGCCCGACTGGGCGGCGCCGGTCGCGGTGACCGTCGTGGTCTGGTCGTCCTCCGCCACCCGGATCGTCGAGTCGGCGACCGGGGTCGCGATCGTGATCGGGTCGGCGACGACGACGTGGATCGGCACGGTGACCGGAGCGGACTCCGTGTCGCCGATGCGCTGCGTGACGCTGACGACCGGGTCGCCGGCACCCACGTCAGCCACGTCGACGCTCCACGCGCCGCCCGTCCCGGCCGTGGTCGACTCGCTGCGTCCGCCGCCGAGGTCGACGACCACGGTCGCGCCCGGTTCGGCGGTGCCGCGCACCGTGATGGTGGTCGTGGCGTCGTCGTCGGCGACGGTGTACTCCTGGTCGGTCTCCGGCGTCGTCACCACGACCGGCGCACCGGCCTCGACGGTGAACGTCGACTCGACGGGGGTCGTCGAGGTCGATCCGCCCACGGTCTGCGTGACGCTGACGTCGTGGTCGCCGACACCCAGGCCGTCGACGTCGAGCGTCCACGTTCCGTCCGGTCCGGCGGTGACGTCGACCGGGTCGCGGTCGTCGATCGTCACGGACACGGTGGCACCCGGCTGGGCGTCACCGGCGACCGTCACGGTCGTCGTCTGGTCCGCGTCCGCGACCGTGATCGGCTCGTCGGCGTCCGGCTGGCGGATCGTCAGGTCGGCGGCAGCGACGACGGACACCGGTCGTTCGACCGCCGCGCTCGTCGTGCCGTTCAGGGCCTGGGTCACCGATGCCGTCCAGGACCCGGTCGGGATCCCCTCGACGGTTGCCGCCCAGTCACCGTCGTCGTCGACCGTCGCCGTCGCCGACCCGCCGGCACCGAGGTCGACGGTGACCGTCGCACCGGGTGCACCGGTTCCGGAGAAGTCGAGGTCGGTCGTCGCGTCACCGTCGGCCACGGTGACACGGGTGGCGCCGGCCGGGTCGGTGACGGTCAGTGCCGCCCCGGCGACGACGGACACGCCGACGCTCGCAGCGGGCGACGTCTGACCGTCGAAGCGTTCGGTCGCCGTCACCCGGTAGTCGCCGACCGGCTTGTCCGCGAAGGTCCACTCCCAGTCGCCCCCGTCGCCGGCGGTGACCGTGTGGGTGGAACCGTCGGACAGCGTGACGGTGACGTCGGCGCCCGCCTGCGCGGTCCCGGCCACACGCACGTCGGCCGTCCCGCTCGGGTCCGCGACGGTGAGCTGCTGGCCGTCCGTCGGCGCGTCGATCACCACGCCGTCCGCGGCCCGGACGTCGACCGTGCGGTCCGGACTGGAGGCAGTGGTGCCGTTGACGGTCTGGGTGGCGGTCACGGGGACCACACCGACACCGACGTCGGTGAACGTGACCGTCCAGTCGCCGTCGCCGTTCGCCGTCGTGGTGACCTCGTCCTCGCCGAGCCGCACCGTGACGGGTGCGTTCGCCGCGGCGGTGCCGCGCACCGTCACGTCACGGGTGCCGTCGTCGCCGACGACGTACAGGACGTCACCCGCCGCCGGGTCGGTGACGGTGACGGGGTCGGCCGCCTCGATGCGGACGGTGCGGTCGACGGGGCTCGACGTGGCGTCGCCGATCGTCTGCGTCACCGAGACGGGGTGCTCCCCCACACCGAGGCCGGGGAAGGTGACCGACCAGGTGCCGTCTGCCCCGACCGTGGTGCTCTGGTCGTCGGCACCGTCGGTCCCTGCCGTGATGGTCGCCCCCGGCTGCGCCGTGCCGGAGACCGTGACGTCGGTGGTGACGTCCGGTCCTGCGACGACCGTCGTGGCGTCGGCCCCCGGTGCGGTGATCCGGACCGGCGACGCGGTCACGACCTGGAAGGTGGTCGGGAGCGCGCTCGTCTCGACGTCCTCGATCGACTGCGTCGCGTTCACCGTGTACGTGCCGGTTGGCGCGAGCCCCTCGGCCGTGACGGTCCACGCCCCGCTCGTGGCGTCGGCGGTCGTCGTCAGCGGGGTACTGCCGCCGACGGACACGGAGACGTCCGCACCCGGCTCCGCGGTCCCCGTGATCGTCACGTCCGCGCTCGCGTCCGCGTCCACCACGACGAACCGTGAGCCGGTCGGCGGGGTGTCGATGGTGATGGCACGACCGGGCACCACGGTGAAGTCCCGTTCCACGGTGGGACCGTCGGTACCGTTCACGGTCTGCGTGGCGCTCACGGTGTGGCTGCCGATGCCAAGGGTCGTGCTGCCCGTCGCCGGAGCCGTCCAGCGGCCGTCGGCTCCTGCCGTCACCGTGATCGGGTCACCGTCGTCGAACACGACCGTGACGGTCGCTCCGGCTTCGGCGGTGCCGCTCGCGATGACGCCGGCGGTGCCGTCGCCGCCCGCGGGGACCTCCTGCGCGTCGGTCGGCGTGTCGATGGTCAGGGCGTCTCCGGCTTCGACCGAGAAGTCCCGGTCGACGGCGGCAGAGGTCTGTCCGCCGACGGTCTGCGTGACGGACACGGTGTGGTCGCCGGTCCCGACGTCGGGCAGCGTGACGCTCCACGCACCGCTGTCGTCCGCGGTCGTGGAGACCGGAGTCCCGCCGTCGACCACGACGCTGACGTCGGCGCGGGGCTCGGCGGTCCCGGTCACCGGGACGTCGATCGTCGAGGAGTCCTGCGCGACCGTGGTCGTCGAACCCTGCGCCGGCGCGGTCACGGCGAGCGCCGCTGCTGCCCGCACGGTCACCACCTGCCGGAGCACCGGCGAGGTGGTGCCGTTCACGGTCTGCGTGGCCGCGATCGTGTACCGGCCGACCGGGACGTCGTCGACGGTGACCGACCAGTCGCCGTCGTCGTCAGCGGTCGTGGACGCGGTCCGGCCGCCGCCGAGGTCGACCGCGACGTCGGCGCCGGCCTCGGCGGTCCCGGAGACCGGGAGGTCCGTCGTGGTGCCCGCGAGCACCGTGACCACGGCGCCGTCCGCCGGGGCTGTGATCACGAGCGGGTCGCCGGCGCTGACGGAGAAGGTCGAGGTCACCGCGGCCGAGGTGGTGCCGCCGACGGTCTGGGTCGCTGTCACGGTTCGGCCGCCGACCGGGACGCCCTGGAACGTCGTCGTCCAGTCGCCGTCGTCGTCCGCCGTGACGATCGCCGTGAACGCACCGCCGATCCGGACCGAGACGCGGGCGTCCGGTGCCGCCGAACCACTCACCGTCACGGGCGTGGTGGACGATGCGTCGGCCACCGTGATGACGCTGCCGTCGGTCGGTGTGGTGATCGTGAGTGCCGCTGCCGCGGTCACCGAGAACGCACGCTCGACCGGGTCGCTCGTCGATCCGCCGACCGTCTGGGTGACCGACGCGGTGTGGTCGCCGGCCGGGATCCCCGTGACCGTGGTCGACCAGGTGCCGTCGGCGCCGGCCGTGGTGCTGGCGGTGTGGCCGTCACCGGCGTCGACGGCGACCGTCGCGCCGGGTTGGGCGGTGCCGGAGAACGGGACGTCGCGCGTGCCGTCGCCGGCCACCGCGAAGTCCTGCCCGTCGGTCGGGGTCGCGACCGTCAGACCGGCGGCCTGCACGACCCGGAACCCTCGGGTGACCGCGTTCGACGTCGAGTCGCCGACGGTCTGTGTGACGCTCGCGGTGTAGCTGCCCGCCGGGACACCTGGGACGGTGACGCTCCAGGCGCCCGAGCCGTCCGTGGTGCCGGTGCCGGTGCGACCGCCGCCGAGGTCGACGGCCACCGTGGAGTTCGGGGTCGCGGTGCCGGTGAGCGTCACCGGGGCCGAGGCACCCGTGATGGTGAAGGTCTGCCCGGCGGTGGGTGTCGTGATCGTCAGCGCCTGCTGCGCGACGACCGAGAACGGCTGCGTGGCGGTCCCCGCCGTCGCACCGCCGACGGTCTGCGTCGCCGTCGCGGTGTGGTCACCGGTCGGTACGTCCGCGATCGAGGTCGTCCACGTGCCGTTCGCGGCCACCGTGGCGGTTCCCGTCCGGCCGGCACCGAGGTCGACCGCGATGGTCGCCCCGGGTTCGCCGGCACCGCTGACGGTGACGGACCTGGTCGACGATGCGGACGGGACGCTGAACTGCTGGTTCGCGGTCGGCGTGGCGATCGTCACCGGAGCGACCGCGCTGGCACGCACCGTCGACGTCGCGAGGTCGACGGTGGCGACGTTCGCACCGGGCAGGATCGACAGCCGCAGGGCGTGCACGCTCCTCGCGCCGGCGTCGGTACCGCGCGGGTCACGGAACCCGGTCGTGGTGTCCTGCGCGTTCACGGTCAGGTCGATGACCTGGCGCAGCAGCAGAACCGCCGGTGACAGCAGGTTCGCCACCGCGGTGGTGGTCGTGGTGAGGGTCTGTCCGAGCGTCGTGATCGCGTTTCCCGTGAGGAGCGGGCCGACGACCCCGCGCACGAGCGGGATGAGGGTGGTGTTCACGACGGGTGTCAGGAGCGGCGCGAGCGCGGCGCCGGTGAGCCCGGACGCCGTGACCGTGGGGGTCCCCGCCGCCGTGCCGAGGAGCTGCCCGAGGGTCGTGGCGACGTTCAGCGTGAGCCCCGTGATCGGCAGTCCGGCGAGCGTGGCGTTCGCGGTGACGCGGATCGAGATCGCGGTCGAGTTGATCGCGTTCACGACGGCGGTCTGCAGTGCCGAGGGCAGCTGGCGTTCGAGGATGTCCGCGATCGCCGTGTTGATCGACGTGACCGCCTGCTGCGTCAGCACCGGGGTGTTCGCCGGCTGGCCGTTCAGGGCGGTGAGCTGGTCGAGGTCGACCGACACCGCGCCGGTGGCCGGCGTGATCGTGACGGCCCCGGAGGTGAGCGGTTGGGCGAGCACCTGCGTGAGCGTGTCGTCCAGGTTCAGGTTCACGGTCGCCTGTGCCGTCGTCCCGCTCAGCGAGATCAGGCCGAGTGACGACAGCGCGCCCGTGAGCCCGGTGGTCAGCTGCCCGGTGATGCCGGAGAGTGCGCCGTTCGCGCCGATGGTGGAGTTCACGCCCGACGAGAACGTCCGGAGGTCGCTCCGGAGCGACGTGGTCAGCCCCGACACCGCCGGGCTCTGCAGGTTCAGCTTCGCGCCGGCGATCTGGTAGTCGCTCGTCGTCCCGACCGAGGTGCCGCGCGTCGCGGAGATCGTCGAGGCGAGCGCACCGACCTCGAGTCGGCCGTCGGCGAGGACGCTGGAGTTCGCGCCGACGCGGGACAGCAGCGGGTCGAGGTTCAGCGAGGCGCCGGACCCGTTCGCGCCGTTGCCGACACCGATGCCGCCGTTGCCGGTGATGAGCCCGGACGACCCGGTCGCGCCGGACGCCGAGGACGTCGCGTACTGACCGGCCGCCCCGAGGGTCAGGATGCCGTTCGACCCGAGCAGGTTGATGTCGTTGCCGAGGTTGACGTTCACCGCGTTCAGCGCCGTGACGTCCACCGGCTGGCTCGTGGTCCCGCCGCCGGATGTCGCACCACGGGCGGAGTAGGCACCGGCCAACTGCACGACGGCGTCGGCGTCGACCAGCCCGGACCCGCCGAGCAGCACGCCTTCGCTCTCCGCGACGTCGCTCGGCGCGGCGGCGGCCGGCTGGATCGCGACCGTCGCGGCGATGAGGGCGGTCACGGTGGCGACGACGCCGCCGCGGAGCAGCAGCCGATCACCGCCTGGTGCTCGCCGTCGGTGTTCCCGTCGGCGTTCCCGTCGGCCTGGAGTGGTCTGTCGTGTGCCATCGCCGGCTCCGGTGGGTACGCGGGTACCACGGAGCGACACGTGCTTGCGCATGTGTGTTCCTCATCCTGGCGGGCATGCCCGCCACCTGATCCTCGGATCCCCGCCGGTGGTGAGCCGGTGAGGGCAGGAACCCTGGTTGGGGGTTCCTGAGGGTGATCTTGACACACGTTCAGGCTGGATGCGCATCCCAGAACGAAAAAGACTCCTCACGCACCCCGCGTGAATCCGACGCTGCCCCGGTTACCTGGTCCCCGCGTTCCCCGCGCGGACACGAAAAAGACTCCTCACGCACCCGCCAGAGCCCGGTTACCCTTGCTGCGTTTCCGCCCTGGGGGAGTTGGCCTGGATGGCGTCACGTGAGGAGCCGCCAAGCAGTCTACCGGACACGAGGAGCACGATCGAACCATGAAGATCGCCATCGCCGGAGGACACGGCCAGATCGCCCTGCTCCTCGCCCGCCTGATCACCGAAGCCGGACACGAGGCCATCGGCATCGTCCGCAACCCCGCCCACGTGTCGGACGTCGAGCAGACCGGCGCAGCCGCGATCGTCGCCGACCTCGAGCAGCTCGACGACGACCAGCTCGCACTCCGCCTCCGCGGTGTCGACGCGGTCGTCTTCGCCGCCGGTGCCGGCCCGGGCAGCGGTGCGGAACGGAAGCTCTCCGTCGACCGCGACGCCGCCGCTCTGCTCGCTGACGCCGCCGAACGGGCGGGGATCGACCGGTACGTCATGGTGTCGGCGATGGCCGCGGACACCTACGACCCGGAGCTCGCGGTCGTCCCGGCGAAGGACGACGCCGCGGTGTTCCAGGTGTACCTCCGCGCGAAGGCCGAGGCGGACGCCGACCTGCGGGCGCGGAGCATGCGGTGGACGATCGTCCGACCAGGTGGCCTGCTCGACACCCCGCCGCAGGGCACGATCGCGGTGGGCAGCACGGTCCCCAGAGGATCGATCCCCCGTGCCGACGTCGCCGCCGTCGTGCTGCACGCGCTCCTCGACGACTCCGCGGTCGGCGTGCAGTTCGAGGTCACGAGCGGCAACACCCCGATCCCGGCGGCGCTGGCAGCGATCAGCTGACGATCCGCCGTCTCTCCCGCGAAAGCGACAGGGTGCCGCGGAAGTTCCGCGGCACCCTGTCGCTTTCGCGGACCACACGCGCAGGCCCCACCCGCGTGACGCAGCACTCCCCTACAGCGCGACCGCGGCGGACTGCCGGGCGATCTCGAGCTCCTCGTTCGTGGGGATCACGAGCACCGCGACGCGAGAGGAATCGGTCGAGATCAGTCGCGCCTCCTTCGAGTGCAGTTCGTTGCGGTCGTTGTCGACCTCGATCCCGAGGTGCTCCAGCCCCGCGAGGACGCGTCGGCGGAGCAGCGCGTTGTTCTCGCCGACGCCCGCGGTGAACACGACGGCGTCGAGCCCGCCGAGCTGGGCGGTGTAGGCGCCGACGTACCGACGGATCCGGTGCCGGTAGACGGCGAGCGCCGCCTCTGCGGTCTCGTCGCCGTCGATCGCAGCGGCCTGCACGTCACGCATGTCGCCGTTGCCGGTGAGCCCGAGCAACCCGGAGCGCTTGTTGAGCATGTCGTCGAGCTCGTCGAAGGACAGACCGGCCTGACGGTGCAGCTGGATGAGGACGGCGGGGTCGAGGTCGCCGGAGCGGGTGCCCATCACGAGGCCCTCGAGCGGGGTCAGTCCCATCGACGTCTCGATCGACCGGCCCCCGTCGATCGCGGCGGCAGAGGCCCCGTTGCCGAGGTGCAGCACGATCGTCTTGAGCTCGGACAACGGCCGGTCGAGGAACACCGCCGCCTGCTCGGAGACGTACTTGTGGCTGGTGCCGTGCATGCCGTACCGGCGGATCCCGTACTCGGCCGCGAGGTCGGCCGGGATCGCGTAGGTGTACGCGTGCGGCGGCATCGTCTGGTGGAACGCGGTGTCGAAGACGGCCACGTGCGGCACGTCGGAGAAGACCTGCTTCGCCGCGCGGATCCCCTCGAGGTTCGCCGGGTTGTGCAACGGTGCCAGGCTCGAGAGCTCTTCGATCTGGCGCTCGACGTCGTCCGTGACGACCGTCGCACTGTCGAAGGTCGTCCCGCCGTGCACGACCCGGTGTCCGACGACCGACGGCGGGTGCTCGTCGAACGACGGTCCGACCTTCGCGAACGCGTCGATCATCGCCTGGAACCCCGCTGCGTGGTCCGGCACGCGAGCGGCGTCGTTCGAGGAGGACTCCCCCGTCAGCGCGTTGGTGTGCTTCCACGCACCGGTGGACTCGCCGATGCGCTCGACGAGCCCGGACGCGAGCGTGCGCTCGCCGTCGAGCTCGATGAGCTGGTACTTGAACGAACTCGATCCGGAGTTCACGACGAGGGCAGCGGTCACTGGTGGCTCACTTTCATGGGTGGCCGGGTGCGGCCGGACGGGAGGCTGTGGCTGGGTCTGGTGGTCAGGCGGCGGTCGGCGCCAGGTCGGCCTGTGCCGCGGTGCCGGCCTGGATCGCGGTGATCGCGACCGTGTTCACGATGTCGCTGACGAGCGCACCGCGGGAGAGGTCGTTGATCGGCTTCCGCAGCCCCTGCAGGACCGGTCCGATCGCGACGGCGCCGGCGGAGCGTTGCACGGCCTTGTAGGTGTTGTTGCCGGTGTTGAGGTCCGGGAAGATGAACACCGTCGCGCGGCCGGCGACCGGCGAGTCCGGCATCTTCGTGCTCGCGACGGTCGGGTCGGCGGCGGCGTCGTACTGGATCGGCCCCTCGACCAGCAGATCGGGTCGGCGCTCACGCACGAAGGCGGTGCCGGCGCGGACCTTGTCGACGTCCGCGCCCGAGCCGCTGTCGCCCGTGGAGTAGCTGAGCATCGCCACGCGCGGGTCGATGCCGAACTGCGTCGCGGTCTCGGCGGACGAGATCGCGATGTCCGCGAGCTGCTCGCTCGACGGGTCGGGGATCACCGCGCAGTCGCCGTAGACGAGCACCCGGTCGGCGAGCGCCATCAGGAACACGCTCGACACGATCGACGTGTCCGGACGGGTCTTGATGATCTCGAACGACGGTCGGATGGTGTGCGCGGTCGTGTGCTTCGCACCGGAGACCATGCCGTCGGCGAGGCCGAGCTGCACCATCATCGTGCCGAAGTAGGAGACGTCGGTCACGGTGTCGCGGGCGAGTTCGACGCTCATGCCCTTGTGCGCACGGAGCTTCGCGTACTCCTCGGCGAAGCGTTCGCGGAGCTCCGGGTCGAACGGCGACACGAGGTTCGCGGCGTCGAGGTCCAGGCCGAGTTCCGTCGCGCGTGCCCGGATCGCCGCGGGGTCGCCGAGGATCGTCAGCTCGCACACCTGCCGCTGCAGGAGGGTCGAGGCGGCACGGAGGATCCGGTCGTCGTCGCCTTCCGGCAGGACGATGCGCTTGCGGTGCTCCCGGGCCCGGTCGAGCAGGCCGTGCTCGAACATCAGCGGTGTGACCACCCCCGACGGGGTGACCTGCAGCCGGGCGAGCAGTTCGTCGGCCTGCACGTGCCGTTCGAAGAGCGACAGCGCGAGGTCCGCCTTCCGCGGGGAGTCCGCGGCGAGCCGACCGCGCGTCTGGGTGATGCGGAGCGCGGTGTCGTACGTGCCGAGGTCGTTCGTGGCGATCGGCAGCGAGCTCGACAGCCCTTCGAGCAGCCGCGTGATCTGCGGCGCGGTCTCGAACCCGCCGTTGAGGATCACGCCGGCGAGGCTCGGGAAGGTGTCGGACTGGTTCGCCAGCAGCGTGGCGATGAGGACGTCGCTGCGGTCCCCCGGGACGACGACGATGCCGCCCTCGATAAGCCGCGGGAGCACGTTCTCCATGCTCATGCCCGCGACGACGGTGCCGAGTGCTTCACGGTCGAGGAGCGCGTCGTCCCCGCGGACGAGCGTCGCCCCGGTGGCGGCGAGCAGGGCCCGTACGGTCGGTGCGACGAGCACGGCGTCCTCGGGGATGGCCCACACCGGGACGTCCGGGTGGTCGTCGTGCACCGCACCGGCGACGCTGTCGCAGATCGCCGCGAGGGCATCGGGGTCCGCGCGGTTCACGACGACGCCGAGCAGCTGCGCGTGCGCCGCGCGGAGTTCGCTCGTGGTCACGTCCGCGACCTGTGCCATGTCCGCCGGGGTGCGGGTCCCACGTTCGGCGGAGTCCCGGCCGCCGAGCACCAGGAGCACGGGAGCGCCGAGGTTCGTGGCGACCTTCGCGTTGAACGAGAGTTCGGTCGGGCTCCCCACGTCCGTGTAGTCCGAGCCGAGGACCACGACCGCGTCGCACTGGCGCTCGACCTGGGCGAACCGGCTGACGATCGTGCCGAGCGCGGCGTCCGGGTCCGCGTGCACGTCGTCGTACGTCACCCCGACGGCGTCTTCGTAGGACTGGTTCGCACCGCTGTGCTGGAGCAGGAGCTCGAGCACGTAGTCGGGTTCGTCCACGGAGCGGGCGACCGGCCGGAACACGCCGACGCGTCCGACCGTGCGGGCGAGGGTCTCGAGGACACCGAGCGCCACCGTGCTCTTGCCCGTGTGTCCTTCTGCTGACGTGATGTAGATGCGGGTCGACACGCTTCCCAGGGTAGCCGTCGGACATGTCACGACATCTGGGAGCGAAGGATCTGTAGAGCGGGGTGGTCATCCACACCCCGCAAGACCTGTACCATGGGGTGTCGTCATCGAGAGATGGCGCCAGGAGAATTCGCCTAGTGGCCTATGGCGCACGCTTGGAAAGCGTGTTGGGTGCAAGCCCTCGGGGGTTCGAATCCCCCATTCTCCGCACCGAACCGAAAGCGCACGTGTCCGAACGGACCGTGCGCTTTCGGCGTTCGTGAGGGGATCCGACGGGTTGACACGTCACCGGTCCCCCACGTTGGGGACCCCGCTGCACCCCGTTCGCCAAGGACTGCCACCGAAGGGGTGGACAGACCTGTCGCCGATACCCGCGAGTCCTCTAGGCTGACTCCGCGGCACGCCCGGGACGGACGGGCCGCGGGGACGAGGAGAGCAGTGGTGGGGGAAACGACGGCGCCGGCGACGGCGATCACGGACCGGGGGACGTACGACGTCTTGGTCCGGCCACGGGCTGCACTCGTCCGCTCCACCGCGCTGAGCATCGTCTTCTCGGCGGTGCCCCTGGCCGTCGCACTGGTGTGGGTGTCGTTCCCGTTGCAGATCTGGGCCGTCGTCGCCAGCGTGGTCGTCGTTATCGGCGGCCTGGTCGGTCTCCTGTTCATCCGCCTGCGGTCGGCGTTCGTCGGCCTCGGTCCCGACGGCGTCACCGTGCGCGGCGTGCTGACCCCGCATTGGACCGTCGCCCGTGAAACCGTTGCGGGCGTGGTGCTCGCGACGACGTTCGGCAGCTCCGTCGATCGCACCTCGCGGGAGCTCGTCGCGCTCGACGCGGAGGGCACGCGCCTGTTCCGGATGCGGGCCGACGTGTGGGGCGACACCGGTCTCGAGCAGATCGTCGACGGTCTCGGCGTGCAGGTGACCGAGCTCGGACGTCCGCTGTCCACGCGCGAGTTCAGCCGACGCCACCCCGCCGTCCGAACCCGCCGACGCTGACGCCGACGCAGGGTCGCCCGACGCACAAAAGCGCCGAGCGCCGAGCGCCCGGACGACCTACCGCCGACGACGCAGGGTCGAGAAGATCCCCTGCACCACCTCTTTCGCGATCGAGCCGCCGAGCCCGCCACCGAGCAGCTCGGACAGCGGGTCGTCCGCCTTCCGCGAGGTCGACGTCCGCGACGACGTGCTCCGTGACCGTCGGGTCTGCGCAGCCCGCTCCGCCTTCTCGAACTCGCGCTGCGTCCGCTCGTACTCCTTCTGTGCCGCTGCCCGATCGCGTGCTTCCTGCTTCGCCTGCGCCGCGGCCTCCTTCGCGGCGGTGGCCGCGGCGCGTGCGGCTTCCTTCTCCGCCTCAGCCGCAGCGGCGGCCGCGGCTTCCTGTGCGTCCGCGGCAGCAGCCTGCGCGGCAGCCGCCTCCATCCGACGGGCCAGCATCTCGTGCGCCGAGTCGGGGTCGACGCGGGTGCCGTAGGTGGCGAGGAGCGGGGACGAGGCGACCCGTGCCTCCATCTCGGCCGACGGCATCGGGTCCATCGACCCCTGCGGCGCGCGGAGGCGCGTCCACGCCACCGGGGTCGGTGCGCCCTTCTCGTTCATCACGGTGACGATCGCCTCGCCGGTGGCCAGCGACGTCAGGACCTCCCCCAGGTCGTACTCGCTCGTGGGGTACGTCGACACGGTGGCCCGCAGCGCCTTGGCGTCGTCGGGGGTGTGCGCCCGGAGCTGGTGCTGGATGCGGGAGCCTAGCTGGGCGAGCACGTCGTTCGGGACGTCCTTCGGGGTCTGCGTGACGAAGAAGATCCCGACGCCCTTCGACCGGATCAGCCGGACCGTGCGGACGATCTGTTCGGTGAAGTCCTTCGAGGCGCCGCTGAAGAGCAGGTGTGCCTCGTCGAAGAAGAACACGAGCTTCGGCTTGTCCTGGTCGCCGACCTCCGGCAGCTCGTTGAACAGGTCGGCGAGGAGCCACATCAGGAACGTGGAGAAGACCTCCGGCTGGTCCTGCACCCCCGGTACCTCGAGCAGGCTCACGATCCCCCGGCCGTCCGCGGCGGTCCGGAGGAAGACCTGCGTGTCGATCTCGGGCTCCCCGAAGAACTGGTCGGCCCCCTGGTCCGCGAAGGTGATGAGCTCGCGGAGGATCACGCCTGCCGTCTGCTTCGACAGCCCACCGAGTTCGGCGAGCTCCGGTTTGCCCTCGTCACTCACCAGGAACGTCAGGACGGCCCGGAGGTCGGACAGGTCGACCAGCGGCAGCCCGGCCCGCTCGGCGTAGTGGAAGACCAGCCCGAGCGACGACTCCTGCGTGTCGTTCAGCCCGAGGACCTTCGACAGCAGCAGCGGCCCGAAGCCCGAGACGGTCGCCCGGATCGGCACGCCGGTGCCCTGCCCGCCGAGCGAGTAGAACTCCGCCTGGCTCGCCGCCGGGGTCCAGTCCTGGCCGATGCCAGCGGTCCGTGCCAACAGCTTCTCGTTGCCGGTCCCGACCACCGCGAGCCCGGACAGGTCGCCCTTGATGTCGGCGGCGAACACCGGGACGCCGTTCGCGGCGATCTGCTCGGCGAGCACCTGCAGGGTCCTGGTCTTGCCCGTCCCGGTCGCGCCGGCCACCAGGCCGTGCCGGTTGAGCATGCCGAGTGGGATGCGCACCTGCACGTCCGGCAGGGGGTCGCCGTTGACCAGGGCGCCGAGCTCGAGGGCGCTGCCGTCGACGGTGTAGCCGTCGCGGATCGCCGCGACGGACGCTTCACCCAGCGGCCCGCTCGGGGCGCCACCCGGTTCCGCCTCGGCGGTCGCCCCGAGGGTTGCCCCGACGGTCGCCCCGACGGTCGCTCCGACGGGAGGCTCGGCGCCGGTCACCGGGGCGGCCGGCGGTGTCACGGCAACCGGCTCCGGAGCCGGGTCGGCCGCCAGCGGAGGCTCCGCGTCCGGGGTGAGCGGGGCCTCCTGACCGGTGGGAGCCGGGGACTCGGCAACCGCGGGCTCTGCATCGGGCGTGAGCGCCGTTTGCTCGAGCGCCTTCGCGAGTTCCTCGGCACGCGCCGCTGCTTCGTCCGCGAGGCGTCGTGCCTCTTCCGCTGCTGCCCGCGCTGCCTCGGCTGCGGCCCGTGCCTGCTCCACCACGTCGCTCATGGACACAGCCTATGGACGCGTGCGCCGCCGCGGTACGGTCCTGCGGGAACCCCGATCCAGAACGACAAGATCGTCGTCGCACGACATCGATCTCGTCGTTCCGAGTCGACCGCGGGAGCGCAGCGCCGCCTCTCCGACCGGCGACACTCAGTGGGTGAGCGCCGGCACCGTCCGCGGGCGCACGACGGCCCACAGCAGCACGATCGCGACCGCCGAGGTGCACGCCATCACGGCCGCCATCGGCGCAGCCTGCGAGATGCCGAGCCATCCGACGATCGGCGAGATGAGCCCGGCGACCCCGAAGTTCAGGGCGCCGAGCACGGAGGCAGCGGTCCCCGCCTCCTTGCCGTGGGCGGCCAGGCCGATCACCTGCACGAGCGGGAACGAGAACCCGCAGGCCGCGATGAAGAACCACAGCGGGACGAGCACACCGACGAGCCCGGCGCCGAGCAGGTCGAGCACGATGATCGCGACCGCCGCCAGGAAGAGCGTCGCGGTCGAGCACGCCAGGATCCACTGCGGTCCGACGCGCTGCGCGATCCGCGACGAGATCTGCACCCCGACGACGACACCGACGGAGTTGACCGCGAAGAGCAGCCCGTACTGCTGGGCGTCCAACCCGAAGACGTCCTGGAACAGGAACGGCGACGCGCTGAGGTAGGAGAACAGCCCGCTGAAGACCATCGCCCCGATGAGTGCGACCCCGACGAAGATCCGGTCGGAGAACAGGGCGCGGTAGCGCTGCCCCATCGTCGAGTGGCCGGCCTCGTGCCGACGGGCGGGCGGCAGCGTCTCCACGATGAGCAGGATCGACGCGATCACGACGGCCAGGCCGTAGCAGGCGAGGAACACGAAGATCCCACGCCAGCTGACGAACCGCAGCATCTGGGAACCGATGAGCGGCGCGAGGATCGGCGCGAGGCCGTTCACCATCGCGAGCCTGGACAGCATCCGGACGAGGGGCTTGCCGCCGAACAGGTCGCGGACGGTGGCCATCGCGACCACACCACCGGCAGCAGCACCCATGCCCTGCAGCACGCGGAAGACGGCGAGCACCTCGATGTTCGGCGCCATCGCCGCGCAGATCGACGCCGCGATGTGCACCGTCGTGGCGATGATGAGCGGCAGTCGGCGACCGACCTTGTCGCTCCACGGGCCGACGAGCAGCTGGCCGAACGCGAAGCCGATCGTGGTCGCGGTCAGGGTGAGCTGCACGGCGCCGTCGGTGACCCCGAACTGGTCCTTCAGGGACGGGAACGCCGGCAGGTACAGGTCGATCGTGAACGGCCCGAGCGCGGTCAGCGCACCGAGCACGAACACGTACACGAGGCGCTGGGCGCGGGAGAGCGAGTCTCCCGGGTGGAGGATGACGGTGAGCGAACCAGTGGTCGCGGGCGCGGTCACGGCAGAGTCCTTCGACGATGAGGGGTGGTGGGGAGAGGTGATCGCGGGATCGATCGAATCGATTCGTCCGCGGAACCATCCTAGGGGCGGGTCCGCACGCGCCGCATCCGTCGCCGTTCGTTGCCGCGTGTCGTCGTGGTCGACACGGTGCCGCTCCCCTGACCTGCGGTACCGTCGGAGGGCTCGGGAGCCTCCGGGCGGACTCGTACCGGAAGAGGGGGTGGGCGTCATGGTGGACGCTCGGATCCTGCACACCACGGCCGCGCTGCGCGAGGCGATCCTCCGGCTCGCCGCCGACCGCCCCGTCTCCGAGATCACGGTGGCCGACGTCACGCGCGCCGCCGGGATCAACCGTGCCACGTTCTACTCACACGCCGTCTCCCCCGGCTCGCTGCTCGCCGACGTGCTCACCCCGGAGCTCGACCGCATCCGCGACGACGACGCCGAGGCGCGCCGGGTCGCCTCCGACCGGGGTGCGAGCCGCGACGAACTCGCCGCGATCACCCGCAAGGGCATCAACGCCGTCGTCGAGCACGTCGTCACGCACCGTGACATCTACGGCAAGGCACTCCCCGACCCGAACGACGGCTCGCTCCACCGGCTGCTCGTCGAGCACTTCACGGTGTCGAGCGCGCTGCACATCCGGGAGCTCGACCAGGCCACGCGCCCGGAGCTCCTCGACGACGTCGCGGCTGGCTTCGTCGCCCAGGGGTTCGTCGGCGCGATCGAGGCCTGGCTCGCCGGGCCCCGACGTGCCCGCAAGGCCCTCGTCGACACCATCACCGCGTCCTTCCCGACGTGGTGGAGCTGACCGCAGCCGTTCCGCGCGTACGAAGCAGTTCCGCGCGTAGGAAGCCGATTTTCCCCGCCTCCTACGCGCGATTCGGCTTCCTACTGCGCGCGTGATGGGTCGGAACGTGCGCGCACGGCGGACGGGAGGCTCGTGGCGGGGTCGCCACGAGCCTCCCGTCCGGCCCGCGGTCGCGACCAGAGCGGCCGACCTGCGTCAGTCGGTGGCCGGCTTCTCGCCCCGCTGGAGCGACGTCACGGCGTCGACCGACTGCTCGACGAGGTCGGCGTCGGAGTCCGTCCCGGTGATGCTGTAGTCGGACGACACCCCGTCACCGCCGGTGCCGCTGGCGGGGACCGCGCCGTCGAGACCGACCACGACCACGCCCGCGTCGTGCGCTGTCTGCAGGACCCCGGTCAACGCCGAGGGGTCGTCGGCCTGCACGAGCAGCGCCTTCGCTCCCGTGCGCACGAGGTCCCGCACCGCGGTCCGCTGCGATCCCGCCGGGTCGTCCGCGTCGGCGACCCGCACGTCGGGTCGGAAGCCCGCCTCGGTCAGCGAGGTGCGGAACCGGTCGGGCAGCGATGCACCGCCACCGGCCGGCGTGGCTCCTTCCGGGAGCAGCACGACCCCGACGACGGCGTGCTGGTCGAACCCGCCGTCCGAGCTGGTGAGGTCCGTGCTCTTGACCGGCGTCGGCGCGACCGAGGTCGTCCCGCTGCACCCGGCGAGCACGAACACCGCGCTCACCAGGGCGGCGGCGGCCAGGATGCGACGCACGGTTCCTCCTCGACGTGGGTCTGCCACGCTACCCGTTCCCGGCGGACGACGGAGGCGGCACCGGACCGAGTCGGCGGACGGCGAACCACCCGACGAGCGCGATGACGGTCATCGCGGCGAACACGAGGGAGAACGCCGTGGCGTCGTTCCGTCCACCCGAGGCGGTGAACAGCAACCCGGCGACGGCGAGCCCCACCACGCTGCCGGCCGCGTCCGCGATCGTCAGGGCGGAGCTCGCGAACCCGTCGTCCCCCTCGCTCGAGAACCGGAGCGTCAGCATCGAGGTGCGCGGGTACGCGACGCCCATCCCGGCGCCACCGACGAACCAACCGGCCACGAGCACCCACACCGGCAGGTCCCACGCCGCCACCGCGAATGCCGCGACCAGACTGACGACGACGAGGCCGAGCCCGACGCCGAACGCCCACGCCGCGGTGAACCGACGCTCCCCCAACCGCCCGTGCACCCAGCTCGCGCCGGCCCAGCTGAGCGCCGCGACGGTCAGCGCCAGCCCGGCCGCGGACGGCGAGAGCCCGTGCTGCGCCTGCAGGAGGAACGGCACGTACGCCTCGGCACCGAAGAACCCCGCGGCGAGGACGCCGCGGAGCAGCACCACCGACGGCAGACCGGGCGCGGCGGTCAGGGTGCGGCGCGGCAGCAGCGGACGCAGGGCGACCCAGGCGCCGACGAGCCCGACGACCACCGCGGCGATGCGTGGGACGACCGGCAGGTCCGGAGCGACGTTGAGCAGGAGGACGGCGACAGCGGCCGCGACGGACCACGCGATCCGCCCGCGCTGCCACGGTGGGCGGAGTGCAGCGGCCGGCGGGTGGAGCCGTCCGAGGGTCGGCACGAGCAGGCTGAACGCGACGACGGCGATCACGAGCGCCCCGGCGAACACCCAGTGCCAGCTGGAGAGCTCCGTGACGAACCCGGCGAGCGCCGGTCCGACGAGCGCCGGGACCACCCACGCCGCGGCGAACCCGGCGAACACGGGACCGTGCAGCTCCGCGGGGAAGATCCGCGCGACCAGGACGTAGAGCACCACGTCGATCGCGCCGGCGCCGAAGCCCTCGACCAGACGACCGGCGAGGAACACCGGCATCGTCGGCGCGAGCATGACGATCGCGGTCCCGACGGCGAAGAGCGCCGCGGACACCCACGCCACCACGCGGCCACCCGCCCGGTCCGTCCAGTTGCCGGCGAGCACCATCCCCGGGACGCCGGCGGCGAGCGGTGCCGCGAAGCTCAGCGAGTACAGCGTCTCCCCGTGCAGGTCGCGGCTGATCTCCGGCATGATCGTCGTCATCGCCAGGTTCTGGAACGCGGCGACGGCCACGATCGCGACCATCCCGATCGTCGGGAGGGCGTACCCCCTGCTGAACAGGGTCGTCCTCGTCGGCGTCGTGGCGGTCACCCGCCCAGGCTAGCGGGGACCGGAGGGACCGCGAGTCGGAGGCGGAGCGCCTGCCGGACGTCGGCGCAGGGTCAGCGGCGCAGCGCCTGCCGGACGTCCGCGACCAGGTCACCGGCGTCCTCGATGCCGACCGACAGGCGCACGATGTTCTCCGGGACCTCGAGCTCGGTGCCCCTCACGGACGCGTGGGTCATCTCGCTCGGGTAGCCGATGAGCGACTCCACCCCGCCGAGCGACTCGGCGAGCGCGAACACCTCCGTCGACTCGGCGAACCGCTTCGCCGCCTCCGGACCACCCGCGAGCGCGACCGAGAGCATCCCGCCGAACCCGCGCATCTGCCGGGCGGCGACGTCGTGCCCGGGGTGGTCGGTGAGCCCCGGGTAGTAGACGTGCTCCACCGCGGGGTCGCCGACGAGCGCCTCGGCGACGGCCTGCGCGTTCTGCGAGTGCCGCTCCATCCGGACCGCGAGGGTCTTGATGCCGCGGATCGTCAGCCAGGCGTCGAACGGCGACGAGATCGCACCGGCGCCGAACTGCAGGAACTGGACCTTGTCGGCGAGCTCCTGGTCCCGCAGCACGATCGCCCCGCCGACGACGTCGGAGTGTCCGCCGAGGTACTTCGTGGTGGAGTACGCGACGACGTCCGCGCCGAGGGCGAGCGGCTGCTGGAGGTACGGCGACGCGAAGGTGTTGTCGACGACCACGAGCGCACCGGCGTCGTGTCCGACGGCGGCGAGCGCCTCGATGTCGGCGATCTTCATGAGCGGGTTCGTCGGGGTCTCGACCCACAGCACGGTC
The DNA here is from genome assembly GCF_900086645.1 of Curtobacterium sp. 9128. Taxonomy (NCBI): domain Bacteria; kingdom Bacillati; phylum Actinomycetota; class Actinomycetes; order Micrococcales; family Microbacteriaceae; genus Curtobacterium; species Curtobacterium sp. 9128. Next base: position 3,197,393 of record NZ_LT576451.1, read on the forward strand.
GACGCCGGCGCGTCCTGCAGTGCGGCACGGACCCGGTCGAGGTCGCTCATGTCGACGACGACGAGTTCGACACCCCACGGTACGTGCAGCCGGTTCACGAGCCGGTGCGTGCCGCCGTAGACGTCGTTGCCCATGACGACGCGCGAACCCGGCGTCAGCGTGGCGCGGAGGAGGGCGTCCTCGGCGGCCAGGCCGGACGAGAACGAGTACGCGGCGACGCCACCGTCGAGGTCGGCGAGCAGGGTCTGCAGGGAGTCACGCGTCGGGTTGCCGGATCGGGAGTACTCGTAGCCGTTCCGCATCTGCCCGATACCGTCCTGCACGTAGGTCGACGTCAGGTGGAGCGGCGGGATGACGGCGCCGGTGGGCCCGTCAGGCTCCTGGCCGGCGTGGATGGCGCGGGTGCTGAACTCGGTCATGTGCTTTCTCCAGGTCGCAACGGGAGGCTCGGATCGCGTCGGTCGCGCACCGCACGGTGGGTGCGCTGCCGTGCTCACTCGGACAGGTAGGTGAGCAGGTCGTGCCGGGTGAGCACGGTGACGGGCTTGCCGTCCTCGACGACGAGGAGCGCGTCGGCGGACTCCAGCGCCCGCCGGGCCGCCGACACGGACTCGCCGACGCCGATGAGCGGCAGCGGGTCCCCGACGAAGGCGGTGAGCGCGTCGGCCATCTTCGCGGCACCGGTGAAGACCTGCTCGAGGAGTGCCTTCTCCTCCACAGCGCCGACGACCTCGCCGATGACGACGGGCGGCTCGGCGCTCAGCACGGGCATCTGCGAGACGCCGTACTTGGTCATGATGTCGACGACCTCGCGGACGGTGTCCGACGGGTGCGCGTGGACGAGGTCGGGCAGGCGTCCGTCCTTGCCGGCGATGAGCGACCCGACGGTCCGGGCGTCGTCGGTCTCCGCGAACCCGTAGGAACGCATCCAGCGGTCGTTGAAGATCTTGCCGAGGTAGCCGCGCCCGCCGTCCGGCAGGAGCACCACGACGACGTCGTCCTCGGTCAGGTCCTGCGCAGCACGGAGCGCCGCGACGACGGCCATGCCGCTCGAGCCGCCGACTAGCAGGCCCTCCTCACGCGCCAGGCGACGGGTCATCGCGAACGAGTCGGCGTCCGACACCGCGATGATCTCGTCGGGGACCTCGGGGTCGTACGCCGACGGCCAGAAGTCCTCGCCGACGCCCTCGACCAGGTACGGACGACCGGTGCCGCCGGAGTAGACGGAGCCCTCGGGGTCCGCGCCGACGATCCGCACGCGGCCGTCCGACGCCTCCTTCAGGAAGCGCCCGGTGCCCGTGATGGTGCCCCCGGTGCCGACGCCGGCGACGAAGTGGGTGATGCGCTCGTCGGTGTCGCGCCAGATCTCCGGACCGGTGGTCTCGTAGTGACTGCGCGGCCCGTTCGGGTTCGCGTACTGGTTCGGCTTGTAGGCACCGGGGATCTCCTGCACCAGCCGGTCGGACACCGAGTAGTACGACTCCGGGTGCTCCGGCGGGACGGCCGTCGGCGTGACGACGATCTCGGCGCCGTAGGCGGTGAGCACGTTGCGCTTGTCCTCGCCGACCTTGTCCGGCAGCACGAACACGCACCGGTACCCGCGCTGCTGGGCGACGAGGGCCAGCCCGACGCCGGTGTTGCCCGACGTGGGCTCGACGATGGTGCCGCCCGGCTGCAGGTCACCGGAGGCTTCGGCGGTGTCGAGGATCCGCGTGGCGATGCGGTCCTTCGACGACCCGCCGGGGTTCAGGTACTCCACCTTCACCAGCACCGTGGCGCGAATGCCCTCGGTGACGCGGTTCAGCCGGACCAGGGGGGTGTCGCCGACGAGGTCGACGACGGAGTTCGCATAACGCACGCATCGAGTCTACGGACTGCCTCCCTGTGCGAGTCAGCATGTGTCGGGCTGGGCCCACGCCGCCGGTACCGGCGCGACGCGCCAGCGGCGTGCCGGCCATGCCGATGGGGGGAGGCACGGTGCCAGCTGGCACCGAGCCTCCAGTCCGGAACGGAGCGCGACCGAGCCGCTGCCGCAGCTCGCCGGGTCAGCTCGCCACGGCGCGGAGCTGCGCGATCCGCGCCTCGAGCGCGTCGGCGACGTCCTGGTGCCGTCGGTCGATGACCGCACCGATGTCCTTCGCGAGTTGCGGCGACGACCGCACGATGGTGTCGATCGCCTCGACCGGGACCACGAGCACCGTCACCTCGGTCAGGGCGACCTGGTTGGTCTGCACGACCTCCCGCGTCAGCGCGGTCTGCCCGACGTAGTCGCCTGCTTCGACCCTGGACGCCGGGAGCTGCTCGTCCTCGAACGGGACGCGGAGCTCGACGCTGCCGGACAGGACGAACCGCAGTGCCCGCGGGACGACTCCCGGGCGCATGATCGTCTCCCCCGCCGCGTACCGCTCGAGCCGCACGACGGGGCGCAGGGCGATCGCGTCGTCGGCGCCCAGGTAGAGCGTCGGCGCGATCGTGTCCACGGCGGCGTCACGGCGCTCGTCGGTGACGAAGTCGTCCGTGGTGTCGCCGTCGAGCCCGAGCCCGGCACGACGTGCGGCGTACCAGAGCCACAGCCGGAACACGGCGAGCGCGTCGCCCTCCTGCGACGGCCCGCGCACCTCGAACGACACCGAGTAGGCAGCCCCGCCCATCGGCACCGCTGACGGCGTCGTGCCCGGGTACTTCTGCGGGAGTTCCGCCGCGATGCGCTGGAGCAGCGCCACGACGGCCGCCGGCGGGTCGTCGGTCGTGAAGGTGACCTCGGTCGACACCGGGAACGTGCCGCCCGTGCGGGACAGGTTCGTGAACGACGCCCCCGCGAGCGACGAGTTCGGCATGATCAGGATGCCGTTGCCGGTGTCGATGTGCACCGACCGCCAGTTCACCTCGACGACCCGGCCCCGCGCGCCGCCGGCATCGAGCCAGTCGCCCAGACGGAACGGCTGCTCGAACAGCAGGAACAGGCCGGCGATGACCGGACCGACCGCGGACTGCAGCGCGAGGCCGATGACGAGCGACCCGACGCCGAGCGCCGTGAAGATGCCGCCGACGTCCGCGTTCCAGACGAGCTTGAAGACCAGCGCGAGCCCGAGGGCGATGAGCACGATCCTGGCGATGTCGACGAAGATCGACGGGATCTTCTCGCGCCAGGTTCCCTTCCTGGCGTTCGTGAACAGCATGATGTTGAGGCCGTTGAGCACGAAGATGATCACGAGGAACCCGAGGACGGTCCCGATGATCCGGTTCGCCGTCACCTCCTTCGGGTCGACCGCCTCGGTGACCTGCGTCGACAGGATGAAGATCGCGATGAGCGGGACGACCGCGTTCCGGAGCAGCCCGATGATCTTGTGCAGGTCGTTGCCACGCCGCTGCAGGTTCGACTGCCACTCGGTGAGGACGAGCAGCACGACGGGCAGCCCGATGATCACGACGATCGCCGGCCAGAACCAGTCCTGCTGCCAGAACGGGGTCATCGCGCACTCCTGACGAACTTCCACACCCGCTGCGGGCCGCCCTGCGTCTCGACGAGGCCGGCCTCTTCCAGGTCGTTCCGGTCGCCGAGCTTGTCGACCACCCGCTGCGTCGCGAAGACCCCTGGTGTCGGCGCGATGCCCTGCACCCGGAAGGCCAGGCTGACGGCGTCGCCCCACATGTCGTAGATCAGGCTCGACTTGCCGACCAGGCCGCTCGTCACCTCACCGGTGTCGATGCCGGCCCTGAGGCCGATCGATGCGCCGTTCTGCGCGTTGAACCGGTCGATCACGGCCTGCGCGTCCGCGGTGAAGTCGACGACCCTGCGGACGTTGTCCACCCGGGGCACCGACAGGCCGCAGCTCGCCAGGTACCCGCTCCTCGTCGACCGCACGCGTTCGACGCCGTGGCGCTGTGCGGCGTCGTCGAAGGACCGCCAGACGTCGTTCACGAGCGCGAGGGACTCCTCCGCCGACAGGTCCCTCGCGAAGTCGTCGAACCCGATGATGTCGGCGTAGACCACCGCGACGTCCTGGTGGTCAGCTGCGATCGTCTGGTCGCCCTGCTTGTACCGCTTGGCGACCTCGTCCGGCATCATCGTCCGCAGCAGCGCGTCGTTCTGCCGTCGCTGGTCGTCGAGCAGGTCCTGCTTGACCTTGAGGCTCCGGCTCATGTCGTTGAATGCGAGCCCGAGGTCGCCGATCTCGTCGCCCTGCTTCGCGCGGACCTCGACGCCGATCTCGCCCGCGCTCACGCGGTTGACCGCGGTCTGCAGCCGTCGGATCGGCCGGACGAACACCTGCGCGAGCAGCAGCGACAGCAGGGACACCAGCACGATGATCCCGACCAGGGCGAGCCCGATGTTCCTGGTGAGCTCGTTGATCGGCGCGAACGCCTCTGACGTGTCCATCTGCGCGACCACCACCCAGCGCAGGCCGTCCACCTCGAGCGGGGCGTAGGCCGCGAGGGTCTCCTTGCCGCGGTAGTCGTCCGCGACCACCGTGCCGGTCTTGCCCTGCAGGGCACGGGTCACCGGCGTGGTGTTCACCTGCTGGAGCAGGACCGACCCCTTGACCTGCAGCTCGCGCTTCGCCGTCGCCGGAGCGGTGCCGGCCGAGACCACGTCCCGCTCGTACTGCTTCGGGTGCTCGAGCAGCTGACGCGGGTACGACCGCATCAGGTCGTCGTCGCCGACGAGGTACGACTCACCGGTGTCCCCGAGGCCGTCCTTCGCCCAGTGCTGGTCGCCCGTCATGACCTGGTTGATCAGGTCGACGGGCACCTGGACGGCCATGACGCCGATGATCTTGCCGTCCTCGCCGACCGGCGACATCACCCAGAGGGTCGGCACGTTGAGGCTCGGCACGTACCGCGCGAAGTCCGTCACCACGATGTCGTCCGAACTCGTCAGCTGCAGCGCCTCCTTGTACCCGGTCGCCAGGTTCGAGTCTCGGTAGGGCCCGTCCTCGACGTTCGTGCCGAGGTCGGCACCCGCGTAGGCGGAGTAGACCACGTTGCCGTTCGTGTCCATCAGCGCGAGGTCCTCGTAGCCCTGTGCCTCGACGATCTGCCGGAAGTACGGCTGGTACTCGGCGTGCGCGGCGGACCAGGAGCTGCCGTCGCCTGCGTCGTCCTGCTTGATGGCCTTGTCGTAGTCGTCGAACGGCGCCGTGTACTTCGCCTGCAGGTACGCCTGCGGGTCCTGGGTCGGTGCGAACTGCTCCGGGTTCGCCGTCCCTCCGCTGCGGGCATCGAGCTGCGGGACGAAGGTGTCCCGGTACCAGCCGTCGACCTTGCTCCGGTCGCTCGCCGACACCGGGGTGTCCTGCAAGTCGTCCCATCCCGACGTGAACGCCTTCGTGGCGCCGATGACGCTCGCGTTGCGGCTCTGCGACACCACCGTCTGGGTGAACTGGTTGAACGATCGCTTCAGTTCTGTGATGCGCGACTCCCGCAGCGACGTCACCTGGTTGAGCGCCGCGGTCTGGAGGGCGTTCCGGCCGTTCACGTACCCGACGGCCCCGATCACCAGGGCCGCCAGCACACTGACACCGAGGAGCATCACCAGCAGCTTCGACTGGATGTCGAGCGAGCCGGTGGTGAGGAACCGGCGCCAGCGACCCTTGCGGCGTGCCGGCTGGTCGGTCACCCGGATCGAACCCGTGCCGGTCCCGGGTTCTGCTGGCGGGATCGGGTCCGCGTCGGGGGCTGCTGGAGGGACTGCTGTCACAGGAACTCCGATCAGGAGGCACGGCGATCGCGTGCGCAGGGAACCGGTGGTGCAGCGCCGCAGGATCGGCGTTCAATCACAAGTACCACGTGCGCAACACGCGTGTCAGCAGTTGCTCCGGGTTGCGTCCGGTTGCACCGGTGTCACGCGTCGATGGCGCCGGTTGCCGCCTCGATCGGGGTGTTCTGCTGGAGGTGCAGCATCGCGTAGATGCCGTCGAGCGCCAGCAGTTCGTCGTGCGTGCCCTGCTCCACGATCCGACCGTGATCGAGCACGAAGATCACGTCGGCGTCGCGCACGGTGGAGAGCCGGTGCGCGATCGAGATCGTGGTGCGCCCCTGTGCAGCGGCGTCGAGGGCCGTCTGCACGACGCGTTCGGAGATGGAGTCGAGCGCACTCGTCGCTTCGTCGAGCACCAGGACCGGCGGGTCCTTGAGCATGACCCGCGCGATCGCGATGCGCTGCTTCTCGCCGCCCGACAGTCGGTAGCCACGCTCCCCGACCACGGTGTCGTACCCGTCGGGGAACGACGCGATCGTCTCGTGGATGTTCGCTGCGCGAGCCGCACGCTCGAGTTCCTCGTCCGTGGCGTCGGGTTTGGCGTAGCGGAGGTTGTCGCCGATCGTGGCGTGGAACAGGTAGGTCTCCTGGCTGACGATCCCGACGTGCCGCATCAGGTCCTCGTGCTCGAGGTCACGGACGTCGGCGCCGGCGAACCGCACCGAGCCCTTCGTCGCCTCGTAGAGCCGCGGGACGAGGTACGAGACGGTGGTCTTGCCGGCACCGGACGGCCCGACGAACGCGGCGAACTGCCCGGGTTCGAGCTCGAACGAGACCCCGCGGAGCGTCGGCTTGTCGGCTTCACCGTCCGGGTAGGTGAACGTCACGTCGTCGAAGGCGACGTGGCCCACGCGGGTCTCGTCGACCTTGCCGGCCGTCGGCGAGTCCGTGATCGCCGGCTTCAGGTCGAGGTACTCGAAGATGCGGGCGAACAGCGCGCCGGAGGTCTGCAGGTCGAGGACGACGCGCAGCAGCCCCACGGTCGGGAACAGCAGCCGAGACTGCACGGTCGTGAACGCGACGATCGTGCCGGCCGTGATCGGGACGCCGCCGAGGATCAGGTAGGCGGCGACGAGGTAGATGATCGCCGGGATGATCGACAGGAAGATCTGCACGATCGCGAAGAACCACTGGCCGGACATCTGCTGCCGGACCTGCAGCGCGATCTGGTTGCGGTTCTCATCGCCGTAGCGGTGGGTCTCGCTGCGCTGCTGGTTGAAGCTCTTGGCGAGCAGGATGCCCGAGACGCTCAGGGCTTCCTGCGTGATGGCGGTCATGTCGGAGAGCGACTCCTGCGTCTGCCCGGCGATCTTCGCCCGGACCTGACCGACCTTGCGCTGGGCGATGACCAGGAACGGCAGCAGGACGACCGCCACGAGGGTCATCTGCCAGCTCAGCAGGAGCATCGCGACCACCGCCGCGATCACCGTGACGGTGTTGCCGAGCACCGACGAGATCGTGTTGTTCAGCACGCTCGCGACGCCACCGACGTCGTTCTGCAGGCGCGACTGGATCACCCCGGTCTTGGTGCGGGTGAAGAAGGCGAGCTCCATCCGCTGCAGGTGGGCGAACAGGCGCATGCGCATCGCGCCCATCACCTTGTTGCCCACCGTCGCCGTGAGGTACGTCTGCCACACGCCGACGCCGGCGCTGGCGATCCACAGGACGACCATCGCGGTCACCAGCCAGAACAGCACCGGGATGTCCGGCGTCCCCGACTTCGGGAACAGCCCGAGGTCGAACGCCTTCTGCGTCAGGAGCGGCGGGATCACCGAGAGGGCCGCCCCGATGAGCACGAGCACGACCGTGAAGACGATCGACCGACGGTGCGGGACGAAGAGGCCGGCGATGCGTCGCAGCAGGTGCGGGATCCGTGGCGCCTCGGCGTTGGCGGCCTTCTGCGCGTCGTAGTCGCCGCTCGAGATCCGGCCGCCGCGACCGCCGCCGCCACCGCCGCGCATCCCCGGCATGCTCATCGCGAGGGTCCTTCCGCCCGGTGCCCACCGGACGGTGCGCTCACTCGAGCAAATGTATCCCCGGGCCCCGACGTCGGGACGCCACCTGCACGGATCCGTGGAATTGACCCCCATCCGGGGCCGTGCGAGCATGATCCGTCCCGTTCCCCGCACCACGAGGTCCCATGTCGTCCGCGCCGTCCCGCCCCGCAACGTCCCTGCGTCACCAGCTCGCGCGACGGAAGCCGATCGACCAGCTGCAGTCCGAGTCCACGACCGGCGTGAACGGGGAGCCGCTCCGCCGGACGCTCGGTGTCTGGCACCTGACGATGATCAGCGTCGGGGCGACGCTCGGCACCGGCATCCTCGTCGTCCTCGGTACCGCGGTGCCGCTCGCCGGGCCTGCGGTGTGGATCTCCTTCGTGCTCGCCGGCGTCGCGGCGCTGCTGTCGGCGCTGTCCTACGCGGAGATGGCCGGCGCCGTCCCGACCTCCGGCTCCAGCTACTCGTACACCTACGCCACCATGGGCGAGGGGATCGCCTGGGTCTGCGGGTGGTGTCTGGTGCTCGAGTACGCCGTCTCGGTGGCGGCCGTCGCGGTCGGTGCGAGCGAGTACGTCGACGAGACCCTCAAGGTGTTCGGGCTGCACCTGCCGACCGCGCTGGCCGCTCCCCCCGGCGAGGGCGGACTGGTCAACCTGCCGGCGGCGGCGCTCGTGCTCATCGCCACCGCGATCCTGATCCCCGGTGCCCGCGAGAGCGCCTGGGTGAACACGCTGATGGTCGTCGTGAAGATCGCGCTGCTGGTGTTCTTCGTCGCCGTGGCCTTCACGGCGTTCCGGACCCAGAACTTCGAGCCGCTCGCCCCGATGGGAGCCGCGGGTGTGACCGCTGCGGCATCACGACTGTTCTTCTCCTACATCGGGTTCGACGCCGCGTCCACCGCGGGCGACGAGGCGAAGAACCCCCGCCGTGACCTCCCCCGCGCGATCATCGGGTCGATCGCGCTCATCACCGCGCTCTACATCCTCGTGGCCATCGCCGCGATCGGTGCCCGGCCGTGGACGTCGTTCTCGTCCACCGAGGCGTCCCTGGTCCGCATCGTCGTCGACGTGACCGGCCAGCCGCTCGTCGCCCTCGTCTTCTCGATCGGTGCCGTCATCGCGATCGCGAGCGTCGTGCTGACGGTGCTCTACGGACAGACCCGCATCCTGCTGACCATGGCGCGCGACGGACTGGTCCCGCGGGTGTTCGGGCGGGTCTCGCGGCGCACGGGTACCCCGATCGCGAACACCCTGATCATCGGCATCGTCGTGACGATCGTCGCCGCCCTGGTACCGCTCGGCGAACTCGCCGACGCGACGAGCATCGGCACGCTCGTGGCGTTCGCGCTCGTGAACGTCTCGGTGATCATCCTGCGCCGGTCGCAGCCGGACCTCGAGCGGTCCTACCGGGTGCCCCTGTTCCCGGTCGTCCCGATCCTCGGTGCGCTGTGCTGCGTCCTGCTCGCCGTGTTCCTCGGCATCGGCACGTGGATCGCCTTCGGCATCTGGATGGTCGCCGGCGCCGCGCTCTACCTGCTCTACGGCCGCCGCCACAGCACCCTGTCCTGACCGCGGCGCTGCCGCGCGGCCCTTCCGCGAAAGCGACAGGTTCCCGCCCGCACTCGGCGGCACCCTGTCGCTCGTGCGCACCGGACAATTCGACGATGTCGAAACGTGTCGCTTCGGCGTCACACGGAGATGTCACCGACATGGCACCCCCTGCTGCCGGAACAGCGCCCGGAGCCGCTCCGGCGCGACGAGGTGGGACCAAGTGACCCGAACGAACCGACGCACCTCGGCCCTCGCACGGAGGCGGTCCTCGCGACGCTTCTCGTCCCAGAGGACATCACGCGGGGCTCTTCCCGCGAGCATCACGGGGTCGTCGTACTTCTGACGGCCGTCGAACTCGACGACGATGCCCAGTCGTGGCAACCAGAAGTCGACGCGATCGACGGTTCCGTCAGGCGCGACGAACTCGTGCTGGGGCTCGAGGTCGGGGCAGCCGAGTTCCGCTGCGCGGGCCGCGAGGTACGACTCACCGACGGACTCGTGTCGAACGTCCGCGATCTCGAGGGCGTGCTCGAGCCGCACCGATCCCCACGGACCCGTCTCCGCGGCGATCTGCTCGAGTTCCGCGGCCGACACGCCCCTTCGGAGTGCGTCGTCGATGACCACGACGGCCGCCGACAACGAACTCCGACGAGCGAGTTCCACCACCGTCCATGCGCGTGACGAGAACGGCACACCCCAGAACAGGCGCCCGTCTGCCCCGACGTGTCCGGCGTGCAGCGTCAGACCGACACGGTGGACGTCGTGGTCGAGCGACGGCACGACCGCACGGACCCGGTCCGGCCACGGATCGAGTCTGGGGAAGCCGAGGATCGCAGCCGCCGAGTCGAGCGCGAACAGGGCGCCTGGTCTCAGAAGCGGGATCACCGCCCGCATCCGGACGAGGTGCCGAGAACGACCGTCGAGCGCCTCCCACTGGTTGCGCTCGACGTACACACCGTGCCGTATCCGGACGAGTTCGTCGGCCGCACGTCGCCGCTGGAGATGTCGCGCTGCAGCACGGTCGAGCGAGGTGGTTCGGAAGAGGTCGATGTCACGAGCTGTGCACATACCCGCACGCTGTCGCCCTGGCGGACCGAGTTGGCGCGCTGTCCAGCGATCTGTGGACTGATCGTCCGCCCCGGACGATGTGGAGTCTGACGTCAACCCGACGCTGTGCCGCGTGGTCCCATTGTCACTGCCGCCGAAGCGACTTCCACCCGCAAGACTTCGGCGGCAGACTGTCGCTTTCGCGGAAGGACGCCGCCGGCAGCCGTCCGCGCCCAGCCGCCGCCCGCGCCGCCCACGCGCCCGCCGCCCCCGCACACGACGAAGGCCGCCACCCCGAGGGGCAGCGGCCTTCGTGACCGGATCGGTCGAACTTATGCGAGCTCGATCGTGGCGCCGGCGGCCTCGAGGGCCTCCTTCGCCTTGTCGGCCGTCTCCTTGTTCGCACCCTCGAGGATCTTCGCGTCGGCGGTCTCGACGAGCGCCTTGGCCTCGCCCAGGCCGAGCGACGTGAGGCCACGGACCTCCTTGATGACCTGGATCTTCTTGTCACCGGCGGACTTGAGGATGACGTCGAACTCGGTCTTCTCCTCAGCGGCCTCGGCCGGAGCGGCAGCGCCGGCCGGAGCGGCAGCGGCGACCGGGGCGGCCGCGGTGACCTCGAAGACCTCTTCGAACTTCTTCACGAAGTCCGAGAGCTCGATGAGCGTGAGCTCCTTGAAGGCCTCGATGAGCTCGTCCTGCGAAAGCTTCGCCATGATTTTCTCCTACTACTTACTGATGCGTGGTGTGGTTGTGGAACGCGAGCCTGATCAGGCCGCGGACTCCTGCTTCTCGCGGAGGGCGTCCACCGTGCGGACGGCCTGCGAGAGGGGTGCGTTGAACAGGTACGCAGCACCGAACAGCGAGGCCTTGAAGGCGCCGGCGAGCTTGCCGAGCAGAACTTCACGGGACTCGAGGTCGGCGAGCTTGTCCACCTCGGTCGCGGTGAGCGGGTTACCGTCGAAGTAACCGCCCTTCACCACGAGCTCGGGGTTCGCCTTGGCGAATGCACGCAGCGACTTCGCGACGGCGACGGTGTCACCGTGGACGAAGGCGAGAGCGGACGGACCGGCGAGCTCGTCGTCGAACGACGAGATGCCGGCGTTGTTCGCCGCGATCTTGGTCAGCGTGTTCTTCACCACGGCGTACGTGGCGTGCTCACGGATCGAGTTGCGGAGCTCCTTGAGCTGCGCGACCGTGAGACCGCGGTACTCGGTGAGCAGAACGGCGTTCGAGCTACGGAAGGACTCCGTGAGCTCGGCGACCGCAGCTTCCTTGTTCGCCATGGTTCTCCTTGGGGTTCTTGCCGGTAGCCCCAGGTCCCGAACTGTGACGAACACAGCCACCACATGAAAAAAGCTCCGGCGCAGAGGCTCGGAGCTGCTCCCCCGCGAACGGATGGAGAGGTTCTGAACACCTGCGCGGGTTGCCTCATGGATGAGGACCTTCGCTTGCTGCGCGAGCGCAGCAAGAACCGGCGGTCTTTGGCTTCGAGAACTGTACCAGATGCAGTGGTCGCCACCAACCACCGGACGGGAGGCTCGGTGCGGCCTGGCACCGGTCCTCCCGTCCGTCAGCTGGCGCGGTCCGACCCACAACGCCCGCCCTGGAAAGCCGAATCGCGCGTAGGTGCCCGGAAAATCCGACCTCCTACGCGCGATTCGACCCCCTACGCGCGATTCGGCACGTCGGACCAGGCGCCAGCAGCACCAGCCGCGTCGGGTACCGGCTCCGCGGGCAGGTGCACCGTGAACACGGTGTTCCCCGGCTCGCTGGCCACGTCCACGGATCCACCGTGGGCCTGCACGACCGCGTCCACGATCGCGAGCCCGAGGCCCGTCGACCCGGCGGTGCGGGACCGCGAGCTGTCCGCACGGGCGAAGCGCTCGAACAGCTTCGGGAGGAACTCGGGGTCGATCCCCTGGCCGGTGTCCCGCACGGTCAGGTCGACGCCACCCTGGACCGGAGCGATCCCCACGGTGATGCGGGTGCCGTCCGGCGTGTGGGTCCTGGCGTTCGTGACGAGGTTCACGATGACCTGGTGGAGCCTCGCGGCGTCACCGAGCACCACGACGGGCGACGACGGCACGTCCACGTCGATCGGGTGCTCAGGGGACGCGGCGTGGGCATCGTTCACGGCATCGAAGACCAGCCCGGTCAGGTCGACGTCGTCGAACTGGATCTCGCGGCCTTCGTCGAGCCGGGCGAGGAGCAGCAGGTCCTCGACCATCGAGGTCATCCGGACCGACTCCGACTCGATCCGGCTCATCGCGTAGACGACGTCCGGCGGCAGGTCCCCACCCATCCGCCGGGTGAGTTCGGCGTACCCGCGGACCGACGCCAGCGGGGTGCGCAGCTCGTGCGAGGCGTCCGCGACGAACTGCCGCACCTTCTGCTCCGAGCGCTCGCGGGCCTGCATGGCGCCGCCGATGTGCCCGAGCATGCGGTTGAACGCACTGCCGACGCGGCCGACCTCGGTGCGGGGATCGGTGTCCGGCACCCGGACGCCGTCGAGGGCGTCGCTCCGCTCCAGGGGCATCCTGGCGACGGCCGAGGCGGTCTCGGCGACCCGCTCGAGCGGCCGCAGCGATCGCCGGACGACCACCGCAGCGACGATCGACGCGGCGATCAGCGCGCCACCGACGACGACGATCACGACCCAGAGCAGTGACCACACGCTCTGGTAGACGGGCGACATCGGCAGACCGACCACGAGCACGGCGTCGTCGAGGTAGCCGTTGTCGACGCGGACGGCGGCGACCCGGTAGCTCCCGGTGCTGCCGAGGCCGATCGTCGCGGGTGCCACACCGACCTTCACCTGACCGAGTCGCTGCAACTGGTCCGTCGACAGGGACGTGGGCGACCCGTCGTCCTGGATGACGATGCCGCCGGCACGACCGTTGGTGAAGTAGTAGGCGGTCAGGGTCCCCGCCGCCTGCCCGGCCGGCCGCAGGACGTCGTCGCCGGGCGGCTGGTCGGTCTGGCCCTGCCCGAACTTGTTCGTGGCACGCTTCGTCGCGGTCTGCAGCTGCTGGTCGATCGCGCCGGTCTGGATCGAGGCGAGCGCGATGATGCTCCCGGCACCGATCACCGCGCTGACGGCGACGACCAGGGCGACGATGCTCAGGACGAGTCGACGGCGGAGGGTCACGGGAGTCTCAGGAGACGGGCTTGATGACGTAGCCCACGCCACGCACCGTGTGGATCATCGGCTGCTCGCCGGCGTCGATCTTCTTGCGCAGGTAGGAGATGTAGATCTCGACGACCGAGGACTTGCCGCCGAAGTCGTACGACCACACGCGGTCGAGGATCTGCGCCTTCGAGAGCACACGACGCGGGTTGCGCATCAGGAAGCGGAGGAGCTCGAACTCGGTGGCGGTCAGCTCGATGGAACGGCCGGCGCGGGAGACCTCGTACGACTCCTCGTCGAGGACCAGGTCACCGACGACGATCCGCGAGTCGCCGGCCTCGGAGACGGAGATCTGCGAGCGGCGGATGAGCCCACGGAGCCTGGCGACGACCTCCTCCAGCGAGAACGGCTTCGTGACGTAGTCGTCGCCGCCCGCGGTCAGGCCGGTGACCCGGTCCTCGACGGAGTCCTTCGCGGTGAGGAACAGCACCGGGGTGTCGTCGTTGTTCTGCCGGAGTCGGCTCAGCACCTGCAGCCCGTCGAGGTCCGGCATCATCACGTCGAGCACCATCGCGTCCGGCTTGAACTCGCGCGCCTTGGCGAGCGCGTCCTGCCCGCCGTTCGCGCTCGTGACGTCCCAGCCCTCGTAGCGGAGGGCCATCGACAGGAGGTCGGTGAGGCTGGCCTCGTCGTCGACGACGAGGATGCGCAACGGCGAACCGTCGGCACGCGTGAGGCGCGGGGCTGCGGAGGGCTGGGAGATGGTCACGTCTTCGAGTATCGAGAGTTTCCTATGAAGCGTCTGAGACGGACCGAAGTGCCGTCTGTGGATGATCCGGCAGGATTCCACGGGTGCCGCCCGTAGCGTCGAGGCATGATCCGTTCCACGGCATGGCCGACCGACGCGTCCGGCGTCGACACCGCGCGTCTCGAGGAGGCCGCCGGGAGGCTCGGCTCGTCCCCGGCGGACCGGCTCGCGTTCACCAGGTGGGTCGCCACCACCACCGCACCCCTGACCGCGGGCACGGCCGGTCCGGTGTTCGCCACGCTCGCCGCCGTCGCGGCCGCGGACGTCGCACTCGCCCGCACGGTCGAGCCGCACCTCGACGCGCTCGGGATCCTCGCGCAGGCCGGGGTCGACGTCCCCGAGGGATCCACGTGGGGCGTGTTCGCCGCCGAGGCACCGGGGCTGCGGCTCGAGGTCGACGACGCCGGTGTCCTGACCGGGACGAAACCGTGGTGCTCACTGGCCTCGGTGCTCTCGCACGCGCTGGTCACGGCACACCGCGGCGACGAGCGGCAGTTGTTCGCCGTCGACCTGCGACATGCGGGCGTCACCACGCACGACGAGGCCTGGGTCGCGCGCGGGATGCCCGACGTGCCGAGCGGACCCATCGACTTCGACGAGGTTCCGGCCGAACCGGTCGGTGATCCCGGCTGGTACCTCGACCGGCCGGGGTTCGCCTGGGGTGGGATCGGCGTCGCGGCCTGCTGGTGGGGTGGTGCCGTGGGGCTCGCCCGGATGCTCCGCGCACACCTCGCATCGCGCCCGGACGCCGAGCTGCTGCGGGTTGCGCTCGGCGCCGTCGTGGCGGACCTCGCCGACGCGGAGGACGCCATCGCCGGCGCCGCCGCCGCGATCGACGCCGAGCGGGACGAGGACTGGGCGCTCGTGGCGCAGACCGTCCGGTCGCGTGTCCGTCGTGCCGTGGACGACGTGCACACACGGGTCGTCGGGGCGCTCGGTCCCGCGCCGCTGACGTCCGACCCGGCGATCGCCGCCCGCGTGGCCGACCTCGAGCTCTACGTCCTGCAGGACCACGGCGACCGGGACCTCGCGCGCATCGGCCGGATGGTCGTCGAGCGTGGCGGTGTCGCATGGTGAGCTTCGACCACCGGCAGCCCGGCACCGACCCCGCAGCCTGGTCGGCGTTCCTCGCCTCCGTCCCCGCCGGACCGGTCAACGTCGCCGCGTACGCGTCCGTCGTGGTCGTCGCGCCGCACCCCGACGACGAGACGCTCGGCGCCGGCGGGCTCATCGCGACCGCAGCGGACGCCGGTGTCCCCGTGCACGTCGTCCTGGTGTCGCTCGGCGAGGGGTCGCACCCGGACTCCCCCACCACGACGGCCGCCGAACTCGCCGACACCCGTGCGTCGGAGTTCCGAGCGGCGCTCGGGACCCTCCACCCGTCCGTCACGTCGGAGTTCCTCGGGGTGCCGGACGTCGGCCTCCGCGAGCAGCCCGACACGCTGCGCGACGCGCTCGTCGCCCGACTCGACGCCGCACCGGCACGAACGCTCCTCGTCGCACCGTGGCGCGGGGACGGGCATCGTGACCACCGGGTCGCCGGCGAGGTCGCCGAGGCCGTCGTGCACGAGCGTGACGACGTCGACCTGCTGTCCTACCCGATCTGGGCGTGGCACTGGGACGACCCGACCGCGTCGGCGGCGCCGTGGGGCGATGCCCGGGCGCTCGCACTGTCCGCGGCCGTGCTCGACCGGAAGCGCCGTGCCCTCGCCGCGTACCGGTCCCAGGTGGAGCCGCTCTCGCCGGCGCCCGGCGACGAGGCGATCGTGGACGAGCGGCACGCGGAGCACCACCTGACACCGACGGAGTGGTCCTTCGGGATGGCGCGGTCGCGGTCGCGCGAGTCCTTCGACGCCCACTACGAACGGAAGCCGGAGGGCTGGGACTTCGACGGCTCCTGGTACGAGCGACGCAAGCGCGCCGTGACCCTGGCGGCGTTGCCCCGCGAGCGGTACCGGTCCGCGCTCGAGATCGGTTGCGCGACCGGCGTGCTCACCGCGGCGCTGACCGACCGGGCCGACGACGTCCTCGGCACCGACATCGCCGCAGCACCCCTGGAACGAGCGCGAGCACGGGCCCCTCGTGCACGGTTCCTGCAGGCGGCGCTCCCGGACGAGTGGCCGGCGGGGACGTGGGACCTCGTGGTCATGTCCGAGGTCGGCTACTACCTCTCCCCTGCTGACCTCGACCGGACGATCGACCTCGTGCTGGACTCCCTCGCCGACGACGGTGTCCTCGTCGCCTGCCACTGGCGACACCCGGACGACGAAGCGGTCTCGAGCGGCGACGTCGTGGACGAACGGCTCCGCGCACGCTGGCCACGTCCCGCGCTCGTCCGGCACGTCGAGGACGACTTCGTGCTGACGGTCATGCCCGGTGCCGACGTCCGCTCGGTCGCGCGCGACGAAGGACTCGTCCGGTGACCGGCCGCATCGACGTCGTCGTGCCCGCCCACGACGAGGAGGACCGCCTCGCCGCCTGTCTCGACGCGCTCCGCACCGCGACGAGCCGGCTCGCAGCAGAACGCCCGGACGTCTCGGTCGGTGTGACCGTCGTGCTGGACGGGTGCACGGACGGCAGCGCGGCGATCGCACGGTCGTACGGCGTCGCGGTCATCGAGACGCCGCACGTCGGTGTCGGACGAGCCAGGTCCCTCGGCGTCGCGCACGCCGTGCGAGTCGCCGGCGACCCCGACGCCGTCACGCACTGGCTCGCCCACACCGATGCCGACTCCCGGGTCGACGCCTCGTGGCTCGTCCAGCAGGCCGACGCGCTCGCCCGCGGGGCCCACGTGCTCGTCGGTGCCGTCGTCCCGGACCCGGACGACCTGGACCCGGTCGTCCTCGCCCGCTGGACCACGGCGCACCCGCCCGGTGCCGCACTCGGTCACGTGCACGGCGCCAACCTCGGGGTGCTCGCCGCCGCGTACCGCGTGCTCGGCGGCTTCGACCCGGTCCCCGAGCACGAGGACGTCCGCCTGGTCGAGCGTGCCCGTGCCCTCGGACTCCGCGTCGAAGCGACGATCGAGGCACCGGTCGTGACGAGCGGACGGTTCGCCGGGCGGACGCCTGGCGGGTACGCCGAACACCTCCGCCAGACCTACGGCGACGCGTCCTGAGCAGCACTTAGACACCTCATAGGGACGCGATGGCCCGGCCACAACCACCGTTCGTACGTTCTCCTCATTCCCGCACCGGCCCCACCGGTCACACCCCCGAGGAGAACCATGTTCCTGACCTACCTCAGGCGCGAGCTCACGAACCGCAAGAAACAGACCGTCATCATCGCGATCGGCATGGCGCTCGCCATCGCACTCGTGGTCATCGTCTCCTCGATCTCGAGCGGCGTGAAGACCGCGCAATCGAGCGTCCTGCAGTCGGTGTACGGCGTCGGCACCGACATCACCGTGTCGAAGACCGCGACGCCGTCCTCGAGCGGCGGACGACCGAGCTTCGACTTCGGCGACCAGGACTCGTCCGACTCCAGCGGCAGCACGAACCTCTCGCAGTCGCGGCTCTCCGTCTCCCCCGGCACGAGCACGCTGTCCGCGGCGAACCTGAAGACCGTGACCGCGACCGACGGCGTCAAGGCGGCGACCGGCGTCCTCACGCTGCAGAACAGCACGTTCTCCGGGACCGTCCAGCAACAGGACTCGAGCAACGACAGCAGCGACAGCAGCAGCAGCAGTGGGACCAGCACCCAGCAGGGACCCCCGAGCGGTGGCGGTGGTGGTGGCTTCGGCGGCGGCTCGTTCGACGTCGACTCCTTCAGCGTGACCGGCATCCCCGTGTCCGGCGACGCGGTCGGCCCGCTCACCAGCACCGAGATCACGAAGGGTCGCACCTTCGCCGCGAAGGACGCCGGCAAGGACGTCGTGGTGCTCGACGCGAGCTACGCCAAGAGCGAGTCGAAGGCGGTGGGCGACACCGTCTCCATCGGCGGGACCGACTTCACCGTGATCGGCATCGTCTCCTCCACGGGCTCCTCGAGCACGACCGGGTCGAACACCTACATCCCGCTCGACACCGCACAGTCCCTCGCCGACCTCGACGGCAAGGTCACCTCGATCTACGTCTCCGCGGAGTCGTCCTCGGACGTGAGCTCGATCAAGACGGCACTGCAGAAGCAGCTCACGAGCGCCACGGTGTCCACGGAGTCCGACCTCGCGTCGAGTGTCTCCGGTTCACTCTCCACCGCGTCGAGCCTGGTCTCGAACCTCGGCACGTGGCTGTCGATCCTGGTGCTCGCGGCGGCGTTCCTCATCGCCATCCTCTTCACGATCTCCGGCGTCACCCGCCGCACCCGTGAGTTCGGCACCCTGAAGGCCATCGGCTGGTCGAACGGCCGCATCACCCGGCAGGTCGCCGGCGAGTCCCTCGTCCAGGGCCTCATCGGCGGCGTCATCGGTGCGGCGGCCGGTCTGATCGGCATCCTCGTGGTCAACGTCATCTCGCCGACGATCTCGGCGAGCGCCTCGACGAGCACCCGCGGTGCAGGCGGAGGCGGCGGGATGCCCGGCGGCGCGGCGACCGCGGCAGCGGGCAGCGGCACCACCGGCGGAGCCCCTGCCGGCGGGTTCGGCGGCGGCGGAGCGAGCACCGCCTCGACGACCGACGTCGTCCTGCACGCCCCCGTGACGGTCGAGGTGATCCTGCTCGCGATCGGCCTGGCGATCCTCGGTGGCCTCATCGCCGGTGCCCTCGGTGGCTGGCGTGCGAGCCGGCTCCGTCCGGCCGAGGCCCTGCGGAGCGTGGCCTGATGGCCGACGACACCGCCGCGACCGAGACCGGCGCGACCGACACGACCGAACCGACGACAGGAGCAACCGTGACCACCACCGAGACCGCAGCGCCGACGGCGGACGCGACCCGTGCCTCCAGTCCGATGTACCGGCTCAGCAACGTGAGCAAGACGTACAAGCAGAAGAACCGCACCGTCACCGCCCTGACGAACGTCGACCTGACCATCCCGCAGGGGCAGCTCGTCGCGATCCAGGGGCCGACGGGCGGCGGCAAGTCGACGCTGCTGCAGATGCTCGGCGCGCTCGACCGGCCGAGTGCCGGATCGGTGCTCCTCGGCGAGCGTGACGTCGCGAAACTCGGGGACGGCGCGCTGACGAACGTCCGTGCGACGGAGATCGGGTTCGTGTTCCAGAGCTTCAACCTCATCCCGACGCTGACGGCGCTCGAGAACGTGGAGACCGCGTTCGCGGGATCGCTCGCGAACCGGGCACGATCGGAGATCCGGTCGCGTGCGACGGCCGCGCTCCAGGAGGTCGGCCTCGGTGAGCGCCTCGACCACCTGCCGGCCGAGCTGTCCGGCGGGCAGCAGCAGCGCGTCGCGATCGCCCGCGCGCTGGTGAAGAACCCGAGCGTCCTGCTGGCCGACGAGCCGACGGGCGCGCTCGACGAGGGCACCCGTGACGAGATCATGGGGCTCATCGAGCGGCAGTGGAAGGACCGCGGCCTGACGGTCGTGATCGTCACGCACGACTCGTGGGTCGCCAAGCGAGCGGAGCGCCGCCTGCACATCAAGCAGGGGCAGGTCCGCGAGGCGTAGGGCCCTGACGGCTCGCCGCACGACCGGGAGCACGCAGCACCGCGGGATTCCGTGGTGCTGCGTGCTCCCCGTCGTGCGCGGCGCGTCCGGTTACTCCCCGACGGGGTAGTCGCAGTACGCGAACCAGGTCGAGTCCGGCGACCACGGCGGCACGTTGACCGTTCCCTGCCCGCCGTCGAGCGTCACGAGGGTCTCGGGCACCGGCATCATGCGGGCGCCACGCACGAGGACACCGGGCAGGAGTCGGAGCTCGACACGGTGGTCGGCCGGGTGTCCCTGCACGCCGGGCTCGTACGACAGGTACAGCAGGTGCGCGCCGTCCGGCGACACGTGCGGGAACCAGTTCACCCGGTCGTCGTTCGTGATCCGCACGGGCTCGGTCGCGCCGGGCCACAGGGCGACGAGCTGGGCCGTCCCCGGGCTGCAGCGCTCCGAGTTCCAGACGAGCATCTCCCCCGCGTAGGAGACGCCGTCGTCCGGGTGCTCGTCCCGGGTCAGGAAGGTCGGCTCTCCCGACGCGACGTCGACGAGCGCGACGTCGGTCGTCCAGACGCCGTCCTCGCTGCGCTCCCCCACGATCGCCGCGAGCGCCCCACCATCTGGTGCGATGCCGTGCAGGTAGTACTTCCGGACGACGGGCAGGGCGTCGGCCGCGTGGGTGAGCGGCGCCGAGGCTCCCCCGGCCGGCAGCGGGATGCGGTAGAGGTCCCCGTCGCGACTGCTCACCACGACGGACTTCCCCGAGGGGTCGAGGACGTGGTCGTTGTTGATCTCGGGGACGCCCGGCATCGGGACCCGTTCGAGGGCGCTCTCGTCGAGGACGGTGTCGGCGTCCGGGATCCGCAGCAGCCAGAGGTCCCCGTTGCCGTTCAGCACCAGGGTCCGGTCGTCGAGGACGTTCGGTGCCTCGACGAGGACGGTGGAGCTCTCGAACACGAGTCTCGGTTCGCGCCGGTCGACGTCGTACACGTGCACCCGGCTGGTCTGTCCGGGCAGCAGCTGCCGCCCGCGTGCGTCTGTCATGCGTCCATCCTGCCGCGCCCGTGCCGTCCCTCACGCGAAAGCGACAGATCCCGGGCAACTTCTGCCCGGGATCTGTCGCTTTCGCGGAAGGGAGCGTGCTGGTCCGCCTACTTCACCGCACCGGCGGTCAGGCCGGCGACGAACTGGCGCTGGACGATGAGGAACGCGATGACGACCGGGATGCTCACGACGAGGCTCGCCGCCATGATCTGGTTCCAGTAGACGTTGGTCTGCGTCGAGTACTGCTGCAGACCAACCGCGAGCGTCTGCCCGTTGCCGTTCGTCATGACGGAGGCGAAGAGGACTTCGCCCCATGCCGTCATGAACGAGTAGATGCCGACTGCGACGAGACCCGGGCGGGCCGACGGCAGGATGATCCGGAACAGCGCACCCATCGGGCCGGAACCGTCGACCATCGCGGCCTCGTCGAGTTCACGCGGGATGGTCTCGAAGTACCCGGCGAGCATCCAGATCGAGAACGGGAGCGTGAACGTCAGGTAGGTGATGATCAGGCCGGTCCAGCTGCCGACGAGCTGGATCCCGAGCGAGTTCCCGAGGTTCGTGAAGATGAGGAACAGCGGGAGCAGGAACAGCACACCGGGGAACATCTGGGTGGAGAGCACCGCGGTCGTGAAGGTGCTCTTGCCCTTGAAGTTCCACCGCGACACCGCGTAGGCGGCGAACGTGGCGATGATGAGCGAGAACACCGTCGCGACCGTGCAGACCACGAGCGAGTTGATGAAGTACTGCCCCAGCGGCACCGTCGACCACATGTCGATGAACGGCTGGAAGGTGATGTTGGTCGGGATCCACGTGAAGTCGTTCTGCACGTCACCGAGCGGCTTGATGGCCGTGGTGATCATCACGTAGAGCGGCACGACCGTGAAGACGGTCAGGAGTGCCAGGACGATGATCTTGAAGGACTTTGCGCCCACTGTTTCACGCACGGACGGACCTCCGGTTGGTCACGGCGAGGTAGATGCCGGTGACGACGAGCAGGAAGAGGAGGAGCAGGACGCTCATCGCAGCACCGGAACCGAAGTTCCAGGTGATGAACGAGGCGTTGTAGATGTGGAAGCTGAGCAGGTCGGCCGCCGGGGGCTGTGCCGTCGAGCCGAAGAGCACGTACGGGGTGTTGAAGTCGTTGAAGGTCCAGAGGAACATCACGAGCACGAGCGTCACGTTGACCGGGCGGACCATCGGGAGCGTGATCGAGCGCCACTGCCGGAAGGGCTTCGCACCGTCGACCGAGGCTGCTTCGTACACGTCCGCGGGGACGGACTGCAGACCGGCCATCAGCATCAGGAACGCGAACGGCCAGGTCTTCCAGATCGCCACGACCACGACGGCCACGAAGGCGTTGTTGCCGATCAGCCAGAACGGCCCGCTCCCGCTGACCAGGTGCAGCTGGTCGACCAGGATGTGGTTGATCGCACCCGAGTCACGCTGGAACATGAACTTCCACGTGATCACGCCGGCGTACATCGGCAGCGCGTACGGCACGAGGAACAGCGTGCGGAACAGCCCGCGACCCTTGAACGGCTTCTGCAGCGCGACCGCCGCCATCATGCCGAAGCCCCACGAGAGGCCGACGACGAGGATCGTGAACGCCACGGTGATCAGGAACGAGTTGAGCAGTCCCTTGCCGATCGCCTGGTTGAAGTCGACGGCCACCTGGTAGTTGTGCAGGCCGGCCCACGGCGCCGCGCCCCAGTTCGCGATGAAGTACTTGGTGAGCTGGACGAAGCTGATCCAGATGCCGGTGAGCATCGGCACGATGTGGATCAGGAGCTCGAAGAGGATCGCGGGACCGACGAGCGCGTAGGGCAGCCACTGGAAGCGGCTCTTCTTCCCCTTGTGCGGAGGACGCGACAGGGTCGGCGCCTTCGTGTGCGTCAGGTCGATGGCCTCGGAGTCGGGCAGGACCGTCGTGGACATGGGCAGGGCCTTTCGGCTGAGGAGGGTTCGGGTGCTGCGCCGGCCGTGGCAGCGGCCGGTGGAGGTGAGGGGTGGAGGCCCGGGGCGGCCTTGCGGACGCGCCCCGAGCCTCCAGGGTGGATCAGCCGTTCGCCTGGGACACCTGGTCCTGGGCGGTCTGCAGCGCGGACTTGATGTCACTGTCGGACACCGTGCCGCCGGTCGCGATCTTGGCGAACATGTCGTTCATCGCCTTGCCGACCGTGGACTCGAACTGGTCCTCTGCGGGCACCAGCGGGAGCGGCTTCGCCTTGTTGTTGTAGATGTCGAGGAACGTCTTCGTCTGCTCGTCGGTGACCGAGTCGGCAGCGGAGGCGAGCACCGGCAGGGCCGAGTACGGCTTGTCGAGCGTGGTCTGCGTGGCCTCGCTCGTCATGTACTTGACGAACTTGAGCGCGCCGTCCTTGTTCTTCGTGTTCTTGAAGATCGACAGGTTGATGCCGGCCGGGAAGCTCGCGATGTCCTTGCCGCCCTCGGGGGCCGGGAAGGGGACCACGCCGAAGTCGTCGGCGGACATGCCGTTCGACGTGATCGTCGCGTTCGCGTTGTTCTGCGTCAGCATCATCGCGGCCTTCTTGTTCGCGAAGTCCGAGACCGCCTGGGTCCCGTTGTCGTACTGCGCGTTCGAGGTGTTGACCACCTTGTCGCTCTGCATCAGGTCGAGGTAGCGCTTGATGCCGTCGACGTTGGCGCTCGACGTGAAGGTCGGCTTGCCGCTCTTGTCGAACCACTCGCCGCCGTTCTGCGCCGAGTTGATGAACGCGAAGTGCGCGTTCTCGGTGTACGAACCACCCGCGATGGTGAAGCCGTACTTGCCGTCGGTGGTGAGCTTCTTGGCGTCGGCGGTCAGGTCCTCCCAGGTGGTGGGGGCCTCGATGCCGGCGTCCTTGAACATCTGCTTGTTGTAGTACAGGCCGTAGGCGAGGCCGTAGAGCGGGACGCTCGTGACGGTCTTGCCGGGGGCGCCACCGGTGGAGAGCGCGACCTTGCCGAACTTGTCGGCACCGCCGATCGCCTTCATCTCGGAGGAACCGAACTCCTGGAACGCACCGGTGGCCTGGAGCGACGTCGCCCAGGTGTTGCCGATGTTGACCACGTCAGGGCCCTGCCCAGAGGTGACGGCGGTCTGGATCTTCGTCTGCAGGTCGTTCCAGCCGATGACCTGGAGGTTGACCTTGATCCCGGTCTCCTTCGTGAACTTCTCGAGGACGGGGGTCAGCACCTCCTTGTCGTTCTGCAGGGACGTGCCCTGGTTCGACGCCCAGTAGGTGAGCGTCTTGGAGTCGCCGGACGAACCGGAGCCTCCGGAGGAGCAGGCTGCGAGGCCGGTCACGGTGAGTGCCGCGGCCGCGGTGATGGCCAGTGCGCGGATGGCAGTGCGCATGACTCTCTACTTTCTCGTCGTTGAGATGGTGCAGTGGGATCTGCGGGGTGCTCCGGGTGGAGCGGTTTCGGGTGCTGCTGTGTGGTGTCGGCGGGCTGCGTCGTCCGACGACGTGGTGCGGGGCGGACCCCGGCCGTCAGGCCAGGGTCTGCTCCGCGGGGTCCCAGCCCTCGGGGAGGGTCGGGGAGGGTGCGACGGTGCTCTCGACGAGCACCGCCTCACCACGTTCGGCACTCTCGGCGATGGAGACCATCACGTCGAGGACGTGGAACGCGAGGGCGCCGGGGACCCGGTTCTCCTCGCCTGCACGGAGGGAGCGGGCCAGGTCGACCACGCCGGTGCCGCGCGAGTAGGTGGAACCGACGGCCGGGATGGTCTCCGGCTCCTCGGAACCGAGCGCGTACAGCTCGGTGTCGCCGTCGAAGTTGTTCGGGTCCGGGAAGACGACCGTCCCGGTCTCCCCCGCGATCTCCACGAAGCCGGTGCGGCCGCGGTCCGACTCGAACGAGAACACGCTCTGGGCGCTCCCGCCGTTCTCGAACTCGATGAGCGCCGAGTGGTTCGTCGGCACCTCGACCGGGAACTCGGTGCCGGCCTTCGGACCGGAGCCGATCGTGCGCGTCGCGCGGGACTTCGACGACGTCGCCGTCACCTTCGCGACCGGGCCGAACGCCTGCACGAGCGTCGTGATGTAGTACGGGCCGATGTCGAACAGCGGACCCGCGCCGTAGGCGAAGAGGAACTCGGGGCTCGGGTGCCACGACTCCGGGCCGGGGCTCTGGAACAGCGTCAGGCCGTTCAGCGGCGTCCCGATCCGACCGTCGCGGATGGTGCGGAGCGCGGTCTGCAGGCCGGCACCGAGGAAGGTGTCCGGCGCGACGCTGACCGTCTTGCCCGCAGCAGCCGCGGCGTCGCGCAGCTGTGCGGCACTCGAGCGGTCGAGCGCGTAGGGCTTCTCGCCCCAGACGTGCTTGCCGGCGGCGAGGACCTGCAGCGCGACCTCGACGTGGGCGGCGGGGATCGTCAGGTTGACGACGATCTCGATGTCGTCGATCGCCAGGAGCTCCTCGACGGTGCCGGAGCCCGCGACGCCCCACTTCTCCGCCTGCGCAGCCGCGCGGGGCAGGTCGATGTCGGCGATGAAGTGGACCTTCACGTCGGGGAAGACGGTGAGGTTCGAGAGGTACTGGTCCGAGATGACCCCGGCGCCGATGACGCCGACGCCGACCGGGCCGGTCTTCGTGGTGGTCTGGGTCTGTGCGCCCGTCGCGGTGTCGGTCATGCGTCCACGCCCTGCAGGAACGTGTACGAGTCGGCGACGGCCTGGAAGACGTCGCCGTCGTGGTCGTCGAGCTCGATGACGTGCAGTGCGTTCGGCGCAGCCGCGACGATCTCGCGGATGGCCATGATGCCGTTGCCGGCCGCGACCTGCTGCTTGTCGTCGTGCGACCCGTCGCCGTCCTTGACGTGCAGGAACTGCACCTTGTCGCCGAGCTTCTCGATGACGGCCACCGGGTCGTCGCCACCGACCTTCGCCCAGTAGGTGTCGAGCTCGAGCACGACGTCGTCGGAGAGGGCACCGGCGAACACCTCGTAGGCGCTGACGCCGTCGATGCGGTTCGAGAACTCGAACGCGTGGTTGTGGTACCCGAGGGTCAGGCCGTGGTCAGCGGCACGCGGGGCCAGTGCGCTGAGTTCGCGGGCGATGGCCTCGACGTCCTCGCGGGTGGTCCAGCGGGCCTCGTCGATGTGCGGGTCGATCAGCGTCTCGGTGCCGATCGTCGCCGTGGCGTGGAAGATGCGCTCGAGGTCCTGCTCACCCGCGTCCAGCAGACGTGCGTGGCCGCTCGGGGCCTCGAGTCCTGCCTCCTTGAGCGCGGCCGCGTACTCGTCGGCGCGGTCCACGTAGCCGAAGAGCTCGACCTTCGTGAAGCCGATGCCGGCGATGCGCTGCAGGGTGCCGGGGAGATCGGCCCCGAGTGCGTCGCGGACCGTGTAGAGCTGAACCGAAAGCGGTTGTGTCACCAGTGTTCTCCTCATCGAGACGGTGGTCGTCACTGACCGAGCGTCACACTACGAGCACTTCTGTCGGCGGTCAAGCAGAAGTCCGCAAATCTTCGGCGGACTTCATTGCGTGCCCTGTTCGATGTGTGGTTCACTCCCCCCATGGTCGACTTGACACGGACGGCAGCGTCGCCTCCGGTCGGGACGAGCGAGCTCTTCCAGATCCTCCGCGACGGTGTGCCGCGGACCCGGGCCGAGCTCGCCGCACTGACGGGGGCAGCACGCTCCACCATCGGCGTGCGCCTGGACGCGCTCTCGGACATCGGGCTCATCGGGCCCGTCGAGACCGCGGCGTCCACCGGTGGCCGCCCACCGGCGCAGATCGCGCTCCGTTCCACCTCGCGCCTCGTGATCGCCGCGGACCTCGGGGCGTCGCACGGCCGCGTCGCCGTCACCGACCTCGTCGCAGCACCC
This sequence comes from Curtobacterium sp. 9128, assembly GCF_900086645.1. Classification (NCBI taxonomy): domain Bacteria; kingdom Bacillati; phylum Actinomycetota; class Actinomycetes; order Micrococcales; family Microbacteriaceae; genus Curtobacterium; species Curtobacterium sp. 9128. Next base: position 3,224,110 of record NZ_LT576451.1, read on the forward strand.
CTCGCCACGCGCGAGGCCCGCATCGACATCGCCGCCGGCCCCGTCCCGACGCTGACCTGGCTGGTCGAGGCGATCGACGAGCTCCTGTCCGAGGTCGGTCGCGCCCGCGACGACGTCATCGCCATCGGCATCGGCGTCCCCGGGCCCGTCGAGTTCTCCACCGGTCGGCCGGCGAACCCGCCGATCATGCCCGGGTGGGACGGCTTCGACGTCCCTGGCTGGCTCCGGCAGCACGTCTCCGCGCACGTGCTGCTCGACAACGACGTCAACATCGCGGCGCTCGGCGAGCGGGAGCACGGGTGGCCGAACGTGGACCACCTGCTGTTCGTCAAGGTCGCCACCGGCATCGGTTCCGGCATCGTGTCCGAGGGGCGACTCCAACGAGGCGCACAGGGCACCGCCGGTGACATCGGGCACGTGCGCGTCTCCCGCGCCGGCGACATGCCGTGCCACTGCGGGAACACCGGCTGTCTCGAGGCCGTCGCCTCCGGGCCCGCGATCGCCCGGTCGCTCCGGGCAAAGGGCCACGACGTGCACACCAGCGCGGACGTCATCGACCTCGTCACCCGCTCGGACCTGGACGCCATCGGGGCGGTCCGGCAGGCCGGCCGGGACATCGGCGAGGTCCTCGCGACCTGCGTGTCCCTCATGAACCCCTCGGTCATCGTGCTCGGCGGATCGATCACGCAGGCGGGCGAGCACCTCCTGGCAGGCGTCCGGGAGGTCGTGTACTCCCGCTCGATGCCGCTCGCCACCGAGCACCTCGTCATCGCGCCCTCCCGTGCCGGGGGCATCGCGGCGCTCCAGGGAGCGGCCGCGCTCGCGATCGGCTACGCCCTCTCCCCCGCAGGCGTCGACGAGTTGGTCGCGTACGCAGAGGGGCGCGAGCTGGTCTCCTGACCGCGCGTTCCGGTCGGCGCGGTGCGCCGGTTTCCGTCCGTCGGTGCTCGGGGAGAGAATCGTCGGGTGACGATCGTGCAGCCCACCCTGTGGGACAGCCTGGAGGCCGAGCCCGGCCCCGGCGCGTCCGTCACCGGCGCGCACGACGCGTTCACGAGCCTCCGGGGCCACACCGAGCGGATCGTCGCGCACTCCTCGGACCGCGTCGCGTGGCTCCGCGCCCGCGCCGCGGGCATCACCGCCACGGACGTCGCGCGGCTCGCCTCGCTCCGCGCGGTCGAAGCCGTCATCGCGGACAAGCGCTACGGTTCCCGGTTCTCCGGCAACGCCTACACCGAGCACGGCAAGGAACGGGAGCCCGTGATCGCCGCGTGGGTCGCCGCCACGCACGGCATCCAGCCGTCGGCGCACCTGTTCCACGCGAGCGCCAACCGTGCCCACCTCGCGACCCCGGACGGCGTCGGGCAGGACCGGGACGGCCGGCTGCTCCTCGCCGAGATCAAGACGACCTCGTCCGGCTGGAAGCGTGTCCCGCGGCACTACCTGCGGCAGGTCTGGTGGCAGCAGTACGTGCTCGGCGCCGAGCGCACGTTGTTCGTCTGGGAGAAGCACGACGGGTTCGTGCCGATCGCGGACGAGCCCGAGTGTCGGTGGATCGACCGCGACGACGACCAGATCCGCGGACTCGTGCAGCTGGCGGACATGGTGCTCGACCGGCTGCGCTCGTCGCGCTGACCGCTCGCTAGACCTTCACCAGCCGCAGTCGGCTCATCCCGACGACCAGGATGCCCATCAGCGCGATGAACACCGCCACTCCGAGGCAGTACAGCGCCACGACCCCGTAGCCCTGCGCCGGGTCGAGGAACGGGTACGGCACCCATCCGTCCGTCGCCCCGCGGATCAGGACCACGACGAGCCACACCGCCGGGTAGAGCAGGAACCACCACACGTTGCGCAGGACGAGCCGCGCGCGATCCGAGAAGAGCAACCAGTCGAGGACCGCGTACACGGGGATGATCTTGTGCAGCACGTCGTTCGACCACGGGACCGTGAACGAGTTGTCCAGCGCCGCGTTCACGAGCAACGTGTTGTAGACGATGCCGGTGGTCGCGATGTACACCGTCGCGGCCCCGCGGAACACCGACAGCCGGACGTCGCCGCGCTGTCTCCGAGCCGCGGTGACCAGCGTCAGGGCGAGTGCGAGCGCGATGATCACGTTCGACTGGATCGTGAAGTAGCCGAAGAAGTTCCAGAACAGGAACGTCGGGCTCTGCAGGCTCCTGAGCAACTGGGCGACGATCGCGGCGGCGACCGCGATCACGGCGATGAGCCGCAGGGAGTTCACGAACGTGCGCACCCGACCACGCTAGCGGCTGGCATGCAGAAGGCCCCGCACCATTTCGGTGCGGGGCCTTCTGGCGTCAGATCAGTTCGATCAGATGCTGTTGACGTCCAGCGGGATACCCGGGCCGAAGGTCGTCGAGACGGCGCCCTTCATGACGTAGCGGCCCTTCGAGGCGCTCGGCTTGAGGCGGTTGATCTCCTCGAGCGCGGTCGAGATGTTCTCGTCGAGCTGCTCGGCGGTGAACGAGGCCTTGCCGACGACGAAGTGCACGTTGGCGTGCTTGTCGACGCGGAACTCGATCTTGCCGCCCTTGATGTCGTTGACGGCCTGCGCGACGTTCGGGGTCACGGTGCCGGTCTTCGGGTTCGGCATGAGGCCACGCGGGCCGAGCACCTTGCCGAGACGACCGACCTTGCCCATGAGCTCCGGGGTCGAGACGGCCGAGTCGAAGGCGGTGTAGCCCTCGGCGACCTTCGCGATGAGCTCGTCGCCACCGACCTCGTCGGCGCCGGCGGCGATGGCGGCCTCAGCAGCGGCACCCGTCGCGAAGACGATGACGCGGGAGGTCTTGCCGGTGCCGTGCGGCAGGATGACGGTGCCACGGACCATCTGGTCCGCCTTGCGGGGGTCGACGCCGAGCTTCAGCGCGACCTCGACCGTGGAGTCGGTCTTCGCAGAGCCGGTCTCCTTGGCCAGGGCGACGGCCTCGGTCGGGGTGTAGAACTTGTCGGCCTCGATCTTCGCGGCCGCGGCCTGGTAGGCCTTGGACTTCTTCGCCATGGTGGTCTCCTTGCGAGATACGTGGTTGACGAGCCGGCGAGGCTCTCCCACGGAAGGGTTTGGGGGTGTGGACCTGAGTGGGGTGAGGCCTACGCCTCGACCGTGATGCCCATCGAACGAGCAGTGCCGGCGATGATCTTCGCGGCCTGGTCGATGTCGTTGGCGTTCAGGTCGGCCTGCTTGGTCTCGGCGATCTGACGGACCTGGTCCATCGAGATCTTCGCGACCTTGACCGTGTGCGGGGTCGCGGACCCCTTCTGCACACCCGCAGCCTTCTTGATGAGCTCAGCGGCCGGCGGGGTCTTGAGGATGAACGTGAACGAACGGTCCTCGTAGACGGTGATCTCGACCGGCACGACGTTGCCACGCTGCGACTCGGTCGCGGCGTTGTACGCCTTGCAGAACTCCATGATGTTCACGCCGTGCTGACCGAGCGCCGGACCGATCGGCGGGGCCGGGTTGGCGGCTCCCGCGTTGATCTGCAGCTTGATCAGGCCCGTGACCTTCTTCTTCGGTGCCATGTTGTGCTTCCTCCTGGAATCGAACGCACGGGGATCCGTGCACTCTCCCGCGTGGCCGGCGGTTCCGGCTCGCGGTCACGAGCCCGACGCACGAGGCGTTCGGGCCCAAACTCGATAAGTGTACTCGACTAGAGCTTGGTGACCTGGTCGAAGCTGAGCTCGACCGGGGTCTCGCGCTCGAACAGCGAGACGAGGACGGTCAGCTTGCCGCTCTCCGGCTTGATCTCGGAGATCGATCCGGGAAGCCCCGCGAACGAGCCTTCCTTGATGGTGATCGTCTCGCCGACCTCGAAGTCGACCTCTGCGGCCGGGGAGGCCTGCGTCTGGCCGCTGCCCTTGCCGCCCTTGGTCGGTGCCGGCTCGGCGACCTGGACCAGGGACTTCAGCATGCCGAACGCCTCGTCGAAGCGGAGCGGAGTGGGGTTGTGCGCGTTGCCGACGAAGCCGGTGACACCGGGGGTGTGCCGGACGACGGACCACGAGTCCTCGTTGAGGTCGAGGCGGACGAGCACGTAGCCGGGGATCCGGACGCGGGTGACGAGCTTGCGCTGCCCGTTCTTGATCTCGACGACGTCCTCCATCGGGACCTCGACCTGGTAGATGTAGTCCTCCATCGACATCGAGACCATGCGGTTCTCGATGTTCGACTTCACGCGGCGCTCGAAGCCCGCGTAGGAGTGGATGACGTACCACTTGCCCGGCTTCATCCGCAGCTCGGCCTTGAAGGCCTCGTACGGGTCGATCTCGGCGGGCTCCTCGTCCTCGAGCGCGTCGGCGGCTTCGTCCGCGGCGATCGTGGCGTTCGCCTCGGCGGCGGACTCCTCGTCGATCTCGGACTCTTCCTCGTCCTCGACTGCCTCGACGGCGGCTTCTGCCTCGTCGGCGGTGTCGATCTCGAGCGCGTCGTCGACGATCGCGTCGGCCTCGGGGTCCTGCGACTCCGCAAGGGCGGTCAGGCTCTCGTCGATGCCGAGCGACTCGTCGTCCTCGTCCTCGACCGAGATCGCGCGCTCCTCGGCGGACTCCGCCGAGCGCTCCTCACCGGTCTCGACGTCGCCTTCCTGGTTCTCCTCCACCTCGGAGGACTGCTCTGCAGCGGTCGCGAGGTCGATGTCGTCGCGGGAGTTGTCAGACACTGTCGGTTCTTTCCGTTCGGTGGTGCGGATCGGGTTGGCGTTCGGTCTCCGGGTCTGCCTGGTTTCGGCTCCGCCCGCACGATGTTCGATCAGCACCGTGCTGATCTGCGCGGGCGGGGAACCGGGTGACCCGGGAGTCGGCCCGTGTGGACGAGCCTACGTGGACGGCCTGATCAGGCGGTCGGACCGTTGCCGAAGACGTAGCCGACACCGAGTCCGAACACGAAGTCGAGGACCGACACGAGGATCATCATCACGACGACGAAGACCAGGACGACACCGGTGTAGCTGAAGAGCTCCTTGCGGGTCGGCGTGACGACCTTGCGGAGTTCGCCGATGACCTGGCGGATGAACAGGGCGATCGCGGCGAACGGCCCGCGGCGCCCGGCCCGGTCCTGCTTCGCCTTGGCGACGACGTCGTCCGCCGTCGCTTCCACGTCTTTGCTCGCCAACTTCTACCCTTCCAGAGTTGCAGGGCGGACAGGACTCGAACCTGCAACCTGCGGTTTTGGAGACCGCTGCTCTACCAATTGAGCCACCGCCCTTCAGGGGCCGATCCGGCTCCTGGGTGAACACGTCCGCCATCAGGCAGGCCGTGACCACCGCAGATGAGTGTACGGGAGTGCGTCACACGGTGTCCACTTGAGGGCCGCTCCGGCGTGCCGCGCCGATAGGCTGGACCGGTGAGCACCGCAGCCAACGGCCCCGAGTCCACCGCCAACCAGCGCCCGCGCATCGCGTCCCGCATCGCCGCGATCGCCGAGTCCGCCACGCTGAAGGTCGATGCCAAGGCCAAGGCGCTGAAGGCCGCCGGTCGCCCGGTGATCTCCTTCGCGGCCGGCGAGCCCGACTTCGCCACGCCGGCGCACGTCGTCGACGCGGCGGTCGCCGCAGCGCAGGACCCGAAGAACCACCGCTACACGCCCGCGACGGGCCTCCCGGAGCTCAAGCAGGCGATCGCCGAGAAGACCGCCCGCGTCTCCGGCGCGGCCGTCGACCCCTCGCAGGTCATCGTCACGAACGGTGGCAAGCAGGCCGTCTACGAGGCGTTCGCCACGAGCGTCGACGACGGCGACGAGGTCCTGCTCCCCGCTCCGTACTGGACCACCTACCCCGAGGCGATCCGTCTCGCCGGCGGTGAGCCCGTCGAGGTCTTCGCCGGCAGCGACCAGGACTACCTCGTCACGGTCGAGCAGCTCGAGGCAGCGCGCACCCCGAAGACGAAGGCACTGCTGTTCTGCTCCCCCTCGAACCCCACGGGCGCCGTGTACTCGGCCGAGCAGACCCGCGCGATCGGCGAGTGGGCGCTCGAGCACGGCATCTGGGTGATCAGCGACGAGATCTACCAGGACCTCGTCTACGACGGCACCGAGTTCGCCGGCATCCTGCAGCAGGTCCCCGCCCTCGCCGACACCACGATCCTGGTGAACGGCGTCGCGAAGACCTACGCGATGACCGGCTGGCGCGTCGGGTGGTTAATCGGCCCGGCCGACGCCGTGAAGGCCGCCTCGAACCTGCAGTCGCACCTGTCGTCCAACGTGTCGAACGTGTCGCAGCGCGCCGCGATCGCGGCCCTGAACGGCCCGCAGGAGCCCGTCGCCGAGATGCGCGAGGCGTTCGACCGCCGCCGCAAGGCCATCGTCGCCGGGCTCAACGCGATCCCCGGGTTCGTCACGCCGACCCCGAAGGGCGCCTTCTACGTCTACCCAGACGTCACGGCACTCCTCGGTCGCGAGTGGGCAGGCAGCACCCCGACGACGTCGCTCGAGCTCGCCGACCTGATCCTCGAGCACGCCGAGGTCGCGGTCGTCCCCGGCGAGGCGTTCGGCCCCTCCGGCTACCTCCGGCTGTCGTACGCCCTCGGCGACGACGACATCGCCGAGGGCGTCGCCCGCCTGGCGGAGCTCTTCAGCTGACCGACCTCCCGCCAAAGCGACAGTGTCCGCCCGGATTCCGGGCGGACAATGTCGCTTTCGCGGTGCGGGTTGGTGCAGGGCCGGGAGGCCCGTGGTGCGTCAGGCGAGCAGGTCGCCGACCACGACGGGTTCCGGCACGAGCGACACACCGAACCGGTTGAGCACCGTCAGCTGGACGTAGCGCGCCAGCTCCGCGACCTGCGCGGCCGTCGCGTCGCCGCGGTTCGTCAGCGCGAGGGTGTGCTTCGACGAGATCGCCGCGTGCGAACCGGCGAGCGCGTACCCGCGGTGCACCCCGGCGTGCTCGATGAGCCAGGCGGCGCTGAGCTTGACGTCGTCGCCGGCCGGCCAGCGCGGTGCGTCGGCGGGCAGCGACTCCGCGAACCCGGCCGAGACGATCGGGTTCGTGAAGAACGAACCGGCGCTCCAGGTGTCCGGGTCCTCGGCATCCAGGACCATGCCCTTCGCGGCACGCAGACCGAGGACGGTCGAGCGCACCACGGCGGGGTCGACACGGTCGCCGAGGGTCACCCCGAGGGACCCGGCGAGCTGCGCGTACCGGACGGGCACACCGCCCTCGGTGTCGGTGCCGAGTGCGAACTCCACGGTGAGGACGACACCGCGACGACCGTGCTTCAGCGTGGACGTGCGGTACCCGAGCGCCAGCTCGGCAGCAGGCACCCACGTGCGCTCCCCCGTTGCCGCATCGAGGAACTCGACCCGGGTGAGCACGTCGGAGAGCTCGACCCCGTACGCCCCGATGTTCTGCACGGGGGACGCACCGACGGTGCCCGGGATGCCGCTCAGGGCCTCCAGTCCGGTCCAGCCGTTATCGACGGTCGACGCGACGAACGCGTCCCACGGCTCACCAGCCGCGACGCGGACGGTGACGCCGTCCGCGGTGGCCTCGTGCTCGACGCCGCGCGTCCGGACGAGCACCACGGTGCCGTCGAACCCGGCGTCGGCGACGAGCAGGTTGCTGCCCCCGCCGACCACGAGCCACCCCTCGTCCGCCCAGGCGTCCCGGGTGTGCGCGACCAGCTCGTCGGTCGTCTCCGCGACCAGCAGCCGCCCTGCCGGACCACCGACACGGAGGGTGGTCAGCTCCGCGAACGCCTGCTGCGACACGGTCAGCGGAACGCCACCGTGACCTGCGCCTTGCCGAGCACGGTCTGCTCGGCGGCGGTCACGGTGAGGTCGATGCGCTGCGGACGGCCCTCGTCGTCGACCGTCCCGACCTTGGCGACGATGCCGATGTCCGCGCCGGTCTCCGGGTCGACCACGACGGGCCGGGTGAAGCGGACCCCGTACGACACGATCCAGCCGCCGTCGCCGAGCCACTCGGAGACGGGCTGGACGGCGATGCCCATCGTGAGCATGCCGTGCGCGAGCACGCCGGGGAGCCCGACGGACGCGGCGACGTCGTCGCGGTAGTGGATCGGGTTGAAGTCACCGGAGGCGCCGGCGTACCGGACGAGGGAGTCACGCGTGATGTGCACCTGGCGTTCGGCGACGACGGTGCCCACGGCGGTCTCGGTTGCTGCGTCGGTCATGCGTCGTCCCCCCGGACCACGAGGGTGGAGGTCGCCGTGACGACGTGCTCCCCCGCGGCGTCGTTCATCGTGCTCTCGGCCGTGACCATCGCGTTGCCGCCGAGCGTCTTCACGCTCGTGACCGTCAGGGTCGCGGTGAGTTCGTCGCCGGCGACGATCGGTCGGTCGTAGGTGAACTTCTGCTCGCCGTGCACCACGCGCGAGAAGTCGATGCCGGCGTCGGGCTCGGCGAGGAGCTGCGCGAGTGTGGCTTCCTGCACGACGACCGCGAAGGTCGCCGGGGCGACGACGTCGTCGTGGCCGGCTGCACGTGCGGCGTCCGGGTCGTGGTGGATCGGGTTCGTCGCGAACGTGGCACGGGCGAACTCGCGCACCTTCTCTCGACCGACCAGGTACTTCGGGGCCGGCGGGAACATCCTGCCGACGAGCTCGGGGTTCACTGACACGACGGGGAGTCTACCGAGGCCGGTCGAGGCTTGCGATTCATGAGTATGCATCGGCTATGCTGGTTCCCGCGGCGCCGGGGGGCGCCGGTTCGTTCGAGGGGGATGCACGTGGAGTCGACGATCGAGTTCGCCGTGCACACCGGCGATCGGCGCACGGCGATGGAGCTCGCGGCCGCGGCGCTGCGATCCGAGGGCCACGACGTCGTGGCCGCACCCGGGTCGATCACCGCGACGTCCGGCAGTCGGTTCCTGACGGTGCTGCTCGGGGCGCTCGTGCACCCGGCGAAGCAGTACCGCCGGTACGAGGTCATCGTGTCCACGGCGGGAGGCAGGTCGCTGCTGACGCTCCGGCACGCCGGACACGGGCCGGCCGTCGCTGGCGGTTCGATCGGGGCCGCTCGACGACGGGAGCGCTGGCACGACGTCGTCCGGGTCCTCGAGCGGACGCTCCGGTCCGCCGGGCTGCTCGTCGCCGACGTCGATCGGGCCGGGCGGTAGCGACGCTCCGCGGCGCTGCGCCGTGCGGCTGCGTCGTGTACCGCTCGGTTGCGCCCGCGCACGATCGTCGCGCCCCGGTGTGACGGGGCGCGGTGTTCGTACGGGGGTGCGAACGCGACCGACCGGCGGACGGGAACGACGAAAGCCCGGCGCGGACGCCGGGCTTGCGGTAGCGAGGGCGGGACTTGAACCCGCGACCCCACGATTATGAGTCGTGTGCTCTAACCAACTGAGCTACCCCGCCACAGATCCGGCGCTGGTTTCTCGCCGGGTCGGAGCCCCGAGTCAGGATTGAACTGACGACCCCTTCCTTACCATGGAAGTGCTCTACCACTGAGCTATCGGGGCGTGTACCGCGAGCGGCACCACACGAGGATAGCAGAACCGGGACGGTGGTCTGGAACCGGCCGTGACGCCCGGGCGCGCCGCCTCGTGGAGCTAGTTCGCGTTGGCCTGGAGCCACGCCAGCGGGTCCACCGGGACGCCGTCGACGTGCACCTCGAGGTGCAGGTGCGGGCCGGTCGAGTTGCCCGTCGAGCCCACGAGCCCGAGCTCGTCCCCGACCGCGACCTGCTGGCCCTTCACGACCTTGAACGAGTTGTCCATCATGTGGCCGTAGACACTCGTGAACTGCTTGCCGTCGACGTCGTGCTCGACCCACACGTCGTTGCCGAAGCCACCGTCGTTCGGCTGCACCTTGATGACGGTCCCGGCAGCGATGACCCGGATGGGGGTTCCCGCCCCGGGGGCGAAGTCGACGCCCTGGTGGTTGGTCGAGCAGAACGAGCAGCCCTCGACCTGGCGCCCACCGAATCCGGAGGTGATGGGCACGCCGGTCAGGAACGGCCACTGGATCGTGCCGTTCGGGTCGTTCGTGAAGCTCGACGAGTCGACGTTCTTGTACTGCGTGGCGTCGGACACGGTGTAGGCGTCGCGGTTCGTCGAGCCCTCGGTCGCGTCACCGACGCGGAGCGACTGCGTGTCGCCGTCGGCGGCGGCCCGCACGGTCGTCGAGCCGGGCTCCGGCGTGTAGAGGGCCTGCGCGGGCAGGGAGGTCGACACGACCAGCCCGGCAACGAACAGCAGCGCGCCGACGGCGGTCGCGCGCGAGGCGTTCTTGCGGAACGACGCACCCTTGCGCTTCGTCGGCACCGGCGCGGCAGCCACGGACGGGCGGCCGGCACCGAGGTGGCGCGTGGCCCGGTCGACGCGGGGAGCCGGAGCGGTGGTCCGGCGACGAGCGGGAGGCACCTGGCCGCTCACCCGGCGGGTCGCTGCGGGTGCGACGACCGGCGACGACGGTGCGGGCGGGGTCGCCGGCTCGATCACGGACGCCGGCAGGACGGGCGAGGAGGGCGCCGGCGGCGTGACGGGCTCGGCCTGGTCGGACGGCGACACCGGGGCGGCCGGTGCGACGTCCGTTCGCTGGACGCCGTGCTTCGCTGCTGCGCGCTCCGCTTCGATGCGGGCCCTGCGGGTCATGTGGACCACGGGCGAGGCACCGTCAGTGGCCCTTCCGTCGGGGGTGGTTCGTCCGGAGACGGCGGGCTGCAGCGTGGCTTCGAGCATGCGTTTCGGTGGGGATCCTGATCAGGGCTGTCGGCGCTCGTTGATAACGAGCAGATAACGGGACTGCAGCGACGGTACCAGGGGTCGTAGCGCGCCGCCAGTCGTGGTCATGACCACACAGCGGCCCCAGAGGTGGGGGTCAGGACCCGAGGACCCCGGCTTCGACCCGGCGCACGAGGGTCTCGAGCTCGGCGGCGATCGACGGTGCGGCGAAGAGGAACGAGCGCGTTCCACCGGCTTCCCACGACGTGACGACGGCGCCGGCTGAGGCGGCGACGATCGATCCGCCGGCCATGTCCCACGGGTTGATCCCGCGCTCGTAGTACGCGTCGACGACCCCTGCGGCGACCGAGCAGCAGTCGAGTGCGGCCGACCCGCCACGACGGATGTCGCGGACCTCGCCGAGCAGTCCGGTGAGCACGGCGACCTGCTCCCGACGGCGGTCGGCGGTGTACCCGAAGCCCGTCGCGACGAGCGTCTCGCCGAGGGAGGCGGGCTCCCCCACGGTGATCACGGTGCCGTTGCGGGTGGCGGGCTCGCCGGCGACCGCACGGAACACGTCACCCGTCGCCGGGGCGATGACCACGCCGGCGATCGGTTCCCAGACCGCAGGGTCCGGGTCGCCGCGGACGACACCGATGCTGACGGCGTACTGCGGGCTGCCGTAGAGGTAGTTGACGGTGCCGTCGATCGGATCCACCACCCACGTGATGCCGGAGGTGCCGTCGGCCCCGCCGGTCTCCTCGCCGAAGAACCCGTCGTCCGGGCGGGTGGCACGGATGCGGTCGTGCACGAGGGCCTCGACCTCTCGATCGGCGGCCGTGACGACGTCGACGATGCTCGACTTCCGGTCGGCGACCTCGACTCCTTCTGCACGACGACGAGCGGCGAGCTCGGCGGCTTCGGTCGCGATGGACTCGGCCAGGTCGGCGAGCTCGGTCGGGGTCGGGTCTGCGCTCATGCACTCGATCCTTCCAGCAACACGGTCGCCGAGACGACGAAAGCCCCGTCCTGTGGACGGGGCTCTTGGTCGTGTGGCGAGTGAGGGATTCGAACCCCCGAAGGCTACGCCGGCTGATTTACAGTCAGATCCCTTTGGCCGCTTGGGTAACTCGCCATGTGCGCACCCAGCCCGTGTAGTCACCAACCGGAGGCGCCAGAACAGCATACCGGATGGTCGACGATGGTCGTGACCACCGTGGCGCGGACCGAGGTCGGCGCTCCCCGTTAGGCTGTCGGGCATGGCAGACAGCTCCTTCGACGTGGTCAGCAAGGTCGACAAGATGGAGGCGGACAACGCCCTCAACCAGGCCGCCAAGGAGATCGAACAGCGCTACGACTTCAAGGGCGTCGGCGCATCGATCGCGTTCAGCGGTGAGGACGTCCTCATCAAGGCGAACACCTCCGAGCGGGCGACCGCGGTCCTCGACGTGTTCGAGTCCAAGGCGATCAAGCGCGGCATCAGCCTCAAGAGCCTCGACGCCGGCGAGCCGTACCCGTCGGGCAAGGAGTTCCGCATCGAGGTGAAGTTCAAGAACGGCATCGAGCAGGACGTCGCGAAGAAGATCGGCGCGTTCCTCCGGGCGAACGCCGCGAAGAGCGTGAAGAGCCAGATCCAGGGCGACGAGCTCCGGGTCTCCTCGAAGAGCCGCGACGACCTCCAGAACACGATCCAGCTCCTCAAGGGTGAAGAGTTCGACGTGCCGCTGCAGTTCATCAACTTCCGCTGACGCCCCGCGCGCCCGCGAAAGACGACTCGACGCCCCCGTGGAGCACTGGCTCTCCGTCACCCTGACCGTTCTCCTGGTCCTGCTGGACCTGGCGATCCGTGCCTTCTCGCTCATCTACGTCCCGATCAACCGGAAGCCGCAGACCGCGACCGGGTGGTTGCTCGCGATCTTCCTCATCCCCTACATCGGCTTCATCGTCTTCCTGGTCATCGGGTCGACGAAGCTGCCGAAGGCCAGGCGTGAGAAGCAGACCGAGATCAACGCCTACATCCTCGAGCAGACCGAGGGCATCGAACGCGTCCGTCGGGACCACCCGTGGCCGCCGTGGTTCGAGAGCATCACCGAGCTGAACCGCAAGCTCGGCGCGATGCCACTGGTGGGGGGCAACTCGGCGGAGCTCTACCCGGACTACGACGAGTCGATCGCCGAGATGGCCCGCGCCATCGACGACGCACGGCGGTTCGTGCACGTCGAGTTCTACATCGCGACGCTCGACGACACCACGCGGGGCTTCTTCGACGCACTCGCCCGGGCGCAGGCGCGCGGCGTGACCGTCCGGTTCCTCATGGACCACTGGGCGAGCCGCGGCTACCCCGGGTACAAGGACACGCTGGCCTTCCTGGACCGCGCGGGCATCGAGTGGCACCTGATGCTCCCGCTGCAGCCGTTCAAGGGGAAGTTCCAGCGCCCTGACCTCAGGAACCACCGGAAGATCATGGTCATCGACGGGTCGGTGGCGTTCACGGGGTCGCAGAACCTCATCGACAAGTCCTACGACCTCAAGGCGCACATCGAGAAGGGGCTCGCGTACAAGGACCTGTTCGCCCGCTTCGAGGGTCCGGTCGTCGCCGGCATCAACGCCCTGTTCGTGACCGACTGGTACAGCGAGACCGACGAACTCCTGCTCCGCGAGAGCGACCCGGTGCAGCGAGCCGACCGCGGCGACGCGCTCGACTGCCAGGTCGTGCCGTCCGGCCCCGGGTTCGACGGCGAGAACAACCTGCGCCTCTTCAACGCGCTGCTGTACTCGGCGCAGAAGAAGGTGTCGATCACCTCGCCGTACTTCGTCCCCGACGACTCGATGCTGTACGCCATCACGACGACGGCGCAGCGCGGGGTCGAGGTCGAGCTGTTCGTCGGGGAGATCGGCGACCACGCGATGACCTGGCACGCTCAGCGCTCCTACTACGAGGGGCTCCTTCGCGCCGGCGTGAAGATCTGGCTGTACCGCTCGCCGACGATCCTGCACGCGAAGCACTTCACGATCGACGACGACGTCGCCGTGATCGGGTCGAGCAACATGGACATGCGGTCGTTCAGCCTGAACCTCGAGATCTCGGTGATGGTCCGTGGGGAACGGTTCGTCGACGCGCTCCGCGGCGTGCAGGACGCCTACCGGAAGGACAGCATCCCGCTCGAGCTCGACGCGTGGCTCGGTCGCACGCGTCCTTCGCAGGTGCTCGACAACATCGCGCGGCTCACGGCAGCCCTGCAGTAGCGGCCGGGAGGCCCGGTGCGCGTCCGGCGCGCCGGCTCGGTCAGCGCGGGACCACCGACACGATCCGTGCGACCAGACGCTCGGCCGGCCCACGTCCCAGGAACCGGCTCCACAGCGCGGCGAACAGGCCGGCGCCGATGGCGAACCACCACCGCGTGGCCGGCTGCTGCGGGAGCGGCGGCAGCACCGCGATGACGACGAGGTGCAGCGCGTAGATCGTCAGCGGCATCGACCCGATCGCGGCGAGCGGGAAGGCGATCCGGCGGGCCACGGCACCGCGGCCGTCGAACAGCAGCGTGCAGAGCCCGATCACGGCGACGGCGACGCCGGCGGTCCCGACGACGTCGACGATCGACGACGAGTGGTCGCGCGGGGACAGGAACACCTGCGCGAAGGCCTGCCCCGCGGACGCGCCCTGCGGCACGAACGGGACCCCGGGGAACGCGTCACCCGCGTCCCACGGCACCGGTGCCGCCACTGCCCCGGCGAGGTAGGCCGCGGTGGCGACCACTGCGCCGGACGCGAGGAGCGCGACCTGCGTACTCCGAGCCTCCAGGTCGGATCTGGCGACCGCGAGCCCGACCAGCACGTACGTCAGGAACGTGACCACGGGGTAGACGAGGCCGAGCTGCAGCGTGAAGGTGCTCGCGTCCGCGTAGGCCGGGACGATCGCGATCGCGACGGGCGCAGACAGCAGCGCACAGGCGCCTGCGGCGGAGACGAGTGCCCACCGCGGCCAGCGCAGCGCCGGGAGCACCAGCAGGAACAGCACCCCGTAGGTCGGCAGGATGACGTAGACGGGCGTGTTCAGCGCCATCAGCAACAGGCCGATCACGACGATGACGACGGCCCGGATCGCCAGCCGTGCGCGCACCCGCCCGATCTCGGGCGGACCCGGCGGGTCGGTCCGGCCGCTCACGAGGCCGACCGAGACCCCGGCGAGCACCGCGAACAGCGTCGACGACCTCCCGTTCACCACGGCCGACCAGGTGGCGGGGTCCGACCAGTCGAGCTGCTCGGCGACGCCCCCGACGTGCGCGGCCACCATGCCGAGGAGTGCGACGGAACGGGCGACGTCCACCCCGTACAGGCGTGCGCCCCGCACCTCCGTGACGAGGGCGGGGCGCACGGCGGTCATCGGATCAGCTCCGGTCGGCGGTCTGCCCGGCTGACGTGCGACCGAGCGACGCGTCGATCATCTCGTCGCGCGGGACGACCTTGACGCGCGCGCGGCCGTGCGGCTCACCGAGCGCGATCTCGTGCGCGTCCAGCCGGTGCCACCCCTCGAGGTCCGTGAACTCCACGCCACGCTCGCGCAGCAGCGCCGGGATCGCCTCCGGGGACGGGTCCTCCGGGGTCCACCAGCTCGCCTGGTCCCCCACGATGTGCTGCACGGTCTCCATCGCGTCCGACTTCGTGTGACCGATGAGTCCGACGGGGCCGCGCTTGATCCAGCCGGTCGCGTAGACGCCGGGGATCTGGTCGTTGTCGTCGTCGAGGACCTTGCCCTCGTGGTTCGGGATGACGCCGTGCCGCTCGTCGAACGGCACACCGGGGAGCTCGGACCCGAAGTACCCGACCGCGCGGTAGGCCGCCTGGATCGGGATCTCCCGGATCTCGCCGGTGCCCTCGACGCCGCCCTGCCCGTTCGGCCGGGTGCGCTCGTAGCGGATCGCGGTCAGCTTGCCGTCCTCGCCGACGAACTCGAGCGGCTTCGCGTAGAAGTGCAGGTGCAGCCGACGGCTGGCGGTGCCGGGCTCGCGCTTCCGCCACTGCTCGAGGACACGGTTGATGACCATGACCTGCTTGTTCGTCTGGATCGCCGTGAGCGACGCCTCGTCGTGGTCGAAGTCCTCGTCGTACACGACCATGTCGACGTCGGGGACCTCGCCCAGCTCGCGGAGTTCGAGCGGGGTGAACTTCACCTGCGCGGGGCCGCGGCGGCCGAAGACGTGCACGTCGGTGACCGGCGATGCCTTGAGTCCCTCGTAGACGTTGTCCGGGATCTCGGTCGGCAGCAGGTCGTCGGCGTGCTTGGCGAGGATGCGCGACACGTCGAGGGCGACGTTGCCGTTGCCGATGACCGCGACGCTCTCCGCGGTGAGCGGCCAGGTGCGCGGCACGTCTGGGTGGCCGTCGAACCAGCTGACGAAGTCGGCGGCACCGTACGAGCCCTCGAGGTCGACGCCGGGGATGTCGAGGTCGGCGTCCTTGATGGCACCGGTCGAGAACACGACCGCGTTGTAGTGCTTCTTGAGGTCGTCGAGAGTGATGTCCTCGCCGAAGCGGACGTTGCCGAAGATGCGGATGTCACCGCGGTCGAGCACGTCGCGGAGTGCGTTCACGATCCCCTTGATGCGGGGGTGGTCCGGCGCGACGCCGTAGCGGACCAGGCCGTACGGCGCCGGCAGCTGCTCGAAGAGGTCGATCGACACGTCGTACGCGTGCGCTTCCCGCAGGAGGATGTCCGCGGCGTAGATGCCGGCGGGGCCGGCGCCGACGATGGCGAGGCGGAGGGTGGGCACTGATCGTCTCCAGTTTCGTTCGGGTGGGGTGCTCCCGTGGGCGTGTGGTCGGCTCGGCTAGTGCGTGCGGTCCACGACCGACTCGGCGAACCGGGTGAGGGCGCGCTTCACGACGCCGTCCGGCAGCGGTGCGAGGGCCACCACGGCTTCGTCCGCCCACTGGCCGGCGAGCGCGCGGGTCGCCGCGGTCGCCTCGTGGTCGCGGAGTGCCGCGACGGCCGACAGGTACGCGTCGGTGGTGACCGCGTCGTCCGGGGCACCGGTGACGTCGCGCTCGATCCGTTCGACGAGCTCGGCAGCGCCCCGATCGGTCGCGGCACGGCGGCGGAGCTGTAGCAACGGCAGGGTGTCGACGCCCGCGCGGAGGTCGTTGCCGGCGATCTTGCCGGTCTTGTCCTTCGCCGGGGCGAGGTCGATGACGTCGTCCACGAGCTGGAACGCGACGCCGACCTTCTCGCCGAACGTCCCGACGGCGTCGAGGTAGGCGCGGTCCGCACCGGAGAACAGCACGCCGGCGCGGGCGGCGGTCGCGATGAGGGAGCCGGTCTTGTCGCTGAGGACCTGGATGTAGTGCTCGAGCGGGTCGTCGTCCGGCTGAGGGCCGGTGGTCTCGTGGAGCTGGCCCATGCACAGGCGCTGGAACGTCTCCGCCTGCATCCGAATGCCCTCCGGCCCGAGGTCCGCCGTGATGAGGCTGGCCCGGGCGAAGAGCAGGTCACCGGTGAGGATCGCGACGTTGTTGCCGTAGGTGACGTGGGCTGCCGGGACCCCGCGGCGCACCGGGGCCTCGTCCATGACGTCGTCGTGGTACAGCGAGGCGAGGTGGGTCGTCTCGACGCTCACCGCCGCCTTCACGACGTGGTCGGTCACCCCGTTGCCGAGCTGCGCGATGAGCAGCGTCAGCGTCGGCCGGATCCGCTTGCCCCCGGCCGAGAGCAGGTAGCGGCTGGTCGTGTCCGCGAGGGTGTCGGCGGAGCGCATCGCGTCCTCGAGCCCCTGCTCGACGAGCTCGAGCCCGTCGTCGACCGCGGTGATGAACCGACGCTCCGCCGGACTGGCGAACATCCGCTCGCCGATGCCGAGCGACGCTCGGAGACTCGGTGCTCGGCGTGCGACCGGGACGCTCGGGTTCAAGTGCTGCTCCGTGTTTCGGGGAAGTCCGTCTGGGTGGGGGCCGGTCAGCTGTCGGTCGGCTCGACGCTCGGCTGCTCGCCTGTCGCCTGGTGCTCACGACGGGCCTTCGCGCGTCGCGCGACGGACTCTCGGACCGTCCCAGCGACGGGCTTGCGTCCGCGGTGCAGTGCGACGATACCGGCCGTGAGGTTGCGGTAGGCCACCATCGTGAAGCCGACACCACGGAGCCACTGGCTGAGGACCTGCTGGTCCGGCCACGCCTCGATCGACTCGGCGAGGTACTTGTACGCCGCCGGGTTGCTGCTCGAGAGCTTCGCGATACCGGGCAGGACACGCTTGAGGTAGGTGCCGTACCCGAACCGCAGGGCGGCGAGCGGCGGCGTGGAGAACTCGCAGATGACGACGCGGCCGCCGGGCTTCAGGACGCGGAGCATCTCGGTGAGCGCCTGCATCGGGTCGTTGACGTTGCGCAGGCCGAACGAGATCGTGACGGCGTCGAACGTGTCGTCCTCGAAGGGCAGGTGCTCCGCGTCGCCCTCGACGAAGGTGATCTCGGGGTGGCGCTCACGTCCGACGGCGATCATGCCGGCGGAGAGGTCGAGCGCCGTGACGTCTGCACCCTTCTTGGCGAACGCCGCAGCGCTCGTGCCCGTCCCCGCGGCGATGTCGAGCACGCGCTCGCCTGGTTGGGGATCGACGGCGCGCACGGTCGCCACCCGCCAGAGCGGGGCGTTGCCGGCGGAGAGGATGTCGTTGGTGAGGTCGTACTTCTCCGCGACGTCGTCGAACATGGCCGCCACCTCGTCCGGCCGCTTGTGCATGTCCGCTCTACTCACCCGACCAATCCTAGAGGTCCGTCCCGTGCGTTCCCGGGACACGCGGCGCGGCGTTCTCCTCCATCCGGCGCGCGTACGATCGTCCCGTGACCCGAACCGCCACGGCGGCCCCGCCGCTCACGGTCTCGACCCGGATCCTCGACGACCCGGGCGCCGTGCTCCGCCACACGCTCCCCGACACCCCGCTCGCCTTCGTGCGCAACGGTGACGGCATCGTCGGCATCGGCGAGGCGCTCCGGTTCGAGTTCACCGGGCCGTCCAGGATGCGGGACGCGGCAGCGGCCTGGAAGACCATCGCCGAGCGCGCGGTGGTCGACGACCCGGTGCAGCTCCGCGGGTCCGGTCTCGTCGCGTTCGGCGCGTTCGCGTTCGCCGACGACTCGGCCGCGACCAGCGTGCTGATCGTGCCGCGCGTCGTCGTGGGACGCCGCCGGGGCAAGGCCTGGCTGACCGCGATCGACACCACGGCAGACCCCGCTCCCCTGGCGTTCACCAGGACCTCGGTGCCCGTCCCGCACGTGGGACCGCACCTGTCCGTCACGTTCTCCCCCGGGCGCATCGACGAGGACGCCTACGCGGCGTCGGTCGCCGAGGCCGTCCGTCGGATCACCGCCGGCGACGCGCAGAAGGTCGTCCTCGCTCGGGACCTCGTCGGCTCGCTGCCCCCCGGTGCCGACCGGCGTGCCCTCCTCCTCGACCTCGCCGACACCTACCCGCAGTGCGTCACGTTCGCCGTGGACGGACTCGTGGGGGCCACGCCGGAGACCCTCGCCCGCACCGACGGCACGCGGCTCACCGCCCGGGTGCTCGCCGGCAGCGCGGCACGCGGCACCGACGCCGTGTCGGACCGCGCCGCCGCCGAGGCCCTGGCATCGAGCGCGAAGGACGTCTCCGAGCACGCGTTCGCGATCAGGAGCCTCGTCGACGCGCTCCGCCCGCTCGCCACGGACCTGCGGGTCGACCCGGAGCCGTTCCGCCTGCAGCTGCCGAACCTGTGGCACCTCGCCAGCGACGTCCAGGCGACGCTGCCCGTCGGGACGACGTCGCTCGACATCGCCGACGCGCTGCACCCGACCGCCGCCGTCGCCGGGACCCCGACCGACGTGGCCGTCCGGCTCGTGGCCGAGCTCGAAGGGGTCGACCGCGGCCGCTACGCCGGGCCCGTCGGCTGGCTCGGCGCATCGGGCGACGGCGAGTGGATGCTGGCGCTCCGGAGCGCGGAGATCGACCACGACGGCGCCGTGCGGGCATGGGCCGGCGCGGGCATCGTCGGTGAGTCGGACCCGGCGCGCGAGGTCGCCGAGACCGCGCTGAAGTTCCGCCCGATCCGCGACGCGCTGGCGTAGGGCAGCGCGCCGGTTCTCGCGCCGCCCGGTTCCGCTTCTCGCTCTGCCGACTCGGAACGACAGGATCGCTGTCGTACGACAACGGCGTTGTCGCTCCTCCGCGCGCGCAACAGTTGCGCGCGCGTGGTTGCGACAGAGTCGCTTTCGTACGACAGCGACTCCGTCGCTCGTTGTGGACGCAACGAACGCGCGGTGCGGCCCCCGGCCCTGGTCGCGACCAGCGCCGGACTGGAGGCTCGGTGCCGGACGCGCGCCGAGCCTCCAGTCCGGTGGTCGGGACGCGCCGCCTCAGAACGACAGCGTCGATGTCGTACGACAGCGACGATGTCGCTCCCACGCGCCTGCAACTGTTGCGCGCGCGTGGTTGCGACAGACTCGATGTCGTACGACAGCGGTCCTGTCGTTCCGAGTCGGGCCAGCGGGGAGCGATTCGAGCCTCAGTCGGCCAGGGGCACCTCGATGACCACCCGCTCGGCGGGGTCGGTGAGCACCTGCTCGAGGTCCCCCCACGTCGCGGCACGGCGGTACTCCCACCCGAGCCCCCTGACGACCTGCTCGACGTCGACGTGCTGCGGGGTCGTCATCATCCGGCGCATGTCCGCCGCCGGGGTGGTCTCGGCGACCTCGAGCCCGCGGAAGATCGCCCCGCCGGAGTCGTTGCCGACGACGATCTGCACGCGGCTGGTGCGTTCCTCGGTCCCGGTGACGAACGCCCCGAGGTCGTGCAGGAACGTCAGGTCCCCGAGGAGCACGCGGGTCGTCCCGCCGGCTGCCTGCGTCTGCTCGAGCGCAGCGGCGATCCCGAGCGCGGTGGACACCGTGCCGTCGATGCCGGCGAGCCCGCGGTTGGCGTGCACGCGGATCTTCTTGCCGGGGACGCGGCCGTCGGCCACGCGGATGATCTGGGACGCGCCGAGGACCAGCCGGTCGTGCGGCCAGGTCACGCCCCACACGGCGTCGGCGAGCATCGCCCGGTCGACCGGGCGGCGGCGCAGTGCGACCTCGTCGCGGAGGAACCGGTTGCGTTCGGCGCGGTCCTCCGACCGCTTCGCGTCCAGGTCCGGCCCGGCGTCGCCGTCACCGAGCGCTGCACGGCTCGCGGCCACCCAGCGGCCCACCCACGCGCGGTGTTCCGGACGGGTCCGGCCCGTGACGGTGACGTCGGACACCAGCCGGGAGGCTCGGCTCGGGTCGTACGCGTCGGCTCCGGCCCCGCGGACGGTCACCACCTCGACGTCGTCGCGCTGCAGGAGCGCCGGGACCTCGCGGCTGAGCGTCGGATGGCCGAGCACGACGGCACGGCGGACCCGGCCGCCGAACTCCGGGTCGCGCAGCAGCTCGCGGTAGGTCACGGCCAGGTTCCGCCCGAAGCGCGCTCCGCTCGACACCTCGGCCAGCAACGGCGCACCGAGCTCCCATGCCACGCGTTCGGCGTCCTCGCCGGCGTCGTGCCCGGCGATCACGACGGTCGCGGGCTCGTCGTCCGGCGTGAGCTCCACGGCGCCGAGCCCGGTGTGGACGCGGCGGGTGGCGAACCCGAGGTCGATCTCGTCCTCCGGGACACCCTCGACGTCGGTGAGCGTCGCGGAGAGCGGTTCGCGGAAGGCGACGTCCAGCTGCACGGGCCCCGGCTGCCCGGTGTGTCCCGACGCCGCGGCGACGGTCTCGCGGACGGTGCTCCGGATGGTGTCGCGGGTGCTGTCGTCGACGCCGTGCTGCGTCGGGGCCTCGACCTCGCGGACGAAGGAGACCGCCTGCGCGAAGATGCCGGGCTGGACGGTGGTCTGGTTGCTGCCGATCCCGCGGAGTTCGGCCGGACGGTCGGCGGACACGACGATCATCGGCACGCCGGAGTGGTGCGCTTCGAGCACGGCGGGGTGCAGGTTGGCGACGGCGGTGCCGGACGTGGTGACCACGAGCGCGGGACGACCGGTCTCGACGGCGAGCCCCAGCGCGACGAACCCGGCCGTCCGCTCGTCGAGTCGCACGTGCACGGTGATGCCGCCGGCACGTTCGAGGGCGACCGCCGCGAGGGCGAGCGCCTGGGATCGGGACCCGGGGCTCACGACGACGTCGGTGACGCCGGCGCGTGCGAACTCCTGCAGGAGGGCGAGGGCGAAGTCGGACGCCGGACTGCCGGAGCCCTGCTGAACGCCGTCAGCGATCGGTGCGGCCGTCGTCGTCGGTGTCGTGGAACTGCTCTTCGAGGTTGCGGAGGGTCGCGTCGTCCTGGTCCTTGTCCGTGCGGGGCCGCTCGGGAGTCTGCTCACCGAGGAAGTCCGGGTCGTCTTCGGGACCACGGTACCGGGCGACACGCTCCGGAACCGCCGGGGCCCTGCCGAGCAGGAACCAGAGGACGCCACCGAGGACCGGCAGGATGACGATCAGCAGGATCCAGAGTCCGCGCCCGAGCGACCGGATGCGGTGCTTCGGCATCGTGGCGCAGTCGATGAGCGTGTAGACCGTGAACGCCACGGCGGCGACGACGACGACGAGCCACAAGCGGACCATGCCGAGGAGTGTAGGTGCCCAGGCTGTGACCGACCTCACGGTTCGCGAGTCCGTAGACTTGCCGGGTGAAAGCGTGGCTCGTCTACACCCTCGCCCGTCTCGGGATCTTCGCGGCGGCGCTCGTCGTCCTGTTCGTGATCGGTCTCCCGTGGTACTGGGCGACGATCGGCGCGGCGCTCATCGGCCTGCTCGTCTCGTACATCGCGCTGCCGAAGCTCCGCTCGGAGGTCACGACGAGCATGGCGAACCGACGCGGCCGTCCGGAGCGGGACGCCGACTCCGACTTCGAGGACGACTTCGTCTCGGCGTCCGACACCGACGTGGACGCCCCGGTGTCGGACGCCGACCGTCACGCGGAGCGCCGCGAGCACCCCACGGACTGACCCGTTCCGCCCCGGCGTGCGGCTACGGCTGCAGCGCGAGCATGACGCCGAGCACGACGCCGTAGGCCAACGACCCGAACGACGACAGCTGCAGCGCGGTGATGAGCTCGCGCGGCTTGCGGGACGACACCCCGATCGCGAGTGCCGGCAGCACCAGCAGCAGCGAGAAGTACGTGAAGCCGGTCCGGAAGTACAGCAGCACGAACCAGATGAGCAGCACGTACGGCAGCAGCAGGAACAGGCCGTAGAGCACGCGGGCGATCGGCAGTCCGACGGTGACCGCCAGGGTCCGCTTGCCGGCGAGCCGGTCCTCGTCGATGTCACGGATGTTGTTGACCATCAGGACGGCACAGGCGAAGAACCCGGCGGCGACGGCCGCTGCCCAGCCACTCGCGGCGACCCGGCCGATGAGCACGTACTCGGTCCCGAGCACCGCGACGAGACCGAAGAAGACGAAGACGAAGACCTCGCCGAGCGCGTTGTACCCGTACGGCTTCTTGCCGCCGGTGTAGAACCACGCGGCGACGATCGCCGCGGCGCCGACGATCAGCAGCCACCAGAGCTGGGTGAGGACCACGATGACGATGCCGGCGACGGCAGCGAGCCCGAAGAACGTCAGGGCGACCGTGAGCACCGTGCGGGGCTTGGCGAGGCCGGCGCCGGTGAGCCGGGCGGGGCCCACGCGGAACTCGTCGGTCCCGCGGACACCGTCCGAGTAGTCGTTGCTGTAGTTCACGCCGATCTGCAGGAACAGGGCGACGAGGAGCGCGAGCACGGCGATGGTGAGGTGGCCGTCCTTCGCGAGGAAGGCGCCGAAGTCACCGGCGATGCCGCTGTCGACGAAGCCCACCGTGGTGCCGAGCACGACCGGGACGACACCGAGCGTCAGGGTGCGGAGCCGTGCCCCGCCGATCCAGTCGCGTGCGGTCGCGCGACCGCGGGTCCGTGCCGGGGATGCCGCCTTGGCCGGGTTGCCCGACCTGCCATGCTTGTGCGTCTCGTTCTTCGCTCGTGCCACGACCGTCAATCCTATTCGTGGGAGCTATCGATCAGCGACGAGTGCTCGGATCGCCCGCCGGTCGGGCTTGCCGGACGCGAGCATCGGCACGCGGTCGACGACCAGGACCTCGGCGGGCCTCGCCGCGCGTCCGAGTGCAGCACCGACGTGGGCACGGACCGTGTCGAGGTCGAGCGGTGTCGCCGTCACGACGACGGGGACCTCGCCCCACTCCCCCGAGTCCCGACGGGTGACGACCGCGGCGTCCTGCCCGGGGAGCTCCCGCACGTGACGCTCGACCAGTCCGAGCGGGACCTTCTCGCCGCCGGAGATGATCACGTCGTCGAGCCGGCCGAGCACTCGGACCCGGCCGTCGTCGAGCGTCGCCGCGTCGCCCGTGCGGTACCACCGGAGCCCGTCACGCTCGACGAACGTCGCCGCGGTCCGGTCCGCGTCGCCGAGGTACCCCTCCGCGAGCATGGGGCCGTGCAGCAGGAGCTCGCCGTCGACGAGCTCCGTGCGGACGGTCCCGAACGGCTGTCCGTCGTAGACGCAGCCGCCACTCGTCTCGCTCGCGCCGTACGTGGTGACGACGTGCACACCGGCCGCCACCGCGCGTTCCCGCAGCGGTCCCGGGGTCGACTGACCGCCGACGAGGACCGCGTCGAACCCCGCCAGCGCTGCCGTCGCACGAGGGTCGTCGAGCACGCGGGCGAGCTGGACCGGCACGAGCGACGTGTACCGACGCGGTGCAGCCGGACCGGTCGCGAGCTGATCGGCGGCGTCCGCGAACGCCCCGGCCTCGAAGTGCCCGGGAGCGACGACCGACGGGGTCGTGCCCGCCGCGATCGACCGCGTGAGCACGTTGAGGCCGGCGATGTAGTGGGTCGGCAGCGCGAGCACCCACCCGCCGGGTCCCCCGAGGGCGGCGTCGGCTGCGGCCGCGCCGGCGAGGAGCGCCTCGGACGACAGCGCCACACGTTTGCCGGTGCCGGTGGAACCGCTCGTCTCGACGACGAGGGCGACCCGCTGCTCGACGTCAGCCGGAGCCGGGGTCGGCAGGGCGGGAACGCCCTCGGCGACGGGGAGCAGTGCGGGACCGCCGGCGAGGGCAGCCTCCAGGCCGCGCAGCACGGCCAGCGGGTCCGACGCGCCCAGCCGGACCAGGGGGCGGGGCATCAGGACCGCCGCATCAGTAGTGCCAGGGGAAGGACGTCCACTCGGGCGCGCGCTTCTCGAGGAACGAGTCGCGGCCCTCGACGGCCTCGTCGGTGCCGTAGGCGAGGCGGGTGGCCTCGCCGGCGAAGACCTGCTGGCCGACCATGCCGTCGTCGACCGCGTTGAAGGCGTACTTGAGCATCCGGATCGCCGTCGGGGACTTGCCGAGGATGATCTCGCCCCAGCGGATCGCCTCGCGCTCGAGGTCCTCGTGCGGCACGACGGCGTTCACAGCGCCCATCTCGTACGCGCGCTGTGCCGAGTACTCCTGCGCCAGGAAGAAGACCTCGCGCGCGAACTTCTGGCCGATCTGCTTGGCGTAGTAGGCGCTGCCGTACCCGCCGTCGAACGATCCGACGTCGGCATCGGTCTGCTTGAACTTCCCGTGCTCGGCGCTGGCGATCGTCAGGTCGCAGATGGCGTGCAACGAGTGACCGCCGCCGGCCGCCCACCCGGGGACCACGGCGATGACGACCTTCGGCATCATGCGGATCAGTCGCTGGACCTCGAGGATGTGCAGCCGACCCATCGACGCCTGGGCTGCTGCCGGGTCCACGCCCTCCGGCGGGGCGCCCTCGTCACCGACGTACTGGTAGCCGCTGCGACCGCGGATGCGCTGGTCACCGCCGGAGCAGAACGCCCAGCCGCCGTCCTTCGGGCTCGGGCCGTTGCCGGTGAGCAGGACGACGCCGACGCGGGGGTCCTGGCGGGCGTCGTCGAGGGCGCGGTAGAGCTCGTCCACCGTGCGGGGGCGGAAGGCGTTCCGGACCTCTGGACGGTCGAACGCGATGCGGACGATCCCGTGCGAGACGTGCTTGTGGTACGTGATGTCGGTGAACGACGCCGCTGCGGGGGCGGTCGTCCAGACGTCGGGGTCGAACAGGTCGGACACGGTGTCGGGCATGTACCCAACCTATCGCCGCGTGCCGACGCCCCGCCCTGTCGCCGGAGGCCTCCGCCCCGCCCTGTCGCCGAGGGGCCTCCGCCCCGCCCTGTCGCCGAGGGGCCTACGCCCCCATGTCGGTGAGGAGCTCCGGGGCGACCATGACGACGAGCACGATGAGGATCACCGGGTTTGCGAAGAACGCGACCACGACGCCGATGGAGCCGTACCACCGCCCGAACCCGCCGACCGCGGCGATGAACCCGAGGACGGCGGCGACGAGCGTCAGGAACACGACGACGAAGCAGATGCCGAACGCGAAGGTCGTGTCGCCGCCCATGAACACCGCGAAGGCGCTGGCGTCGACGGCGGCCGAGACGATGGCGAGGCCGAAGGCGATCTTGCCGACGAGGGGGTTCTTGCGGCGCCGTGTGGCGGTCTTCGCCCGGACGTCGACGGTGTTGCTCCGCATGAGGCGGGCGAACTCGTCGCTGCCCCCGCCGGGCGTGCTGCGTGACGACCGCTGGTGCGGGTTGGACGTCACGGAGCCTCCCTCTGGTCGTGGCCGATCGGAGCCGACCGAGGCCGACCGATGCATGCTAATGCTCTGCCCTGGCGGTCCCCTCCGAGGAACTGTGAGGTCCGCTGGACGAAGATGTCCGTGTGCTTCCCGCCCTTTCCGAACTCCTCGCCGACGCCCATGTCGTCGCCCTCCCGATGCGGGTCCGCTTCCGCGGGATCACCACGCGCGAGGCGATGGTCCTCCGCGGTCCGGCCGGGTGGACCGAGTTCTCCCCGTTCGTGGAGTACGACGACGCCGAAGCGGCTGCCTGGCTGCGCGGGGCGATCGACTTCGGCTGGACGGAGCACGTCCCCGCCGCGGCGTCCGTCCCCGTCAACGCCACCGTCCCCGCGATCGAGCCCGGTGCCGTCGCCGGGCTCCTGGCGCGCTACCCCGGGTGCACGACCGCGAAGGTCAAGGTGGCTGAGCCCGGGACGACGATCGACGACGACGTGGCGCGGGTCGCCGAGGTCCGTCGGGTGATGGGCCGGGCCGCGTCCGTGCGGGTCGATGCGAACGGCCTGTGGACCGTGGACCAGGCCGCGGAGGCGCTCGAGCGGCTCGCCCCGTACGACCTGCAGTACGCCGAGCAGCCCTGCCGCACGGTCCCGGAACTCGCAGCGCTCCGATCGCGGATCGCCGGCCTCGGCGTGCCGATCGCTGCGGACGAGAGCGTCCGCAAGGCCTCGGACCCGCTGGCCGTCGCGCGGGCCGGGGCCGCCGACGTGCTCGTCGTGAAGGCGCAGCCGCTCGGCGGGATCACCGCGGCGCTGTCCGTGATCGAGTCGGCCGGGCTCCCCTGCGTCGTGTCCAGCGCACTCGACACGTCGGTCGGGCTCGGGATGGGGGCGTTCCTCGCCGCGGCCGCGATGTCACCCGGCTACGCCGCGGGGCTCGGGACCGCGGCGATGTTCGAGGGGGACGTCACGCCCGATCCGCTCCTGCCGGCGGACGGGAGGATCGGGGTGCGTCGCGTGGACGCCGCACCTTCCCTGGTGGCCCGGTTCGCCGCGTTACCCGCGCGCACGGCGTGGTGGCGTTCCCGGCTCGAGCGGGTGCACGCCCTGCTCGCTGCCGCTCCGACCTGCTCTTGACGTCCCGCCCCTGACGTCCCGCCCCTGACCGGTCACGACACCCCGCTCACATCCCCTGGGCGGTCACCATCTGTCGGTCGCTGGTCCGCAGAACGACGGGCCCTGACCACTCGGTGACAAACCGGCGGGGTGTTGCGACCACTCGGGCAGGCCCGAGCCGGGCCCGGAGGCGGACCTGCACCGAGCCTCCAGGCCGGCGTGCCGCGTCAGCGGCGGACGACGCTCACAGACCGGAGTAGCTGTGCAGGCCCTTGAAGAACACGTTCACGACGGAGAAGTTGAACATGACGGCCGCGAACCCGATGAGCGCCAGCCACGACGACCGCGCGCCGCGCCACCCACGGGTCGCACGCGCGTGGATGTACCCGGCGTAGACGACCCAGATGATGAACGTCCAGACTTCCTTCGTGTCCCAGCCCCAGTAGCGACCCCAGGCACGCTCGGCCCAGATCGCACCGGCGATGAGTGTGAAGGTCCAGAGGACGAAGCCGACGAGGAGCACGCGGTAGGTCAGGACCTCGAGCCGGTCGGCGTCCGGCAGCGTCTCCATGAAGCGGATCTTCTTGGAGACGGCCGGGTGCCCGAGCCGGTAGGTCTGCACGAGCTGCGCCACCGCGAGCCCGGCGCCGAGCGCGAAGAACCCGGTGCCGGCGATCGCCACGAACACGTGGATGACGAGCCAGTACGACTGCAGCGCCGGCTGGAGCGGCACCACGGGCACGTAGTAGTTGACCGTCGCGATGCCGAGCAGGATGAGCGTGAGGCCCGTGATGAAGACGCCGAGGAACTTCAGGTTCTGCCAGAGCTGCACCAGCAGGAAGATCAGCACGATCAGCCCGGTGCCGGTCAGAGAGAACTCGAACATGTTGCCCCACGGCACACGGTCGGCCGCGATGCCACGGAGCACGATCGACCCGACGTGCAGGATGAGTGCGAGGATCGTCATTGCCATGCCGACCCGTTCGAACCGGGTGCCACGACGGCCGGAGCCGGTCTTCGCCGGTGCTTCCACCCGCTCGAGCACCACGGTGCCACCCTGGACAGTGGCGACCGTCTTCGCGGCGCCCTGCTGCTGCGCCGTCACGGACTGTGTGTCGGTCGCGACGGACACCTCGCCCGCACGCTTGGCCATGTCCAGCGCGAACGAGATGAACGCGATCACGTAGACGGCCATCGCCGAGTACGTGAGCACGACCGAGTAGGTCGCGAGGTTCTCCGTCATGTTCACTGGGGCATCCTAACTCCGAGGTCCGACGTGTGCCGCGTGGCGATCTCGCCGACGGCACGCTCGAGATTGGGGTCCTCGCCGCGGGCGAGGCCCGCGTACTCGAGGTCGTACTCGCCGTTCGCCGCGCCCGTCCGGGGCACGACCTTCACCCAGACGCGACGACGCGGGACGAAGAGCGAGGTGAGGAGGCCGAGCACGGCGAGGACAGCGAAGCCACCGACGAAGAGCTGTGACGGGTCGTGGTGCACGTCGAGCGACACGTACCGCTTGACGCCGTCGAACGTGATCGACCCGGCGTCACCCGGCAGTTTCTTCGTCTGCCCGGGCTTCAGCTGGATGCTCGCGGTGTCCGCCTTGGTGCCGGCGATCTGCGTCAGCCCCTTGGTGTCGAGCTGGTAGACGCTCCGCGGCACCCCGTCGTCGAGCCCGAGGTCGCCCGTGTAGACCTGCAGCGAGAGCAGCGGGTTCTCGATGTCCGGGTACGTCGAGGCGTACGCGCCGGTCGTCTGCTTCACCGCCGTCGGGTAGAAGAACCCGACCATGCCGAGCTGGTCCGGCGACGCGTCCGGGACCTTGATGACGCCGGTGGAGGTGTAGTTCGCGTCGGCGGGGAGGAACGGCACGACGTCCTGGAACGCCACGTTCCCGTCGCCGTCGCGCACGGTCACGTTCATCGCGTACCCGTTGCCGAGCAGGTAGACGTTCGTGCCGCCGATGGAGAGCGGTTCGTTGACGCCGAGGCGGCTGGTCTTCGACTCCCCGCCCTTCTCCTTGCTCGTCACCGTCGCCGAGTAGTCCGTCGCCTGGCCGAGGGCGTTGAGGTTCCGCTCCTCGTACTTCGTGACGAACTTGTCGAGGGTCAGGTTGTAGCCCTTGAGCTGCTCCTGGTTGAACCAGCGACCAGGATTGAACGAGTCGTACGAGCCGAGCACGTTCGAGAACGTCTGGCCTTCCACGAGGAGCCGCTGGCCGGTGTACCCGAAGCCGCCGCCGATGCCGACGGCGATCAGCACGCCGACGAGCGCCGCGTGGAAGACGAGGTTGCCCGTCTCGCGCAGGTAGCCGCGCTCCGCGCTCACCGAGTCGCCGAAGCGCTCGACGCGGTACCCGGAGCGCTTCAGGAGCGCCATGGCGCGCGTGACCGCGCGGTCGACGGACGGGAGGCCCGTGGCCGCGTCCGTCCCGGTCGCGCCGTCCGCCATCGTGTCCGGTTCGACCGCCACGGTGCGGAACCCCGCGAGTCGCGTCAGGCGGACCGGCGTCTTCGGTGGGCGGGTGCGGAGCGCCTGCCAGTGGTGCCGGGTGCGGGGCACGATGCAGCCGATGAGCGACACGAAGAGCAGCAGGTAGATCGCGGAGAACCACACCGAGGTGTAGGTGTCGAAGACCTGGAGCTTGTCGAGGATCGGGTAGAGCGTCGCGTGGTCGGCCTTGTACTGCACGACGCCGTTCGGGTCCGCCGTGCGCTGCGGCACGAGGGACCCCGGGATCGCCGCGAGGGCGAGCATCATCAGCAGGAAGAGCGCGGTGCGCATGCTCGTCAGCTGGCGCCAGAAGAAGCGCACGTACCCGACGAAGCCGAGCTTCGGCTGGTTCACGCCGGCGTCGGTCGTCGCCGCCGCGGTGCCGTCGACGTGGTCGGACGGCCGCTGCGGGTCGGATGCGGTGTCGGCGCCCTCGTTCGTCGCCTGGTCGGTGCCGGTGAGGTCGTTCTCGGACTCAGACTGCCGGGACATAGCTCTGGATCACCGCCCCCACGCTCGACATGACGGCCGACCAGATACCGGTGACCATGAGCAGACCGATGACGATCAGGATCGCTCCTCCGATGATGTTGACGATGCGCATGTGGCGCTTGACGACGCGGATCGCTCCCGAGGCCCAGCCGGCGCCGAGCGCGACGAGCAGGAACGGGATGCCGAGGCCCAGGCAGTACGCGACGCCGAGCCACATCCCCTGCCAGGCACTGCCGGACTGCACGCTGAGCAGGTTGATCGCGGCGAGCGTCGGGCCGAGGCACGGGGTCCAGCCGAGACCGAACACGATGCCGAGCAGCGGCGCGCCGACGAGCCCGGTCGCCGGGGTCCACGACGGCTTCAGGGTGCGCTGGAGGAACGTGAAGCGGCCGACGAACACCAGGCCCATCACGATCACCACGACACCGAGGACCTGCGTGATGAGGTCGCGCCAGCGGACGAGCCAGAACCCGAGCGCACCGAACACCGTCGTGTAGGCGACGAACACCGCCGTGAAGCCGAGGACGAAGAGCAGCACCCCGAGCACGACGCGGCCGCGTCCCCGTCCGCCCTCGGCGACGCCGCCGACGTACCCGAGGTACCCGGGGACGAGGGGCAGCACGCACGGCGACAGGAACGAGACGAGCCCGGCGAGCAGCGCCACCGGGAGGGCGACGAGCATCTGCCCGCTGAGGATCGCGTCGGCGAAGGGATTGCTGCCCACGGCTCAGGAGGCCTTGCCGCTGAGCTCGTCCGACACCAGGGTGTCGAGGATGCTCGTGCTGTCCACGGCACCGAGCACGCGGGCAGCGACCCGGCCCTGCTTGTCGAGGACGATCGTCGCCGGGACCGCGTTCGGGGCGATCTGCCCGGAGAGCGCGAGCTGCATCTCGCCCTTGTCGGCGTCGAGCACGGTCGGGTAGTCGACCTTGAAGGTGCGCTCGAACGCGGCGGCGGTGGCCTTCTGGTCGCGCACGTTCACGCCGATGAACTGGACCTGGTCGTCGGTGTACTTCTCGTGCACCTCGTTCAGGTACTTCGCCTCGGCACGGCACGGCGGGCAGCCGGCGTACCAGAAGTTCAGGACGACGACCTTGCCGCGGAGCGCCTTCGCCGTCAGCTCGTCGCCGTCGGTGGTCATCGCGTCGAAGTCGACCGCGTCCGTGCGCTTGTCCTGGGCGACCTCGGTCACCGCACCGTCGCCGGAGATGTAGTTCTGCGTCGTCCCGCTGCCGTACTGCTGCGAGAGCTTGTCGCTGCTGCCGGAGGAGCAGCCGGTGAGGGCGATCGCGGCGACCAGCATGGTCGCTCCGACGGCGAGGAGCCGCCCCTTCGTGCTGCGCTCGGTCACACTGCTCCTTCGTCGATCGCCGTCCCGCGGAGTTCCTCGGCCGGGTCGGCGTACCCGACCTCGGTGAACCGACCGCTCGGCGTGGCGGGGACACGCTCGAGGGTGGTGATGCTCGAGAGGTCGCAGCGACGCTTGCGCGGGTCGTGCCACAGGGGCTCCCCCGCGAGACGCCGGTGCACCATCCAGATCGGCAGCTGGTGACTGACCAGGACGACGTCGCCCTCGTCGGTGCTCTCCCACGCGGTGGCGACGGCGGCGAGCATGCGGTTCGCGATCGACTCGTACGCCTCCCCCCAGCTCGGGCGGAGCGGGTTCGCGATCCAGGGCCACTCGGCCGGACGACGGAGCGAGCGCTTCGTGAACCCGGGGGGCTGTCCCTCGTAGCGGTTCGTCGGCTCGATCAGGCGTTCGTCGAGCGTGACGTCGAGGCCGTACGCCTCGGCCCACGGTGCGGCGGACTCCTGCGTGCGCTGCAACGGCGAGGCGATGATCCGGCGCACGTCGACGCCGGACTCCTTCCACGCGGCGGCGGACGCGGCGGCCATGGCCGTGCCGAGCTCGCTCAGTCCGAAGCCCGGGAGTCGGCCGTAGAGCACACGGTCCGGGTTGTGTACCTCGCCGTGCCGCACGAGGTGGATTCGGGTCGCGGGCATGGGTTCCAGTCTAGGTCGCTCAGCTGTTCCCACCGCCCGCACAGACGATCCACGGCTTCGGGAGCACTCAGTCGAGGTGACCGGAGAGCCTGCCGTGCAGCGCGACCGACCCGGTGTTCAGGTTGACGACCTCGACGGTCGAGCCGTGCTTCGCGAACCGCTGCTCCACGCCGTCGAGTGCCGCCACGGTGCTCGCGTCGAACACGTGCGCCTCGGACATGTCGATGACGACGTGCTCGGGGTCCTCGGCGTAGGAGAACCGGGTGACGAGGTCGTTCGAGGACGCGAAGAACAGCGCGCCGCGGACCCGGTAGCGGACTGTGTGCTCGTCGACGGGCTCCCGCACCACGGTGACGACGTGCGCCACGCGCCGCGCGAACACCAGCGCCGCGACGACGACACCCACGATCACCCCGGTGGCGAGGTTGTTCGTCAGCACGACGACGACCACGGTGATGACCATGACGGCCGTCTCGCCGAGGGGCATGCGACCGAGGGTCCTCGGGCGGATGCTGTGCCAGTCGAAGGTGGCGACGCAGACCATCAGCATCACGGCCGTCAGTGCCGCCATCGGGATCTCCGCCACCACGTCGTGCAGCACGATCGTGAGCACGAGGACGGACGCCCCCGCGACGAAGGTCGAGATCCTGGTCCTGGCGCCGGCGGTCTTCACGTTGATGACGGTCTGCCCGATCATCGCGCAGCCACCCGTGCCGCCGAAGAACGCCGAGACGACGTTGGCGATGCCCTGACCCCAGGACTCGCGCCACTTGCTCGAGCCGGTCTCGGTGATGGCGTCGACGAGCTGCGCCGTGAGCAGTGTCTCGATGAGCCCGACGATCGCCATGCCGAAGGCGTACGGCGCGATGATCGACAGGGTCTCGAACGAGAACGGCACCGTGATCCCGCTGAACCCGGGCAGCGCGGTCGGCAGCGCGCCCTCGTCCCCGACCGTCGGGACGGCGACGCTGAAGACGATGGTGATCGCGGTGATGACGACCACGGCGACGAGCGGCGCGGGGACCGCCTTCGTCAGGAACGGGAGCGCGACGATGATCGCGACGCCGAGTGCCGTCAACGGCCAGACCACGAGCGGCACGTCGCGGCCGAACAGGTTCGGCAGCTGCGCCGTGAAGATGAGGATCGCGAGGGCGTTCACGAACGCCACGTTGACGCTGCGCGGGATGAACCGCATGAGCCGTGCGACGCCGAGGAACCCGAGCACGAGCTGGATCACGCCGCCGAGCACGATCGTCGGGACCAGGTAGTCGATCCCGTGCTCGCGCACCAGCGGCGCGATCACGAGCGCGACTGAGCCGGCAGCGGCGGACACCATCGCCGGGCGGCCGCCGACGATCGCGATCACCACGGCGATCACCACGCTCGAGAAGAGCCCGACCGCCGGGTCGACGCCCGCGACGACCGAGAACGAGATCGCTTCGGGGATGAGGGCGAGCGCGGTGACGATCCCAGCGAGTACCTCGCGCGTCAGGAGCCTCGGCGAACGGAGTGCGGACAGGACGCTCGGGGCCGCCGGCGCTGAGGTGAGGGTCGTCATCGCGGACGACTCTACCGTTACGTGAGGGTAGAGTTGTCCGCGATGAGCGACCAGGACGACGCGCACGAGGCCGGCACGATGCACATCGGCGAGCTCGCCGACCGCGCAGGGATGTCGCTCCGGACGATCCGGCACTACGACGAGGTCGGTCTGCTCGTCCCGAGCGGCAGGACCACCGGGGGCTTCCGCGTCTACACCCCGCGCGACCTGGAGCGCCTGCTCGTCATCCGCCGGATGAAGCCGCTCGGGTTCTCACTCGAGGAGATGGGCGACCTGCTCGGCATCGTCGACGGGCTCCCCGGTGGTGATGCGGAGGACACGGCCGCACGCGCAGCGCGCCTCGATGCCTTCCTGGAGGACGCGCGGGCCCGCCACGCGAAGCTCGTCGAGCGCGCGGGCATGGCCGAGGAGTTCATCGGCACCCTCAGCACCCTCCGCGCCGCGCTCCCCTGACGCCCCGTCGCGCGCGGCCGCGATCTCGCGCTTGCGCTGCTCGATGTGTGCATGCCACGCCGCCGCGCCGGCCTTCGCGCGCGCCCACATCGCGTCCAGCTCCTCGTCACTCACCGCAGGGGGTTCATGTCGGTCCAACCAGCGCGTGACGCCTGCGCGTGCGCGCGCAACGATCGTCATCATCCCGTCTCCCTCGATCTGCTGAGCAGTTCCCGCATCACCTTCGCACCCGGTTCCTCGCCTCGTGGGATCTTCTGCATGTCACACATCGCTGCGGCGAGGGCGTACCCGAGTTCATGCCGCCCGACGTCGTCGCCGGAGACGAGTTCGAACACCACCGTGAGACGTGCCCAGTACCGGTCTCGTTCTTCCCGCTCGACGTCCCGCCGCCACCGCACGATCGCCCAGCACCCGCCGACGACAGCACCGAGCAGCGTCAGCGCCGCGGCAGCGAGCGCGGCCACCACCGTCGCGACGGCCGCAGGTGGCCAGGCCGCGAGTGCTTCGATCCCCTCCGTCATGAGGACCTCCTCCCCGCTCGCGACCCGGCCACATCGAGAACGCTAGGAGTGCGGCGGAGGCGATCCGAGCCTCCGGGCCGCATCTGTGGACGACCACCGGACGTAACCGGGCTGTGGAGAACCGGCGGCCCGGTAGACTCGACGACCGTGATCGAACGCACCCGCATCAGCGACCTCGCCGCCCTCCCCGACGGTCCCGTCTCCGTGGCCGGATGGGTCGAGACCGTCCGCGATCAGAAGAAGGTGCAGTTCGTCGTGCTGCGCGACGAGACCGGCGCCGTCCAGCTCGTCAACCCCGCGACGCGTGAGGCGACCGAGGGCGACGACGCGTCGACAGCGGCACTCGCCACGACCGAGGCGATCTCGGGTCTGGCGCACGGCTCCTTCATCCACGTCACCGGCACCCTGAAGCACGACGAGCGCGTCAAGCTCGGCGGCCTCGAGGTCAAGGTCGGCGAACTGACCCTCGTCAGCGCAGCGATCCCGGAGACCCCGATCGCCGACGACTCCTCGCTCGACAAGCGACTCGACTGGCGCTTCCTCGACCTGCGCAACCGCAAGCAGAACCTCATCTTCCGCATCCAGACGACGATGGAGCACGCGTTCCGCTCGTACTGGGTCGAGCGCGACTACATCGAGATCCACACCCCGAAGCTGATGGCCTCGGCGTCGGAGTCCCGCGCCGAGCTCTTCCAGCTCGAGTACTTCGAGACGACGGCGTACCTCGCGCAGTCGCCGCAGAACTTCAAGCAGATGGCGCAGCCGGCCGGCTTCGGCGCCGTGTTCGAGATCGCCGACGCGTTCCGCGCCGACCCCTCGTTCACGTCGCGCCACGCCACCGAGTTCACGTCGGTCGACGCCGAGTTCTCGTGGATCGAGTCGCACGAGGACGTCATGGCGATGCACGAGGAGGTCCTCGTCGCCGGTATCAGCGCGGTCAAGGAGAAGTACGGCAAGGACATCGAGGAGGTCTTCGGCTTCGAGCTGCAGGTCCCGACCACGCCGTTCCCCCGCGTCACCCTCGCCGAGGCCCGCAAGATCGTGGCCGACAGCGGCCACGACGTCGTCCGCGCCGACGGCGACCTCGACCCGGAGGGCGAGCGCCGCGTGTCCGCATGGGCAAAGGAGCACCACGGCTCCGAGTTCGTGTTCGTCACCGACTACGACGCCTCGATCCGGCCGTACTACCACATGCGTCACGCCGACGACCCGACGCTCACGAACAGCTACGACCTGCTGTTCAACGGCGCCGAGATCTCCACGGGCGCGCAGCGCGAGCACCGTGTCGACGTCCTCACGGCACAGGCCGAGGAGAAGGGGCTCGACGCCGCCGAGCTCGGCTGGTACCTCGACTTCTTCCGCTACGGCGTCCCGCCGCACGGTGGGTTCGGCATGGGTCTCGCACGCGTGCTGATGCTCATGCTGGGTGAGCCGTCCATCCGCGAGGTCACGTACCTGTTCCGCGGCCCGACGCGCCTGACCCCGTAGGTCGACCCGCGGGGCGGCTCCGTCGGCCCCGTGTCCGTCCACACAACCGAAAGCGGCTCGCACCACGGATTCCCGTGGCGCGAGCCGCTTTCGGTTGTGCGCGGGTGGATCACACCGGCACGCGCGCGGCGGACGGGAGGCTCGGCTCAGCTCTGCCAGTCGATGGCGGCCCGCCCCGTGACGAGTCCACGGATCTCGGCCGCGGCCGCCTGGTGGTCCGGGTGCACCTGGTACTCGTCGAGCCCGGCGAGGTCGTCGAACGTCGCGACCACGGCGACGTCCTGGTTCTTCCCGGGGTAGGCGACGTTCTCGACGACCTGCAGCGTGCGGATCGACGGCACGACGCCGATCAATCCGTGCAGGAGCGTCCGGATCCGGTCGATGGAGGACGCTCGGTCGAGGTCCTCCCGGAGTGTCCACGAGACGACGTGCTGGATCATGCGGAGGCTCCTGCCTGCTCGAGTGCGCGGACGAGGCGGTCCTCGTCGACGCGCCAGTTGCTGTGGACGCGACCGTCGATGAGCACGACGGGGATGTCCTCCGCGTACTCGAGTCGGAGCGCGTCGTCGTCGAGGATCGACGTCTCGGTGAGCGTCACCCCCGGATGCGCTGCGACGACCCGTTCGACGACGGGTCTGGCGTCGTCGCAGAGATGGCATCCGGGCTTGGTGAGGAGCGTCACGGCTGGCATGGGATCAGCGTAGCGCCGCTCGGAGCGTCGTCCCGGCAGTGTCCCCCGGGAACACGAAAGCCCCGGCGAACCGGGGCTTCTGCGGCAAGTCTCGCGACTTACTTCTTGTTGCGACGCTGGTGACGCGTCTTGCGAAGGAGCTTGCGGTGCTTCTTCTTCGCCATGCGCTTGCGACGCTTCTTGATGACAGAACCCATGTGGACCTCGCTCGGACTGATGCTGATGTACGGACACCGGGCCGATGAAGCCGCGGAAAATCAACCTGCCCGATCCTACCGGAGGGCCGCTGTGATGTCGAACGGACGAGTTCGGCGGGACCCGATCGGGTCAGCCGACGTCCGCGATCCCGCCGCGGAGCACCGCTGCGACCGCGGACTCCGGCACCCGGAACGACCGGCCGAACCGGATGGCGGGGAGCTCGCCGGCATGCACCATGCGGTAGACGGTCATCTTCGACACGCGCATCATCTCGGCGACCTCAGCGACGGTGAGGAAGCGCACGTCGTCGAAACTGCCGGTCATGGTCCGCCTTCGGGTGGGCTCGCGCTCGGTCCCGAGCGCGGGAGTTCATGTGTGACCTGAGTGGTCACTGGTAACTGTAGGGGCGCGTGAGCCCCCGTGTCCAGCATCGTCGAGGTCGCTGGACGGACGGTGCGGAACACCGCACAGCACGCCGTGCCAGACCACCCGGAACGGGTGCGGTCAGTCGTCTTCGCCGCGCTTCGTGAACCGCCGTCGCGAGCTCTCGACGACCCGTTCCCAGCCCTGCTGCGCGCCCGAGAACGCCGCGGTGGCGCGGTACGACGCCTCGGCCATGACGCGCCCGAGCTCGGTGCCGACCTCGACCGTCGCCTTGCCGGCCGTGCCGTTCCGACGGACCGAGACGGGCTGCCCGTCGAGGGTCCACGCCGTGGTCGCTGGGGTGCCGTCGGCATCGACCGCTCCGGTGAACGGCACGACCCACTCCTCGATGTGCAGGAGCGGTTCCGGGTCGAGCCGGTAGTAGCGGTGCTGACCTTCCTCCCGACTCGTGACGAGCCCGATGTCCCGGAGGACACGCAGGTGCTTCGAGACGGTGGGCTGGCTGACCCCGAGCTTCTCGACGAGCTGGCCGACGCTGAGCTCACCGCCGGTCGCGTCGGCGCCGTAGGCCGAGAGGAGCGCCCCGAGGAGTTCCCGCCGCGTCGGGTCCGCGACCACGCTGAAGATGTCGGCCATGGGGAAAGGCTAACCGGCCCGGCGCGGATGTACCATGCGATGCGTCCCGCCCATGTCCCCGGAGGCATACGATGCTCGACCGCACGGAGCCGCCGACCGTCTCAGCGAGCCCTGCCCGGCGACGGGCCTCCCGGATCGGGACCGTGCTCCGTTCCTCGCCGTCGCGCCTCGCGATCATGGTGTTCGTCGCGCTCATCCTCGTGTTCACGTTCCTGTTCATGACGCCGATCGCCGCCGCCGATCGCCAGTCGACGCACTTCGCGGACGCGCTCTTCACCGCGGCATCGGTCGTCTGCGTGACCGGGCTGTCCACCGTCGACATGGCCACGCACTGGTCGGTGTTCGGCAAGACGCTCGTGGTGATCGGGACGCAGATCGGTGCGGTCGGGGTGCTCACGTTCGCGTCGATCCTCGGGCTGTTCGTGACCAGGAAGCTCGGGCTCCGCGCGAAGCTCATGGCGGCCGGCGACTCGAACCCCCTGCGCACGCACCACGGCGCCGTCCCGGAAGGGCAGGCCGTCCGGCTCGGTGAGGTCGGCACGCTGCTCGCGACGGTCGCGGTGAGCACCCTGTCGATCGAGATCGTCCTCGGGCTCCTGCTCCTGCCGTCGGTGCTCATCGCCGGCATCCCCTTCTGGACGGCCGTCGGCGACTCCTTCTACTACGCGGCCATGGCGTTCACGAACACCGGGTTCGCGCCGAACGCCAGCGGCCTCGACCCGTTCGCGCACGACTACTGGTTCCTCTCGCTGCTGATGGTCGGCGTCGTCGCCGGCTCGATCGGCTTCCCGGTGATCCGCGCACTCACGAAGCAGCTCCGCACACCGCGGAGGTGGCCGATCCACGTCAAGCTCACCCTCGCCACCAGCGCCGTGCTGCTCGTCGGCGGGGCGATCGTCTACATCGCCCTCGAGGCCTCGAACCCGACCACGTTCGGTGAGGAGGGCGCCGGCCGCACCGCGTTCCAGGCGCTCTTCCTGTCGACGATCACCCGCTCCGGCGGCTTCTCGCTCGTCGACTTCGACCAGCTCAACGGCTCGAGCCTGCTCGTCACGGACATGCTCATGTTCATCGGCGGCGGCTCGGCATCGACCGCGGGTGGGATCAAGGTCACGACGCTCGCGGTCCTGTTCCTCGCGGCGGTCGCCGAGGCGCGTGGCCGGCAGAGCATGGAGGCGTTCGGCCGACGGATCCCGAGCGACGTGCTCCGCGTCGCCGTGGCCGTCGTGCTGTGGGGCGCCACGATCGTCGCCGTCGCCACGGTCGTGCTGCTGCAGATCACGCACGAGTCCCTGGACCGGGTGCTGTTCGAGGTGATCTCGGCCTTCGCCACGTGCGGCCTGTCCTCCGGGGTCTCCGCCGACCTGCCAGAGTCCGGCAAGTACGTCCTCGCGGCCACGATGTTCCTCGGTCGTGTCGGTACAGTGACCATCGCCGCAGCACTGGCCGCCAGCCAGAGCCGGCAACTGTTCCGCCGTCCAGAGGAGAGGCCGATCGTTGGCTGACCGAACCCACCAGCAGCACCCGTTCGGTGCCGTCAGCCACGACGCCCCGGTGCTCGTCATCGGTCTCGGCCGCTTCGGCGCCGCCACCGCCGGGCAGCTCGAACGGCAGGACCGCGAGGTCCTCGTCGTGGACACCGACGCCGGTCTCGTCCAGAAGTGGTCAGACCGCGTCACGCACGCGGTCCAGGCCGACGCGACGGACATCGACGCGCTCCGGCAGATCGGCGCCCAGGACTTCCCGATCGCGGTCGTCGGGACCGGCAGCGACCTGGAGTCGAGCGTCCTCATCACCGCGAACCTCGTGGACCTCGGCATCCCCCAGATCTGGGCGAAGGCGATCAGCCGCTCGCACGGGACGATCCTTTCCCGCATCGGCGCGAACCACGTCGTCTACCCGGAACGCGAGGCCGGCGAACGCACCGCGCACCTGGTCTCCGGCCGGATGCTCGACTTCATCGAGTTCGACGACGACTTCGCGGTCGTCAAGATGTTCCCGCCGCGCGCGGTCCGGGGGAAGGACCTCGGCACCACCGCGATCCGGACGCGGTTCGGACTGACGGTGCTCGGCATCAAGCCGCCCGGTGAGGCCTTCGTGCCGGCGACGCCGGACAGCGTCATCGGCGAGCACGACGTGATCATCGTGTCCGGGTCGACGACCGCGCTGGAGCGGTTCGCGGCCCTGGAATAGGGCGGAGACGGACGGGAGGCTCGTGGCGGCGCCGCCACGAGCCTCCCGTCCGTCTCCTGGTCCCGTCTAGAGCTTGGACAGCTCCTCGGCGCGCGCGATCGCCGCGTCCGCGGCGCGGCGGAGCGTGTCCGCCAGGTCCGCCTCCTGCAGCACCGCGACGGCGCGCTCGGTGGTGCCCTTCGGACTCGTCACCGCGCGCCGGAGCTCCGACGGCTCCTTGCCGGACCGCTCCAGCAGCTCGACCGCGCCGCGGACGGTCCCCTGCACCATCGTCTCCGCCTGCTCGGGCGTGAAGCCGAGCGACTCGGCGGCGCGCTGCCACTCCTCGACGAACAGGAACACGTACGCGGGACCGGAGCCGGACACCGCCGACAGGGCGTCGAGCTCGTCCTCTGGCACCTCGATGACCGAGCCGGACACGTCGAAGAGACTCGAGGCGAGCGCGACCGCCTCCGCGTCGGCTGACGCACCGCCGCTGATCCCGGTGACGCCGTGACCGACGCCGATGGGGGTGTTCGGGAGGGCACGGACGACCCGCACGGTGTCGGGGATCCTCGCCTCCATCGCGCTCGTCGTCACACCGACGGCCACGCTCACGACCACGGCTCCCGGTTCGAGGTCGCCGGCGATCTCGTCGAGGACGTCGCCGATCGCGAACGGCTTCACGCCGAGCACGACGAGTGCCGCGCCGCGGACGGCCGCGCGGTTCGCGTCGGCGTCGGTGTCGCTCGCGTGGGCGTCGAGTCCGCGCTCCCGGTGGGCGGCGGCGGACGACTCGGACTTCGTCGTCACGACCACGGTGTCCGGGGACAGTCCGGCGGCGAGGAGCCCGTCGAGGACCGCGCCGGACATGGATCCGACGCCGACGAGGGCGGTGCGAGGGAGTTCGATCGTCATGCCCAGACCCTACCGATCGACCGGCTGCGTAGGATCGTGCAGCAGATCAGGAGACAGGGGTCACAGTGAGCGCTTCCGGAGGCAACCGGGCCATCTTCGCCGCACTCGGCGCGAACGTCGGCATCGCGATCGTGAAGTTCGTCGCCGCGGCGATCAGCGGATCGGCATCGATGCTCGCGGAGGGCGTGCACTCGCTCGCCGACTCGGCGAACCAGCTCCTGCTGCTCCTCGGCGGACGACGCGCCCGGCGCGCTGCGGACGAGGAACACCCCTTCGGGTACGGACGCGAGCGCTACGTGTACGCGTTCGTCGTGTCCATCGTGCTGTTCTCCGTCGGTGGCGTGTTCTCCCTGTACGAGGGCATCGAGAAGCTGCAGCACCCGCACCCACTCGAGAACTGGTGGCTGCCGCTGGTGGTGCTCGTCATCGCGATCGGGCTCGAGGGCTTCTCCCTCCGGACCGCGCTCAAGGGGGCGAAGCCGCACAAGGGCGCGCTGTCGTGGGTCCAGTACGTCCGCCGGGCCAAGGCTCCCGAGCTGCCCGTCGTCATGCTGGAGGACACCGCGGCGCTCTGCGGCCTCGTGTTCGCGTTCTTCGGCGTCGGGCTGACGGTGCTCACCGGCAACGGGCTGTTCGACGCCATCGGCACGATCCTCATCGCGGTGCTGCTCATCGCGGTCGCGCTCGTGCTCGGCGTCGAGACGAAGAGCCTGCTCGTCGGCGAGGGTGCGACGGCCGCCGACGTCCAGCGCATCAAGGCCGCGGTGCTCGACGGCCCCGAGGTCGAGTCGATCATCCACATCAAGACCCTGTACCTCGGCCCGGACGAGCTGATGGTCGGCGTGAAGGTCGCCGTCGACGGGGATCGCCGGCTCGGTGACGTCGCCGCCGGGATCGACACGGTCGAACAGCGGGTCCGCGCGGCCGTGCCGATCGCACGGGTCATCTACGTCGAGCCGGACGTGCTCCGCACCGGTCCGCGTCCACCCACCGAGGCGATCGTCATCAGGGCCGCCGACTGAGGTTCCCCTTCGTGGCGGAGCCGTCGGGCGGTCCGCCACGATGGAGCCATGTCGGTGCTCTTCAACGTCCTGCTCATCCTGCACTTCATCGGCCTCGCGGCCGTGATCGGCGCGTTCCTGGTGCAGATGCGCCGCAAGGGCGGCTTCCAGACGTTCTGGGTGATCACCGGTCTCGTCACGCAGCTCGTGACCGGCCTCGGGATGATGGGCATCATCGACGCGACGAGTGACGGCGGGGCGAACCACGCCAAGCTCGGCGTCAAGCTCGTCATCGCCGCCGTGGCGCTCGTGCTGGCGTTCGTCGCTCGTGCGCGCCAGAAGCGGGCGGACGCCGGGACCGCGAAGGCGAAGGCGGCGCTGCCGTTCTTCCACTCGGCCGGTGCGCTCGCGATCGTCAACGTGCTCATCGCGGTGCTCTGGAAGTAGCGCGTCAGCGGCGCTGCTGGAAGAAGTCGTCGAGGAGCGCCGCGCACTCCGCCTCGAGGACACCGGCGACGACCTCGGACCGGTGCGGCAGACGACGGTCCCTGGCGATGTCGTAGACGCTGCCGGACGCTCCCGCCTTCGGGTCCCACGCGCCGAAGACGATCCGCGGCACGCGCGCGGCGAGGATCGCACCGGCACACATCGGGCACGGCTCGAGCGTCACGACCAGGGTGTGCCGTTCCAGGTGCCAGTCCCCCGTCGCCCGTGCGGCTGCCCGGAGCGCGAGCACCTCGGCGTGTGCCGTCGGGTCCTGCGTGGCCTCGCGCTCGTTGCGCCCGGTCGCGACCACCACGCCGTGCTCGTCGAGCACCACGGCGCCGACGGGGACGTCCGCCGTCGCCAGACACGCCCTGGCCTCCTCGAGCGCGCGTTCCATCGCGGCGAGGTACGGGCGGGCTGCCGGCTCTTCCACGGGACCTCCTGGCGGTTGGCGGCACGGTAGGCTCGACCCTATGCGAGTCCACGTCGCCGACCACCCGCTCATCACCCACAAGCTCTCGGTGCTCCGCGACCGGACCACACCCTCCCCGACGTTCCGGGCGCTGACCGAGGAACTCGTCACGCTCCTCGCGTACGAAGCAACGCGCAACGTCCGCGTCACGGCGACCCCGATCTCGACCCCGGTGGCACAGACGATGGGCGTCTCCATCGCCAGGCCCCGCCCGCTGGTCGTCCCGATCCTGCGTGCCGGGCTCGGCATGCTCGAGGGCATGGTCAAGCTCGTCCCCACCGCAGAGGTCGGCTTCCTCGGCATGGCGCGCAACGAGGAGACCCTCGAGCCGCAGACCTACGCCGAGCGCCTGCCCGACGACCTCACGGGCCGACAGTGCTTCGTGCTCGACCCGATGCTCGCAACCGGAGGCACCCTCGCCGCGGCGATCGACTTCCTCTTCGCCCGCGGCGCCGAATCCGTCACCTGCGTGTGCATCCTCGGCGCCCCGGA
Source organism: Curtobacterium sp. 9128 (assembly GCF_900086645.1). Lineage (NCBI taxonomy): Bacteria > Bacillati > Actinomycetota > Actinomycetes > Micrococcales > Microbacteriaceae > Curtobacterium > Curtobacterium sp. 9128. Next base: position 3,267,929 of record NZ_LT576451.1, read on the forward strand.
GGGCCTCAAGGCCGTCGAGGACGCCGTCGCCGACCGCGACGTCACCATCGTGCTGGGCGCGCTCGACGAGCGGCTCGACGAGAACGGCTACATCATCCCGGGACTCGGCGACGCCGGCGACCGTCTCTACGGCCTGGCCGAGTAGCGCCGGGCGCAGCGGACCGTCTGCTCGGACGGTTGACAGCGGGTTGGTATACCGCCGATACTCATGGACATGACTGCAACCGTGTCCACCCGCGTCTTCTCCAAGGCGTGCTCCTCCGCAGGGGCAGTGGGGACCGCCGGCACGATGATGCCGGCGATGGCCGTCATGCGTTGTCGAATGTGTGCCTGATCGGTACTCGTTCCAGCCGGATCCCCCGCGACACCACCCCGGTCGCGAGCGAGTGATCCCCAGGTGACGACCACCGACGACGCGCACGTTCGTCGCGAGGTCGATCACCAGCACCCCCGGGTCCGCCCCGGTCCGCAGCAGGACCGCAGGGCGCATCGACGCTCCGTCGATCGGCACAGCCGTACCCGGGCCGACGCATTCGACACCTTCATCGCCCGGAGAACCACCATGTCGCTCACCATCGCCCAGCCTCGCACCTCGCTCCGCACCGCCGCCCCGGCGCCGGTCGACCTCGGCACGGTCACGCCGATCCGTCCCCGCCGTGGCGCGGTCCAGCCGGAGGCAACGACCATCCCGACGAGCCCCGTCGTCGCCCCGCAGCGCAACCGGGCCCTTCCGGAGGGCACCGAGGCCCGCGGCTTCGCGCTCTACGTCGGCATCGACGAGGAGAAGGCCGCAGCCGCCGGGACCACGCTCGCTGCGGTCGTGGAGCAGCTCAAGGCGCTGACCGCGCAGCTGGTCCCCACCGCCGAGACGTACGCGGCAGTCGCCGTCGCCGCCGAGAACTCCGGCGGACGCGACGTCGACGTCGTCCGCCTGGCGTTGCAGGACCGTTCGGCCGTCGCCGCCCGCAAGCAGGCCGAGAAGCCCGAGCCCGAGGAGACCGGCGTCGTCATCGACATCTCCCGGAAGCGCGTGGTGCTCGACGGTGAAGCCGCTCCCCTGACGTACAAGGAGTTCGAGCTGCTGCAGTTCCTCGTCCTCCGCGAGGGACGCACCGTCGACCGCTCGGCGATCATCGAGGGGCTCTGGTCGGACGGCGAGGACGAGACCCCGAACGAGCGCACGATCGACGTGCACGTGCGGCGCCTCCGGTCGAAGCTCGGCGCGTTCGAGGAGATCGTCCGCACGGTCCGTGGTGTCGGCTACCGGTTCGACCGCCACGCCGACGTCGCCGTGCGCTACGCGTCGACCCCGTCGCCCGACCTCTTCTGAGCCATCGGGGCGCGCACACCCGACGCTTGTGCCCCTCTTGGTGAACTCGCAGCGAACGACGGCACTTCCGGCTGGCGCCCGTTACCGCTTCGTTATACAGTCGTTCGTGCAGACGGTGTTTGCTGTGGCAGCGTCTGCGGAATGTGATTGCAGGACACTCTTGGTGCAAGGGAGAGGGCCGGTCGCTCGATGAGCGACCGGCCCTCGTGCATGTGTCGGAAGCGCACGTCGGAAGCGCATGTCCGTACCCCGGTGTCGGAGGCCGTCGGTAGGCTGGAGGACCACCGGACAGAGGGAGTGACAGCGTGAACGACAAGGCGCGCGTCAGCGACAAGGCGACCGCCGTGGCCGCATGGGAAGCGCTGTTCCGCGCCCAGGTCACGGTGATGCGGAACCTCAACTCCGAGTTCCCCGGCGGGGAGATCTCCTTCAACGAGTACGACGTCTGCTTCAACCTCTCCACGCAGCCCGGACGACGCTGCCGGATGCGTGACCTCACCGGGCACCTGCTCCTGACCCAGCCGAGCGTCAGCCGTCTCGTCGACCGGCTCACCGCGCGCGGCATCGTCGAGAAGCAGCCGGACCCGACCGATGCACGCGGTGTCATCGTGGCCCTCACGCCGCTCGGGTTCGACGTCTACCGTGCCGTCGCCGTCCAGCACGCGGCGAGCATCGCCACCCAGGTCGGCGCCGGGCTCACGGAGTCGGAGCAGCGGACGCTCACCGACCTCTGCACCAAGTTGCGCGTCGCCTCGGCGGACGCCCCACCTGCCCGACGCATCGACCGGGCCCTGCCCCAGACCGATCCGGCCACGGTGTGACGGGCGCGATCGTCTGGCTCCGCGACGACCTGCGTCTCGCGGACAACCCCGCCCTGCGCGCCGGGATCGACCACGGCGGACACGTCACGGTGGTCTACGTCCTCGACGACGAGAGCCCCGGCGTCCGCGCGATCGGCGCCGCCGCTCGGTGGTGGCTGCACCACTCCCTCGCCGCGCTCGACGCCGAGCTGCACGACCGCGGCTCACGGCTGGTGCTCCGCCGAGGAGCGGCCGCTGACACGATCGACCAGCTCGTCGCGGACACCGGAGCAGAGGCGGTCTACTGGAACCGCCGCTACGGGGCTGCCGAGCGAGAGATCGACGCCGGCATCAAGTCGTCGCTGACCGACCGCGGGATCGAGGCGCACAGCTTCGCGGCGAACCTGCTCTGGGAACCGTGGACCGTGCTCACCGGGCAGGGCGAGCCGTACAAGGTCTTCACGCCGTTCTGGAACGCAGCGCAGGCGATGCCGGAGCCGCGGCACCCGCTGCCGAAGCCACGCGACCTCCCGACGCCGGCACGTGCGACGGGCGACTCCCTCGGCGACTGGGACCTCCTGCCGACCACGCCCGACTGGGCCGGCGGGCTCCACGACACGTGGGAGCCCGGCGAGCAGGGTGCCGCACGCCGGCTGGAGCACTTCGTCGACCACGCGCTCGAGGACTACGACCAGCGCGACGAGCCCTCGATGGACGCCACGAGCGGACTGTCCCCGCACCTGCGCTGGGGCGAGATCAGCCCCTACCAGGTCTGGCACCGACTGCACGAGCGACTCGAACCAGACCAGCGGAAGCAGGCCCCGGGGTTCCTCCGACAGCTCGCGTGGCGCGAGTTCAACTGGAACGAGTACTTCCACTGCGACGACATCGCGACGGTCAACGTCCGACGCGAGTTCGACGCGTTCCCGTGGCGACGTGCATCCGCATCGGAACTCGAACGCTGGCAGCAGGGCAGGACCGGGATCGACCTCGTCGACGCCGGTATGCGCGAGCTCTGGCACACCGGTGCGATGCACAACCGGATGCGCCTGGTGACCGCGAGCTTCCTCGTGAAGAACCTCCTGGTCGACTGGCGTGTCGGTGAGCAGTGGTTCTGGGACACGCTGGTGGACGCCGACGCCGCGAACAACCCCGGCAACTGGCAGTGGGTCGCCGGCTCCGGGTTCGATGCCGCGCCCTACTTCCGCGTCTTCAACCCCGAGCGCCAGCTCGAACGGTTCGACCCGCACCGGGAGTACGTGCGCCGGTGGGTCCCGTCGGACGAAGACCGTCCCGAGCCGATGGTCGACCTCAAGGAGACCCGGAAGCGGGCGCTCGACGCCTACGACAGGATGCGGCGCGCATGACGATCGACTCCGCCACGATCGAGCAGATCGACGCGCTGTTCCGCGACCGGGTCGAGCGCGGCATCGCGCCGAGCTCCGTGTGGGGCGTGTTCGACGCGGACGGACTCGTGGCCTCCGCTGGGCACGGTGACCGCGGGGACGGTGCCGCGCCGGACGCCGACACGGTCTACCGGATCGCGTCGTGCACGAAGAGCGTCACGGCCGCCACGCTCCTCGGCCTGGTCGCTGACGGACTGGTCTCCCTCGACGCACCGATCACCGACTTCGTCCCGGCGTTCGCCGACGTGCAGCTCCCGACACCGGACTCTCCCGCCCCCACGCTCCGGATGCTGCTGACCATGTCGGCCGGGTTCCCCACCGACGATCCGTGGGGCGACCGGCAAGAGCCCATCTCCGACGACGACCTCGACGCGGTGCTCCGCGCGGGACTGTTGTTCGACTCCGTCCCCGGCACCGGCTTCGCGTACTCGAACCTCGGCTACGCCCTGCTCGGCCGCGCGATCGCGGTCGTGGCCGGTCGCCCGTTCACGGAGATCGCCTCGGACGCCGTCCTCCGCCCGCTCGGCCTCGACGACACCGTCTTCGCTGCCGCCGACGCCCGCGGACACGTCGTGGTCGGGACCCGGCCGTACGACGGTTCGTGGGAACCACTCCCCATCTCGGGCCCCGGTGCCTTCTCACCGATCGGTGGGCTCTTCTCGACCGTCGCCGACCTGTCGCGGTGGGCGCGGCACCTGTCGTCGGCGTTCGCCCCGATCCGCGCCGGCGCTCCAGCCGAAGCCGGGCCGGTCTCCCCCGCCGATCGCCGACTCATGCAACAGGCGATGCGCCGGATCCCCGGGAGCGCGTTCCCGAGCGCGAAGCGTCCGATCGGCTACGGCTTCGGACTGTTCGTCGAGCACGACGACGAACACGGCTCGATCGTCTCCCACTCCGGCGGCTACCCGGGCTTCTCGGCACACATGCGGTGGTCCGTGCAGACCGGCCTCGGTGTCGTCGCCTTCGAGAACGCGACCCAGGCGAAGGTCTCCGTCCCGACCGAGACCGCGCACGACCTGCTGCTCGCGGCGGGAGCCGCCACGGCGGTCACCACCGGCCGGTCACCCGTGACGGTGCTCTCGGAGACGCGAGCCGCGCAGGGTGCCGTGTCGCGCCTCCTGTCCGACTGGAGCGACGACCTTGCAGACGCGATCTGCACCCCGAACGTCGCGCTGGACGTGCCGTACGATCGCCGGCGCTCGGCGATCGCCGAGGCGGTCCGCACCGTCGGCGCCGACCTGTCGGCCGCGCCGGTGGCGGAGCAGTCGTCCACGCCGACGCACCTCCGCTGGTGGGTGCCGGGGACGAACGGCCGACTCCGTGTGGAGATCCGGCTGGCGCCGCTCGCCGCCGGACTCGTCCAGACCCTGATCTGCACGGCGGAGCCCACCGAACGCTGACGGGCAGCGACCGCCGAACGCCGGCCAGCGGCGCTCGAACAGCCCAGCGGGCCGCGGCCGACGAGCCACTCGGTCACACCGGCGGGCGGCCCCCGACGAACCCGACGGCGCGAGCGGCCACGCGGGTGCCCTCCCGTGCGGCCGCTCCGACGCGGACCGGATCGGTCGCCCATGCGCGGATGAACCCGGCCGCGAACGCGTCGCCGGCACCGATTCCGTCGACCACCGTGGCCGGGGTCGCCGGGACCCGCTGCGGGGTGCGCCCCGGACGCCCGACCAGCACGCCGTCGACTCCGAGCGTCACGACGACCAACGGGACGTGGCGGGTGAGCACCCGAACGGCGTCCTCCGGCTCGTCCGCTCCGGTGAGTTCGAGCGCCTCGGCACGATTCGGGACGATGAGGTCGACGCCGCGCACCGCCGCGAGGAACGCGGGACCGCCGACCAGGCGCACGGCCGCGACCGAGGACGGGTCGAGCGAGACCCGTGCGGCGCCGGTCCGCGCCCGGGCGACGAGGTCCACGAGGCGGTCGGTCCCGCCGGACCCGAGCATCGCCTCTCCGGTCAGGTGGACGATGTCGGCACGTGCGACGAGTTCGATCGGCACGTCGGCGGCGGACAGCAGCGCGCTCGCGGCTCCGTCCGTCATCGACGTCCGGCCGCGCTGTCCCCGCACCGAGACGAGCGCACCGGTCGACGTCCGCGCGTCGTACCGGATGTGCGGTCGGACGCCGGCGTCCTCGAGCGCGCGCTCGTGTCGGTAGACGTCGTCGACGCCGACCCGACCCACCATGTCGACCTCGGCACCGAGCCACCCGAGCCACGTCGCCGTCGTGCCGGCAGCTCCCGCGGGGCGGTGTCGGATCACCGCAGCGGGGTCGTGGTCGCCGACCGCCGCTGCCCGGGTCTGGACGAGCACGCCGTCGAGCAGGTCCCCCACCACCAGGAACCGCTTCCCGACGCCGCGACGGCGCCCACCGACCCGGCCTCCACCGCTCGCCCTGGCGGCGCTCGGAGCGGCCGCGGAGGGCTCGGGCGGTGATGTCATCGCCCTCAGTGTACGTGAAGGCGAGTAACTCTCCACTTTGAGGGCCTGTACCTTGCGCTTGTTATCTCATCTCTCAGCCCGGTCTTGGACTCTGCCGCTAATATACCCGTGGTTCGCATTCCAGCGGCCAGCCGAGACCACCGCCGGAGACGACATGCCGCGCAAGCCAGACCCGACCCTGAAGCCCGCCATCGTGCGCAAGGTCGCGCAGCACCTGCAGGACACCAAGATCGAAGACGTGTCCGTGCGCAGCCTCGGGCGCGTGCTCGGCACCAGCGCGTACCCGATCGTCTACCACTTCGGGACGCGCGAGGCCCTGATCGGCGCGGTGGTGGAGCACCTCGCGGCAGCGACGGCCGACATCGCGCTCGACCCGGACGCCGACGATCTCGCACTCACGTCCTACTTGGTGCAGGTGTTCGGCGGCCTCGACGACCCGGAGCGGTCCTTGGCCGCACGGCTCACCTTCGAGCTCGGCGCCGTCGAGTCGCTCGACGGCCGCGACCACGAGCGAACGGTGCACCGGGCGCAGATCGCGTCGATCGCCGACTGGTGCCGTGCGCACGGCTACGGGGAACACGATGCCGACCGTGCGGCACAGGCGGCGGTGCTCCTCGCGCGCGGCATCCAGTGGGGTGCGATCGTGGACCGCGAACACGCCGATCCCGACACCGCCCTCCGCGACCTCGCGCACAAGCTCGTCGCCGGCGCGACCCTCACCTCGGCCTGACGCGACCCTCGCCTCGGCCTGACGCGACCCCGTGACGGACGAGAGGCACGGTGCCAGCTGGCACCGTGCCTCCCGTCCGTTCTGCCGTCAGGTCAGAGCGTGACGAAGCGCTGCGACTTCGCGTTCGCGAAGCGAGCCGCGACGTTCTCCCAGTCGACGATGTTCCACACGGCCTTGACGTAGTCGGCCTTGACGTTGAGGTAGTCGAGGTAGAAGGCGTGCTCCCACATGTCGAGCATGAAGATCGGGACGAGCCCGAGGGGCACGTTCGCCTGCTGGTCGAACAGCTGGAACGTCGTCAGCTTCTGGCCGACGGTGTCCCAGGCAAGCACGGACCAGCCGGAGCCCTGGATGCCGGTCGCGACGGCGGTGAACTGGGCCTGGAACTTCTCGAAGGAGCCGAAGAACTCGTCGATGGCCGCGGCGAGCTCGCCCTCCGGGACCTTCGTGTCCGGGCCGAGGTTGGTCCAGAAGATCGAGTGGTTGACGTGACCGCCGAGGTTGAAGGCGAGGTCCTTCTCGAGCTTGTTGATCGCCCCGAGGTTGCCCGACTCGCGCGCTTCCGCGATCTGCTCGAGCGCGGTGTTCGCACCCGTGACGTAGGTCTGGTGGTGCTTGTCGTGGTGCAGCTGCATGATCTTGCCGCTGATGTGCGGCTCGAGTGCGGCGTAGTCGTACGGCAGCTCCGGCAGGGTGTACTCAGCCATGTGAGTTCCTTTCGATCAGTGGATGGGCGGATGGTGCTCCGCGGCTCACGAGAGCCGGGAACGATCGGTGAGGGAGTGGAATTCCCGGTTGTGGTAGACCAGCGGCTCGCCCCGTTCGTCCCCGATGACGATGTCGAGCACCTCGGCCACGACGACGGTCGAACTGCCGATCGGCGTCGTGGACAGCGGTCGGCACCGCAGCGCGGAGGCGGCGGAGGGCAGGTACCGGTCGCCCGACGGGAGCGTTCCCCAGATCGGGTCGTCGGCCGCGGGGCTGCCGGTGGACGCGAAGCGCCTCGCGAGGGCGACGCCGTGCGAGTCCATGAGGTGGACCACGAACACCGGAGCCCCGAGGACGGCGCCGGCCGAGCCCGAGTTCGTCGAGAGCGAGAAGACCAAGACGGGTGGGTCGATCGCCACGCTCGCGACGCTGGACGCGGTGAGGCCGGTCGGTCCGTCCGGCCCCTCGGCGGTGATGACGGCGACACCGGCGGGGTGACCACGGAAGGCCGACTTGTAGGCGTCCGCGATGTTCGACGGCACGGCGTTTGCCGGTGTTGCTTCGGGCATGGGAGTCGTTGGTTCGTTCCTCGTTCGGATCGGTGTGGCTCACCCCTCGGCGGCCATGTCCCAACGTATGACCTCAACCAAGGTTGAGGTCAACGATTCCCAGGTTCCACGTATCCCGGGCGCGCCGTCACGCCGTCGTCCACGCGCGAAGCTGCATCGAGGGGGCGACGCATGGCGACGCCGTCAGCGGCGGCGGAGCATCACGACGGCACCGGCAGCGGCGACGACCATCAGCACCGCGGCGACGCCGGCCGTGATCGTGACGCCGGAGTCGAACGCCGCCCGCGCCGACTCGAGGAGCACCTGCCCCGCGGACCCGCCGAGGTCCGCAGCCGCCGACACCGCTCCGCCGAGGGTCTCCTGCGCCGCGACGTGCGCGGACGAGGACAGCCCGTCGGGGACGACGACGTGTGCCCGGTAGGTCGTCGCGAGGATCGTCCCGAGCACCGCCGTCCCGAGCACCGCACCGATCTCGTACGCGGTCTCGGAGAGCGCCGACGCGGCACCGGCCTTGTCCGCGGGCGCCGTGGAGATGATGAGGTCGTTCGTGACCGTCTCCGATGCGCCGATCCCGATGCCCAGCAGCACGAACGCGAAGGCCAGCGCGACGATCGACGCGTGGTGTCCGAGCACGGCGACCATGGCGTACGCGGCCGCCGAGAACAGCAGCGCGACGGCGACGACCCACCGCGGGGCCACCCGGCCGACGATCGGCACGACGACGAGCCCCGCGACGATCGTGAGCACGGAGCCCGGGATGAGCACGACACCGGACGTGAAGGGGTCGAGCCCGGCGACGAGCTGCAGGTGCTGGGCGATGAAGAACAGGAACCCGGTCAGCGAGAACATCGCCGCCATGTTCATCAGCACGCTGCCGGTGAACGCCGTGCTGCGGAACAGCCGGAGGTCGAGCATCGGCGTGCGGGAACGCAGCTGCCGGCGGACGAACGCGATGCCGCACAGCACCCCGACGCCGAGCATCGCGATCGCGAGCCCGCGTTCCTCGACGTGCACGACGGACTTGATGGCCCAGGCGATCGGCGCGAGCGTGCCGAGCGACAGCAGCATGCTGAGCACGTCGACCGGGCCGGGGTTGCGGTCCTTCGACTCCGGCACCCAGAACGCCACGCCGACGAGCATCAGCACGAGGATCGGCACCGCGACGAGGAACACGCTCCCCCAGTGGAAGTGTGCGAGGAGCGCCCCACCGACGAGCGGACCGAGCGCGTTGCCCGCGGCGAACATCGTCGACCACACGGCGAGGGCCATCCGTCGCTCGGTGGCATCGGTGAACACGTTGCGGATGATCGACAGCGTCGCCGGCATGAGCATGGCGCCGAACACGCCCATCGCGATGCGCGCGGCGACGAGCATCCAGGCGTCGGTGGCGAACGCGGCCGCGACGGACATCGCCGCGAAGCCGGAGGCGCCGATGATCAGGATGCGTCGGCGGCCGATGCGGTCGCCGACACTGCCCATCACGACGAGGAGGCCGGCGAGGACGAGCGGGTACGCGTCGACGATCCAGAGCTGCGTGGTGGCGTCGGGGTCCAGCGCGCGCGAGATCGACGGCAGGGCGAAGCTCAGGATGGTGTTGTCGACCGAGATCAGCAGGACCGGCAGCATGAGCACGGCGAGCGCCAGGAACCGTCGCGGACGGCTGGTGGTGACCCGCGTGGCGATGGGACTGGTGAGGAGTGCGGACATGGTGGTGCTCCACGGACTTCGAGGGTGGTGCCCCGGGCGCGGAAGTCGTCACGCAGCCCGGCAAGACCTCTCTACTGTACCGTCTGGACGGGTATGTTGCAAATACAACCAAAGGACGGACTGGAGGCTCGTGGCGGGCCCGCCACGAGCCTCCAGTCCGCCTGGTGGTCGCCCCGGACCTACGCCGACTCGCGGAGCAGCAACCGGTGGCGCACGCTGCGCTGCACCGCGGCACCGGAGCGCGGCAGGTCACCGGCGAGCATGCCGAGGGCGAGCTCGAGCGCCTCGCGCGCGACCGCGTCGAGGTCGACCGCGAGCGTCGTGAGCGTCGGGGACACGAGCCCGCCGAGCGGGAGCCCGTCCACACCGACCACGCGGACGTCACCGGGGACGTCGACGCCCGCACGGCGGCACGCCTGCAGTACGCCGAGGGCCATCACGTCGTTGAAGGCGATGATCGCGTCGAGTCGGCGCTTCCGACCGAGGATGCGCACGGTCTCCTCCGCCCCGCACTCGGCCGTGCCGTGCGGTGCGTGGACGACCTCCGGCAGGTAGCCGCGTCGACGCAGGGCGTCCAGCATGAGCACGCCGCGGACACTCGTGTCGTCCGGCGAGGAGTTGTCGAGCACCACGGGATGGCGCACCCCGGTCGCGACGAGGTGGTCGGCGAGCACCTCGATCCCGTCGGCGGGGTCGATCCACACCGCGGCGGTCGGCGGGTCGGACGAGGGGTCCAGCTCGACCATCGGGACCGATCCGAGCAGGTCGTTCCAGCGCTCGCGACGGGAGCCGAAGTACCCGATGACCACGTCCGTCTGCGCGCCGAGCGCCGTCACCATGCGGTCGGGGTCGCTCGCCAGGTCGACGTCGGCGAGCATGACGTTCCACCCCTGCTCGGCGGCGAGCTGGAACACCGACGCGGCGAGCTGCGGTGTGTACGGGTTCCTGAGGTCGTTCACCACGAGACCGAGCTGGTGGTCCCCACCCGTGACGAGCCCGCGGCCGAAGCGGGACGGCCGGTAGTGGAGCTGCTCCGCGACCGCGAGCACCCGCTCCTTGGTCGCCGCGCTGATCCCGGACATGCCGTTCATCGCCCGCGTGACCGTCTGTCGGGACACCCCGGCGGCCGCGGCGACGTCGATGATCGTCGCGCGGCCGCCGGGTGCTGGGACCGGTTCGGTGGCGTCGGTCAGTCGCGGAGGTCCAGCCATGCCACCTGTTCGGGAGTGAGGTCGACGGAGAGGCCGGTCATGGACGACCGGGCTTCCGCGATCGTACGCGGTCCGAAGAGCGGGAACGTCGGGAACGGCTGGTTCAGGACGTACGCGAGCGCGATCGCGGTCGCCGGGACCCCGAACTGCTCGCCGAGCTCGCGGGCGCGGCGCAGTCGCTCGAAGTTCTCGTCCGAGTAGTAGCAGCGCACGAGCTCGGCGTCGCTGGTGTCCTCGGGCGTCGCGCGTCCGGTGAAGAACCCACGGGCCTGGGACGACCACGGCAGCAGGGGCACCTGGCGCTCCGCCAGCCACTCCTTCGACGCGGCATCGGTCGCGTGGCGGCAGCCGGCCCACGGCACGTCGTACGCCTCGGCGAGCCCGAAGTGGTTGCTGAGGACCTCGAACTCGTGCTTGCCGTTCGCGCGGGCGTAGGCGTTCGCTTCGTCGAAGCGCGCGAGGCTCCAGTTCGAGCCGCCGTACACGCGGATGCGGCCGGCGCGACGGTGCTCGTCGAGGACGTCCACGAACTCCCCCACGGGGATGTCCTCGTTGTCGCGGTGCATCATGTAGATGTCCGCGTAGTCGGTGCCCTGGCGTTCGAGGCTCTCGAGCAGCTGTCGGCTGAGGGACTCGGGGTCGCAGTACGGCGTGTGCGCTCCCTTCGTGATGACGACCACGTCCTCGCGGATCCCCCGGTTCTGGATCCACTTGCCGAGTCGGCCCTCGAGCACGCCCCCGCCGTAGATGTACCCGGTGTCGAAGACGTTGCCGCCCTGCTCGACGAAGAGGTCGAAGATCGCGCTGGCGTGTGCCAGGTCCGGCTGGTTGTCGACTCCCATCACCAGACGAGACAGGCGCTTGCCGACGCCGGGGATCTCGCCGTACTGCATCGGGTTGTCCGCCTGCACCGTCAGCGGGCGGCCGCTCACGGTGGGGATGTCGGCGGTCTCGGCCTCGAACGGGTAGCGCAGGCCGATCGCCGCGCGCCACTTGTCGAGGGTCCTGGCGGTGGCGAGGGACTCGTCGAGCGTGTACTCGGAGGCACCGACGCGGCCGGCGGCCAGGGCAGCGGTGGTCGCGTCGGCCTCGAGCGCGTACGGCTTCGCGCCGCCGAACGACAGGGTCCTGGGGTCCTCGTCGACGGTGCGGATCTCGATCGTCTGGTCCTCGCCGAGGGTCCACGGGTCGGTCAGCGTGATCTTCCCGCTCGTGCCGTGGATCGTCACCGCGTTGTCGTCCTGCACGCGGACGCCGGTGCGGACGTCGGCGGTGATGCCGCCGCGGTAGGTGAGCTGCGCGGTGGTCCACTCGTCGACCCCGGTCGGGCCGAGCGTCCCCGTCGCGGTGAGCTCGGTCGGCTCGGCGACGGCCACACCGGTCGCGGCCTGCACGATCGCGGCGGCCATCGTCACCGGGTAGCCGCCGACGTCGAGGATGCCGCCACCGGCGGTGTCGACGTCGAACAGCCGGCCGCTGCGGGACCCCGCGCGGAACGCGAACGACGCGTCGATGTGCGTGACATCGCCGATCGCCCGCTGCCGGACCAGCTCGAGGAGTGCGGCGGTCTGCGGGTGGAAGCGGTACATGTACGCCTCCACCAGCGGCAGCCCGGCCTGACGGGCGGCGTCGGCGAGCGCCATCGCGGTGCCGTGGTTCGGCGCGAGGGGCTTCTCGCAGAGGACGGCCTTGCCCGCGGCGAGCGCTGCGAGGACGAGCCGGGCGTGCCCGGTGTGCACGGTGGAGACGTAGACGGCGTCCACGCGCGGGTCGGCGAGGACCTCGTCGTACGTCGCCGCGGTGACGTCCGCGAAGCCGTGCTCGACGGCCTCGTCCGCGAACGCCTGCGCCCGCTCGACAGAGGAGCTGCCGGCCGCGACGAGTGTGCCGCCCGCCTCGCTCGCCGACAGCTGGGAGAGGAACCGGCGGGCGATGCCGCCAGGGCCGAGGACCGCCCAGCCGGGGGTGTCGTTCGTCGCTGCGGTCGGGGTGCCGGTGGTGGTCGCGGTCTGCGCTGACATGCGGATCCTGTTCGTCTCGTGAACCTTCACGGTCGGGTCGACGCTAACGCGCTCGGCCCGTTGCCGCAATGCAGATGATGCTTGACACGGCGTGTCGTGCAGAGCATGCTCTGACCCAATTCGTGAGCGTTCACGGTCGATCGCTCACGGACTCCCCGATCTCAACGACGAGAGCAGGCATCCCCGTGACAGCAGCACCATCGATCAGTCTCAGCCGGCGGGGCTTCCTCGCCGGCGCCGGCGCACTCGGCGCCGCAGCGCTCCTTGCCGGGTGCTCCACCGGCACCTCCATCTCGAAGGACCCCGACGAGCTCGTCCTCTGGTACTGGAACCGGTCGCTCGACCCGAAGTTCCTGAAGCAGGCGGCCGCGGGCATCGACGGGCACCGCCCGATGCGCCTCCGCCCCGACCTCATCGGCGGCGCGTCCTACGACACGAAGTTCCGGACGGCGCTGGCGGGCAACGCGTTCATCCCCGACGTGCTCATGGTGAACTCGAACTGCTGGCTGTACTTCCCCGACGAGGAACTGTTCACGGACTTCGACGACCACGGCGGCGCGGCGAAGAAGTCCGAGTACTACGACTGGAAGCGCGCACTCGGCACCACCCCGAGCGGACGGCAGTGCTTCTGGCCCGTCGACACCGGACCGACCGCGTTCTTCTACCGGCAGGACGTCCTCGCGAAGGCCGGCCTGCCGACCGACCCGGACGAGGTGTCGGCGTCGATCAGCACGTGGGACGACTTCCGGACGTTCGGGTCGACCCTCCGGAAGAAGGCCGACGTGGCCACGGTCATCACGGCCAACCAGCTCTTCAACCAGTACGTGTACGCCAGCCCCACCCGGTACTTCGACCGTGACGACCAGCCCGTCTTCGAGCAGGACGACAGCAGCATCCGGAAGGCGTGGGAGAACGCCGTCGCGTGCGCGAAGTCCGGCGTGACCGGGAACCTGCAGTCCGGCACCGACCAGAACGCCGGATGGGTGTCCGGCCGCGTGGCGGGGCAGATCGAGGGCGCGTGGTGGACCCAGGTGATCCACGACACCGCACCGGACTCCTCCGGGCAGTGGCGGATGGCCAGGCAGCCCGAACGCCCCGGCAACAGCGGCGGCTCGTTCCTGGCCGTCCCGAAGACGTCGAAGGACCCAGCGGCCGCGGCGGCCTTCGCGCAGTGGATCACCTCCCCCGAGGTGCAGTCGCACACCTACAACGACATCCAGCTCTTCCCGTCCACGCCCGGTTCGTTCGACAACGGCCTGATGCGGAAGCCGGGTGACTTCTTCGGCGACCAGGACCCGCTGTCGTTCTTCAGCGACACCGCGATGGACGTCCCGGTCACCTACATCTCGAACAACGAGCGCTTCATCGGCGCCTTCGCGACCGAGATCACCAACGTCGAGGCAGCGGGCAAGGACCCGGACCGGGCCTGGCAGGACGCCGTCGACCAGACGAACCGGGTCCTCGAGAAGCGCGGGGTCACGGCATGAGCACCAAGCAGGCACCGCCCACGACGAGCATCCCCGCCGTCGTCGGGACGCCCACCGCGTCGATCACGACCGCGGCCACCGGCAAGCGCTTCGGCCTCCGTCGGTTCTGGCCGCAGTACGTCGCGATCGCCCCCTTCTACGTCCTGTTCCTGGTGTTCGGGCTGTTCCCGATCGTGTTCTCGATCGTGCTGTCCTTCACCGACTGGGACGGCATCGGCAGCCCCACGTGGGTCGGCTTCGCGCAGTACCAGTACCTGCTCGGCGACCCGCGGTTCTGGAACGCTGTCGGGAACACGTTCCTCATCTGGATCATGTCGACGCTCCCGATGCTCTTCCTCGCACTCGTGCTCGCGTTCCTGCTGCACGGCAACATCCGGGCCAAGGGCTTCTACCGGGTGGCGTTCTTCATCCCGAACGTCACGAGCATGGTCGCGATGGCGATCGTGTTCGGCTCCGTCTTCTCGGACGGGTTCGGACTCGTGAACGCCGCGATGCGTGCACTCGGCGCCGACCCCGTCGGGTGGCTGTCGTCGTACTGGGGCATCAAGGTCACGATCTCCGTCATGGTGATCTGGCGCTGGACCGGGTACAACGCGATCATCTACCTCGCCGGGCTGCAGTCGATCCCCACCGAGCTGTACGACGCCGCCAAGGTCGACGGTGCGAACACGTGGCAGATCTTCTCGAGGATCACCGTCCCGATGCTCCGGCCGGTCATCCTCTTCACCCTGATCACGTCGACCATCGGCGGGCTCGGGCTCTTCACGGAGCCGCAGATCCTGTTCAACGGCGGCGCGGTCGGTGGTCCGGACGAGGCCGGCATGACGATCGTGCTGTACCAGTACGAGCAGGCGTTCAACCAGTTCGACTTCGGGTACGGCTCGGCGATCGCCTGGGTTCTGTTCATCTTCTCCGTGGTGTTCGCGATCATCAACTGGCGTCTGCTCAGTGAACGCGACGGCCTCAAGACACCCAGGCGGCTGCGCACGGCGCGCACCGTCATCGTCCGCACCGCGAAGAAGGGCGTCGACGCATGACCACCACCGAGACCACGACCACGAACACCGCCGCTGCGCTCGGTCGCCCCGGTGCCGCCGAGTCCGACCACCGCCACGGGTTCCGCCGAGGCTGGATCGGGACGCTCGTCACGCACGTGTGCCTGGTCGTCGGGGTCCTGCTGTCGATCTTCCCGTTCTACTGGCTGCTCGTGATGTCGACGTCGACGAACGCGGAGATCTTCGGGTACCCGCCGTCGCTGTGGTTCGGCGACAACGCGTTCGCGAACATCGCGAGCGTGTTCGGCAGCGTCGACATGCTCCGGGCACTCCTCAACACGGTGATCGTGGCCGGCGGCACGGCGGTCCTCGTCATGCTGTTCGACTCGCTGGCAGCGTTCGCGTTCGCGAAGTACGAGTTCCCGTTCAAGCGCGCACTGTTCACGGTGATGCTCGCCACCTTCCTGGTGCCGGGGAGCCTGTCCCTCGTCCCGAGCTTCGTGCTCATGGCGAAGCTCGGGTGGATCGGTGGGCTGCAGGCGCTCATCATCCCCGGCGCCGCGAACGCGTTCGGCATCTTCCTGCTGCGGCAGTTCGCGACGACGTCGATCCCGAACGAGCTCATCGACTCCGCCCGGGTGGACGGTGCCGGGTTCTTCCGGACGTGGTGGTCGGTCGGTGTGCCGATGCTCCGCGGTGGGCTGGCGTTCCTCGGGATCTTCACGTTCATCACCGCCTGGAACGACTACGTCTGGCCGCTCATCGTGCTGATCGACCCGAAGGGGCAGACCCTGCAGGTCGCCCTCGCCGGCCTGAGCTCGGTGAACGCGACCGACCTCGGCGCCGTGATGGCCGGCGCGGTGATCAGCGTGTTCCCGCTGATCGGGGTGTTCATCATCGGGTCGCGGCACTTCATCGCGAACATCGCGGCCGGTGCGCTGAAGGGCTGAGACACGGACGGCGGCGCGGGTTCCGCGTCGCCGTCCGCACACTCCTAGACTCACCCCTATGGCAAGTGCGCCCCGATGCGCGCTGCACCGTGTCCTCGACGCCTCCTAGACTCACCCCTATGGCAAGTGCTCGCGACCGTGTCCTCGACAGCTTCGTCGCCATCGTGTGCGAGGAAGGCGAGCGCACTGCGACCCTCGACGCCGTCGCCGCCCGCGCCGGCGTCTCGAAGGGCGGACTGCTGTACCACTTCGGCTCGAAGGCCGCGCTGGTGGAGGGCCTCTGCGACCGGCTCGCCGACCTCTCCGCCGTCGACGTCGACCGCATGCGCGAGGCCGAGGACGGCCCTGCGCGCTACTTCGTCCGCAACTGCCAGTACGTCGGCAGCGAGCTCGACCTCGCCCTGCTCGCCGCGAGCCGCCTGCAGCAGGCCGGCTACGAAGAGGCCGGCCGCACCCTCGACGAGACCGAGAACGCCTGGCTCGCGACGCTCGTGGACGCGCTCGGGGACGTCCCCACCGCGCAGGCGATCAAGCTCATGGGCGACGGGCTGTACCACGCTGCGTCCCTCGGTGCCGCGAGCGACGGCCGCCCCGACCGCGCCTCGGTCGAGATGGAGCCACTGCTCGTCGTCGTCGACCGTCTGGTGTCCACGAAGCCCGTGGCGTGAACCAGCACACCCCGACCTGGGGATAGACTGGGTCCGATCCACCCGCCTGATTCCGGAGGTACCACTGTGGGCCGCGTCATCGCCGCTGTTTTCTCGATCCTGCTCCTGCTGGTGTCGATGTACCTGTTCGGCGTCGCGTTCCAGGTGAGCTCGGGTCAGGCATTCGTGTTCATGGGCGGCATCCTGCTCATGTGCATCTCCTTCTTCCTGCCGATCCACGTGTTCGGCAAGCGGTAGTCACACACCGCACGGCAACGGGCCCCGCACCACATCGGTGCGGGGCCCGTTTCGCGTCCGGTCCGGACTGGAGGCTCGGTGCGGGTCAGGCGGGGACGGTCGCGGCGCGCAGGCTCCGCAGCACCACGGCCGTCGCGATCGCGGCGTGCGCCGCCTCGGCACCCTTGTCCTCCTTCGAGCCGGGCAGCCCTGCTCGGTCGATGCCCTGCTGCTCGTCGTCGAGGGTGAGCACGCCGAAGCCGACGGGCTTGCCGGTCTCGATCGCGACCCGGGTGAGGCCGCTCGTCGCCGCGTCGGACACGTACTCGAAGTGCGGCGTGCCCCCGCGGATGATCACGCCGAGGGCGACCGCCGCGTCGAACCCGTTCTCGAGTGCCGCCTTCGCGACGACGGGCAGTTCGAAGCTCCCGGGGACGGGCAGCACGGTGGCGTCGGCGCCGAGGCGCTCGACCTCGCGCTGGGCCCCGGCGAGCAGTCCCGCCGCGATCGTGTCGTGCCACTGCCCGGCGACGATCGCCACCCGGATGCCGCTGCCGTCGACGTGGTCGCGGTCCGCCGCGCCTGCTCCGCTCATCGTGTCGTTCCTTCCGTGGGCGCGGCGTCCGCCGCTGCCCGGTCTGCCGCGTCCAGCCACTCGGCGAGTGCGGCGATGGTGATGACGGGCACGCCCTCGCGCGCCCCCAGTTCGACGAGCCGCGGCAGCCGCATCATGCTGCCGTCCTCGTCGACGATCTCGCAGATCGCCGCCGCGGGCCGCAAGCCCGCCGCGGTGACCAGGTCGATCGCTGCCTCGGTGTGCCCGGCGCGCTCCCGCACCCCGCCGGGTCGCGCGCGCAACGGCACGACGTGCCCTGGACGGTGCAGGTCGCCGCGGACCGATGCCGGGTCGGCGAGCACCCGGAGCGTCCGGGCACGGTCGTGGGCGCTGATCCCGGTCGTGACCCCGACGGCAGCGTCGACCGTCACGGTGTAGGCGGTCCCGCGGACGTCCTCGTTTTGGGCCACCATCGGCGGCAGGTCGAGCGTGTCCGCGATCGCGGCGCTGACCGGCGCGC